>DATDAU010000001.1:0-10942 GCA_036525215.1 Allosphingosinicella sp.
GGGCCCGGCCGCGGACACCGACAAGGCGCTGCTTGCGCGGCTCCCCGCCGCCGCCGAGCTCATCCAGGCCAGCGAGGATCTCTACGACCGCGTCGGCCGCCTCGACCGCGGCAGCTTCGCCGAAGGCGAATCCGGCAGCCCCGCCCGCAGCCTGATGAGCAGGCTGCAACGGAGCTTCTGAAGAAGAATTCATCCGGAAGGCGGCGGAACGCCGGCGCACGCGGAAACCCCCGGGGTGACGCAAGCGTGAAGCCGGATTAGACTGTTCCCATGCAGCCCTGGACCTTCATCTATGGACCGCAGCTGATCGCGGGGCCGGACGCGGCGCGGCGGCTGGCCGCGGCGCTGCCGCCGGGGCCCTGCCTGTTCGTCACCGACGCCAATGTCCGCGCGCTCGGGCTTGCCGATCCGCTGCTCGAGGCCCTCGCCGAACGCGGCGCCGAGCCGATCATCTTCGACGCGGTCGAGCAAGATCCGTCGCTCGAAACCCTTCTCGCTTCGGTCGCGGCGGGGGAGGGTGCAGCCTCGGTGGTCGGCTTCGGCGGCGGCAGCCCGATGGATGTCGCCAAGCTCGCCGCCTATCTGATCGGCAGCGGCGACGACGTCGAGGAGATCTGGGGCGTCGGCAAGGCGGTCGGCACGCGGCTGCCGCTCGCTCTGGTGCCGACCACCGCCGGCACCGGCTCCGAGGCCACCGCGGTGTCGGTGATCACCGTCGGCGGCGGGGTCAAGAAGGCGGTGAACAGCCCGCCCCTGAACGCGGACTTCGCCATGCTCGACGCCGAGCTCACCGTCGGCCTGCCGCGACACGTCACCGCCGCCACCGGCATCGACGCCATGGTCCACGCGATCGAGGCCTATACCTCGGCGCACAAGAAGAACCCGATGTCGGACATGCTGGCCCGCCAGGCTCTAGCCCTGCTCAGCAAGAACCTGCTCGCCGCCTGCGAGCACCCCGAAGACCGCGCGGCGCGCGGCGAGATGCTGCTCGGCGCCCACCTGGCGGGCGTCGCCTTCAATAATGCGCCGGTCGCCGGCGTCCACGCGCTTGCGTATCCGCTCGGCGGCCATTTCCACGTGCCCCACGGCCTCTCCAACTCGCTCGTCCTCACTCATGTGCTCGGCCACAACATGCACGCGGCGATGGCGCATTATGCCGAGCTTGCCCTGGTTCTCGACGCCAGTCTCGGCGAGCTTGGCCAGCAGGCCCAGGCCCAGGCCTTCGTCGAGAAGCTCGCCGGCCTGTCGCGCGCGACCGGCCTGCCGCAGCACCTTTCCGAGGTCGGCATCGGCCCCGAGCATCTCGATCTTCTGGCGTCGGAGGCGATGAAGCAGGAACGGCTGCTGGTGAACAATCCCTGCCCGATCAGCGAGGCCGACGCCCGCCGGCTCTACGAGGCCGCGCTTTGACGAAAGAGGCGATGAAGGGGAGGGGCGCCTATCCGGTGTGGCGCGCCGTCACCACGCGCTGGGCCGACAACGACGCCTACGGCCATATCAACAACGTCGTCCATTACAGCTGGTTCGACACGGCGGTGAACGCCTGGTTGATCGAGGCCGGCCTGCTCGACGTCGCTGCCGGCGATCCGATCGGCCTGGTCGTCGAGACCGGCTGCCGCTACGCCCGTTCGCTTACCTACCCCGAGGATGTCGAGGTCGGGCTCGGCGTCGAGCATCTCGGCTCGTCCAGCGTCCGCTACCGGATCGGCGTGTTCGCCAAAGGCGACGACGCGCCTGCCGCCGAGGGCCATTTCGTCCATGTCTATGTCGGCCGCGCTACCCGCCGGCCGGCGCCGCTGCCCGAGGCCTGGCGGACCCGACTCGAAGCGATCCGGCTGCGCGACGGAGAAGAAGCATGAGCGACGAGATGACCGGCGGCTGCGCCTGCGGCAAGGTTCGCTACGCTGTCCAGGTCCACAATGACGACGCCTATCTCTGCCATTGCCGGATGTGCCAGCGTGCGACCGGCGGCGTCTCGATCGCGTTCAAGAACGTGAAGAAGGCGGACATCGCCTGGGCCGGAGAGCCCGACTGGTACGACAGCTCGCCGATCGCGCGGCGGCCCCATTGCGCGGTCTGCGGCACCTCGTTGGGCTTCGCCTTTCCCGACAGCGAGAATATGGACCTGACCGTCGGCTCGTTCGACGATCCGTCGCGCTTCAAACCGACCAGCCATTTCGGCGTGGAAAGCATGCACCGCGCCTGGCTCAACACCGAGGGGCTGAAGGAGACGCGGACCGACGAATATCAGGCCCTGGTCGACAGATGGGTGAACGCCGTCGGCAAGATGCCGGACTGACGCAGAAGGACCGATCCTAATGCGCTTCCACCACCCGGCGGTCCCGATCGTGCTGACCATATTGCTGCTCGATTCGATCGGCTTCGGCATCGTCCTGCCGGTGCTCCCCGATCTGATCGTCCATCTCGGCCATGTCACCCTTGCCGAGGCGACGCGGATCGCGGGCTATCTGCTGGTCGCCTATGCGATCGCGCAATTCTTCGCCGGGCCGGTGCTCGGCAATCTCGGCGACCGCTTCGGGCGGCGGCCGATCCTGCTTTTCTGCGCGATCGCCTTCGCGCTCGACTATCTGCTGATGGCGGCGGCGCCCACGCTCGCCTGGCTGTTCGTCGGGCGGCTGATCGCGGGCGTCGCCGGGGCAACCTACGGGCCGGCCAACGCCGTGCTCGCCGACGTCACCGAGCCGGAAAAGAGGGGCGCGACCTTCGGCCTGATGGGCGCGGCGTTCGGGCTCGGCTTCATCCTCGGGCCGGCGATCGGCGGGTTGATGGCCGGCTTCGGCACCCGCGCCCCCTTTATCGTCGCCGCCGCGCTCGCCGGCCTCAACGCCTTGTGGATCGCCCTCGCGCTGCCCGAGACGCTGGTCCTCGAAAAACGCCGCCCGTTCCGCTGGCGCGACGCTCATGTCTTCGGCGCGTTCCGGCCGCTCTTCCACGCCGGCGGCGCCGCGCCCTTGCTGGTCGCGGCGCTGTTCTGGCAGCTGGCCCATTTCGTCTATCCCGCGACCTGGGCCTTCTGGGCCGGGCTCGCGCTCCACTGGGACGCGGCGATGATCGGCTGGTCGCTGGCCGCCGCGGGCCTCGCCATGGCGCTCGCCCAGACCTTTGTCACCGGCCGGGCCATCGCCCGCTTCGGCGAGGCGCGCACCGTCGTCATCGGCATGGTCGTCGGCGGCCTTTCCTTCCTCGGCTACGTCTTCACGACCGAGGCCTGGATGGTCTACGCGATCATCTTCTTCAGCGCGCTGCAGGGCCTCGTCTATCCCTCGATGAACGCCTTGCTGTCGCGGATGACCGACGCGTCGCACCAGGGTGCGCTCCAGGGCGGGATGGCGAGCATCGCCAGCATCGCCGCGATCGTCGGCCCGCTGGCCATGACCCAGGCGCTCGCCTTCGGCGCCGAGCGCGGCCAGCCCGGCGGCGCGTTCCTGCTCGCCACCTTCCTGGTCCTCTGTGCGTTCCTGACCATCCTGTTCGGAGTCGTGCGCCGGCTCCGGCCCGTCGCGGAGACGCCATGACCGTCACCACCCACCATATGGCCGCGCCCGACGGCGTCGATCTCGCCTGGCACGAGACCGGGGAGGGGCGTCCGATCGTCCTCCTTCACGGCCTCTTCTCGGACGCCGACACCAACTGGATCCGCTATGGCCATGCCGCCCTGATCGCGGCCGCAGGGTTTCGCGTGATCATGCCCGATCTTCGCGGCCACGGGGCGAGCGGCAAGCCGCACGATCCCGCTTCCTATCCGCCGGACATTCTCGCCGACGACGGCCTCGCCTTGACCGCCCATCTCGGCCTCGCCGATTACGATCTCGGCGGCTATTCGCTGGGCGCGCGGACCTCGGTGCGGATGATGGTGAAGGGAGCGGCGCCGGGCCGGCTGGTGCTCGGCGGCATGGGCCTGCAGGGGCTGCTCGCGACCGGCACGCGCTCCGGCCATTTCAAGAAGATCCTGCAAGGGCTCGGCACCCACGAGCGCGGCTCGCCCGAATGGATGGCCGAGGCCTTCCTCAAGACCACCGGCGGCGACCCCAAGGCCTATCTGCCCCTGCTCGACAGTTTCGTCGACACCAGCGAGGCCGACCTTCGCGCCATCGCCGTTCCGACCCTGGTGCTGAGCGGCGCCGACGACCATGACAACGGCTCGGCCGAGGCGCTCGCCGGCCTGCTCGCGAAGGGCGAATATGTCGAAGTCCCCGGCAACCATATGAGCGCCGTGATCAAGGCCGATCTCGGCCGCGCGATCACTGCTTTCCTGACCCGTTGACCGGCCCAAACGGCAGGTTCATGGCAATCCGCAGCACCAAGAAAATGTGAGGGGATTCCCGTCATGAAATCGACAGTTTCGCTGCTTGCCATCGCCGCCGTCGCCTGCCTCGCCGCCACCGGCTCCGTCGCCGCGTCCAACCAGGCCGCGACGCCCGCCGCGCGTCCCGCGGCTTCCGCGCCGGCGGGGACGCCGACCGCCGCCGAGGCCGACGCCTTCGTCGCCCGCGCCGAGCGCGAGCTCGGCGAGTTTTCGGTGATCAACAACCGCGCCCAGTGGGTGAACGCGACCTACATCACCGACGACACCGATGCGCTCGCCGCGCACTTCGGGACGATCGGCACCGAAATGGGCGTCCGCTACGCCACCGAGGCGGCCCGCTTTCAGAACGTGCCGGGATTGAGCGCCGATACCCGTCGCAAGCTCAACATCCTGCGCAACGGCCTGACCCTGGCGGCGCCGACCACCGCCGGCGCGGCCGCGGAATTGAACCGCATCTCCACCGATCTGGCTTCCCAATATGGCCGCGGCCGGGGGACGATGAACGGCGAGACCCTGACCGGCAACGAGATCGAGGCGCGGATGGGCACGAACCGCAACCCCGATCAGCTGCGCGAGATGTGGACCAGCTGGAACAACAATGTCGGCGCGCCGATGCGTCCCCAATATGCGCGGATGGTGGAGATCGCCAATCAGGGCGCGCGCGACCTCGGCTTCCCCGATACCGGCGCGATGTGGCGGTCCAAATACGACATGACCCCCGCGCAGTTCGAGGCGTTGACCGAGCGACTGTGGAACGAGGTGCGGCCACTCTACCAGGAGCTGCACTGCTTCGCCCGCGCCGGCCTCAACCGCCGTTACGGCGACGCCGTCCAGCCCGCCACCGGCCCGATCCGCGCCGATCTGCTCGGCAATCTGTGGGCGCAGGAATGGGGCAATATCTACGAGGTGGTGGCGCCGCCTTCGTCGGCTCCGCGGCCCTACGATCTCACCCAGTTGCTCGTCCAGGCGAACTACACGCCCGAGCGGGTGATCCGCACCGCCGAGGGCTTCTTCACCTCGCTCGGTTTCCCGGCGCTGCCGGCGACCTTCTACCAGCGATCGATGATCACCCAGCCGCGCGACCGCGAAGTGATCTGCCATGCGTCGGCCTGGGACCTCGACAATCAGCAAGACCTCAGGATCAAGATGTGCACCCGGGTGAACGCGGACGATTTCGTCACCGCCCACCACGAGCTCGGCCACAATTTCTACCAGCGCGCCTATATGGGCCAGCCCTATCTCTACGAGGACAGCGCCAATGACGGCGTCCACGAGGCGATCGGCGACACCATCGCGCTCTCGGTCACGCCCGAATATCTGGTCCAGATCGGCCTGTTGCAGCAGAACCAGCTGCCGACCGCCGACCAGGACCGGGCACTGCTGCTCCGCCAGGCGCTCGACAAGATCGCCTTCCTGCCCTTCGGCCTTTTGATCGACCGCTATCGCTGGGGCATCTTCTCCGGCCAGATCCGGCCGGGCGAATATCAGGCGGCATGGGACCGGATGCGTCTGCAATATCAGGGCATCGTTCCGCCGACGCCGCGGACCGAGGCCAATTTCGACGCCGGCGGCAAATATCACGTGCCGGCGAGCGTGCCCTACACCCGATATTTCCTCGCCCGCATCATGCAGTTCCAGTTCTTCAAGGCGGCGTGCGACATCGCCGGCTGGCGCGGTCCGCTCCACCGCTGCACCTTCTACGGCAATCGCGAGGTCGGCCGGCGGCTGAACGAAATGTTGTCGCTCGGCCTGTCGCGGCCCTGGCCGGACGCGATCGCGACCTTCACCGGCAGCCGCGAGCTCTCCGCCGAGCCGATGGTCGAATATTTCCGGCCCCTGCTCGGCTGGCTGCGCGAGCAGAACAGGGGGCGGCGGTGCGGCTGGCAGGCCTGATGCCCGCCGCGCAATCGCCACGGTTCGTCGACGCGGCGTGAGGCTTTTCGACGCGCAGGGTTAAGGGCGCGAAATGATGACGAAAATATACCTCCTGGCGGTGGGCGCGGGGCTGGCGGCGGCGAGTGCCGCTCCAGCTCAGTCCCCACCCTGGAATCCGGCGTCGCCGGAGAACCGGCAGGTCCTGCCGACCTTCAACTATGCGACGGTCGAGCCGGTGCTGACCGCGGTCGGCGCCCGCTTCGTGCGCCAGGGCACGCCCGACCGCCCGGCGCTGCAGGTCACCTTCGCCAACAACAGGCGGGCGGCGATCATCTTCGGCAGCTGCGAGCGGCAGGGCGCGGCGTGCAAGGCGATCTCAATCCAGGCTGTGTGGAACCGTCCCGCCAACATCCCCGCCGATCAGCTCGGCAATGCGGTCCAGGCGTTCAACCGCCGCTACGCCTTCTCGCGCGGCTTCCTTACCGCCGACGGCCGACCGGCCCTGCAGCGCTACCTCACCGCCGACTTCGGCTTCATCCGCGGCAACCTCGCGGTGAACCTCCTGGTCTTCGCCAACCAGACGGACAGGTTCGCCGCGGAGGTGCTGCGTCCGGCGCGCTAAAGCTGCGCCGACAAATATTCCGCGCTCGACACGTTGAACGCCCCGGGCTCTTCGACATTGAGCTCCGACACCACTCCGTCGTCGACGATCGCCGACCAGCGCGAGCCGCGCTTGCCGAGGCCGAACTTCGATCCGTCCATGGTGAGGCCGAGCGCCTCGGCGAAGTCGCCATTGCCGTCGGCGAGCATCGTCACCTTGCCTTCGGCGCCGGCCTGCTGGCCCCAAGCGCCCATCACGAAGGCGTCGTTGACTGCGACGCAGGCGACCTCGTCGACGCCCTTGCCCTTGAGCTCGTCGGCACGCTCGACGAAGCCGGGCAGGTGGCGGGCGGAGCAGGTCGGCGTGAAGGCGCCAGGCACGGAGAAGAGGGCGATCTTGCGGCCGGCGAAATAATCGTCGGTGGAGACCGGCTGCGGCCCTTCCGCGCCCGCCTTCATCAAAGTCGCGCTGGGAATGCGGTCGCCAACCTGAATCGTCATCTTCTTCTCCTTCGTTGCGAACAGGCCGGCCCCTTACCAAGGCGGAACGCCCCGGGATAGAGGCTGGCGCGGACCGCGATCATTGGCGGCGGGCGCGTCTCGCGCGTATAACCGCCCGATGGAGTCCCCACGCTTCCTCTGTGGCCAGTTCCTGCTGGCCATGCCCGGCATCGGCGATCCGCGCTTCGAGAAGGCGGTGATCGCGATGTGCGTCCACGACGAGGATGGCGCGCTCGGCATCGGCCTCGGCCGGACCGCGCCCGGAATCGGCTTTCACGACCTCCTGAAGCAGCTCGACATCGATCCGGGCGTCGCCCCCGACGCCCCGATTCACCAGGGCGGACCGGTGCAGCCGCAGCGCGGCTTCATTCTCCACTCGCCCGATTGGGGCGGCCAGGACTCGATCGACGTCGCCGGCCGCTGGGTGCTGAGCGCGACCCAGGACATATTGAAGGCGATCGCGGCGGGGAAGGGCCCCACCCGCTGGGTTGCCGCATTGGGCTATGCCGGCTGGGAGGGCGGTCAACTCGAGGGCGAGATGCGCCGCCACGGCTGGTTCGTCACCCCCGGCGAGGAAAGCCTCCTCTACGAATGCGACACCGACACCCGCTGGGCCGCCGCGTTCAGCGGCGCCGGCGTGGACGCAAGATTGCTGACCGCGGAGTTCGGCACGGCGTAGGCAAGCAAAACTCCACATATAAAGATATCTTTATATTTGCATTTGAGAGCGGTCGCGGCTAGGGAACCCCACGCGACCGCCATTTTCGACCCGGCGGTCTTTTCATTTTTCAGGAGACCGCTCGTGGCCACGCAGCCCAATTCGACGTTCAACGACTATGTCATCGCAGACATCGGCCTGGCCGCTTTCGGCCGCAAGGAAATGGAGATCGCCGAGACCGAGATGCCGGGGCTGATGGCCCTGCGCGCCGAATATGGCGAGTCGAAGCCGCTGAAGGGCGCGCGCATCACCGGCTCGCTCCACATGACGATCCAGACCGCGGTGCTGATCGAGACGCTGACCGCGCTCGGCGCCCAGGTCCGCTGGGCCTCGTGCAACATCTTCTCGACCCAGGACCATGCCGCCGCGGCGATCGCCGCCTCGGGCGTTCCGGTTTTCGCCATCAAGGGCGAGACGCTGGAAGAATATTGGGACTATGCCGCCCGCATCTTCGACTGGGGTCAGGACCAGACCTGCAACATGATCCTCGACGACGGCGGCGACGCCACCATGTTCGCGCTCTGGGGCGCGCGGGTCGAGGCCGGCGAGGCGCTGTTCACGCCGACCAACGAGGAAGAGGAGATCTTCTGCGTCACCCTGAAGCGTTTCCTCGCCGAGCGTCCGGGCTACCTGACCAAGACCGTAGAGACCATCAAGGGCGTTTCGGAAGAGACGACCACTGGCGTCCATCGCCTCTATGACCTCGCCAAGCAGGGCAAGCTTCCCTTCCCGGCGATCAACGTCAACGACAGCGTCACCAAGTCGAAGTTCGACAATCTCTACGGCTGCAAGGAGAGCCTGGTCGACGCGATCCGCCGCGGCACCGACGTCATGCTCGCCGGCAAGGTCGCCTGCGTCGCCGGCTTCGGCGACGTCGGCAAGGGCTCGTCCCAGTCGCTGCGCAACGGCGGCGCCCGCGTCCTCGTCACCGAAGTCGATCCGATTTGCGCACTGCAGGCGGCGATGGAGGGCTTCGAGGTCGTGACCATGGAAGAGGCGACCAGGCGCGCGGACATCTTCGTCACCGCCACCGGCAATATGGACGTCATCACCCTCGATCACATGCGGGCGATGAAGAACATGGCGATCGTCTGCAACATCGGCCATTTCGACAGCGAGATCCAGATTTCGGCGCTGGCCAACATGAAGTGGACCGAGGTCAAGCCGCAGGTCGACGAAGTCGAATTCCCGGACGGCAAGAAGATCATCGTCCTGTCGAAGGGCCGGCTGGTCAATCTCGGCAACGCCACCGGCCATCCCAGCTTTGTGATGAGCGCCAGCTTCACCAACCAGGTTCTCGCCCAGATCGAGCTTTGGACCGGCGGCGACAAATATGAGAAGGACGTCTACGTCCTGCCCAAGCATCTCGACGAGAAGGTCGCGGCGCTTCATCTCGGCAAGCTCGGCGTCCAGCTGACGACTTTGAGCCAGAAGCAGTCCGAATATCTCGGCGTGCCCGTCGAGGGCCCGTTCAAGCCCGACCATTACCGCTATTGACGCAAGGCTCGGTCGGGCGCGATTGAACCGCTGATGCAGCTCAATCGCACCGACGCCGAAGCCCTGGCCCGCGCATCGGCCGCCGCCTTCCAGTCGGGAAGGGCGGCCGAGGCGCGGCAGGGCTTCGATCGCCTCGCCGCCGCCGGCCAGGCCAATGCCCAGATCTGGCTGATGCTCGCTTATGCGTGCCGGCAGCTCGGCGACTGGGCCGCCGCCGAACGGGCCGCGGACGAGGTGCTGCGGCGCGACGAAGCCAATGTCCGCGCCCTGATCGTCAAGGGCGACGCCCGCCACGCCCTCGACTCAGCAGCCGGCAGCGGCGACCGTGCCGCCGCCAGCTTTCACCGCAAGGCGCTGAAGATCGCCGCCCAGATCGGCAATCATCCGCCTGATCTCGCTGCCGAGTTGGAGCGGGTCGAGCGGGAGATGGCCGATTTCGTCGGCCGCTCGCGCCGCGATCTCGAGGCCGGACTGGCCAAAGCGGGGTTCGATGCCCCGGCGCGCAGCCCGCGCTTTCAGGAATCGATCGAGATCTTGCTCGAGGAAAAGCAGGTCTATTTCCAGCAGCCGAGCGCTTATTATTTTCCCCGGCTCCCCCAGATCCAGTTCTACGAGCCGTCCGAATTCGCCTGGGCCGCCGCGGTCGAGGCCGCCGCCGCCGACATGCGGGCCGAGCTGGAGGCCGTGCTCCACGAAGACGGCCTGTTCCGCCCCTATCTGCAGGCGCGCGCGGACCGGCCGCGCTACGATTTCCATGGCCTGCTCGACAACCCGGCCTGGAGCACGCTCTATCTGTGGGAGAATGGCGCGCCGGTCGAAAAGAACGTGGCCCGCTTCCCCAGGACCTTCGCCGCGCTACAGGCGCCGCCGCTGGCTCATATCGGCGTGCGGGCGCCGTCGATCCTGTTCTCGATGCTGAAGGCGGGCGCAAAAATCGCCGCCCATAACGGCATGATCAACACGAGGCTGATCTGCCACTTGCCGCTGATCGTCCCACCCGCATGCGGCTTTCGCTGCGGCAACGAAGTGCGCGAGTGGGAAGAAGGCAAGTTGCTCATCTTCGACGACACGATCGAGCACGAGGCCTGGAACGACAGCGACCAGGACCGCATCATCCTGATCTTCGACGTCTGGCGCCCGGAGCTTACGGAAGACGAGCAGCGCGCGGTCACGGCGATCTTTGAGACGATCGATAACTCGAAGTGAATCGCCGCGCAGGTGATCGCGCGACCGGCCTCTGACACCCGCTCTGGATTGTCACGCGCGGCAAACAGCACTCCACGCAAAAAAGGGGCCGCCCGAAGGCGGCCCCGATGTTTGTGCGGATCGATCTCCTAGAAGTCGACCTGCGCGCCCATGTAGAAGTAGCGGCCGATCGGATCGAACGGATCGCCACCGCCGGTTCCGAAGATGCCGAGCGGCGG
>DATDAU010000002.1:0-109828 GCA_036525215.1 Allosphingosinicella sp.
CGCCTCAGGGTCAATATCGACGCGGCCAAGGCCCCGGCGGGACTTGAAACCGGCGCCCGCATACGCCTCCGCGCCTGGCTGATGCCGCCGGCGCCGATGGCGGTGCCGGGCGGCTACAATTTCTCGCAGACCGCCTGGTTCCAGCAGATCGGCGGCACCGGCCGCGCGCTTGACGTCGCGATCCTCGCGCCCGCGGCCAGCCAGGGCTTTGCTGCGCGTCTCGCCGTCTGGCGCCAGCGTCTCTCCGCCCATATCCGCGAACGGCTCGGCGCCGGCGGCGAATCCGGCATCGCCGCCGCCCTCGCCACCGGCGATCAATACGGCATCGGCGAGGAGGATGCCGACGCGATGCGGCGCTCGGGCCTCGCCCACCTCCTGTCGGTGAGCGGCCTTCATCTCACCGCCGTGGTCGGCGCGGTGATGCTGCTGACCCTGCGCCTCCTGGCCCTGAGTCCCGCTCTGGCGCTGCGCTGGCGGCTGGTCCTGGTCGCCGCCGCCGCCGGCGCGCTCGCCGGCATCGCCTACACCATTCTCACCGGCGCCGAAGTGCCGACCATTCGCTCGCTGGTCGCGGCCTTGCTAGTTCTTGCCGGCATTGCCCTGGGACGCGAAGCCCTGACCCTGCGCCTGGTCGCGGTCGGCGCTTTGGTCGTCCTCCTGCTCTGGCCGGAATCGCTTGCAGGAGCGAGCTTCCAGCTCAGCTTTGCCGCAATCACCGCGATCATCGCCCTGCACGAAAATCCGCGCGTCCAGGCCTGGCTGTCGCGCCGCGACGAAGGCTGGATCCGCCGCGGCGGCCGCTTCCTGTTCGGGCTGGTCCTGACCGGCCTGGTCGTCGAAATCACGCTGGCGCCGATCGCCCTGTTCCATTTCCACCGCTCCGGCCTCTATGGCGCGCTCGCCAACGTGATCGCCATCCCGCTCACCACCTTCGTCATCATGCCGCTGGAGGCGCTGGCGCTTTTGTTCGACCTGGTCGGCCTCGGCGCGCCGATCTGGTGGCTGACCGGCAAGGCCCTGACGTTCCTGCTCTGGCTCGCCCATTTCGCAGCGACCGCGCCGGGCGCCGTCGCTTTGCTCCCGGCCATGCCGCCCGTTGCCTACGCGTTGATGGTTGCCGGGGGCCTTTGGATCTGCCTGTGGCGCACGCGCTGGCGGCTGTTCGGCATTGCCCCGGTCGCCTTCGGCGCGCTCTGGGCGCTGGCCACGCCCGCACCCGATCTGATCGTCACCGGCGAAGGGCGCCACATGGCTTTGAGGACTCCGGCCGGAGAGCTGGCCTTGCTCCGTCCGCGGGCCGGCGACTATGTCCGCGACCTGCTCGCCGAGGCGAGCGGCGAGGAGCCCGAGTTCATCGAGATGGACTTCGCGCCCAACGCCGCCTGCAGCCTCGACCTGTGCGTCGCTACGATCGAACGTGACGGCCGCGTCTGGCGGATCGCCGCCACCCGATCGGACCATCTGATCGCCTGGCCGAAGATGATCGAGACCTGCGACCAGTCCGACATCGTCATCGCCGACCGCCGCCTGCCCAAGGCCTGCCGGCCGCGCTGGCTGCGGGTCGACCGCGATTTCCTGCGCCGCACCGGCGGTATCGCCGTCACCCTCGGCCGCCGGCCCAGGGTCGCGACGGTGGCGGAGCGGCTCGGCCGTCACCCCTGGGCGGAGACAGGTCGCTGACCCTTGCGGCGCGAAGCGTTTTCGGGAACCACGGCGCCACATGCCGAATTTCATCAGAATCGCGGAAGGCCTCGACGTAGCGCCGGCGCTGGCCGATATTACCGGTCATCCGGAACATTGGGTCCGGCTCGGCGGCGACACCTTGCTCACCATACAGCTGCTCGATCATGGCTATGAGCGGCAGCTCGAAGCCGAGCTTCCCGAAGTGTGGCGGCTGGTTGATCGCATCCTGGTCATTCTCGCCGCCGAGCATGGCGACAAGGGCAGGCTCTGCCACGCGCGGATCGGCCTGATGCCGTCGGGTGAGGGCCTGCCGCCGCATTTCGACGGCATCGACGGCATCACCCGCCGCCGCTACCAACTCGCTTTGATTTCGGAGCCGGGGGTCACCCTGACGGTCGGCGGCGAAGAAAAATGGCCGCGGCCCGGCGAGGCGTGGCGGATTGAGGCCAGCCGCACCCATTCGGTGCAAAACGACAGCCAGGCCGACCGCATCACCTTATTGTTCGATACGCGGGACTAGGGCGCCGACGGGACCGGCGCCCCTTCACCGTCCTAGTCGAACAATTCCTCGAGGAAAGACTTGCGCCGCTTCTGCGGATAGCCGCCTTGCTGGCGTCCGTAATCGCCGTGCTGGCGGCCAAAGTCGCCGTGATGCTCTTGGCGTTGTTGCTGGTGCGGCTGCGGGGCCGCTTGCGGGGCCGGCTGCGCCGCGGGGGCATGGTCCCGGAGACTGCGCTCGATCACCTTGTCGAGCTCGCCGCGGTCGAGCCAGACGCCGCGGCATTGCGGGCAATAATCGATCTCCACTCCCTGGCGTTCGCTCATCACCAGCGGCACGCGGCAGACGGGGCAGGACATGGCTTGATGGTCGGTCATGAAAAATCTCCGGGTTCGTCACAGGGTCGCCCGGCTCAAAAGCATCGCATTGGAAAGCGTGGGCCCCTGAGTCGGTCGTCTTGCGGTCCGACATCGCAACGCTTGCACGCTGCCAGAGGGGCCCGGTCCGCATGGGTCAACTAGGGGGTGGGGGCGGTTGGTTCAAGGGCGAGTGAGACGGCCCGCGTACATCAGTCGCCGGTCACGCAGGCGAGCTCATTCCCGCCCGGATCGGTGAACTGGAAGCGCCGGCCGCCGGGAAAGGCGAAGATCGGGCGGACGATCGTGCCCCCGGCCGCGGTCACGGCCGCCAGCGCGGCTTCGAGGTCGGGCACGTCGATCACCGCGAGCGGCGCCTTGGTCGCCTCGGCGGCGTCGGCCTGAAGGCCGATGTCGGTGTCGCCGCTGAGCGTCGCCGCATAGGTCGGTCCGAAATCGGTCAGCGCCCAGCCGAACGCATTTTCGTAAAAGGCCTTGGCCGCCGCGATATCCGCGACCGGCAGCTCGACATAGTTCAGCCGCGCCATGTCTTCCTCCGCCGGCTAGTAGCGCCGCAGCAGGCCCGCCAGCCGCCCCTGGATCTGGACCTGGTCGGGGCGGTAGCGCTGGGGGTTGTACTGGCGGTTGGCGGGGTCGAGGCGGATCATCTGGCCTTCGCGGCGGAAAGTCTTCAGGGTCGCTTCCTCGTCGTTGATCAGCGCGACCACGATCTCGCCGTCGCGGGCCGTGTCCTGGCGGCGGATCAGGGCATAATCGCCGTCCAATATCCCTTCCTCGACCATCGAATCGCCGGCCACTTCCAGCGCATAATGCTCGCCCGGGCCGAGCAAAGCGGCGGGAACGGGAAGGGTGTCGGTGCCCTGCAGCGCCTCGATCGGCGTGCCGGCGGCGATCCGGCCGTGCAGCGGGATGTCGAGGATGTCGTTGGCGGCGCGCGGCGGCAGGACCGAAGTCTTGCCGGTCGGTGCTACACCCTTCATCTCGGGCATCTTCAGCACTTCCAGCGCGCGGGCGCGGTTGGCGAGGCGCTTGATGAAGCCGCGTTCCTCGAGCGCGGAAATGAGGCGGTGGACGCCGCTCTTCGACTTGAGGTCGAGCGCCTCCTTCATCTCCTCGAACGACGGCGATACGCCCGTCTCGGAAAGCTTGCCGTCAATATAGAGCAGGAGTTCATGTTGCTTGCGGGTCAGCATCGGGTTCCTCCCGTGGAACGTATGCGGAACGTGTAAGGAACGTTTCGGATAGTGTCAAGCGGTCGCGCTGGCCCCCGCCGCGAGCGTCAGGAAATTGGCCAGCAAGGCGTGGCCGTGCTCGCTGGCGATGCTTTCGGGATGGAACTGGACGCCGTGGATCGGCAGCGCACGATGGCGCAGGCCCTGCACGCTGCCGTCGGGCGCGTGGGCGTTGACGGTCAGGCAGCCCGGAATCCGGTCCGGAGCCAGCGCCAGCGAGTGATAGCGGGTCGCGGTGAAGGGGGAGGGCAGGCCGGCGAAGACGCCGCTGCCGTCGTGCGAAATGTCCGAGACCTTGCCGTGCATCACCCGCGGCGCCCGCGCCACGCGCCCGCCGAAATGCTGGCCGATCGCCTGGTGGCCGAGACAGACGCCGAGCAACGGCCGCCGTGCTTCGGCGCAGGCCGCAACCAGGTCGAGCGAGATGCCCGACTGGTCGGGAACGCCCGGCCCGGGGGAGATCAGGATCGCGGTGGCGCCGCTGGCCAGCGCCTCGGCTGCGGTCAGCGCGTCGTTGCGCGCGACCCTGACCTCGGCGCCGATCTCCTTCAGATAATGGACGAGGTTCCAGGTGAAGCTGTCATAATTGTCGACGACCAGGATCAACGAACGGAGCCGCCGCCCGCCGCCTGTCGCGCCGCCGCGATCGCCGCCGGATTGCGCTGGACGTTGCTGCGCGCCTCGATGGCGCGGGCGAACTGCTCGGCGAAATCCTCGCTCGCCGAACCGATAAGGTCGGTGCGGATGCGGGTGACCAGGGTCGGCTCACTGTCGGCATTGCCGGGCGTCGACGCCTCGTGGAAGACGATGTACCAGCCCTCGTTGTTCGCCGCCGGCACCACCCGCGCCTTGCCGATGGGGATGCTGAACAGGGCGATCAGCGGCGGCGGCGCCGGCTGGTCGGTGCGCATGATCTGGATGCGCTGGACGTCGATCGGCCGCGCCGCCGGCAGCCGCGGCTGGGCGGCGCCATAGGCCTGGGCCGCGGGCGTTCCGGCGTTGATCCGGGCGACGATCGAATCGGCCAGCCCCTTCGCCCGTGTCAGCGCGGCGCGCTGGACGAAGGCCACGCGAACGCGGTCGCGGATCTGGGCGAGCGGCGGCGGCGCGGCGGGCTGGACCCGGGCGACGCCGACCAGGGCGAAGCGCTCGTTGGGCACCAGCTGCTCGACCGTCGGGTCGAGATTCTCGGGATCGATCTCGAAGGCGCTGCGCAGCAAAGGCGCGAGCTCCGGCGGCGCGGTCCAGGTCTGGCCCGCCGGCATCGGGCCGGGCTGGCCGCTGGCGTTCACCGCCGGCGTGGTGACCACGGTCAGATGCTCGGCGCGGGCCACCTCGTCGAAATTGGCGCCGGCGGACAATTGGTCCTCGACCCGGCCGATCAAGGCGGCGAGCGCGTCATTGCGCTTGCGTGCCTCGACGGCGCGGGCGATGTCGCCGCGCACGCTCTCCAGCGTCCGCGCCGGCGTCGTCGTGACCGCCGCTACCCGGACGACGTGGAAGCCGAGCTCCGACTGGATCGGCCCGACTACGGCGCCTTGCGCCGCGCGGAAGGCGGCCTCGGCCACCGGGCCGGCGGTGGCGGTGGCGAACTGGGCGCGCTGCTGGTTGGCGAAGGTGATGTCGCGGGCGCTGAAGCCGGCCGCGCTGGCGGCGGCGGCGAAATCGGTGCCGCCGCGCACGCGCTGGACGAAGGCTTGCGCCGCCGCCTGCGTCGGCAGCACGATCGAAAGCAGGGTGCGGCTCTCGCGCGGGCCGTAGACCGCCGCGTTGTGGTTGTAGACCGCCTGGATCTCGGCCTCGGTCGGAGTCACGTTCTGAGTGACCTGCTCGCGGCCCATCACCGCATATTTGACGATCCGGCGCTCGGGATCGGTGAAGGCGGCGCGGTTGCGCTGGTAGAAAGCGGCAAGCTCGGCGTCGGTGGGGTTGATCCCCTGCGCCATCAGCTGGAACGGAACGACGCCGACCGATCCGCGGCGCCGCTCGAGCGCGAGCGCGGCATATTGGCGCACGACGCCGTCGGGAACGCGCACGCCGAGCGCGGCCGGGGCGAGCAGCTGGCGCTGCATCAGCGAGCGCGAGATATCGTCGCGCAGCGCCTCTTCGGTGATGTTCTGGGCGGCCAGCGCGGCGCGAAAGCTGTTCTGGTCGAACTGGCCGGTGAAGTTACGGAAGGCCGGGATGTTGACGATCTCGCGGTCGACCATGCGGGTCGAGACCGCCAGTCCCTGCTCCTCGCCGAACATCCGGATCGCGGTCGAGACGATCAGCTGGTTCAAGGTCTGCTCATAGGCGCCCTGGGCGATGAAGCTCGCCATGTCGAGCGTCGGCTGCTGCTCGCGGGCGCGGGCGAAGGAGCGGGTGAGGAGGTCGCTGACCTCGTTCGAGGTGATCGCCTGGCTGCCGACCTTCGCGAGCTGGTCGCCGCTGGGGCCGCCCGGACCGTTGAGCGCGCCAAGGCCGCCGACCCCACCGGTGCCGAAACCGGTGACGACGATGGCGACCAGCGCGATCAGGAGCAGCGCGACCGTGGCCCAGCTGCGGAGCGACTTGCGGAAATTGGCGATCATCGAATGTCCTGACGAAAGTGGCCCGACGAATTGGGGTTGCGGCGGGTCATAGATGCGGCCTCGCCGGCCCGCAAGCTTGGCAGGAGCCCCTGCGGTTGCTAGCAGCGCGCCATCTCTTGCCGACAGGAAATGACTATGCACCTCCGCCGCAAGCTCGTCGTCGGCAACTGGAAGATGAACGGAAGCCTCGCCTCGCTAGCCGAGATCTCTGCGATCGCCGAGGCCGCGCGGGAAGCCGGAGGAGTCGACGTAGGAATCTGCCCGCCTTTCACCCTGATCGCGGCCGCCGGCACCCGTTCGGGCGGCGTCGTCATCGGCGCCCAGGATTGCCACGCCGCGGAGAGCGGCGCCCATACCGGGTGCGTCTCGGCGGCGATGATCAGGGAGGCGGGCGGACGGATGGCGATCCTCGGCCATAGCGAACGCCGCGCCGACCAGCACGAAACCGACGCCGAGGTCCAGGCCAAGGCCGCCGCCGCGCTCGCCGCCGGCTTCATCGCCATCGTCTGCGTCGGCGAGAGCGAGACCCAGCGCGAGGCCGGCGATCACCTCGCCGTGGTCGGCGCCATGCTCGCCGCCTCGCTGCCCGAGCTGGGCGGGGAGGGCGAGCTGGTCGTCGCCTACGAGCCGATCTGGGCGATCGGCACCGGCAAGGTCGCGACCCTCGCCGACATCGCCGAAATGCACGCCCACCTGCGCGCCGGCCTCGCCGCCCGTTTCGGCGACCAGGGCGACCGCGTCCGCATCCTCTACGGCGGCTCGGTCAAGCTGGACAACGCCCGCGAAATCTTCGCCCTTTCCGACGTCGACGGCGCCCTGGTCGGTGGAGCCAGCCTGACGGCCGAGCAATTCGTTCCGATCATCGAGGCGGCAAAGAGCTAGACACTCCTCTCTCTCATGGTTGAACCTCAGCCCTCGATCGCCTAGATCGCCCGCAACCTCTTCCCGAGATTCCCGAAAGACCCATTCATGCACGGCTTCTTCACCTTCCTGCTCATCGTCCAGGCCCTCGTCGCGCTGGCGCTCATCACGCTGATTCTGATGCAGCGTAGCGAAGGCGGCGGGCTTGCCGGCGGCGGCAGCCCGGCCGGCATGATGAGCGCGCGCGGCGCCTCGGACTTCCTCACCCGCGGCACGGCGATCCTCGCCACCATCTTCGTCGCCATGTCGATCCTGCTCGCCGCGCTCGCCGCCAGCCAGAATCGCGTGTCGACGATCGACGCCAGCCTCGCCCGGCCGGTCCCGGCCGCGCCGACGCCCGCGGTTCCCCTGGGTCTCCCCGGCGCGGCACCCGCCACCGCCCCGGCCGCCCCGCTCACCGGCCCGGCTCCGGCGGCCGCCCCCGCCCGGACGCCGCCCGCCCAGACCAACCAGTCCGGCGTCCCCCTCGCGCAATAAGCCGAATTCCTCCCTTTCGACGGCCTCGGCCGACTGAAGGGAAAAAGCAGCGTATCCGCCGCGCCAGCGGCAACAAAGTTCACTCCAGCGCGAAAAAAGCGATTCGCGCGCTTGCGCTTTCGGCCGCCACCCGCTTAAGCCTCAACTCCCATGGCGCGGTTCATTTTTATCACCGGCGGCGTGGTCTCCAGCCTTGGCAAGGGTCTCATGGCCGCATCTCTCGCGGCCCTCCTCCAGGCGCGCGGCTACACCGTGCGGCTTCGCAAGCTCGACCCTTATCTCAACGTCGATCCGGGGACGATGTCGCCCTATCAGCACGGCGAGGTCTACGTCACCGACGACGGCGCCGAGACCGATCTCGATCTCGGCCATTATGAGCGCTTCACCGGCGTTCCCGCCCGCCAGTCGGACAACGTCACGTCGGGCCGGATCTACCAGGGCATCATCGCCCGCGAGCGGCACGGCGACTATCTCGGCGCCACCGTCCAGGTCATTCCCCACGTCACCAACGCGATCAAGGATTTCATCCGCGCCGACGTCGAGGAGGATTGCGACTTCGTCCTGTGCGAAGTCGGCGGCACGGTTGGAGACATTGAATCCCTGCCTTTCGTCGAGGCGATCCGCCAGTTCCGCAACGAGCTCGCCAACGCCGGCAACGACAAGGGCTCGGTGTCGATCCACACCACTTTGGTTCCCTATATCGCCGCCGCCGGCGAGCTGAAGACCAAGCCCACCCAGCACAGCGTCCGCGAGCTGACCTCCCTGGGCATCCAGCCCGAGATCATCGTCTGCCGCTGCGATCGCGACCTGCCCGACAGCGACCGGGAGAAGATCGCCCTGTTCTGCAATGTCCGCCGCGAGGCGGTGATCCCGGCGCTCGACGCCAAGAGCATCTACGCCGTCCCCGCCCAATATTCCGAAGCCGGGCTCGATGCCGAGGTGCTGCGCGCCTTCGGCATCCTCGACGCGCCGGCGCCGAACCTCGCCCGCTGGGACGACGTGCTCGACCGACTGTTCAACCCGGAAGGGGAGGTGACGGTCGGCGTCGTCGGCAAATATGTCGGCTTGCAGGACGCCTACAAGTCGCTGACCGAGGCTTTGGTCCATGGCGGGCTCGCCAATAGGGTGAAGGTCAATATCCGCTGGCTCGACGCCGAATTGTTCGAACATCCCGACACCGAGATCGCCGCTGCCCTCGAACCGCTCAACGCCATCCTCGTCCCCGGCGGCTTCGGCGAGCGCGGCAGTGAGGGCAAGATCGCCTCGGTCCACTTCGCCCGCGAGCGCCGCGTGCCCTTCTTCGGCATCTGCCTCGGCATGCAGATGGCCTGTATCGAGGCGGCGCGGAACACGGCCGGCCTGGAAGGGGCGGGGTCGAGCGAGTTCGGCGAGGTCAGCGAGCCGATCGTCGGCCTGATCACGGAATGGATGAGCGAGGAGGGTCTCCAGAAGCGCGCCGCCGGCGGCGACCTCGGTGGCACCATGCGCCTCGGCGCCTACGAGGCGAGGCTCGCCGGCAACAGCGTCGTCCGCTCGGTCTACGGCGCCGACACGATCAGCGAACGCCACCGCCACCGCTACGAGGTCAATGCCCACTACAAAAACGCGCTCGAATCCGGCGGCCTGGTCTTCTCCGGCATGAGCCCCGACGGCGAACTCCCCGAAATCGTCGAGCGGCCGGATCATCCGTGGTTCATCGGGGTGCAGTTCCATCCCGAACTGAAGAGCAAGCCGTTCGACCCGCATCCATTGTTCGCCTCTTTCATCGAGGCGGCGGTGAAGCAGTCCAGGCTCGTTTGATCCTGCTTCCGCTTCTCCTTGCGCTCCAGGTAGCCGCTGCCCCCGTCCCGGGACCCGAGCATTTCTTCGTCGGCCGCACCGAGGGCGTTGGCACGGTCCGGGTCATGCTCAGCGGCAGCCACGGCGTGCGCGATCATAATCGCGGACGCATCGATGCGAACGGTACGCTGCTGCTGGAGCAGGTGATCGAGGAGGACGGCAAGCCGCCGAGGCGGCGGAGCTGGCGGCTTGTGCGCAATGGCCCCAACCGCTTCACCGGCACGATCAGCGATGCCGTCGGCCCCGTGACCGGCGAGGCGACCGGCAACGTCATGCACCTGCGCTACCGCAGCGTCGAAGGCGTCAATGTCGAGCAATGGATCACGCTGCACCCGGGCGGCCGCACCGCCCACAACCGGATGACCTTCCGTCGCTTCGGTTTCAATGTTGCCACGCTCGAAGGAATTGTCCGGCGCGTCGATTAGAGCCCGGCTCGACGACCCTCAGCCCCGCTTGAAACGCTCCGTGCGGCCGCTCCTCGGGATCGACCGCGCCGCCAGGTTCGAGCCTTCCGCCGCCACCGGCTGGTCGGCGCGGACGGCGGTGAGGCGGCCGAGGGCCACCATCGCCTCGATCCGGTCGGCCGGCAGAGCCTTGGAGAAGAGATAGCCCTGGAGATGGGTGCAGCCGGCGCGCTGCATGACCTGCATCTCCTGCTCGGTCTCTATCCCCTCGGCGACGACGTCCTTGCCGAGGATGCGGCCGAAATTGGCCACCGCCTCGATGATCGCCAGCGCGCGGTCCGAATTTTCCAGCCCGTGGACGAAGCTGCGGTCGATCTTCAGCCGGTCGAACGGGAAATCGCGGATGTAGGCGAGGCTCGAATAGCCGGTGCCGAAATCGTCGAGCGCGAGCGCGAAGCCGCACTGCTTCAGCGTCTGCAGTGTGCGGGTGGTGTGGCCGTCATTGGCGAGCAGCACCGATTCGGTGATCTCGATGGTGATGTTCTCGGGCGAAACGCCCATCCGCTTCGTCGGCCCGATCAGGTCGTCGAGGATCGAGACCGAGCGCAGCTGCGCCGCCGAGACGTTGATCGAGGTGTTGAGCTGCGGCCAGCGCAGCGAATCCTCGATCGAGCGCTCGATCACGTAGCGGCCGAGATCCGCCATCAGCCCGGCCTCTTCGGCGATCGGGATGAAGACGTCGGGCGTGACTACGCCGTGGCGCGGGCTGGTCCAGCGGCACAGCGCCTCGACCGAGCTGATCGTGCCCGAAGATGCCTCGACGATCGGCTGGTAGAGGACGACCAACTCGCCTTTTGAGATTGCGCTCTTGAGGTCGACCTCGAGCATGCGGCGCTTCTCGATCTTCTGGCCCATGCTGGCTTCGAAGCGGACGTCACAGGCGCGGCCGTTGGCCTTGGCCTCGTAGAGCGCGATGTCGGCTTCGCGCATCAGATCCTCGAACGAGTGGCCGGCGCCCGAAAAGGCGATGCCGACCGAGGCATTGGCCTCGACCAGGTGGCCGGTGATCGGGAAGGGGTCGGCGAAGCAGCTGCGGACGTCGGCGAGCATGGCGTCGACGTCGGCGTTGCCACGGCAATTGCGCAAAATCGCGAATTCGTCGCCCCCCAGGCGGGCGACGAAATCGCTGTCGCGCACGGTGGCGCGAAGCCGGTCGGCGAGGCCGCGAATCAGCTCGTCGCCGGCATGGTGGCCGAGCGTGTCGTTGATGTCCTTGAACCGGTCGACATCGACGCAGGCGATGGCGAGCCGCGAGCCGTTCTCCTCCGCCTCGGCGGCGAAGTCGGCCAGGCTGGCCTCGAGCTTGCGGCGGTTGGGCAGGCCGGTGAGCGCGTCATGGTTCGCGAGATGCTGCGCCGCCGCCTCGCGGTCCTCGAGGGCGCGCGAAGAGGAAAGCAGGCGTCGGGCCAGGGCAGAGATGACCAGCAGCGCCATGGCGAGGCCGACCAGCACCAGCGGAAGCACGTTCTTGATCAGGAGCAGGCCGGGCCGGCGCGGCGTCCAGCTCAGCTGGCCGATCGGGCGGCGGTCGCTGTCGGTCCGCAGGATGAAGCTGCCGCGCCGCTCGCCCTCTGGCCGGCCGAAGCCGAGATCGGGGAGCAGCATGTCGCGGCCCGCGCCTTGCCAGTAGGCGGCGTCGAGCTTGATGAACGAAACCAAAAGGCGGGGGCGGGGGCTCTGGAGAGCCATGTTGACCGAGGGCGTGATCGCCATCACCGAGGCGAGTTCGCCCTGGCCGTCGATCATCACCACCGCGGCCGCGCTGCGGCCGTAGCGGCGGTCGCTGAAGTCGCTCTCTACCGAACCCGAGGTGATCGAGGTGTCGGTGATCCGGGGCGAGGCGCTGGCGCCGCCGCGCACCTGGGCGATCAGGTGCTGGACGGCGGCGAGGTCGTGGCGCTGGGCGGCGATATCGGTGCGGCTCTCGCCGGCGAAGCCGTAGACCGGCCGGTCGCGCTCATCGAGGATGATGATCCGGTTGTGGTGGAAGCTCTCGGTCATGAACACGCCGACTTCGAGGTCGAGCCAGTCGGGATCGAAGCCGTTGCCGCGGCTCTTGGTCACCATTTCGTCCCACCAGGCGACGCTCCTGAGCTCACTGAGCGAGCGGGTAAGCCTGGCGTTGATCGAATTGTCGATCAATTCGGTCTGCGAGGTGACGATGTTGCGGTCCATCGTCCGCGCCGAATAAAGGATGATGCCGACCAGCACCGCGCCGATCAGCAGCATGATCGCCGCCATCGGGAAGATGACGCGCCGCGCCGCGGCAAGGCCGGTCAATTGTCGGGTCATCGCCATATCCGCCGCCCCCTTATCGCGCGCGAGTTAACGAAAGGCTGATTTTCCTGCGGCTTTTACGGGGTTTTGGAGGGGCGAAGCGGCACGAAACTCGCCTCGGCGAAGCCCGCGATCGATGCGGCATGAACCGGTGCCGGCGCCCCGCCGCGCCTGCCTCTGCAGAGCCGCGTTCCCGGATCGTGGTAAATTTTTTGGTAACCATGCGACATCTGCGCGCGCCTGCGGAGACTACTGCATCGGAAGAAGGGGGTTCGAAGCGCCCGGGGCAAAGTCCAGGCGCCGCGATCCGAGGAAAAAAACGAGGCTGTGTTGATCGTCGCTTTGGCCATATCCGCCGCACTGCTGCAGGCCCTGGGCTACGCGCTCTACGCGCGGCTGTTCCTCAAGAAGGCGATCCGCCCGAACGCCGCCAGCTCGTTCATGTTCGCCTACGGGACGGCCTTGCTGGTCCTCCTCGAATATGGCGACGGCGCGTCCTGGCCGATGCTGGCGCTCCCCGCGACCTGCGCGAGCCTCAGCATTGGAATTGCGCTGCTCTGCCTTCGCAAGCGCGCCACCGACCCGGTCGACAAGGTCGAAGCGACGGCTTTCTCCGCCGACGTCTGGCTCACCGCTCTGTGGGCGGCGATCGCCTTCGGTTATGGCGACATTTCTCCTTTCTCCGCCGGTTTCTTGATCGCCGGCAACGTGACCACCCTGACCGCTTTCTTTCCGGTGCTGCGCTCGACGTGGCGGACACCCGAGAGAGAGCGGCCGGAGCCCTGGCTGGTATGGACGATGGCTTATTCCCTTCTGACCGTCGTTACCCTGCTAGCCGATCAAGGGCGCCACCCGGCCCTGTTGGCCTACCCGCTGCTGAGCGTCGTCCTTCACGGGTCGATCGCGATGCTGTCGCTGCGGGGCCGGGTGGGTCTCCTGAAATGGGTCGACGCGGCCCGCACCATCTATATCGGCAAGAGCGCGATCCATGGCGAAGGGATGATTGCCGGCCGCCGGTTCGAGGTCGGCGAGGTGGTCTGGCGGATGACCGGCAGGCCGGTGTTCGGCGCGGTCACCGAAAGCGGCCCCAATTATATCGGCCTCGGCCCTGACGTGTGGATCGATCCCGATCGCCCGCTCGACCATATCAACCATCATTGCGCGCCCAATGCCGCCTTCGGCCCGCGCCGCCAGCTGATCGCACTGAGGCCGATCGGGCCGGACGAAGAGGTGACGATCGATTATTCGACGACCGAGGCCGATCCGGCCTGGACGATGCGCTGCGCCTGCGGCGCCGCGGCCTGCCGGGGAACCCTGTTCGCCATCCAGCACAGCTTCGCCGACGCGCCCGAGCCGCCGCGCGCGAGCCCGCTGATGCAGCTGATCTGGCGCAACCGCCGTGTTCCGGCTCTGGCCAGCGCCTTTCCCCAGCTTCAGCCGGCAGTCCCCAGGCCGCGCTTCGAGCCCGCGCCCCATTTCGCCCGCCGCCCGCCGGTGCTGCCGGCCTCGGCGATGCGCCGCCGCCTGCTGCGCGACCGCCGCGACACCGGCATGCGCCTGGCCTGGCGCGCGTCGGGCTAAAGGTGGCAATGGCGGGAAGTTAATGGTCCGCTAACCACAATCGGCTAGGGACGTCCCATGATTAGTCATCTCCTCCGCCGCGCGGCGCTCGCCGCTACGGGCTTCGCCGCCTTTGCCGCCAGCCCCGCTTTCGCCCAGGACGCGGTCGAACCTGCCGGCGGCGACGGCGGCTTCGATGTTTCGGCCACCGTCACCGTCGTGTCGGACTACCGCTTCCGCGGCGTTTCGGCGTCGGGACGCGACCCAGCGCTGCAGGGCTCGGTCGATGCCACCTGGCACGGCTTCTATGCGGGGATCTGGGCCTCCTCGATCGCCCGCACCGCGGATACCAACGTCGAGACCGACATTTACGCCGGCTATACAGGAGAGGCGGGACCCTTCTCCTATGAGATCGGCGCCATCGCCTATCTTTATCCGGCCGGCGACGGCAGCGCCGACGTCTACGAAGGCACCGGGGCGCTCTCCTACACCTTCGGCCCGGCCACCGGCCGCTTCCGAATCAACTACGCGCCCGACCAGGAAAATCTGGCCGGCGACAATCTCTATCTCAGCGTCGACGCGCGGGTCGGCATCCCGACCACGCCGATCACCCTCATCGCCCAGTTCGGCCGCGAGCGCGGCTCCTTCTACGGCAGCAAGCTCGATTGGTCGCTCGGCGCAGAATTCACCCGCGGCCCGTTCACGGCGAGCATCGCCTGGGTCGACACCGATCTCGACGGCGTCACCTCGGGCTTCGGCCGGAATGTGCATTCGGGCGTGGTGGCGTCAGCTAGCCTCGAATTCTAAGGCGAGAAACCCATAGAAAAACCCTCTCCCTTCGAGGGGAGAGGGAGTCCTTGTAAGCTCGGCCGGCGTTTCGCCGACTCCAGTCGCAACCGGACTTCGTCCGGGTTGCGACAGAGCGGCTTACTTCGAAGCAAACTGCCCGGCCTCGGCCCCAAAATGCTCCTTCGCGTGGCTCCGCGCGGCGGTGGCACTGGCGAAGGTTTCCTCGATCGCGGTGGCGGTGATCAAAGGATAGCCCTGGCTGTTGTACCGCGTCTCGCGGACCGTGAGCCGGAACTGGCCGTCTTCGCCCTTGGCGATGAGGAACGGCTTGGGGATGATTCTGGACATGCTTTTCTCCGGGTCTTTCGGTTCAGCCGACAATGGCGGCGACGATGCGGCGCAGCTCGTGCGGCGCCAGGGTTGCCTTGAATTCGGGGGTGGGGCGCTTCGGCGCCCTCTTCAGTGCCGACCCGGCATAAGCGGGGGTCAGCGTCGGTCGCGCGGCCAGCAGGGCCAGCGGCGGATAGAGTTTCGGTCTTAGTTGTTCAATCATTCTACTTGTTTTCATTGGAAATATGTGGCGGCGGCCGGTTCCGCAGGGCTGTTGCCCGGAGGCCAAAGAAGGCCGCCGCCACAGATGGTTCAGCGCGTCAACGACGAAAACCGCCGCGGCGCGGTCCGCCGCCAGGCCCTTGGCCCGGCGTCTTTTCGCGGAAGATGATCCTGCCTTTCGACAGGTCGTAGGGTGTCATTTCGACATGGACGCGGTCGCCGACCACCGAGCGGATGCGGAAACGCCGCATCTTGCCGGCGGTGTAGGCGATGATGCGATGCTCGTTATCGAGCATCACGCCGAAGCGTCCGTCGGGGTAGATCTCGTCGATCAACCCCTCCATCGTCATCAACTCCTCTTTCGCCACGCTCTACGCTTCCGAGAGGTTGACGGCCGAGCTCTTGCCGTTCTGTCCGGTCTCGAGCTCATAGCTGAGCTTCTGACCTTCCTTGAGGCTGGACATGCCGGCGCGCTCGACGGCGCTGATGTGGACGAAGGCGTCCGGGCCGCCCGCTTCGTTGGTGATGAAGCCGTAGCCGCGGTCATTATTGAAGAATTTTACGGTGCCGATAGCCATGATCGGGTCCTTTCGCGTGAGACATTGCCCGCGCGCAAATGGCGCGGCGGGTGCCAGTGAAGCTTGGAAGGAGGGAGGGACGCCCGAAAGCGTCGGTTTCGCTCGCAGGCGACGTCAGCGACACTGATATAGACGCTTCGCGGTTAATTTTCAACGCCGGATGTCTGAACACCGCGAGTCCACGACTCTGGCGGCCCAGAAACGGCAAGTGCCCGGACGTTTCCGCCCGGGCACCCGTGAGACGGCTTGCGCCGTCTACCCCCTTTTGACGCTACGGCCCGCGCACTTTTCTCACCTCGCAAGAGAAAAGCGGGGCCGAAGCCTCCCCGAACCAGGCCTGTTGTCCTTGGTCGTGTGAAGCGACGGTATGCAAGCGGAGCGGGCTTGTCATCGACCTATCGCCGATTGTGGCCAGTTTGCGGCGCTGCTGTTGCGAACCTGCCACAGGGTGTCCCGGCCCCGGAACGGGTCGCCGCACTTGTTGCCTTGCCGCCAGCCTCCCCCTAGAGCGAGGCCAACCGCCCTCTCTCACGGATCAGCCCGCTCTTATGCGCCTTTCCCGCTATTTCCTGCCCGTCACCAAGGAGACGCCGGCCGACGCCCAGATCGTCAGCCACAAGCTGATGCTCCGCGCCGGCCTGATCCGCCAGACCGCCGCCGGCATCTATGCCTGGCTGCCGCTCGGCCACCGCGTGCTGAAGAAGATCGAGCAGATCGTCCGCGAGGAGCAGGACAAGGCGGGGGCGATCGAATTGCTGATGCCGACCATCCAGTCGGCTGATCTGTGGCGCCAGTCGGGCCGTTATGACGCCTACGGCCCCGAAATGCTCCGCTTCAAGGACCGCAACGAGCGCGAGATGCTTTACGGGCCGACCAACGAGGAAGTGATCACTGCGATCCTTCGCGACGGCGCCCGGTCCTATCGCGACCTGCCGCGCACGCTCTACCATATCCAGTGGAAGTTCCGCGACGAGATCCGTCCCCGTTTCGGCATCATGCGCGGCCGAGAATTCCTGATGAAGGACGCCTACAGCTTCGACATCGACGAAGCGGGGATGAAGGCGAGCTACGAGGCGCAGTTCGTCGCCTATCTGCGAACCTTCGCCCGCATGGGGCTGCAGGCGGTGCCGGTGCGCGCGCCGACCGGCCCGATCGGCGGCGACCTCAGCCACGAATTCCACGTCCTCGCCGACACCGGCGAGAGCGCGCTCTTCTACGACTCCGCGCTCGACGAGGTGACCCGCGAGGAATTGCTCTCCGCCGACGCCGCAACCATCGCCCGCCTCACCGGCCTCTACGCGATGGAGGAGGAGGAGCATGCCAAGGTCGCCGATTGTCCGGTGCCGGCGGAGCGGCTGCGCAGCCGCCGCGGCATCGAGGTCGGCCACATCTTCGCCTTCGGCACCAAATATACCAAGTCGCTTGGAATGAGCGTCCAGACCGCCGACGGCGGCCAGGTCCACCCTTATTGCGGCAGCTACGGCGTCGGCGTGTCGCGGTTGATGGGCGCGATCATCGAGGCCAGCCACGACGAGGCCGGCATCGTCTGGCCGGAGAGCGTCGCGCCATTCCAGGTCGGCCTGATCAACATGCGTGCCGACGACGGCAATTGCGCCAGCGCCGCCGACGAGATTTACGGCCGCCTCAACGACGCCGGAGTCGAGACCCTCTACGACGACCGCGACGAGCGCGGCGGCGCAAAGTTCGCGACCATGGACGTGATCGGCCTACCCTGGCAGCTGATCGTCGGCCCCAAGGGGCTCGAGAAAGGCGTCGTCGAATTGAAGCGCCGCGCCACCGGCGAGCGCGAGGAACTGAGCATGGAGAGCGCGCTGGGGAGGCTGACAGCCGCATGATCCTCTCCCGCTACGAACGGATGCTGGCCGGCCGCTATCTGCTGCCGGGCAAGGGGGAGGGGTTCATCTTCCTCGTCGCCGGGATCAGCCTCGGCGCGGTCATGCTCGGCGTCGCCGCTCTGATCGTGGTGATGAGCGTGATGAACGGCTTCCGCGCCGAATTGTTCGACAAGGTGGTCGGCCTTAACGGCCACGCCGTGGTCCAGGGCTATGGCGGCCGCCTCGACAATTGGCGGCCGATCCTCGAGCAGGCGCGCCGGACCGAGGGCGTCACCGAGGCCCAGGCGCTGATTGAGGTCCCGCTGATGGCGACCCATGGCGGTCGGGTCGAGGCGATCCTGCTCCGCGGCATGCCCCGCGAGGAGATCGTCACCAACCCGACCATCTCGCGCCACGTTCTCGCCGGCTCGCTCGCCTCGCTCCAGCCCGGATCCAACAACGTCGCGATCGGCTCCCGGCTCGCCGAGTTGCTCGGGCTCAGCGTCGGCAGCTCGATCACCGTGATCTCGCCGCAGGGGCGGACGACGCCGTTCGGCACGGTGCCACGGATCGTCGACTACAACGTCTCGGCGATCTTCGAAGTCGGCCTCTACGATTTCGACAAGGCCTTCGTGATCATGCCGCTCGAGGAGGCGCAGAACTTCCTGATGATGGGCGATTCGGTGGGCATGATCGAGGTCCAGACCGTCGACCCCGACCGGGTCGGCGACATCCTCGCCCCGCTCGCCGCCGCCGTCGCCAGGCGCGCGGTGGTCAACGACTGGCGCTCGATGAACTCGGCTTTGTTCGAGGCGATTCAGGTCGAGCGGGTCGTCATGTTCTGCATATTGTCGCTGATCATCCTGGTCGCGGCGTTCAACATATTGTCGTCGCTGACCATGCTGGTGCGCGCCAAGACCCGCGACATCGCGATCCTTCGAACCATGGGCGCGGCGCGGCGGGCGATGCTGCGCATCTTCATCACCGTCGGGCTCACCATCGGAGTGCTGGGGACCATGGCCGGACTGCTGCTCGGCTTTGTCATCCTTTATTTCCGCCAGAACATGGTCAATTTCGCGCAGCGGGTGAGCGGCCAGAATCTGTGGGACCCGTCGATCCGCTTCATCACCGAGCTTCCGGCGCGGACCGATCCGTTCGAGGTGATGGTGATCGTCATCCTCGCAATAGGTTCGTCCTTCCTGTTCACCCTCTACCCGGCCTGGAAGGCGGCGAGCACCGATCCGGTTCAGGTGCTGCGCTATGAATAAGGTGCTTGAAGTCACCGGGCTGAAGCGCAGCTTCGTCCAGGCGGGCGTGCGCATCGACGTCCTGCGCGGTGTCGACCTCCATGTCGCGCAGGGGGAAATCGTCGCTCTGCTCGGCCCTTCGGGCTCGGGCAAATCCACTTTGTTGCAGGCGGTCGGTCTGCTCGAAGGCGGCTTCGAAGGCTCGATCCAGATCAAGGGCGAGGAAGCCTCGCGGCTCGACGACAGCGGCCGCACGCGCGTGCGGCGCGATCTCCTGGGTTTCGTCTACCAGTTCCACCATTTGCTTCCCGATTTCAGCGCTTATGAGAATGTGGTCATCCCCCAGCTCATCCACGGCGCCAGCCGCGCCGAGGCCAAGGAACGGGCCGAAACCCTGCTCGGCACGCTCGGCCTCGCCGAGCGTCTCACCCACCGCCCGAGCAAGCTTTCCGGCGGCGAGCAGCAGCGTGTCGCGGTCGCCCGCGCGCTGGCCAACCGCCCGGCTCTGGTCCTCGCCGACGAGCCCACCGGCAATCTCGACGAAGCGACTGCCGACGTGGTCTTCGCCGAATTCCTTCGCCTGGTTCGCGACGAAGGCAGCGCCGCTCTGGTCGCCACCCACAACGAACGCATCGCCGCCAAGATGGACCGGGTGCTGCGGCTCCACGAGGGCGTGATCGAATAAGCAATTGGCTGTGGAAAAGCCGAACGCGGCGCTTTCCCGAATCGGCCGAACCGCCCATGGTCGCTCCATGTCCGCCGCGCCCTACGTCCCGCTTCGACTCTTCTCCTGCTACACGATGCTCGAAGGGGCGATGGAGCCCAAGGCGATCGCGGCCCAGGCCAAGAGGCTGGGCTTTCCTGCGGCGGCACTGACCGATCGCAACGGCCTCTACGCCGCCATGCCGTTCAGCGACTATTGCATCGCCGAGGGCGTGCAGCCGATCGTCGGCGCCCTGCTCGGCGTGGTTCGTCCCGACGCGCCGGACAACCGCGCGCCGGTGATCGACTGGCTGGCGCTCTACGCCCAGGACGAGACCGGCTACCGCAACCTCTGCGCCCTGGTCTCGCGCGCCCATCTCGATCGGCCGGTCGAGGAGGTGGCGCATGTCGGCTTCGACGATCTGGAAGGGCGCACAGACGGCCTGATCGCGCTCACCGCCGGCGGCGAGGGCGCGTTGGCGCGGCTGCTCGCCGAAGGTCAGGAAGCGGCCGCCGGCGACATATTGGGTCGGCTGCGCGCGCTGTTCCCGGAGCGGCTCTATATCGAGCTCAGCCGACGCGGCGACGCGGTCGAGGCGGCGGCGGAATCGCGGCTGATCGGCCTCGCATACGAAACCGGCCTTCCCCTGGTCGCGACCAACCCGGCTTCCTATGCCGAGGCCCATTTCCACCCCGCCCACGACGCGATGCTGTGCATCGCCCAGTCGAGCCAGATCGACCGCGACGACCGCGACCGATCCTCGCCCGAGGCCTGGATGAAGCCGGTCGCCGTTATGCGGGCCCTGTTCGCCGATCTGCCCGAAGCGATCGACAACACATCGGTGGTCGCCCGCCGCTGCGCCTTCGCCGCGCCCCAGCGCAAGCCGATCCTGCCCAGCCTCGCCGGCGATCTCGACGCCGAGGCCCGCCAGCTGCGCGAGGACGCCGTCGCCGGGCTCGAGGCGCGGCTCGCCGTTTATGGCGCGCTGCCGGCGGAAGAGCGCCAGGCCTATTTCGACCGACTCGATTACGAGGTCGGCGTCATCATCGACATGGGTTTTCCCGCCTACTTCCTGATCGTCGCCGATTTCATCAAATGGGCGAAGAGCCGCGACATTCCGGTCGGACCGGGCCGTGGCTCGGGCGCCGGCTCGGTCGTCGCATGGGCGCTCACCATTACCGATCTCGATCCGCTCCGTCTCGGCCTGATCTTCGAGCGTTTCCTCAACCCCGAGCGCGTCTCGATGCCGGACTTCGACGTCGATTTCTGCGAAACCCGGCGCGGCGAGGTGATCCGCTACGTCCAGGAACGCTACGGAAGCGACAAGGTCGCCCAGATCATCACCTTCGGAAAGCTCAAGGCGCGCGCCGTCCTCAAGGACACCGGCCGGGTGCTGCAGATGCCGTACGGCCAGGTCGACCGGCTGGCCAAGGCGATCCCCAACCATCCGACCGATCCCTGGACGCTGAAGCGCGCGCTCGACGGCGTCACCGAGCTTTCCGCCGAATATCGCGGCGACGCCCAGGTCCGCCGCCTGTTCGACCTGGCGATGAAGCTGGAGGGCCTGCCCCGCCACGCCTCGACCCACGCCGCCGGCGTGGTGATCGGCGACCGGCCGCTGGCCGAGCTGGTGCCGCTCTACCGCGATCCGCGCTCGGACATGCCGGTCACCCAGTTCGACATGAAGTTCGTCGAGCAGGCTGGCCTGGTGAAGTTCGACTTTCTCGGCCTCAAGACCCTGTCGGTGCTGAAGAAGGCGGTGGAGCTGCTCGCGGCGCAGGGTATCGCGGTCGATCTCGACCGGCTGATGCCGTGGGACGATCCCGCGGTCTATGCCCTGCTCCAGCGCGGCGAGACCGTGGGCGTGTTCCAGCTCGAATCCGAGGGGATGCGGCGCACCCTCGCCGGGGTGAAGCCGACCAGCTTCGCCGACATCATTGCGCTGGTCTCGCTCTACCGGCCCGGGCCGATGGACAATATCCCGGCCTTCGGCGACCGCAAGAACGGCCGCGCCCCGATTCAATACCCCCATCCCCTGCTCGAGGAGGTGCTCGGCGAGACCTACGGCATCTTCGTCTACCAGGAGCAGGTGATGGAGGCGGCCAAGGTGCTGGCCGGCTTCAGCCTTGGCGAGGCCGACCTATTGCGCCGTGCCATGGGCAAGAAGATCAAGTCCGAGATGGATGCGCAGCGCGCCGGCTTCGTCGCCGGCTGCAAGAAGGTCAACGACATCGCGGCGGCCAAGGCCAACGAGCTGTTCGACCTGATCGACAAATTCGCCGGCTACGGCTTCAACAAGAGCCACGCGGCGGGCTACGCCCTGATCGCCTACCAGACCGCCTGGCTGAAGACCCACCATCCGGTCGAATTCTACGCCGCCTCGATGTGCTTCGACATGGCCCAGACCGACAAGCTCGCCATCTTCGTCGACGACATGCGGCGGATGGGCACCCATTGCCTGCCGCCGTCGATCAACGCCAGCGAGGCCGAATATTCGGTCGAGCCCCATGAGGAAGGCCACGCCGTCCGCTACGCGCTCGGCGCGTTGAAGGGCGTTGGCGAGCGGGCGATGGAGCAATTGGTCGACGAGCGCCGGCTCAATGGCCCCTTCGCCAGCCTCGACGATTTCGCGGCGCGGATCGATCCCCGCCTGGTCAACCGCCGCCAGATCGAAAGCCTCGCCGGCGGCGGCGCCTTCGACGGCATCGCCGAGCGCTGGGCGGTCGCGGCGGCGGCCGAGACCATATTGTCGGCCGCCTCGTCGGCCGCCGACGCCCGGACCAGCGGCCAGGGCGGCCTGTTCGGCGAAGGCCCCGCCAACGTCGTGCCGATCCGCATGCCAAGCGGCGACAGCTGGACGCTGGCCCAGCGCATGGCAGCCGAGAAGGAGAGCTTCGGCTTCTATTTCTCGGCTCACCCGGTCGACAATTACCGCCATCTCGCTCAGGCCCACGGCGCCCGCCGCTTCGGCGAGCTCGCCGCTCTGCCCGCTTCGACCGACGGAGGCCGCACCGGCGCGGTCATGGCCGGCCTGGTCGAGGAGGTGCGCTGGCGCACGTCGGCGCGCGGCCGGCGCTACATGATGGCGACCCTTTCCGATCCCTCCGGCCAGTTCGAGGCGACCATCTTCGACGACGCCGTCGCCGAGCAGGTCGGCAACGCCGCAAAGGCGGGCGGTTGCGTGCTGATCAATGTCGAGCTCGACCGCCGCCCCGGGGAGGAGACGCCGCGGGTGACGATCCGCTCGCTCCAGTCGTTCGAGGGTCTGGCCCGCCGTAGCCGCCTCCAGATCGAGGTCGAGGTCGCCGAAGGCCAAGCGCTGCACCGGCTCGCCGCCATCGTCGCCGGCGAGCGCGGGGGCACCGGCCAGCTCCTCCTCAAGGCCGATCTCGGCTTCGGCGAGGCCGATCTGGTGCTTGGCCGCGACTTCGTCGTCGACGCCGAGCTCGCCGCCCGGCTCGAGCGGATCGAGGGCGTCACCCAGGTCCGCCTCTCGGTGGTCGAAGCGCCGCGCCTTGCGCTCGTCGGGTGAGCGGATAGTATCGCTCCCAGGTGCCGTCTCCGGCCGGGTCTGACGCCCGACGGCGGGGAAATGCGGCATACAAGATAATCTGGAGCGCCGGACGATCCTTTTCGATCTATCCGCGCTTTTGAAAGGGAGCGTTGGAATGTTTGGCGGGATGCAGGATTTCGAGCTTCGCGTGCCGCGGCTCATCGACCATGCCGAGCGCGAGCACGGCGCGCGCGAGATCGTCACCGCCTGGGCCGACGGCACCACCACCCGCACCAACTGGGCCGGCATCGCCCGGGACGCGCGCAAGCTCGCGCAGGCGCTCGAGGCGATGGGGCTCAAGCCCGGCGACCGCGTCGCCACCCTGGCGATGAACCACGCACCGCATCTCGTCGCCTGGTACGGCGCGATCGGGATGGGCGGGGTGATTCACACCATCAACCCGCGCCTGTTCGACGAGCAGCTCGTCTACATCGCCAACCATGCCGAGGACCGCGTCCTCATCTACGACAAGGCTTTCCAGCCGCTCGTCGACAGGCTGAAGCCCCAATGGACGACGATCGAACATTATGTCGTCTTCGACAGCGACGGGCCCGACGGCTTCCAGGCCCTGCTCGACCAATATGACGGCGACTATCAATGGCACGAAGGGCCGGAGCGCGACCCTTGCATGCTCTGCTATACCAGCGGCATCACCGGCAATCCCAAGGGCGTGCTCTACGAGCATCGCTCCTCGATGATCCACGCGCTCACCGTCGTCTCGCCGGCCTGCTTCGACCTCGAGACCAATTCGGTCGCGCTGCCGATCGTGCCGATGTTCCACGCCGCCGCCTGGGGCCTGCCGTTCGCCGGGGCGATGGCCGGCGTGAAGTTCGTCTATGCCCAGGTCAACGATCCGGTCGTCCTGTGCCGGCTGATGAACGATGAGAAGGTGACCCACAGCGCCGGCGTGCCGACCGTGTGGCTCGGCATGTTCCAGCATATCGACAAGACCGGCCAGGCGCCGCTCTATCTCAAGCTGGTGACGATCGGCGGATCGGCGGCGCCGCGGGCGATGATCGAGCGGCTGATGCTGGCCGGCATCCGCGTCGGCCACGCCTGGGGCATGACCGAAACCTCGCCGATCGGCACGATCGGCTCGCCGCCGGCCAATTGGGACGAGCTAAGCTTCGAGGAGCAGGTCGATCTGGTCGCCAAGCAGGGCAGGGTGCCCTTCGGGGTCGAGCTCCGCGTCATCGACGACGAGGGCAATCTCCAGCCCCGCGACGGCAAGAGCTCGGGCAGGCTTCAGATACGGGGCCCCTGGGTGATCCGCCAATATTTCAAGGACGAGAAGGGCGACTGCATCGACGACGATTGCTGGTTCGACACCGGCGACGTCGCCGTCATCCACCCCTGCGGCACGTTGCAGATCACCGACCGGTCGAAGGATGTGATCAAGTCGGGCGGCGAGTGGATCAGCTCGGTCGACCTGGAAAATGCCGCGGTCGGCTGCGCCGGCGTGGCCGAGGCCGCGGCGATCGGCGTCAAGCACCCGAAATGGGACGAGCGGCCGATCCTGCTGGTGGTACGCAAGGAAGGCGCCGACGTCACCGCCGACCAGGTTCGCGCCCATCTCGCCGATCATATCGCCAAATGGTGGCAGCCGGACGAGATCCTCTTCGTCGACGAGTTGCCCCACACCGCCACCGGCAAATTGCTCAAGACGGCGCTGCGCGAACAATATCGCGACTATGTGTTGGAGAGCGCCTGACAGGTCTCTCCCACCACCTTTCCTTTACCTCTCCCCGCTATGAGCGACGCCATGTTTCCGGCCGGCAAGATCGTGGCGCCGAACGACCGGGCAGGCCTTCCGCTTGCCCGGCTCGAAGCCGTGCCCTTTGCCGACGACGTTCGCATCCTCGCCCGTTCGGCCGCCGGCGCGGTCGCGGGGCTGGCCGAGGAATGGACCGCGCTCGCGACAAAAGCCGCCGAGCCCAATGCCTTTTCCGAGCATTGGTTCGTCGCCGCCTCGCTCGCCTCCCTGGCCGGCCGCCGCGACATCGCCCTCCTGGAGGCGCGGCGCGGCGACCAGCTGATCGGGATCCTGCCGCTGGCGCTCGAGAGGACCTATGCTCGGCTTCCGGTCGCCTTCGCCCAGAATTGGTGCCACCATCAGATGTTCCTCGGCACGCCCCTGGTCGAGGTCGGCGAGGAACAGGCTTTCTGGGCGGCGGTCCTCATTACGCTCGACGAGCTCGATTGGGCGCCCAACTTCCTCCATGTCCGTGGCCTCGCCGAGGATGGACCGGTGCATCGCGGCCTCAAGGCGGCGGCCGAAAGCCTTGGCAGGAGCGCAGCCGTCGTCCACCGCGAGACCAGGGCCCTGCTCGAAAGCGAGCTCTCGCCGGCGACCTATTACGAGCAGGCGGTCCGCCAGAAGAAGCGCAAGGAATTGCGGCGGCTGCGCAACCGGCTCGCCGAGCTGGGCCCGGTCGGCGCGGACATCCTCGGCCCCGATGAGCCGCTCGAACCCTGGTGCGACGCCTATCTCGCCCTCGAGAAAGCGGGCTGGAAGGGCGCGGCGGGCAGCGCTCTGGCGTGCGATCCGGCGACCGAGGCCTTCTTCCGCGACACGCTCGGCGCCGCCCGCGCGACCGGCCGGCTGCAGTTCCGGCGGCTGACCGTCGGCGACAGGGTGATCGCGATGCTGGTCAACTTCCTGACCCCGCCCGGCAGTTTCTCGTTCAAGACCGTGTTCGACGAGGGTTATGCCCGCTTCTCGCCGGGCGTTCTCATCCAGATCGACAATCTCGACTTGCTCGACCGGCCCGACATCGCCTGGATGGACAGCTGCGCGGTCGAGGACCATCCCATGATCGACAGCCTGTGGACCGAGCGGCGGAGCATCGCCCGCGTCACCGTCCGCCTCAAGGGTCTGCGCCGCGGCGCGGTCTTCGCCGCCTGCCGCGCGCTGGAGATCGGCTCAGGCGCCTTGCGTGGCTGGCTGGGGCGGGGGAAATGACGTCCGAGCCGCTCCCCGAACTGCTGATCGTCGTCGACACCGAGGAGGAGTTCGACTGGTCGAAGCCTTTCTCGCGGTCGAACGTCGCGACGAGCTCGATCCCGGCCCAGGCCCGCGCGCATGAAATCTACGACCGCTTCGGCGTGGTGCCGACCTATGTCGTCGACTATCCGGTGGCGACCGACGCGGAGGCCGTGCGCTTCCTGCGCTGCCTTCGCGACTCCGGCAAGGCCGAGATCGGCGCCCATCTACATCCCTGGGTGACGCCGCCGCACCTCGAGGAGGTGACGACCTGCAACTCCTATCACTGTAATCTCGCGCCCGAGCTGGAACGCGCCAAGATCGAGGCGCTGACCGGCGTCATCGAACGCGCCTTCCGGGAGCGCCCGAATATCTTCAAGGCCGGCCGCTACGGCTTCGGTCCGAATACGCTAAGGGTGCTGTGCGACCTCGGCTACCAGGTCGATTGCAGCTTCGTGCCGCACACCGATCTCTCCGGTGACGGCGGCCCCGATTATCGCGGCGTTCATGACGCGCCGCACTGGCTCGACCAGGGCAGGGGCCTCCTGGAAGTGCCGCTGACCGTCGGCTTCCTCGGCAGCCTGGCCGGCTTCGGCGCCAGGGCCGGCTGGCTGTTCGACAGTCCCGGTGCCGGCCGCCTGCGCGTGCCCGGCGTCCTCGCCCGCGCCGGTCTCGTCGCCCGCTCGCGCCTGACTCCGGAAGGAACCCCGGCCGACGAGCAATGCCGCCTGATCACGGCGATGGCCGCCGCTGGCCACCGCACTTTCAGCCTCACCTATCACAGCCCGAGCCTCGAGCCCGGTCATACGCCCTATGTGAAGAGCGAAGCCGATCTGGCGCGGTTTCTCGGTTCGATCGAAACCGTGCTGGCCTTCTTCCGCGATCAGCTTGGTGGCCGTTTCACCACCCTCAGCCAGGTCCGCCGCGACTTCGGCGAAGGAAGGCGCGCCGCGGCCTAGTTTCCCGCCGGCTCCGGCGCCGCCCTTGGCTGCCTGCCGCCGAAGGCGTCGCCGAAGAAGCTGCCGCGATACCAGAGCGGCACCGCGTCGCCGTCGGCGATCTCGCGGGCGATCAGATAGTTCAGCTGGGCGAACTTGGCGCCCGCCTGCCAGTTGAACGCCTGGCGAAGGTCATCGCCCGGGCTGTGGTAGAGCGTGTCGAGGAAGCGGGTGAACTGGCGCCTTCCGTCGCCGGCGAAGCCGGTCATCAGGAAGACCGAGGGCACGCCCTCCATCACGAACTGATAATGGTCGGAGCGGGTGAACAGGCCCTGTTCCGGCAGCGGGTCCGGGGTCAACGCGACGCCCATCCGCGCCGCCGCCCGGCGCACGATCGGCCCCATGGTCGAATGCTCGGCGCCGAACGCGATCACGTCCTGGAAGTCGTAGGTCAGGATCGGCATGTCGAGATTGACCACCGAGACGATGCGGCCGTCGACAATCGGATGGTGGGCCAGATAGTCCGCCCCCAGCTCGCCCTTCTCCTCGGCGGTGACGGCGGCGAACAGGATCGGCCGCCGCGGGCGGGTGCCGTCGCGGGTCATCTGCCGCGCGACCTCGATCAGGGTGGCGATGCCGGTGGCGTTGTCCATCGCGCCGTTGTTGATCCGGTCGGCCGCCGCTTCGCCGGCCGCGCCGGGGCGCTCGCGGATGCCGAGATGGTCGAGATGGGCCATCAGCAGCACATATTCGCCGGCGAGGCTGGGGTCGGAGCCGGGCAGCATGGCGACGACGTTGGAGCTGGCCGACCGCACCACGGTGGCGCCGTCGCGGGCAACATGGGCGATCGGGCGGAGCGCGAAACCGCGGGGCCGGGCGCCGGCGCGCGCCGTCTCGTCGAGGACCGCGCCGAGCTGGCGCCGCGCGCCCTGGAACAGCAATTCCGCCGCGCTGTCGTCCAGCGTCGCCGAGAAGCGAAGCGTGCCGGCGTCGGCGTTCGGCGTGCCGTCGGGCTCGAGCCAGGTGGTGGTCGGACGGTTGGCGAAGCCGGCGAGCCGCGCCCAGGGCGTGCGGGCGATATCGGCGCGGGTCCTGAGGGTGATCATGCCGACGGCGCCGCGCGCTGCCGCCATCCGGCGCTTGTCCGAATTGAGATGGGCGGCGACGTCGCTCGGCGTGCCGATCGGCGTACCCGAGATCGCCACCACGATCTTTCCCCGCACGTCGAGGCCGCGATAATCGTCGTAGCCGTGCGACGGCATGTCGAGGCCGTAGCCGACGAAGACCAGCCCGGCGTCGAGCGCCAGCGCCCTTGTGTCGGGGCTGGTCCGCATGATCATCTCGCGGCCCTGGGTCAGGAGGCGACCGTTGACCGTGATCGTCGGCGTTCCCGCCATGGTGAAGCGGCCGAGCGCGACCGGCTGCTGCCACTGGCCCGCCGCCGCCGGCCTCAGGCCAAGCGCCTCGAACTGGGTGGCGACGTAGCGCGCGGCGATGTCGTAGCCGCGGGTGCCCGCCTCGCGGCCCTCAAGCAGGTCGTCGGCAAGGAAGGTGACGTGGGCGCGAAAGGCGTCGGCGCTGAAAACGGGCGCGGGCGGCGCGGCGGGCTGGGCGACGGCGGACGCCGCAAGAGAGATCGCGGCCAGGCCGGCCAGCGCTTGTTTGCAGTTCATGGAAAAACGGACCCCCGGAACTTGGTGTGCCGCCTGACTAAAGCACGCGCCCGGCACATTCAATGGAGGCGGAGAATGAGCGACGAGAGCGGGGCTTTGGTTAACCATATCAAATTGCTTTCGTTCAATTCGTCTATGGAATATAACGACTTGTCGTTCCCTGTGCGTATATGGTTAAGGGGAGAGTGTAATGCGTAAGACCAACTCCGACGGTCCCGGCGGGAATGCTTCTCAGGTTCCCGAGCGCCGCGGCTACCACGTCGTTTACCGCACCAGCGAGACCAACCATTGCCCGGGCTGCGGCCATTCGCACTGGTATGTCGGCCGCCTGTCCGCCGAATGCTGCTTCTGCGCGACCGCGCTGCCGCTGGCCGAGGGCTTCACCCAGGGCGCGGGCCTCATCCGGGTCGGCCATGGCGGTACGCCGCCCGATTTCGCCGCCGCCGCCTAGGGCCTGCACGCATGGTCGGAGGCAGCTCGCCGCTGTGCGGGCGGCCACCGCGCACGCCGAATGTGAACCTCGGGGAACCGCTTCAGTCAGCGTTCGTTCAACTCGTCCATGAAATATAACGGTTCGTCGCTCGATCCTGCGGCGACAGGGAGAAGAAAGATGCGAACTACCACCTTGCGCGGGCTCGGCACCGGCCATCCGCACGATCCGGCCCACCGCGGCTACCATGTCGTCTATCGTCCCAACGAAACCAACCATTGCCCCGGCTGCGGCCGCTCGCACTGGTATGTCGGCCGCCTCTCGGCCGAATGCTGCTTCTGCGCGACCGCGCTGCCGCTCGTCGAGGGCCTCAGCCAGGGCGCGGGCCTGTTCCGCATCGGCCACAACCGGCCGCTCGACGGCGATCTGGCGATCGCGGCCTAGCGCTTCCCCCAACTTCCTCTCTGCGAAGGGCAAGTTGCTTGCCCTCCTTGCCGGCGCTGTTATAGACGCCGCCTTGCCGTGGCCCGGCGGGCGTGGCGGAACTGGTAGACGCGCCAGGTTTAGGTCCTGGTATCGAAAGATGTGGGGGTTCGAGTCCCTTCGCCCGCACCAGCGCCGCCGACTGCGACCGCATTGGTGCCGCAATCGCTGAAAATGAAGGTTTGAATCCAGATGCAGACTGTCGAGACGTTGAACCAGGGGCTGAAGCGCGCCTATCGGATCACCATTCCCGCCAAGGACATCAGCGCGCTGATCGACAAGGAATTGAAGTCGATCGCGCCGCAGGTACGGATGCCCGGCTTCCGTCCCGGCAAGGTGCCGGCCAATCTGGTGCGCAAGATGCACGGCCCCGCGCTCGAGCAGCAGGCGCTGGAAAATGCGGTCCAGGACGGCGTCCAGCAGCTGATGACCGAGCAGAAGATCCGCCCGGCGATGCAGCCGAGCGTGGCCCTCGAGGAAGGCGGTCCCGGCAAGGACGCGGTCGTCACCGTCGAGGTCGAGACCCTGCCCGACGTTCCCGAAGCCAGCGTCGACGGCCTTACCATCGAGCGCCTCAAGGTCGAGCCGACCGACGAGATGATCGACGCCGCGGTCGCCCGCATCGCCGAGGGCCAGAAGAGCTTCGAGCCCGCGCCCGCCAAACACGCCGCCGCGACCGGCGACCTCGTGATCATGGATTTCGAGGGCAAGGTGGACGGCGAGCCGTTCGAGGGCGGCAAGGGCGAGGGCATGTCGATCGAGATCGGCTCCGGTCGCCTCATCCCCGGCTTCGAGGACCAGCTGGTCGGCTGCAAGGCCAACGAGCAGAAGACCATCAAGGTCACCTTCCCGACCGATTACAATGTCGACTATCTGAAGGGCCGCAAGGCCGAGTTCGACGTCACCATCAACGAAGTCCAGACCCCGCGCGCGGTCAAGCATGACGACGAGTTCGCCAAGTCGCTGGGCCTCGAAGGCATCGGCCAGCTCCGCGACCTGCTCAAGGGCCAGGTCGAGCAGGAGCTGAACGGCCTTACCCGCACCCACATGAAGCGCCAGCTGCTCGACCAGCTCGCCGCGGCCCACGATTTCCCGGTGCCGGAATCGATGGTCGAGGCTGAATTCGGCCAGATCTGGCAGCAGCTCGAGCATGAGGCGAGCCACGAGGAGGATCCCGCCGCCGCGCTCGCCGAAATGGAAAAGGAGCGGGGCGATTACCGCAACATCGCCGAGCGCCGAGTCCGCCTCGGGCTCTTGCTGTCGGAGATCGGCACCAAGGCCGGGGTCGAGATCACCCCGCAGGAAATGAACCAGCTGATCATGCAGGCCGCCCAGCAATATCGGCCCGACGAGCGCCAGAAGTTCGTCGACTATATCCGCAACGAGCCGATGGCCGCCGCCCAGCTGCGCGCGCCTTTGTTCGAGGACAAGGTCGTCGACCATCTGTTCGCCAAGGCCGAGATCGGCGAGCGCACGGTCAGCCGCGCCGACCTCGAAGCCGCGATCGAGTCCGAAGAAGGCCACGTCCACGGCCCCGGTTGCGGTCACGACCATGACCACGGCGCCAAGCCGAAAAAGGCCGCGGCGAAAAAGCCGGCCGCCAAGAAGGCCGAGGCGCCCGCCAAGGCGGAAGCGGCAAAGCCCGCACCGGCAAAGAAGGCAGCAGCTCCGAAGGCCGCGGCTGAAAAGGCCGCCCCTGCGAAAAAGCCTGCCGCCAAGAAGGCTCCCGCGAAGAAGGGATAATAAGCTACCGTTCGCACTATGCTTGTCGAAGCGCCTCGCTTCTTTCTAAAAGGGGAGGGGCTTGGACAGGCTCCGGCCGCTTGGCAGGGGGGAAGATGACGAGTCCAGTGAAGACCGCCCCCCGCATCGCAATCCTCCTCCCGTGCTACAACGAGGAAGCCGCGATTGCGCAGACCGTGGCGGGGTTCCGCGCGGCGCTGCCGGATGCGGCCATCTACGTCTACGACAATAACAGCTCGGACCGGACCCGAGAGGTCGCGGCCGAAGCGGGCGCCATGGTCCGCACCGAGAAGATGCAGGGCAAGGGCCATGTCGTGCGCCGCATGTTTGCCGACGTCGAGGCCGACATCTATGTCATGGCCGACGGCGATGCGACTTACGACGCCGCCGCCGCCCCAGCCTTGGTCGCCAAGCTGATCGACGAGCAGCTCGACATGGTGGTCGGCGCGCGCAAGTCTGAAGTGGAGGAGGCCTATCGGCGCGGCCACGTCCTCGGCAACCGGGTCTTCACCGGGCTCCTGTCGAGCCTGTTCGGCCGCAGCTTCAGCGACATCTTCTCGGGCTACCGCGTCTTTTCCCGCCGCTTCGCCAAGAGCTTCCCGGCCCTGTCGCGAGGCTTCGAGACCGAGACCGAGATCAGCGTCCACGCGCTCGAGCTGGCCATGCCGGTCGGCGAGATGGTCACCGCCTACGGCGCCCGGCCGGAAGGCTCGGAATCGAAGCTTTCCACCTATCGCGACGGCTGGCGGATCATGAAGACGATCCTCCACCTCTATCGGATCGAGCGGCCGGTCCTCTTCTACGGCAGCTTCAGCCTGTTCCTGGCGGCGCTGGCGATCGTCCTCGCCATCCCGCTCGCCGTCACCTATCTCAAGACCGGCCTGGTGCCGCGCTTCCCCACCGCGATCCTCGCCACCGGCCTGATGATCCTCGCCTTCCTGAGCTTCTTCACCGGGCTGATTCTCGACACAGTGGTTCGCGGCCGCCGCGAAGTCCGCCGGCTCCATTATTTGAGCTTTCCGGGCCCCGGCAACTGATCCCTATTGTAACGCTAATGCAACGGTGGTCGAAGAATCGGACCGCTTGATCGAGATTTGACTTCGTTACCACTTCCCGGCTTCCGGGCCGAGGCGTACCGTCTTCGTGAGGCGCAAGGTATGCGCGTAAGGCGTGACCGCGCCTCCAATGGAGGCAGGGACCATGACGACCATTTCGGCAAAACTCCGCTACGGCAGCGCCACCTTCGCTATGGCGGCCGCGCTTGCGACCTCTCCGGCCGCAGCCCAGACCGGGCAGCCGACCGACCCCAACGCAGCGCCGGGCGCGAACGACGCGCCGATCGTCATCACCGGTTCGCGCATCCGCCGCAATCCGCTCGACCAGGACCAGCCGGTCGTGTTCGTCGACCGCGAGGATATCGACCGCACCGGCCTCACCTCCACCGCCGAAGTGCTCCAGCGCTTGCCGGGTTCCGGCGGCGCGCTCAACAGCCGCTTCAACAATAGCGGCAATTTCGGCAACCCGCCCGACGGCGGCGGCGTCGGCGCCGGCGCGGCCGAGGTCGACCTTCGCTATCTCGGGTCGCGACGTACTCTCGTGCTGGTCGACGGCCTGCGCTACGTCAACGGCGCGTCGGCGAGCGGCGTGCCCGGCTCGGTCGACCTCAATTCGATCCCCGAGGGCATGATCGAACGGGTCGAGGTGCTCCAGGGCGGCGCCTCCTCCATCTACGGCTCGGACGCCATTGCCGGCGTGGTCAACATCATCACCCGCCGCCGCCAGAACGGTTTCCTCGCCTCGGCCCAATTGGGCGGCTATGGCGAGGGCGACGGCTTCAGCCAGAGCTACCAGGCGAGCTGGGGCTATAGCAGCGACGACAGCGGCACCCGGATCGTAATCGGCGCCAATTATGTGAAGCAGGACGAGGTCAGCTCAGGCGAGCGCGATATTTCGCTCTTCCCGACACCCGGCGCCACCGCATGCGACGCGACCTGCAGTTCCGGCACGCCGCTCGGACGCTTCATCGTCCTCGGCAACAGCCTGACCCTTCGCCGCCCGGTGCTGACCGGCCGGCCAGTCTACAATCCCCTCAATCCGACCGATCCGGCGAGCGATTTCAAGGCGTTCACCACCGCCGACCGGTTCAACTTCGCGCCTTATAATTTCATCCAGATCCCGCTCGAACGATACGGCGCCTTCGTCAACTTCACCCAGGAGATCGGCGAACACATCAACTTCGCGGCGCGCGCGCTCTACAACCGGCGCAATTCGTCGAACCAGGCGGCGCCTCTGCCGCTGTTTGTCGGTCCCGCGGCGGGCAACGGCAATCTGCTCGACCGAATCTCGATCGACATCACCAATCCGTTCAATCCGTTCGGAACCACCTTGCGGTCCGGCCTCAATCTTGACGGAACGTCCAACGGCCAGACTCCCAATTATGACTTCATCGGCCGGCGCGTCACCGAGAACGGGCCGCGCCGCTACGATCAGTCGGTCGACACCTGGTATGTCGCCGCCACGCTGGACGGCTCGTTCCAGATGATGGGCGGCACCTGGAACTGGGACATCAACGGCCTGTGGGGCGAGAACAAGGCCGAGCAGGAAGTCCACGGCAATATCAACGCAGCCAACCTGGCGCTGGCTCTGGGGCCGGTCGCCTCGTGCACCGGAAGCTGCGTGCCCTTCAACATTTTCGGCGGCGAGGGTTCGATCACGCCGGCGATGCTCAATTATGTCGCCTTCACCCAGCGGGACAGCAGCAAGCAGCGGCTGTGGGACTTCTCCGCCAACCTCACCGGCGGCCTGTTCGAGCTGCCCGGCGGAACCGCCGGCATCGCCATCGGCTTCGAACATCGCGACCAGAGCGGGCGGTTCGATCCCGATCCGATCGTCGCCGCCGGCCTTGGCTCCGACATTCCCGCTTTGCCGACCTCCGGCAGCTACAATGTCGACGAGGCCTATGCCGAATTGCGGCTCCCTCTGCTTTCCGACACCGGATTTTTCCACCGCCTCGAATTGACCGGCGCCGCCCGTTATTCCGATTATTCCACATCGGGTTCGACAACGACGTTCAGCGCCGGAATCAACTGGCAGCCGATCGAGGAACTGCTGTTCCGGGGCAGCTGGGCGGAGGGTTTCCGGGCGCCGAGCATCGGCGAATTGTTCGGAACGCCGTCGCGCTTCGATCAGGAAGTTTCGGACCCCTGCTCGCAGGGCAGCACGGCGTCGCCGAATTTCCAGAACGACGCGACGGTCCGGGCCAATTGTATCGCCCAGGGCGTTCCGGCCGGCGGCTACACCCAGATCAACGCCCAATTGCCGGTCGTCACCGGCGGCAACCAGGATCTCGACGCCGAATCGTCGGAAAGCTGGGGCGTCGGCGCGGTCTGGCGGCCGAGCTTCATCCGGCGCACCTCGATCGAGGTCAATTATTACAACATCCGGGTTGACGGGGCGATCCAGGCGATCGACGCCACGACCTTGCTCGGGCGTTGCGCCAACACCCAGGACGCCTTGAGCTGCGCCGCAATCAGCCGGTCGGCTTCGGGCCAAATCACCCAGATCCGCGGCTTCCTGCAGAATATCGCCAGCATCAAGACCGACGGCCTCGACGTGATCTTCAATATCCGCACCGGGGATACCGGAGCCGGGACGTTCGGCCTCTATTGGGCCAACACCTTCCTGTTCAACTATCAGGTCACCGTCCCCGCCACCAACGGGGTCACGGTCATCGATCGCGAAGGCACCGAGCAGGGCAGCCCGGACCAGGCTTTCCCGGAATGGAAATCGACCGGGATCATCGACTGGACGCTTCGCGAGTTCGGCGCCTCCATCACCGGCCGCTACATAAGCTCGGTCGAGGAGGGCAACGGCAACGTGCTGGATTCGCGTTTCTACACCGATATCCAGCTGCGCTGGAACCTGAACGACGGCTTCGGTTTCGCCCTCGGCGTCAACAATCTCTTCGGCGTCGACCCGCCGGGCTGCATCAGCTGCGGCCTCAACAATATGGATCCTACGACCTATGACATTCCGGGCACCTACTTCTACGCCCGCGCGACGGTCAGAATGTAGGCGTTTTTCCGGCGCGGGACGCTGCTATCCACAGCATCCCGCGCCGGCATCCATCTCAGGGGCTTGAACCTGCGGCGCAATGCTCCGATGTTCGGGGCATCGCACAACCGACAGGACCCTCCCGCCGCCATGGACCATGAAGACATCATCAACGGGCTCGTGCCCATCGTCATCGAGCAATCGAACCGCGGCGAGCGCAGCTTCGACATCTATTCCCGGCTGCTGCGCGAGCGGATCGTGTTCGTCACCGGGCCGGTCGAGGATTATATGGCGACGCTGATCACGGCGCAGTTGCTCTACCTCGAATCCGAGAATCCGAAAAAGGACATCTTCATGTACATCAACTCGCCGGGCGGGGTCGTCACGGCGGGCATGGCGATGCACGACACCATGCAATATATCCGGCCGCGGGTCGGCACGGTGTGCATGGGGCAGGCCGCCTCGATGGGCGCCTTCCTCCTCTCGGCCGGCGAGCCGGGGATGCGCGTCGCCCTCACCAACGCGCGGATCATGATCCATCAACCCTCGGGCGGCGCCCAGGGCATGGCCTCCGATATCGAGATTCAGGCCCGCGAGATCCTGCGCATCCGCCACCGGATGAACGAGCTGATGGCGCAATATACCGGCCAGACGATCGAGGAGATCGAGAAGAATGTCGAACGCGACAAGTTCTTCTCGGCCGATGAAGCCAAGGTCTTCGGCCTGGTCGACGAGGTGTTCGACAAGCGGCCGGCGCCGGCGGACGAGGAAGCGGCCAAGGCGGCTTAACCTTTAGGCCATTGTACTCGTGTACATTTGCCGTCAGGATAGACGGCCATGATTCAAGCGGGCGTGTAAGCCCCAGGGACCGATTATGACGAAACTCAGTGGCGGCGACAGCAAGAGCACACTCTACTGCTCCTTCTGCGGCAAGTCGCAGCACGAGGTGAGGAAGCTCATCGCCGGCCCGACCGTGTTCATCTGCGACGAATGCGTCGAGCTGTGCAACGACATCATCCGCGAGGAAACCAAGTCCGCCTTGGTGAAGACCAGGGACGGCGTGCCGACCCCGTCGGAGATCTGCGGCGTGCTGGACGATTATGTGATCGGCCAGCAGCACGCCAAGCGCGTCCTCTCGGTCGCCGTCCACAACCACTACAAGCGGCTCGCCCACGGCGCCAAGGGCGCCGACGTCGAGCTCGCCAAGTCCAACATCCTGCTCGTCGGCCCCACCGGCTGCGGCAAGACCCTGCTCGCCCAGACCCTGGCGCGAATCCTCGACGTGCCCTTCACCATGGCCGACGCCACCACGCTGACCGAGGCCGGCTATGTCGGCGAGGACGTCGAGAACATCATTCTGAAGCTGCTCCAGTCGTCCGACTACAATGTCGAGCGGGCGCAGCGCGGGATCGTCTATATCGACGAGATCGACAAGATCAGCCGCAAGTCCGACAATCCGTCGATCACCCGCGACGTTTCGGGCGAGGGCGTCCAGCAGGCACTGCTGAAGCTGATGGAGGGCACCACCGCCTCGGTCCCGCCCCAGGGCGGCCGCAAACATCCGCAGCAGGAATTCCTGCAGGTCGACACCACCAACATCCTCTTCATCTGCGGCGGCGCCTTCGCCGGCCTCGAGAAGATTATCGGCGACCGGCTGGAGGGCAAATCGATCGGCTTCGGCGCCCATGTCGCCGCGCCCGACGAGCGGCGCACCGGCGAGGTCCTGCGCCACACCGAGCCCGAGGATCTGCTGAAGTTCGGCCTCATCCCCGAATTCGTCGGCCGCCTGCCGGTGATCGCGACCCTCGAGGACCTCGACGTCGACGCCCTGGTCAAGATCCTCCAGGAGCCCAAGAACGCCCTCGTCAAACAATATCAGAAATTGTTCGACATGGAGGACGTCAAGCTCACCTATACCGACGACGCGCTTGTCGCGACCGCCAAGAAGGCGATCGAGCGCAAGACCGGCGCCCGCGGCCTCCGTTCGATAATGGAGAATATCCTGCTCGACACGATGTTCGACCTGCCGTCGATGGACGGCGTCGACGAAGTCCTGATCGACCGCGACGTGGTCGAGGGCCGCAAGGACCCGGTGCGGGTCTACGCGGAGAAGGCCGAAGACGCCGCGTGAATCGCCGGCTTTTCGGCCTCTGTGTCGGGCTGGTAATCTTCCCCTTTTTGGCGGGACCGGCGGTCGCGCAGGTCAGTGTCGTTCGTATTGGCGCGGAAGATTATCCGCTTGGGGTCGTACCGGGTTCGGAGCGGTTGAATCTGGCCGTCCACTACGAACTGGCATCGAACGGAACGATTGCCGCCTGTACTGTCACCCGGTCCAGCGGCGTTCCGGTGCTCGATTTTGAAAGCTGCCGCATCCTTCAGGAGCGGGCCCGTTTCCGCCCCGAACGGGCGGCGATGCGCGGCACCCTTCGATTCGAATGGTACGGGCAGGCCGAACGGCCGACCGGCCGGGAACGCGGCGATCCTCTCGCGATCAACTATCCCCAATGGTACAACAGCGATGACTATCCCTCCCGGGCCCTGGCTCGCGATGAATCAGGTCTCGTCGAATTCGAGGTTACCGTCTCCGCCAACGGCGCTCCGCAAAGCTGCCGCGTCACTGCTTCGAGCCATTCCGAAGCCCTGGATGCCAAGACGTGCGAGGTTGCGATGGCACGCGGCGCCTTCATTCCCGCCTCGAACGGCGCCGGAGGGCGGCGGGCCGGTGTCTTTCACGCCAGGATGCGCTGGAACATGTTCGGCGGCTAAGTTGCGGCCGCGGGCTCACCCTCCGGTTGCGGCGCCATCCGCCGCCGCCACATCAAGGCGGCATAAAGCGCCAACGCCAGTGCAAGGCCGCTGAACCAGGCATAAGCATAAGCCGCGGCCCAGGCCGGGCCGATCCAGCCGAAGGCGTCCGGTGCTGCGGTCTTGAGAAAGCCGGGGAGGTTCGGCAGCACGCCGGCGGCGAAGGCGGCGAGCGCCGCCGGGTTCCAGCCCCGCCGGTAGGAATAGGGACCGCCTGCCCGGTACAATGCATCCACATTCAGCCTCGTTCGGCGGATCAGCCAGTAATCGGCGATCATGATGCCGGCGATGGGGCCCAGCAAGGCGCTGTAGCCGGCGAGCCAGGTGAAGATATAGCCGTTGGTCGTCGCCAGCAGCTTCCACGGCATGATCAGCACGCCGATCGTCGCCGTGATCATGCCGCCGGACCGGTAGGAGATTTTCGCGGGCCACAAGGACGAGAAATCATAGGCCGACGAGACCAGATTGGCGGCGATGTTGCACGACACGGTGTCGATCGTGATCACGACCAGGCCGAGCAGCACGAACGGGCCGGCCATGGTCCCGGCGAGCGCGACCGGATCCCAGATGGCGCGGCCGTAGATCACCACCGTTGCGGAAGTGGTGACCACGCTGGCGAGCGCGATCAGCCCCATCATCGGCGGCAGGCCGATGGCCTGGCCCAGCGCCTGGTCGCGCTGCGAGCGTGCGAAGCGGGTGAAATCTGGGATGTTGAGCGCCAGCGTCGCCCAGTATCCGACCATGCCGGTCAGCGCCGGCCAGAAGACCAGCCAGAACTGGCCGGCCCGCGGCCCACCTTCGGCGAAGGCGGACGGCGCGGCGAAGATCGGCCCGACGCCGCCGGCGCGGTCGACCGCCCACCACACCAGGGCGACGCAGATCAGGATCTTGGCCGGCGCCGTCCAGGTTTCGAGGCGGCGGATGGTGAGCAGGCCCTTGCGGACGAAGAAGAGCTGGAGGAACCAGAAGGCGATGAAGGCGAGCAATTGCCCGACGCCGATGTCGAGCACGGGTAGAAGAGCGCCCCTCAGGTCGGCGCCGATCAATATGCCGAGCAGGGTCAGCAACGCCTCGCCGCCGATCCAGGTCTGGATGCCGTACCAGCCGCAGGCGACCAAAGCCCGCGCCAACGCCGGCAGCCGCGCCCCGGTGGTGCCGAACGAGGCGCGGACCAGCACGGCATAGGGAATGCCGTAGCGGGCGCCGGCATGGCCGATCAGCAGCAGCGGCACGAGGACGATGAGGTTGCCGAGCAGGACGATGCCGGCTGCCTGGCCCGCCGACATCCCCTGTTCGACCAGCCCGCCGGCGAGCATCCACCCCGAAACGGCGACGATCATGCCGATCCACAAGGCGGCGAAATGATACCAGGCCCAGGTCCGCTGCTCCGGCCCGGTCGGCGCCAGGTCCGGATTCCACAATGATGCTTCGCGACCGTCCGACATGCGATTCCCCCCGAAATCCTTGAGGAACATGTCCCGCGTCAGGCCGCGGGCCGCAAGTGATTAGTGGGGAGGGGGCGCTATCTGGCGGGGCCGCCGTCGGTGACCAGACGGTAATTCCGCGCCTCCTCGAGCGTCAGGCACCGGCGGGTGGCGGGATGGCCAGGTCCGGCCACGCCAGGCTGGCGATAGACGATTTCGGTGAGAAGACGCCGGCTGACTCCCATTCGGATGAGCAGATCATTGTCCTCGCTGGCTTGTGCGGCCGAAGCCACCGCGATCTCGTCGAACAGCCTTTCCCTGCTCTCGCCGCCGGTCGCGAGCCTCCGCCGGACCGACGGGTCCGAGGTGAAGGTGAACATCTGGACGATCAACAGCCCGTCCGGGTCCATCGCCCGGTCGAGGCCGCCCATGAACATGAACGCGCAGGCGCCAAGGCAGGCCCAGCCCGAAGGAACACGGGTGGAGAGACCGTGGTTTCGGATCAGCATCGCCGCCTGGTTGCCGGCGTGCGCATCGCCGCCGGGCGATCGGAGCCAGATCTCGCGGCCCCGGAACCCGTCCAGGGCCTGCTGCAGGCGGGGCAGCATCGCTTCGTCGATCGCGCCTTCGGCGAGCAGCGCCGGCGGGGCGCCGGATCGCTCCCGCACCGTGAAGCGCATTTCGGCGTAGGTCGACCAATCGGGATTCGGCGGACAGGTCGGGTTCGCGGGATCGCGGGACTGCACCGCCGCCGCCTCGCCGGAGATCAGCGCCAGCAGTGCGATGAACGCGGCGCGCCGCTTGTTCAAGCGCTCGGCCCCCGAACCAGAGCTAGCGCCGCGAGTTTGGTGTTGGCCCCGTCCAGGGGACCGTCGCGACGTTGTACTGGTTGACCTCGGCCTGGGTGAGGCAGCGGCGGGTCGATCGGGTGCCGACGGCCCTTTGCTGGTACATGACCTCGGTCAGCAAGGTCCGCGAAATGCCCATCCGGATCAGGAAATCATTGTCCTCGCTCGCGAGCATGGCCGAATCCTGCTCGATCTGGCCGATCAGGCCGACCGTATTGGCTTCGCCCTGCGCCACCTCCTGCCTTATCGTCTGGCGGTCTCCGGTATGGGTGAACATGTGGACCATGAACACGCCGCCTCGGTCCACATAGCGGACGATCCCGCCCATGAAGAGGAAGTTGCAGGCCGAAAAGCAGGCCCAGCCATTGGGAATGCGGGTGGGAATCCCGGCATCGCGGATCAGCCGCCCGGCCTGGTTGCCCACCCGGGCATTGCCGCCGGGGGAGCGCATCCAGATCTCGACCGGATTGTTGCGCTCGAGCGCCGCGCGCAGGCGCGGCACCAGATTGTCGTCGATCTGGCCCTCGGCCAGCAGCACCGGCTGGCCGTTCACCGTTTGCATGGTCAGGCGCATTTCCGGATAGGTCGACCAGTTCGGAGCGCGCGGGCAGGTCGGGTTGTCCGGGTCGTTCTGCGCGGCCGCCGCCTGGGCCCAGAGCAGGGCCGCGCCGGTCGTGGCCGCGGTCAGAGTCCGGAGGCGCCGCGCCATATCAGGCCTGCCGAACGTACCGGTTGGAGGGCGGGGTGCGGCACATCCGCTTGGGCGCGCGCGTCTCCTCGCCGTCGACGATGACGACGTCGGTGACGGTGAGGCACTGCGCGCCGGTCGCCGCCGCCGGCTCGGCCGCGGTGACGGTCGAGGATCCGGTGACGCCCGGCCTGGTCTCGCTCTGCCACGTCGAGGTGGTGCCGACGCCGCCGCGAGTCGCGGTTTCGGTCGCCCCGGCGGCCTGCTGCTGCTCGCGGCAGTCGAGCATCGAGGCGATCGCCTCGCCGAGCATCTCGCCGACCGGCAGCACGCTGGTCACCGTGCCTGCAACGCCGCCGGCCGGGCCAGGGAGGAATCGGGCGGCGCCGCCCAGTATCCCGCCGATCCCGCGACCGCGTTGGCGCGCGCGCTGGTTCTGCTGCTCGCAATTCTGGTTGTTGACGGGTTGAGCGGTCTGCGCGCCGTGGGCGGCCGAGGCCACAACCGGCGCCGTGAATAGAACTAACGGAATTGCAACGAGAGCGATACGCAACGTCATTTTCTTCCCCTCTATCACCCGGCGGCGGAAGCTAGTCCGCGCCGGCGGGGCGGGTCAATCGCAAAGCATGGATTACACAAGGGTGAACGACCTTTCATTGATGCGGCCCGCCTTTGGTCCCATATAGCATGTCGAGCCGGGCCATTTGGCCCGTCCTGTGGAGCTTTCATGACCGAATCCTACCCCGTCCTGCCGCTGCGCGATATCGTCGTTTTCCCGCATATGATCGTGCCTTTGTTCGTCGGCCGCGACAAATCGGTGGCGGCGCTGGAAAGCGCGATGGCCGCGGACAAGAGCATCTTCCTGGTGTCACAGCTCGACCCGGCCGAGGACGATCCCGATCGCGAGGCCCTTTACGACCTCGGCGTCGTCGCCACCGTCCTCCAGCTCCTCAAGCTTCCCGACGGCACCGTGCGCGTCCTGGTCGAAGGCCGCCACCGCGCGACCCTCACCGTTCTGCGCCAGGAGGCGACTCACCTCACCGCCGACGTCGCGCCGGTCGAGACCGTCGAGCCCGAAGGCGTCGAGGTGAAGGCGCTGGTCCGCTCGGTGATCGAGCAGTTCGAGAATTATTCGAAGATCAACCGCAAGCTGCCCGCCGAGACCGCGGTCCAGCTCGGCCAGATCGAGGAGCCGTCCAAGCTCGCCGACGCGGTCGCCGCCAACGTCAACATCAAGGTCTCCGACAAGCAGGCCCTGCTCGCCGAGCTCGATCCGGTGCGCCGTCTCGAAATGGCCTTCGCCTTCATGGAGGGCGAGCTCGGTGTGATGCAGGTCGAAAAGAAGATCCGCTCGCGCGTCAAGCGCCAGATGGAGAAGACCCAGCGCGAATATTATCTGAACGAGCAGTTGAAGGCGATTCAGCGCGAGCTGGGCAATGCCGGCGAGGAAGGCGAGGGCGACGAGCTCGCCGAACTCGCCCGCAAGATCGAGCGCACCAAGCTCAGCAAGGAAGCGCGGACCAAGGCCAATTCGGAGCTCAAGAAATTGCGGGCGATGGCGCCGATGTCGGCCGAGGCCACGGTAAGCCGCAACTATCTCGACGTCCTCCTCGGCCTGCCCTGGGGCAAGAAGTCGAAGCTCAAGCACGACATCACCGAGGCCGAACGGATCCTCGACGAGGACCATTATGGCCTCGAGAAGGTGAAGGAGCGGATCGTCGAATATCTGGCGGTCCAGGTCCGCACCAACAAGCTGAAGGGCCCGATCCTCTGCCTGGTCGGCCCCCCCGGCGTCGGCAAGACGTCGCTCGGCCGCTCGATCGCGCGGGCCACGGGGCGCGAATTCGCCCGCCAGTCACTGGGCGGAGTCCGCGACGAGGCCGAGATCCGCGGCCACCGCCGCACCTATATCGGTTCGCTGCCCGGCAAGATCGTCACCAACCTCAAGAAGGCGGGAACATCCAATCCGCTCTTCCTGCTCGACGAGATCGACAAGCTCGGCCAGGATTTCCGCGGCGACCCCGCCTCGGCCCTGCTCGAGGTACTCGATCCCGAGCAGAACAGCCGCTTCCAGGACCATTATCTGGAGGTCGATTACGATCTGTCGGACGTCATGTTCGTCACCACCGCCAATTCGATGGACATGCCGCAGCCTTTGCTCGACCGCATGGAGATCATCCGGCTCGAAGGCTATACCGAGGACGAAAAGGTCGAGATCGCCCGCCGCCACCTCATCCCCAAGCAGATCGAATCGCATGGGCTGAAGGAAGGCGAACTGACCCTGACCGAGGACGGCCTGCGCGCCCTCATCCGTCATTACACCCGTGAGGCGGGGGTCCGCACGCTCGAGCGCGAGATCGCCAAGCTGTCGCGAAAGACGCTTCGCCGAATCCTCGAGGGCAAGGCCGAGCAGATCGAGGTCAATGCCGACAATCTCGGCGACTTCGTCGGCGTCCGCCGCTTCCGCCACGGCATGAGCGAGGAAGAGGATCAGATCGGCGCCGTCACCGGCCTGGCCTGGACCGAGGTGGGCGGCGAATTGCTGACCATCGAGGCGGTCACCGTGCCCGGCAAGGGCCAGATCAAGACCACCGGCAAGCTCGGCGACGTCATGCAGGAGTCGATCCAGGCGGCCTTCTCGTTCGTCAAGGCGCGCTCGCCGAGCTACGGGGTCAAGCCCAGCGTCTTCTCGCGCAAGGACATCCACGTCCACCTGCCCGAAGGCGCGGTGCCCAAGGACGGGCCGTCAGCCGGCATCGGCATGGTCACAGCGATCATCTCGACGCTGACCGGCATTCCGGTCCGCCGCGACGTGGCGATGACCGGAGAGGTGACCTTGCGCGGCCGGGTGCTGCCGATCGGCGGGCTCAAGGAGAAACTTCTCGCGGCCTTGCGCGGCGGCATCACCAGGGTTTTGATCCCGGCGGAGAACGAGAAGGATCTGGCCGAGATTCCCCAGGTCATCAAGGACGGGCTGGAGATCAAGGTCGTCAGCCATGTCGACGAGGTTCTAGTCGAGGCTTTGGCCACGCCGGTCGTGCCGATCGAATGGAGCGACGCCGACGAGCTCGCCGCCCTGCCGCCGACCGAGCTCGCCGTCGCCCCCGACGACGCTGCCGGCGCCTCGGTTCGGCATTAGAGAAAAGCCTCCCCTGCTTTTGCAGGGGAGGGCCGATCAGCTCCGACCAAACTGGGTTAGAAAATCCCGCATTTCTCCCGAAAAGGCGGCGCGTTCCGTCGCGCATTAAGTCTCTTTCCTTTTGACTCCCGTTCGCCCCTGACCTTTAATCGGCGGTTCGTGAGTGGCCAGGACGCGAGTCTGTCAACGGGGGTTCGGGACAAATGAACAAGCAGGAGCTAATCGGACAGGTCGCCGACGCGACCGGTCTGAGCAGGGGGGATGCTTCGCGTGCCGTGGAATCCGTCTTCGATACGATCAGCAATGCCCTGAAGCGGGGCGACGAAGTCCGCCTGGTCGGCTTCGGCACCTTTTCCTGCTCGCGGCGCAAGGCCTCGACCGGCCGCAATCCCCGCACCGGGGAACCGATGCAGATCAAGGAATCGACCCAGCCCAAGTTCAAGGCCGGCAAGGGCCTCAAGGATTCGGTCAACGGCTGAACCATCCGCCGAACGGCGCCGGGGCGGGGTTGGCGGTGCTGGACAGCGAAGTTGGCGGCCGTTATGGGCCGCCTTCCGTCCGGTCTGCCACACGGACGGCATCAAGGCGTGGGCGCGTAGCTCAGTGGTAGAGCACTGTGTTCACACCGCAGGGGTCGCAAGTTCAATCCTTGCCGCGCCCACCACGCCTTTCCGATGAATCAGCCGCCTTTCCTCGCCGTTGAAGGCCTCATCAAGCGTCATGGCGACCAGGCCGCGCTCGACCAAGTCAGCCTCTCGGTGGCGAAAGGGGAATTCGTTGCCCTTGTCGGGCCGTCCGGGTCGGGCAAGACGACCCTCCTCAAGTCAATCAACCGTCTCGTCGAACCCGACGCGGGTGAAGTACGGCTCGACGGTCGCAACGTCCGCGACCTGCCCGCTTCGGCGCTCCGCCGCGGCATCGGCTATGTATTTCAGGGCATCGGCCTGTTTCCGCACATGGATGTCGCCGAGAATGTCTGGATCGTGCCGAGGCTCGAAGGCGCGGACGAGGCGGGGAAGGGGGAGCGGGTCGCCGAGCTGCTCGATCTCGTCGCCTTGCCCGCCGATTTCGCCGTGCGCATGCCGCGAGAGCTTTCGGGCGGCCAGGCCCAGCGCGTCGGAGTCGCCCGCGCGCTCGCCGCCGAGCCCCGGCTGATGCTGATGGACGAACCGTTCGGCGCGCTCGATCCTGTCACCCGCGATTCGCTCGGCCGCGCCTATCGCGACCTCCACGACCGGCTCGGCCTCACCACCCTGATGGTCACCCACGACGTCGCCGAGGCGCTGCTCCTCGCCGACCGGATCGTCGTCCTGATCGGCGGCCGGATCCGCGCCGACGCCACGCCCGCCGCGCTCGCCGCAGGCTGCGACGATCCGGAAGTCCAGGCGATGATCGCCGTGCCGCGCCGCCAGGCGGAGCGGCTCGCCGACCTGGGGATGGCCCGATGAACCCGGCGATCGCCGAGGCGCTGGCCGAGCTGCCCGATCTGGTGCGCGCCCACCTTCTGCTGAGCGGCGCCGCAGTTGCAATCGGGGTGGCCGTCGGCCTGCCGCTCGCCATCTGGGCCGCTGGAAATGCCAGGGCCAGGACGCCTCTGCTCGGCTTCGCCGGCCTGGTGCAGACCATCCCCGCTCTGGCGCTCCTCGCGCTCTTCTATCCGATGCTGCTGATCCTCGGTCGGGCGACCGGCCTCGCGATTCCGGCGCTGGGTTTCCTGCCGGCCCTGATCGCGCTCAGCCTCTATGCGCTGCTTCCGATACTTCGCAACGGCATCGCCGCGCTCCAGGGGGTCGATCCCGGCGCGATCGAGGCCGCCGACGGCATCGGTATGACCCGCCGCCAGCGCCTCTTCATGGTCGAGATGCCGCTCGGCGCCCCGGTGATCCTCGCCGGGATCCGTACCGCCGCTGTCTGGACGATCGGCGCTGCGACCCTGGCGACCACGGTCGGGCAGCCCAGCCTCGGCAACCTCATCTTCTCTGGTCTCCAGACCGAGAACTGGCTGAGGGTGCTGGTCGGCTGCGCGGCGGCGGCCGTGCTGGCGCTCGCCGTCGACGGCCTGCTCGCTCTGGTCGAATCGGGCCTGAAGCGCCGTTCGCGGCGGCGAATCCTGCTGGGCCTGACCACGCTCGCGGCGGCGCTGGCGCTTGCCTTCCTTCCCCTCTCGGGGCGGCCCGGGGGCGGCGGGACGATCGTCGTCGGTGCCAAGAATTTCTCGGAGCAATATATCCTCGCCAGCGCGATCGAGCGCCGCCTGCGCGCCGCAGGCTTCCGCACCGAGCGGCGCGACAATCTCGGCTCGACCGTCGCCTACCAGGCGCTCGCCGCCGGCGATATCGATGTCTACGTCGATTACAGCGGCACCTTGTGGACCAACATATTGGGCCGCGCCGACATTCCTCTGCCCGAAGAGATGCGCGCCGTCCTGGCCCGCGAGCTCGAACGCCGCGATCATGTCCTGGTGATGGGGGCGCTCGGCTTCGAGAATGCCTATGCGCTGGCGATGCGGCGCGACCGCGCCCAGGCGCTGGGCGTCCGCTCGCTCGACGATCTCGGCAGGGTGGCGCCGCGTCTAGGCCTCGGCGCCGACCTCGAATTTCTCACCCGGCCCGAATGGCGCTCGGTCTCGAGCCGCTACGGCCTTAGCTTCGGCGCGCAGCGCTCGTTCAGCCCCACCTTCATGTACCGGGCGGTGGCCGACGGATCGTCGGACGTCATTACCGCTTTCTCGTCCGACGGGCGGATCGCGGCGCTCGACCTCGTCATCCTCGCCGATCCCCGCCGCGCTTTGCCGAGCTACGACGCGCTCCTCCTGGTCACCTCGCGCCATGCCCGGGACGCGCGGCTGATCGGCGCCCTTCGGCCCCTGATCGGCGCGATTCCGGTCGAGCGGATGCGCCAGGCCAATCTGATGGTCGACCGCGACGCCGACAAAAGGACGCCGGCCGAGGCCGCTTCCTGGCTCGACCCCGATGCCGATCGCCGCTGACGGGAAGGACGTCCGGCTCGCCATCAAGGTGTCGCCGCGCGCAAGCAAAACGGCGCTTGCCGGCCAAATCGAGGATGCCGACGGCCGAAAACGGATCGCCATCCGCCTTGCCGCGCCGCCGGTCGATGGCGCCGCCAACAAGGCCTTGATCGCCTTCCTCGCCGCCGAACTCCGCGTGCCGCGCTCGTCGATCACAATTCTCTCGGGCGATTCCGGCCGGCGCAAGACCGTCGCCATCGCTGGAATCACGCACGAGGCCGTGGCCCGCTGGCTGGAAAGTGCCGTCGATTAACGGAGGATCACGCCGTCCTTGACGCTGGCCATGGCCCGCCACTATGTGCGCTCCGCATCCTCAAGACGCGTGGCGACCGTAGCTCAGCTGGTTAGAGCATCGGTTTGTGGTACCGAGGGTCGCGGGTTCAAGTCCCGTCGGTCGCCCCATTTCTATACCGCCAAGACAGGACCGATCGATGGACTCGCTTTGGGACTTTCCCGATTTCGACGAGCATGAGCTCGTGCATTTCGTCACCGACCGGAAGACAGGACTCAGGGCCGTGATCTCGGTCCACTCGACCCATCTCGGTCCGGGCGCCGGCGGCACCCGCTTCTGGCATTATCCCAGCCCCGGCGACGCCATCGCCGACGCGCTGCGCCTGTCGCGCGGCATGAGCTACAAGAACGCCATGGCCGGCCTGCCGCTGGGCGGCGGCAAGGCGGTGATTCTCGCCGACCAGGCCCGCACCAAGACTCCCGACATGTTCGCCGCCTTCGGCCGCGCCGTGAACGGCCTGTGCGGCCAGTACGTCACCGCCGAGGATGTCGGCGTCGGCGTCGACGACATGGTCGCGATCTCGAAGCAAACCAAATATGTCGCGGGCCTGCCCGTGGCCGCAGGCGCGGTCGGCGGCGATCCCGGACCGCACACCAGCTACGGCGTCTTCCTGGGCGTCAAGGCGGCGGTGAAGCGCGCTCTCGGCAAGGACAGTCTCCAGGGCCTCCACATCGCTCTCCAGGGCGCGGGCAGCGTCGCCGGCGGCCTCGCCCGCCGCGCCGCGGCGGAAGGCGCGCGGCTCAGCGTTGCCGATATCGACCAAGGCCGGGCCCAGCGGCTCGCCGACGAGGTCGGCGGCGCGGTCGTCGCCCCCGACCGCATCATGACCCTGGAAGCTGACCTGCTCAGCCCCAACGCCCTTGGCGCGATCCTCGACGAGGCGTCGATCGCGGCGCTGAACGTGCCGATCGTCGCCGGCGGCGCCAACAACCAGCTCGCAACCCGCGCTGACGGCGACCGGGTCCAGGCGCGCGGCATCCTTTATGCCCCCGATTACGTGATTAACGCCGGCGGCATCATCAACGTTTCGACCGAATATGTCGGCGACGGGGACGAGAACATGGTCCGCGCGCGGATCGAGGCCATTCCCGGCCGGCTCGAGACGATCTGGCAGGAAAGCGCCGCCTCCGGTCTCAATCCCGCCGAGGTCGCGGACTCCATGGCGCGCAGGCTGATCGGCCGGGGCTGAGGCGAATGTGCGCCTGTAGATGAATTGCTGCTTGCAACCTTGTTTGCGAGCCTGCGCCCGAACGACAAAAATGTCGCGACCGTTCTTTGCCTTATCTTGAGGACGGGGCGATGAGTTCTGCAAAGCAAACGAAGTCTTAAGCCCTTTGGATTATCCGATACGGTAATTTCCGCATGTCCGTGTTCGGGGGTGGCCAAAAGTGAGATCCACGATCCTTCAGAGGGAATTCTGGCGGCGGCTCGCGGCCAGGGCCGATCAACAGGATTTCCTCGCGGCCGGGATCGTCGCCGTGGCGATCCTGATGTTCTTCGGCGTCGGCGTCCGGGTCGTACCGGCCGCGTTCCACGCATTGCTGGAAAGTGACGGGCGCCTGGACCAGATCGCCAGCACGGCGCTGATCCTCAACGTCGCTTTGGTTCTCTTCTCCTGGCGGCGCTACAAGGACGCGGCCGCCGAACGCGCGAAACGCGCCGAAGCCGAGCAAAAGGTCGAGGTTCTCTCCTCCAGGGACCAGCTCACCAACCTGCTCATGCTCCGTTCGATCATCGAGACGGGCAATCGCGCGATCCGGGAAGCTCATGGCGTCGGCCACCGGATGGCGGTGCTGGTCATCAACCTCGACCGGTTCAAGAACATCAACGACATATGCGGCCATATCGCCGGCGACACCGTCCTGCGCTCGGTCGCGGATGCGATCGGCAAGGCCATACCGGCCGACGCCCTTTGCGCCCGGATCGCCGCCGACGAATTCGCCGCCCTGGTTCCGTTCGGCGACGGCGGATCGGACGGCGTGAGTGACGTCGCCGGCCGGATCGTCGAACGCCTGGGCGATCCGCTCGAAATCGGCGGAATCCATGTCCACAGCAGCGTTTCGATCGGCCTGTCGGGCTCGAGTCCGGAATGCAGCGATATCGAAGGGCTGATGCGGCGCGCCAACATCGCCATGCGGGTCGCCAAGACCAGCGGCGGCGGCCGTGAACTGTGGTTCGACAGCAGCATGGAAAGCGTGCTCAAGGCGCGCAACGAGGTGGAAAGCGGGATCAGGCGCGGGATCCCGCTGGGCGAATTCCAGCCTTATTATCAGCCGGTGATCGATCTGGTCAGCGGTGAGATCGCCGGCCTGGAAGCCCTGGCCCGCTGGAATCATCCGGCCGGCGGCGTCGCCAACCCCGATCTCTTCATTCCGGTCGCCGAGGAAGCGGGTCTGATCGGGGAATTGTTCGAATCGATCCTTCACCAGGCGCTCGAGGAAGCGTGCGACTGGGATCCGCGCCTCATCCTCTCGGTCAATGTCTCGCCGGGACAGCTCAAGGATCCATGGCTCGCGCATCGCATCCTCAAGGTGCTGAGCGAGGTGAACTTCCCGGCCGAACGGCTGGAGGTTGAGATCACCGAAAGCTCGCTGTTCGAGAATCTGGCGGTCGCGCGGTCGATCGTCGAAAGCCTGAAGAATCAGGGCGTCCGTCTCGCGCTCGACGATTTCGGCACCGGCTATTCGTCGCTCGCCCATCTGCGCGCACTCCCTTTCGACCGGATCAAGGTCGACCGCAGCTTCGTCCAGGCGATGAGCAAGGATCCCGGCAGCCTCGCCATCGTAACCGCGGTGGTGAGCATGGCCGGCGGCCTGGGCGTTCCGGTGACGGCCGAGGGCGTCGAGGATGCGGAAGCGGCGGTGACCTTGCGGGACCTTGGCTGCGACAAGGCCCAGGGCTGGATCTACGGACGGCCGCTTGCCGGAGACGAAACCCACCGGCTGCTCCACTCCAAGGGGCTGCTGCGGCAAACCCCGTCCGGTGGCTCTCCCAAAAGCGCATCCGACGGCGAGGACGGGGTTTCCCGCGCGGCCTGACCGGGCCTTACTGCAGGACTAAAGCGGCTCGGCCGGCGGCCGTTCGCGCCCCAGCACGCGCTCGCGATAGAGGGTGTAGAGCCCACTGACGATGATAACGCCGGCGCCGATCCAGGTCGTGGCGTGCGGCTGCGAGCCCCACAACAGCCAGCCGAACAGCACTGCCCAAAGCAACTGGGTGTAATCGAAGGGCACCACCGCCGAGACCGGCGCGAAGCGCAGCGCCGAGGTCATGAACAGCTGGCCGAGCCCGCCGAACAGACCCATCGCGACCAGGATCGCCCAGACTGCCCCGTGGTGGTGCTGCGCGAAGGCCGGCATGAACAGGCCGGCGGCGATCACGGACCAGCAGGTGAACCAGAGCACGATCGTCGGTGCCTTCTCGGTGCGGCCGATCTGGCGGAGCGTGATCGTCACCGCCGCCACCGCCATCGCCGCGGCCAGGGCGATGGCGAGGCCGGTCGCCGGCAGGTGCGTGCCGCCCGGTTGCATCACGATCAGCACACCGAGGAATCCGACCGCCACGGCGCTCCAGCGATGGCGGCCGACCGGTTCGGCGAGGATCAACGCGGAAAGCATGACCGAGAAGAGCGGCGCGACGAAGCTGATCGTGACGGCTTCCGCCAGAGGCAGAAGCGCCAGCGCGGTGAAATTGAGCGCCATCGCGATCAGGCCCATCGCCGCCCGAACGAGATGGGCTAAAGGCCGGCTGGTGCGCCAGGCGCCGAAATCCCGGTTCCAGGCGATCCAGATCATCAAGGGCGGCAGGCCGAAGAGGGAGCGGTAGAAGACCAGCTCCGGAACGTTCACCCCTGCGTCGCTGGCGAGCTTCAGCGCTGCGGCCATGATCCCGAAGCAGGCGACCGCCGCGATCCTGAGGCCGATGCCCAGCAGGCGATTCTGTTGGAGCGGCGCGGCGGACATCGCCGACGCGATGCGGGTTCGCCGTCGAAAGCACAAGCTTTCGCGCCGCCCAAGCCTCGGCTACACAGCCTTCCACGAACATGCACGTCTACGCGAATCCGGCCCGTTTCCTCAAAATCGCGCGACCCCTCACGGCCTGGCTCGGCTGGGCGGGGGCGGCGATGGTCGCTGTCGCGCTCGCCGTCGGCCTGTTCTGGTCGCCGCCCGAGCGATTGCAGGGAGAAAGCGTGCGCATCCTCTACGTCCACGTGCCCGCCGCCTGGCTGGCCATGGCGGGCTGGAGCGGCATTGCCTTCGCCAGCCTGATGCAATTGGTCTGGCGCCATCCCCTGGCGGTGGTGGCGGCGCGCGCCGTCGCCATTCCCGGTGCCCTGTTCGCGGCCCTGTGCCTCGCCACCGGCTCGCTGTGGGGCCGGCCGACTTGGGGCACTTATTGGGAATGGGACGGGCGGATGACCTCGATGCTCGTCCTCCTCTTCCTCTATATTGGCTATATCGCGCTCGCCGACGCCGAGAAGGACAAGGGCGGGGAGGGGCGGCTCACGGCGATCTTCGGCCTTGTCGGAGCCATCAACCTGCCGATCATCCATTATTCGGTGATCTGGTGGAACACACTCCATCAGGGCGAAAGCATCAGCTTCGTGCGCCGGACCTCGACCATCGCGCCGTCGATGCTGTGGCCGCTGATGGTTTCGGCGCTCGGCTTCAGCCTCCTGTTCGGCGCGGTGGTGCTGATGCGGATGCGAGCCGAGCTTGCCCGCAACAAGGTCGAAGCGCGGATGCGGCGGATGGCCGCCGAATGAACGCCTGGCCCTTCATCATTGGCGCCTATGCGGTGACCATCGCCGGGACTGTGGCGGTGACCCTGTGGAGCCTGGTCGCCATGCGCCGCGCCGAAGCGGCGGCCGACGCCCTCAGGCGCTCAGAGGACCGGCCGTGAAGCGCAAGAACCAGCGCCTCGTCCTGCTCCTTCTCGCCATCGCCGCGGTGCTGGGGGCAATTCTGCTCGGCATGTCGGCGATGCGCAGCCAGGCGGCCTTTTTCTACGCGCCGGGCGACGTCGCACGCCAGGGCCTCCCGCTCGACCGCGCGGTCAGGATTGGCGGCATGGTCAAACAGGGCTCGATCCGCCGCCATGCCGACGGCGTGACCATCGATTTCGTCGTCCGCGACGAGACGCCCTCCATCATCAACGTCCGCTATCGCGGCATCACGCCGGAGCTGTTCCGCGAGAATAGCGGCGTCATCGCCGAGGGGCGCTTCCAGCCGGGCGGCAATTTCGTCGCCAGCGAGATCCTCGCCAAGCATGACGAGAATTACATGCCGCCCGAGCTCACCCGGCGGGGCCTCCATGAAACGGACACGCTGAAATGATCGCCGAGGGGGGCCTTGCCTTGCTCTGGCTGGCGGCGTCGCTGTCGCTGCTTCAGCTTGCCGCGGGCTGGGGCGCGCTCCGACCGGGCGGCGAGCAGCTGCGCGCGGTCGTCCGTCCCCTGGCCGTCGTGCAGGGGCTGGTCGTGGGCCTGGCCTTCCTCGCCCTGATCTGGCTGTTCCTGAGGACGGATCTGTCGGTCAAGCTGGTCGCGGCCAACAGCCATTCGCTCAAGCCCTGGCTGTACAAATTCGCCGGTGCCTGGGGCAATCACGAGGGCTCGATGCTGCTCTGGGTAACGGTGCTCGCCGTCGCCGGCGGCGGCGTCGCCTTGTTCGAGCGGCGGCTGCGGCAGGACACGTTGATCGCCACCCTGGCAGCACAGGCGGCGATAGGGCTCGGCTTCTACGCCTTCCTCCTTTTCGCCTCCAACCCGTTCACCCGCCTGAGCCCGGTGCCGGTCGAGGGCAACGGCCTCAACCCCTTGCTCCAGGATCCCGGCCTCGCCTTCCATCCGCCGACCCTCTATTTCGGCTATGTCGGTATCTCGATCGCTTTCTCCTTCGCGGTCGGCGCCCTGATCACCCGCGACGTCGGCCCGGCCTTCGCCCGGGCGATGCGGCCCTGGGTGCTCGCCGCCTGGATCTTCCTCACCCTCGGCATCACCGCCGGATCCTATTGGGCCTATTACGAGCTCGGCTGGGGCGGCTGGTGGTTCTGGGACCCGGTCGAGAACGCCTCGCTCATGCCCTGGCTGGCGGCGACGGCCTTGCTCCACAGCGTCACCGTCCTCGCCACGCGGGCGGGACTCCGGGCGTGGACGATCATGCTGGCGGTGGTCGCCTTCTCGATGTCGATGATCGGCACCTTCCTAGTCCGCTCGGGCATCCTCACCAGCGTCCACGCCTTCGCCGTCGATCCGCTGCGCGGCTCCTTCATCCTTGGGCTGCTCACCCTCTATATCGGCGGCGCCTTGGTCCTGTTCGCCCTCAGGGTGAAGACGGTGAAGGAGGGATCGACCTTCGAGATCGTCAGCCGCGAGGCGGCCCTGGTGATCAACAACCTTTTGCTCTCGGTCATCCTCGGCCTGGTCTTCATCGGCACCCTCTATCCGCTGGTCACCCAGGCCTTCGGGCGGGAGATTTCGGTCGGGCCGCCTTATTTCAACGCCGTCGCCGGCCCCGTCGCCCTGATCCTGGTCGCGGTGATGGTGATCGGCCCGATGCTGCGCTGGCGCCGCGACGAAGCGAAAGCGCTTGCCGGCCGCATCTCGATCCCGGCGCTGATCAGCGCCGCCTCGCTTCTCCTCGTCGTCCTGTTGGCGCCCGGCATAGGCTGGCTGCCCTTGTTCGGCCTCGCGCTCGCGCCGGGCATCGCCGCCGCCAGCGTCGCGCCCCTGTGGCGGCGCAATTTGCGGCGCACGCCCTTCTTCATCTGGGGCATGGTCATCGCCCATCTCGGCATCGCCGTCAGCCTCGCCGGCATGGCCTCGGAAAGTGCCTTCATCCAGGAGACCCTGGTCGCGGCCCGGCCCGGCCAGACCGTCCGGGTCGGCGCCTTCGACGTCCACTTCGACGGCCTCGAGCCGGTCGTCGGTCCCAATTGGACCGCGATCGAGGCGCGGCTGACCGCGCGCCGCGGCACTGGCTCGCCCTTCGCCATGCGGCCGCAGGCGCGCCTGTTCAGCTCGCCGCCGACGCCGACCAGCGAATCGGCGATCCGGACGCTGTGGGACGGCCAGCTCTACATCGCCATCGGAAACCAGGACGAGCAGGGCCGCACCCAGCTTCGCTTGTGGTGGAAGCCGTTCGTGACCCTGATCTGGCTCGGCGGCGCGCTGATCGCCTTGGGCGGCCTGCTGGCGCTGATCGGCCGGGTCCGCCGCGAGCGGCGCGGGCGGCCCGAAGAACTGGAAGCGCTGGCGGAGGCGGCGGCATGAAGCGTCCGATTCTCTGGGTGCCGTTGGCGGTGGTGGCGGTGATCCTCGCCCTTTTCGCCACCGCGCTCTTCTTCGGCCCGACCGATTCGACCGAGAAAGCGGTCAAATCGGCGATGGTCGGCCAGCCGGTGCCGGATTTCGACCTCGCGCCGGCCGTGGCCGGGCGGCCCGGCCTGTCGAGCGCCGCGCTCCGCCAAGGCCGGCCGCACCTGGTCAACGTCTTCGCAAGCTGGTGCATTCCCTGCCGGGCCGAGGCCGCGCAGCTGGCCGAGCTCGCGCGGCGCGGCGTGCCGATCGACGCCATTGCCGTCCGCGACCGGCCCGAGGACCTCGCCGCCTTCCTCGCCACCTATGGCGATCCGTTTCGCGCCATCGGCGCCGATCTCGACCGGCGGGTGCAGATGGACATCGGCTCGGCCGGCGTCCCCGAAACCTTCATCGTCGACGGCCGCGGAATCATCCGCCACCAGCATATCGGCGCGATCACTGAGAGCGACGTCCCCACCATCATCTCCGCTTACGAGGCCGCGCGATGAGGCGCGCCTTGATCGCCCTCGCGCTGCTGGCATCGTCGCCGGCCCTGGCCGATTCGTTGCTGCCGCCTGCGCCCTATGCCAACGTTCAGCTTCCCGACCCGGCGAAGGAGCGCCAGGCGCAGGCACTGATGGAGACGATCCGCTGCCTGGTCTGCCAGGGCCAGTCGATTGCCGACAGCGACGCCGAGATGGCCGGCGACATGCGTTCGCTGATCCGCGCGCGGATCGCCGCCGGCGAATCGCCCGAGGCGATCCGCGCCTGGCTCATCTCGCGCTACGGGGCCTGGGTGACCTATTCGCCGCCCTTCGAGCCCGCCACCTGGCTGCTGTGGGCGGCGCCGCTTCTGCTCCTTCTTGCCGGTCTGTTTCTGGCGCGCGGCCGCTTCCGGCGCCGGGGGAGGGGATGATGGGCTGGCTGTTGATGGCCTTCTTCGCGCTTGCGGTCGGCGCGGGCCTCTACCCATTCGTCCGCAAGCAGGTCGTTGGCGATTGGTCCGCCCTCCAGTTCCTCGCCGCCGGCCTGCTGCTCGCGCTCGCCGGCTATGCCTGGCAGGGCCATCCGGGATTCGCCGGACGCCCCAAGGCGCCGCCGGAGCGCCAGACGCTGCCGGACAGCGACTATGCCAATCTTCGCGGCGACATGATGGGTCGGTTCGACCAGGCGTCGTCCTGGCTGACCATCGCCGACGGTTACCAGCGCCGCGGCGACACCCAGGGCGCCGCCGAAGTGCTGCAGCGGGCGGTCGAGCTCCATCCCGAAAATGCCAACCTCTGGGTCGGCTACGGCAATGCCCTGGTCATCCACGGCGGCGGCATGATGAGCCCGGCGGCCGAGCAGGCCTTCGGCCGCGCCGCCCGCATCGCGCCTGACCATCCCGGCCCGCGCTTCTTCTACGGCCTGGCGCTGGCCCAAGGGGGCCAATACGACCAGGCCGAGGCGATCTGGCGCCAATTGCTCGCTCAGGCCCCAGCCGACGCCGAATATCGCCGTCCCATCGAGGAACGCCTCGCCGCGCTCCAGCGGGCGAGGGCGACCGGCCAGATACCTTCGGCGCCCGCCCCCGGTGCGGTGGCGCCGGCCGGGCCGACATCGGCTACACCGACCCCGCGGGCTACTCGCTAACGCCCGACCCAACTGTCATTGCGAGCCCCCGAAGGGGGCGTGGCAATCCAGTGCTGCACTGGATCGCAACGGCCTTTCGGGCCTCGCGATGTCGGAATTGTGGGCGAGAGCGTTAGGCCGCTTCGAACGGCAGCCCGAGCGCCTCGGCCACCGCCTGGTGCCGGATCTTCCCGCCCGAGACGTTGAGCCCGGCGGCGAGATGCGGATCCGCTTTCATCGCTGCTTCAGCGCCTTGGTTGGCGAGCTTGAGAACGAATGGTAGCGTCGCATTGTTGAGCGCGAAGGCCGAGGTCCGCGCCACCGCGCCCGGCATGTTGGCCACGCAATAATGGATGACGCCATCGACCACATAGACCGGGTCGCTGTGGGTGGTCGCCTTGGAGGTCTCGAAACACCCGCCCTGGTCGATCGAGATATCGACCAGCACCGAACCCCGCTTCATCGTCTTCAGCATCTCGCGGGTGACCAGCTTGGGCGCCGCCGCGCCGGGGATCAGCACCGCGCCGATCACCACTTCCGCCTTCTTGATGGCGTGGGCGATCGTCGCCTTGGAGGCGTAGGCGGTCTTGATCTGGCTGCCGAAAAACATGTCGAGCTCGGCCAGGCGGGCGTTGGAGATGTCGTAGATGGTGACGTCGGCGCGCATGCCCACCGCCATCTGTGCCGCGTTCACCCCGGCGATGCCTCCGCCCAGGATCATCACCCGCGCCGGCGGCACGCCCGGCACGCCGCCGAGGAGGACGCCGCGGCCGCCCTGTTCCTTCTCCAGATAATGGGCGCCGACCTGGACCGACATCCGCCCCGCCACTTCCGACATCGGCTTCAAGAGCGGCAGCGAGCCGTCGCGAGCGGTGACCGTCTCATAGGCAATGCAGGTCGCGCCGGAGTCCATCAGCCCCTTCGTCTGGTCGGGATCGGGAGCGAGATGGAGGTAGGTGAAGAGCAGGTGGCGCGGCTCGAGCAGGGCGATTTCGCTCGCCTGCGGTTCCTTCACCTTCACGATCATGTCGGACTGGGCGAAGACCGCGGCCGCGTCGGCGGCGATGGTCGCGCCGGCGTCGACATAGTCCTGGTCCGAAAAATCGATCCCCATGCCGGCATTGGTCTCGACCACGACCTGATGGCCGGCATGGACCAGTTCGGCGACCGAGGCCGGCGTCAGCCCGACCCGATATTCGTGTACCTTGATTTCCTTGGGCACGCCGACGCGCATTTTCGTCTCCTGTGATTGCGAAACGGCCGGGTCTATAACGGGACGATAATGGTTTGTCGCCGTTGCGAACGTTTCGGGCCGGTGCTAAGGCCCGCGCCGCTTCGGGAGGCCCGGGCACCAGAGAGGAAGTGGGACGTTCCGTTCCTGATCGATGAGCGATAAAGCCGCCCCCGAGCAGCCCGCCGAGCGACCGGCGGGGCACCCTGATCATGGCGGCATCGTCAAGCTCGCCGTCGGCGCCGTCGGAATCGTCTTCGGCGACATCGGCACCAGCCCGATCTACGCCTTTCGCGAGACCTTCACCGGTCATCACCAGCTCGGCGGCGTCGACGTCGAGATCCTGGGCGTGCTCAGCCTGATCTTCTGGTCGATGATGATCGTGGTGAGCCTGAAATACGTCTCGGTCATCATGCGCGCCGACAACAAGGGCGAGGGCGGCAGCCTGGCCCTGCTCGCCCTGATCAACCGCAAGTCGGAAAGCGGTAAGCGCAAGTGGACGGCGGGGATCGTCCTCCTCGGCGTCTTCGCCTGCGCCCTCTTCTACGGCGATTCGATGATCACGCCGGCGATCTCGGTCCTGTCGGCGGTCGAGGGCCTGACCACGGTCCAGGCCGGCTTCGCGCCCTATGTGGTGCCGACCGCCATTGCCATCCTGGCCGGCCTGTTCGCCATCCAGGCGACGGGGACGGCGCGGGTCGGCGCCATGTTCGGCCCGATCATGATCATCTATTTCCTCACCATCTCGGTGCTCGGTGTGATGCACATCGCAGGCAATCCGTGGATCATCGTCGAGACGATCAATCCGATGAATGCGGTGCACTTCTTCATGGCGGACGGAGTCCGCGCTTTCCTCGCCATGGGTTCGGTTGTCCTCGCCGTCACCGGCGCCGAGGCGCTCTATGCCGACATGGGCCATTTCGGCCGCAAGCCGATCGGCATTTCCTGGCTCTTCTTCGTCATGCCGGCCCTGATGCTCAACTATATGGGGCAGGGCGCGATGATCCTCGAACTGGAGCATTTCTCCGAGGTCCGCGCCACGCTCGCCAACCCCTTCTTCTTCCTAGCGCCCGAATCGATGCGCCTGCCTCTCGTCATCCTCGCCACCTTCGCCACCGTCATCGCCAGCCAGGCGGTGATCTCCGGCGCCTTCTCGGTGACCCAGCAGGCCATGCATCTCGGCTTCATTCCCCGCCTCCGAATCCGCCACACCAGCGAAGCCGCGGTCGGCCAGATCTACATCCCGGTGGTCAACTGGGCGCTGATGATCATGGTGTTCGTCCTCGTCCTCCTGTTCCGCAATTCCAGCAACCTGGCTGCCGCATACGGGATCGCCGTCACCGGCGCGATGTTCATCGACACCTGCCTGCTCACCGTCGTCCTGTTTGTGCTGTGGAAGTGGAAGCCGATCTACGCGGTGCCGATCCTGGCGGTCTTCTTCGCGGTCGACATCGCCTATTTCGCCGCCAACCTCACCAAGGTGCCGGACGGCGGCTGGTTCCCGCTGCTGATCGGCCTCTTCGCCTTCACCCTGCTCACCACCTGGGCGCGGGGCCGGTCGCTGATGATCAAGCGGATGAACGAAGCGGCGATGCCGGCCTCCATCTTCATCAAGTCCGCCGCCAGCAGCGCCACCCGCGTTCCGGGCACCGCCGTGTTCATGACCACCGCGTCGGACGGCATTCCCCACGCGCTGCTCCACAATCTGAAGCACAACAAGGTGTTGCACGAGCGAGTGCTGCTGCTCACCGTGCGGATTGAGGACGTGCCCTATGTCGACGAGGAGAAGACCTTCCACCTCGACGAGCTCGGCCAGGGCTTCTACCGGCTGATCATACGCTACGGCTTCATGCAGGAAACCAACGTGCCGGCGGCGCTGGCGCGCGTCGACGCCTGCGGTCCCCAGTTCAAGATGATGGACACCAGCTTCTTCCTCGCCCGCCAGACCCTGATCGCCTCGCCCAAGCCGGGCATGATGATCTGGCGCGAGAAGCTGTTCGCCTGGATGCTGCGCAACGCGGAAAGCGCGATGGAATTCTTCAACCTGCCGCCCAACCGAGTCGTCGAGCTGGGCAGCCAGGTCGAGATTTGACCGGCCCGATCATCGTCACCGCCTTGTTCGGGCCGGGCGACGACGGCTGGATCCAGGAAATGCGCCGGACCCATTATCCGGCCGAGCGCAACCGGGTTCCAGCGCATCTGACCCTGTTCCGTCATCTCCCGCCGGGCGCCGAAGCCGAAATATCGGCGCGGCTCGCCGCGGCCACCGCCGCGCGGCCGCCCCGCGCCACGGTCGCCGGCATCGTCGACCTGGGGGAGGGGACGGCGCTCCGGGTCGACAGCGAAGAGCTCGCCGCCCTGCGCGAAGATCTCGCCGACGCGTTCCACGGCCTGCTCATCCCCCAGGACCAGGCGCCCTGGCGGCCCCACATCACCATCCAGAACAAGGTTGCGCCGCGCGAGGCTCGGGTTCTCCAGCAGCGCCTCCGGTCTACTTTCGAGCCCCGCCCGCTGGCGATCCGGGCCCTGGCGTCATGGCGATATCTGGACGGCCCCTGGGAGCGGCTGAAGTCCCACCCGTTTCGAAAATAACGCCCCACCCTGGACCGGGAGGGGGACCGTCAATCCACCTGTCCTAGTCCGTCGCAGCTATAGTCGAAGGCGGCGAGGCCGGCTTCGAGGTGGCCGGCGAGCAGGGGCATGTCCATCAGCTCGTCGATCCGTTCCGACGGTTCGAGGTCGCCCGCCTCGGCGAAGGCGTCGTCCCATTCGCTCGAATCGTATGTCCCGCGGCCGACCCAGGCCAGAGCCACCACTTCGGCGAGCTGGTCCTCGGCGAGATCGTCGAGCAGCGCCTGGACTTCCTCCTCGACCCCGTCGTTGAGCTCGTCCTCGAGCACCGACAGCGCTTCACCGCCCTCGTCGTCGAAATCGTCGACATTGTCAGGGTCCTCGTCCGGATCCTCGGCGGGAATCTGGGCCTCCAGCTCCTTGGCGCGCAGGATCAGCCGGCACAGGGTTTCGAGCGGGGTCAGCAATTCCATGCCACTTCTCCTGCAGGTCAATTCCGAAACGACAGGGCGACCCGGCGGTTCCGGACTTGAAAGTGATCCGCCCGCGCTCCAGTTGACCGGGTGCGCGGCGGTTCCTATAGCGCCGCCTCGCGCCGCCTGCGACAGGCAGGCGAGCCCCGGTGGGGCGGAGTAGCTCAGCTGGTTAGAGCAGCGGAATCATAATCCGCGTGTCGGGGGTTCAAGTCCCTCCTCCGCTACCAACCCGTTCCTGGAGCGTTCAGGAGACAGACTTTAGTCGAACCGCCATGCCGAAGACATTGAGAAGCCTGATCTTGCCCTGGGCGGCTTTAGCCGCCGCCGCGCCCGCTTTGGCGCAGGGCCAGGCCGTGCCTCCCGCTTCCGCGCCCACCTCACCTTCGCCCTTCTCCCAGCTGTGGACGCCGTGGACCGGCGTAACCCGCGACTCCGCCGAGGCGGAGGCGGCCGCCGCCCGGCGCCGCCAGGTCGAAGCCGAGGCCGAAGCGACGACTTCGGTGCCCGCGGCCGCGACCCGTGCAGTCGCCCGGCGTCCGGAGCAGGGCGCGACGCTCGGCGAGCGGGTCGGCGAAATGGTCCGCAGCGGCGATTGCGAAGGCGGCGAGCGAATCGCGCGCGAGGCGGGCGATTTCCCGCTCGTCCAGGCGGTTCGCGACCATTGTCGGCCGCGCCGTCCAAACCCCTGATTTCGATCATTGTCAGGCCGTCACGGCCTGTTACAAGGTCGCGGTCTTTGGGAAAGGGTCGCTTCATGAAACCAGTCCGTCCGTTGAGCCGCCGTTCGTTTCTTGCCCGTGTCGCGGGCGGCGCCGTCGCCGGCGGCGGCGCGCTGGTCCTGCTCAGCGGCAAGGGCGAGGCGGTACAGGTGACCGACCGGGATACCGGCCCCAATTCCGATCCGCCCAACCGCGCGGTCACCGACGCCGACAGCGCCCCCAATTCCGATCCGCCCAACCGGGGCCGAGGCCGGGCCCGCTCGGTCTGCACCGACAGCGATTCCGGTCCGAATTCGGATGGCGTGGGGAGGGGCCGGGGCACCGGCGTCAGCGACGCCGATTCCGGCGGCAATTCCGACGCGCCGAGCTGTGGACGGGGTCCGGCGCACCGTTAACAAGGTTCCTCAGGGAAGGGGCAGGTGCTCCCCTCGATGCCGGTGATCCTTCAGCCCCGCGATCTAGACGGCTGGCTGGACGGCGAGGCCCTCAATACCTGCGTCCAGGCCCAGTCCTTCCCGCCACAGTTGTTGGCGGTCGCCTGATCCGCGTCATGGCCCGCGCCGACCAGGTCGAGATCCCGATGCGGATCGTCATCGACCAGCCGATTCCCGGCGTGCTGCACAGCCTCCAGTCCGGCGATGACCGGCCGTTCGATCCGAAACGCTCGACGGCGGGCGAGGCCCTGGCCTTCGATTTTTCGGTTCGCGTCGCGCCCGGGCCCAAATTCTTCGGCGACCAGGTGCGGCGGGAGGGCCCGGAACGGCGCTTCGTCTACATCCGCGTCGGCCGGATGGCCGGTGACGGCGCCTCGCTTTGGTCGCGCCGGATGAAGATCGACATCCACGACCTCGACCCGGCGCTGCTGGATCGGGCGGCCGTGGGAAAAGGCCGAATCGAAATCACGGTCAACGGCACCGGCAAGGACGGAAGCCCCGCCTGCGCGACCCTGCCGCCGGTCAGCCGCCAGGTCGTCTAGCTCTCCACCGCCCCGAGCGCCGTTTCGATCGCCGCGGCCAGCGTCTCGGGACGGTAGGGCTTGAGGATCACCGGCCGGCCGCCGGCGCCGGAGGTGGCGATTTCGTCGCTATAGCCGGTGGTGAGGATCACCGGCAGGCCGGGCCGGACCTCGGCGAGCCGCGCCGCCAGGTCGAGGCCGCTCATGCCGGGCATGACGACGTCGGTGAAAACGGCGTCGCAGGGCGCGCCGTCGGCCAGGGCGAGGAGCGCTTCCTCGCCCGTCTCGGCGCGGACCACGTCGTGGCCGAGCTCGCGGAGCAATTGCTCGGCGAACTCGCCGACCTCCTCATTGTCCTCGACGACCAGGATCCGCCCGGTCCGCGTGAGCGTGGGGCCGGAGGCTTCCTCCTCCACTGCTCCTTCTTCCTCGCCGCTCGAGCAGGGGAGGAGGAGGGTGACGCTGGTGCCGGCGCCGGGGCTACTTTCGATCCGGACGTCGCCGCCCGACTGGGTGGCGAAGCCGTAGACCTGACTGAGGCCGAGACCGGTGCCCTTGCCGGTCTGCTTGGTGGTGAAGAAGGGCTCGAATGCCCGGGCGAGCGTGTCCTCGTCCATGCCGGAGCCGCTGTCGGCGACCGAGATGGCGATCATCCTGCCGCCGACCTCGTCGTCGGCGAAATAGGTTGCGATGGTCAGCCGGCCGCCCTCGGGCATGGCGTCGCGGCCGTTGACGGCGACGTTGAGCAATGCGGATTCGAGCTGCGGGCGGTCCGCGGCGACGCGGCAGGCGCCGTCGACAAGCTCGGTCTCGACCTGCACGCGCTCGCCCAGCGACCGGTCGAGCAGGTCGGTCATGCCCCGGATCAACGCGTTGACGTCGATCACCTCGGGTTTGAGCGGCTGACGGCGGGCGAAGGCGAGCAATTGCCCGGTCAGCGCCGCCGCCCGCGCCGAGGCCTGGACCGCCGCCTCGGCGAAGCGCACCCGCCTCGCTTCGGACAAATCGGGACGGCGGAGCATGTCGGCCGATCCCTGGATCACGGTCAGCAGATTGTTGAAATCGTGGGCGATGCCGCCGGTGAGCTGGCCCAGCGCCTGCATCTTGCTGGCCTGGCGCAACTGCTCCTCGGCCTTGCCGCGCTCCGCGATCTGGACCTTCAGCTCGGCATTGGCCGCAGCCAGCGCGCTCGCCCGCTCCTTGAGCTTGAGGTTGACCCGGCGCAGCGCGCCCTGGGCCAGGCCCAATATGCCGACGACCAGGGCGGCGAGCAGGATGAGCAGGCCGACGATCACGTAGCGGGTGAGGCGGCGCGCCAGCGGCTCGGGGTCCGAGGTCAGCGCCACCGTTCCGATCCGTTCGCCGCGGATGGTCACCGGCACTTCAGCCGTCACCGCGCCGTCCGCGCCGGTTGCCCGGTCGGCAGCGAGGCGGGGGGGCGCCGGGCCGTCGCGGCCATAGCCGGCGAAGCGCACGCCATTGGCGTCGTAGACCGCGGCGCTGCGCATCTGGCCGCTAAGCCGGATCGCCTCTATCGCCTCGCCGGCGGCGCCGGCATCGCCGAAGTCGAGCGCGGCGGCGACGCTGGCGGCGAGGATCTCGGCCTGGCCGCGCGTCTCCTGCGCCTTGACCTCGCGATAGGCGGCCTCGCTCTGCACGATGATGCCGATGCCGGCGAGCAGCAGCAGGACGACCGTCACCACGATGGCGGCGGGCGCCCTGGCCCAGCGGACGGGAAGGCCCACGAGCTTGCGCATCAGCGCCTTTGCCGGACACCGGCGGCAAGGGCGAGCAGGCGCGAACTGATCGTCAGTCCGCGCTGAAGGGCCGATGCCTGGTCAATGAAGAAACGCACCCGCCCGCCGACCATGGTGAAATGGATCATGCCGCGCTGCGGACCGCTGCCGTCGGTGACGGTGAGAACCGGCATGGTCCGGACCGCGTTGAGCAGGCGGCCCGTCTCGGCCGGGTCAGCGCCTTGGACGAAGGCCATGTGGCACCCCTGCGCCCCGGCGGCCGATTCCATCCGCCGCACGGCGACGCCGTGGCCGTCGATCGCCTCGCCCGCCGCGGCTCGGTCGAGCGGCGGCCCGAACGGGTCGCGGCCGATCATGCACAGCTGGAACGGCTGTCCCGCCGCCGGCTGCGCCGCCTCGGGCCAGGTCACGTAGCGTGCGAATTTGGGAAGGAAGTCCGCCTTGACGACGTCCTCAGGTGGCTGCGCCGGCAAAGGCGCGCCGAACAGCGTTAGCGCGAGGAGGAATGGGGTCGGTCGCTTCAACGGCTCAGCCTCGTCCCCGATGGGACGCAGCGCCCGCCTGGAGCAGAAAGAACGATGGACGTCCGCGTTTCACGACAGGGGGCCTCCCCACTTTTGCCCCCCGGCGTTTCAGGTTGTCGAGCGCGGACGCCGAAAGGTCAAGACGGGCTCTCCCTTACCCGTTCACCCTGAGCAGCCGCGCTCCTTTTTACCGCGCCGCGCGTGGTGGGCCGGCGCGTTCGATCGCCTCGGGGGCATCGGCCGCCGCCGCGATCGTCGCGGTCCAGGCGGCGACATTCTGCCGCAGCTGCACCGGATCGACCTTGTCGAGCGTGTCGTCGGGCGTGTGGTGATAGTCGAAATAGCGGGTACCGTCCTGGTTGAGGTCGATCGCCGCCACCCCGGTCCGCGACCAAGGGCCGAGATCGGCGCCGGCATTGGCGGCGCCGGTGCCGCGAACGATGCCGAGCGGCGCGAGCAGGGCGGCGACGCGGTCGCCGACCGCGGCGTTGGCCGGGGCCAGCGTGATGTTGACCCGCCACACCCGATCGGCGCCGAAATCGGATTCGCCGACCAGCACGACATTGTCGCCCTGATGGTGGCGGTCGAAATAGGCTTGGCCGCCGAACACGCCGGGCTCTTCTGCGCCGAACAGGACGACCCGAATTGTCCGCCGCGGCTGGCCCGCCTGCATGATCCGGTGCGCCGCCGCGGTGGTGATCGCCACGCCGGCCGCATTGTCGATCGCGCCGGTGCCGAGATCCCAGCTGTCGAGATGGCCGCCGATCACGATCACGCCCGCCGCGGGATCGCTGCCGGGCACCTCGGCGACGACGTTGCCGGACTGGCGGGTGCCGATGTTGCGCGGGGTCAGGGTCAGGCGCATTCGCACCGGCTGGCCGCGGCTCAGGATGCGCTGCAGCTGCTCGGCGTCGGGAACGCTGAGCGCGCCGGCGGGAATCGGCTGGACTCCCGCTGCCCAGCTCTGGACGCCGGTATGGGGGTTGCGGTGATGATCTGTGCCGATCGAGCGGACGACGACGCCGACGGCGCCCTTGCGTGAGGCAAGGGACGGCCCGGTCCGCCGCGGCGCGCCGAATTGGCCATAGCCCGATCCGTCCTGGGTCGGCGCCATATGGTGGTCGATGAAGACGATCTTGCCGCGCACGGCGGATTCGGGGGCGGCTTCCAGCGCGGCGACGGTCTCGAAGGCGACCACTTCCGCCTCGACGCCGCTCGCCGGGCTGGCGCCGCTATTGCCGAGCGCGGTGACGACCAGCGACTGCGGGAAGGGCGATAGGATCTCGGCATGCTCCTCGCCGCGGACCCAGACCGGCATGTCGAACGGCTCGACATGGACGTTGGCAAAGCCGAGCCGAGTCAGTTCGCGGACCGCCCAGGCGCGGGCGCGCGCTTCCGCCTCGGTGCCAGCCAGCCTTTGGCCGACCTCGGTGGTCAGCCCTTCCAGCATTGTCCAGGCGACCGTGTCCCCCTCGAGCGCGGCGTCGCGCAGCTGGGCGGGGCTCTGGGTGATCGGGGCGGCGAAGGCGAGGGAGGGAAGGGCGGCGGCGAGCAGGATCAGTTTTTTCATGCCGGTGGCTTAGAGAGGCCCGGCGGGTTTGCCAATCTCGGCTCGTCGCACTAGGGAGGCGCCGACCAATCCACCGAAATTTCTTCCCGGAGACACGCGCCTCATGGCCGCTCAGTACAGCTTTGTGATGAAGGGTCTTTCGAAGACCTTCCCCGGCGTTCCCAAGCCGATCCTCAACAACATCCACCTGCAATTCTATTCCGACGCCAAGATCGGAATCGTCGGCCCCAACGGCTCGGGCAAGTCGACGCTGATGAAGATCATGGCCGGGCGCGACAAGGAGTTCGTCGGCGAGGCCTGGCCCGGCGAGAACATCACCGTCGGCTATCTGGAGCAGGAGCCGCAGCTCGACCCCACCAAGACGGTCAAGGAGAACGTCATGGACGGGGTCCGCCCCGTCGCCGACATGATGGACCGGTTCAACGCGATCAGCGCGCTGATGGCCGATCCGCCCGAGGACGCCGATTTCGACGCGTTGATGACCGAGATGGGCGAGCTTCAGGAAAAGATCGACGCGGTCGACGGCTGGACGCTCGACAACCAGCTCGAAATCGCCATGGACGCCCTTCGCTGCCCGCCCGGCGACGCCAGGGTCGACAACCTTTCGGGCGGCGAGAAGCGCCGGGTTGCGCTGACGCGCCTGCTCCTCGAAAAGCCCGACATCCTGCTGCTCGACGAGCCGACCAACCATCTCGACGCCGAGAGTGTGCAGTGGCTGGAGAAGCACCTTGTCGATTATGCCGGCAACGTCATCCTCGTCACCCACGACCGCTACTTCCTCGACAATGTAGTGAACTGGGTGCTCGAACTCGATCGTGGCCGCTATTACACATACGAATCCAATTATACCGGCTACTTGGAGAAAAAAGCTAAGAGGCTGGAGCAGGAGGAGCGCGAGGAAGCCGGCAAGCAGAAGGCGATCAACGACGAGCTGGAATGGATCCGCCGCTCGCCCAAGGCGCGCCAGGCCAAGTCCAAGGCCCGTATCCGTGCCTTCGACGAACTGGTTGCGGCGCAGGAGAACAGGACCCCGGGCAAGGCCCAGATCCTGATCCAGGTGCCCGAGCGGCTCGGCGGCAACGTCATCGACGTCGAGGGCCTGTCCAAATCCTATGGCGACACCCTGCTGTTCGAGGATCTGAGCTTCTCGCTGCCGCCGGGCGGCATCGTCGGCGTGATCGGGCCCAACGGCGCTGGCAAGACCACCCTGTTCCGCCTGATCACCGGCCAGGAGCAGCCCGACAGCGGCGAGCTCAAGATCGGCCCGACCGTCCATCTCGGCTATGTCGACCAGTCGCGCGACCATCTCTCGCCCAACAAGAATGTCTGGGAGGAGATTTCGGGCGGCCACGATATCTTCGCCTTCGGCAAGCAGGAGATCGGGACACGCGCCTATGTCGGCGCCTTCAATTTCCGCGGTCCCGACCAGCAGAAGAAGGTCGGCCAGCTTTCGGGGGGCGAGCGCAACCGCGTCCACCTCGCCAAGATGCTGAAGGAGGGGGGCAACGTCCTCCTGCTCGACGAGCCGACGAACGATCTCGACGTCGAGACTCTGCGCGCGCTCGAGGAGGCGCTGGAGAATTTCGCCGGCTGCGCGGTGATCATCAGCCACGACCGCTTCTTCCTCGACCGCCTCGCCACCCACATCCTCGCCTTCGAGGGCGACAGCCATGTCGAATGGTTCGAGGGCAATTTCGAGGCCTATGAGGAAGACAAGAGACGCCGCATGGGTCCGGAAGCCGACCGCCCGCACCGGATGAGCTACAAGAAGCTGACGCGGTAGAGCTGGGAGGGAAGAGGCCGATGGCGCGCTGGACGGCCGACGACGGCATCGCCATCGCCTATGAAATGGCCGGCGAGGCGGACCGGCCGGCGGTGATCCTCCAGCATGGTTTCGGCTCGAATCGGCGCCGCAACTGGGTCCGCTTCGGCTTCGTCGATGCGCTGCTTGCCGCCGGCAAGCGGGTGGTGACGGTCGACGCCCGCGGCCATGGCGAATCCGACAAGCCGCACGATTCCGCTTTCTACGGCGAAAGTCGGATGGCGCGCGACCTGGCCGGCATCGCCGACACGCTCGGTCTCGAGAGCTTCGACCTGGTCGGCTATTCGATGGGCGCGGTGGTGTCGCTGCTGCTGGCCGTCGCGGACAGCCGCGTGCGCCGGCTGGTGATTGGCGGCGTCGGCGAGGGCGTGGTCGCGAAGGGCGGCGTCGACACGCGCGCCGTCGCGGGAGGGGCGATTGCGGCCGCGCTGCTCGCCGAGGATCCGGCGACAATCCCGCCGCCCGCCGCCGCCTTCCGTGCCTTCGTCGACGCCAATGGCGGCGACCGTCTTGCCCTGGCCGCGCAGGCCCGCGCCGCGCACCAGCAGCCAATTCCCCTGGAGCGCGTCGCCATGCCGACCCTGCTCATCGCCGGCGACCGCGACCCGCTGGCCATCCGCCCCGAGAACCTCGCTGCGGCCTTGCCCGTCGGCCGCCTTCTGCTGCTGGAAGGCGACCATCTCGGCGTCTTCGCGGATCCGCGCTTCGTGCCAGCGGTCGTCGACTTCCTCAGCGCTGGATAGAGCGCACAAGATTCCCGTTCGGAACGCCGACTCGGAATTCGGGGGTGCCGCGACTTTGGTCCAGGGGGATGGCTCAATCGAGGTTGGTGTTCAGGCCGTTTGCGCTGGGCAAGGCTGGCCTCTTTTGACGGGCTCAGGATCCTCCGCCACCAGGGCGATCACCGCCTTTGTCGAGTAGCGCACGGCCAAACCCTGGTGGGCGCGGGCAGCGCCGGGATCCTTTGCCTGAATTGCCAGGACGGCTTCTTCCTTCGCCCGGACCATAAGATGTTCCGTTTCTGGATCGATCATGTTGTCGTCCTCCAAGCGGGGCATCAGCGCCGCAAACGGTTAAAGCTACAAGGCAAATGTCGCCAATGGCGGATCGGTCGTGCGCTGGACGGGGCAGGGCACAGCCCGCCAGCCCTGCAACGAACACGATTGGCCGGTCTGGAGCAGACGAAAAGAGGGGCGCCCCGGCCTGGTGCCGGGACGCCCCTTCAGTGTCGGTCCGGCCGTCTAGCGCCCGGCGTTGATAATCCGCATGATCAAATTGGTGCGGGCATCGACCTGGTAGATATTGCCTTCGTCGTAGCGGTAATATGAGCCGCCGCCGTCGCGATAGCGGTCCCGAAACTGGGCCGGCATGACGTCGAAGTCGCCGGAAATGCGCTGTCCGACCCGAAGATAGCCGCCGTCATCTTCGCTATAAGCGCCATCGTCGAGCCGGCCGTTCCGGTCCACGTCGCGATCATCCCAGCCGTCGCGATTGCTGTCGTAGCGGTCGTCGCGTTCATAGCTTTCGCTCTGGCCGTATCGGTCGGGCCCAACATAAGCGTCGGCACGGTCGTAGCGGCCGCTTCCCATCTGCTGCGCGTAGCGGATGTGCTGGCGCAGATTGGCGGTCCGCTGCTGGAGGTAATTGCGTTCGCGGCCGCTCATGCCGTCGCGTCCGTACTGGCGTTCGAGCTGGGAAATCTCCCGGATCTGCTGCTCCAACGGCATCGCCTCGCGGCGTGAGATCGAACCGTTGCGGACGCCGGACTGAAGCTCGATCTGGAGCTGCTGGACCCGGGCGTGGACGTCGCCGCCCATATATTGCGCCATGGCCGGCGCGCCGATCGAAAGGGCCGATACGGCGGCCATCGTCATGATAATCTTGTTCATCGAAAATACTCCGTTGCGCCCCCGCGCTTCACCGGACCCTCGCGCCTAATGCTGTGCAGCGGACCTGAACGGCTTCGGCAGTCGAGGTTCACAATGGGCGGATGGGTGGCCCGCATTGCGTGGGGCGCCAGCGGAGTGTTACGAACGGGGCTGCGCCGACTGCGGAGCCTGTGATCGTGGCGTGTTTCCTCCGAAAACCCAGCAAGGAGCGATCCCATGGCGAAGCCGGCCAAATTTGCCCATGTCGTCTACCAGACCCGCCGTTATGACGAGATGATCCACTGGTACCGCGACGTGTTCGAGGCCGAGGTCGTCCACCAGGATCCGGCTCTGGCCTTCCTATCCTATGACGACGAGCATCATCGCATTGCGATCGCCAATCTCGATCTGCTCAAGCCCGACGGCGCCGAGAGCGACGCGCGCGGCCAGATCGGGGTCAACCATGTCGCCTACACCTATGCCGGCATCGACGACCTGCTCGATACCTACGAGCGGCTGAAGAAGGCCGGAATCATGCCCTATTGGCCGGTCCATCACGGCATGACCCTGTCCCTTTATTATGCCGATCCCGACGGCAACCGAATGGAGTTGCAGGTCGACACCGTTTCGCTGGAAACGGCAAAAGCGATGATGGACACCGAGGCCTTCGCCCAGAACCCGATCGGCGTGTCCTTCGATCCCGAAATGCTGGTGGCACGCTGGAAGGATGGCGAGGACGAGGCTGCCTTGCTGGTCCAGCCCGTCGGACCGCCGTCGCCGATTCCGGCCGCGCACGGCCTCACCTGAAGGCTTGCCAAAAACGATCCTGACCCGGACAAGGCCTTTCCCCAACGAAAGGCAGGACGATGACGCGACTGGTTCTACTCGGCGCACTCCTGCTTTGCGGATGCGGCCAGCAAGGTGATGGAAGCAGTCAGGGTGACGCCTCGGTGCCGGGTGGGGCAGTGGAACAAGCCACCGCCACCGCACAGTCAAACGATGTGCCCGATTATCCGGGATCGACGCGGGTAGACGTGCCCTATCTGGGCGCAGGTCCGGATCGACGGGTCGGCAATGCGATCGCGATGGAAACCGCCGACACACCCGAACAGGTCGCCCAATTCTACCGCGCCCACTTTGCCGAACAGGGCATCACGGTGCGAGCCGATACGGCCAACGCGCAGGGCGGCCTGATCTCGGCGGGCCGAGACGGCGGACGCGGGGTGATGCTGACGATCAACATTCGCGATGGGAAAACGCGCATCGGAGTCATGCGGGGGCCGGGCGGCTAGGCCCCGGCCGCACACCTCCGGTTGCCAAAAGCAGGCAGGCTCCTAGGGTCGGCGCGCCATCCTGATCGGGAGATTCGCATGCGCCGCCGCACCTTCCTCGCCGCCGCCCCTCTGGCCGCGACCGGCCTCGCGCTCGAGGCCCAGACACCCCCTTCCGCCGGCGGCCAATTGACGCGCGGCGCCTTTCAGCGGCCCGGGACGGAGACTTTCGAGCGGGCCGACGTCCATGCCGGCGACCGTCCGGCCGGGGCGAGCTTCGGCTCGCGTTCGCCGGCATACGGGCGGTCGGGCGCGGCCGGGTCGGCGCATCCGCTGGCGACGCTGGCGGGGATCGAGATATTGAAGGATGGCGGGTCGGCGGTCGACGCGGCGATCGCGATCAACGCCTGTCTGGGCTTCCTCGAGCCGACCTCGTCGGGGATCGGCGGCGACGTCTATGCGATGCTGTGGGATCCGACCCAGCGTAAGGTGATCGGCTTCGCCGGGTCGGGCCGCTCGCCGCGCGGGCTCAGCCTCGAAACCGTCCGGTCGCGCGCCGTCAACGGGGCGTTGCCCAAGCTGGGTGCGGTGACCGTATCGGTGCCCGGCGCGGTTGACGGCTGGTGGACGCTCCACCGCCGCTACGGGCGGCTGCCCTGGGCGCGGCTGTTTTCGCCGGCGATCGCCATGGCCGAAGAGGGCGTGCCGGTGCCCGAGATCATCGCCCTCTACATCCGCCGCGCCATGGCCAATTTCGCGCGGTCCAACGCCGGCATCGAGGAGACGGCCAATGCCCGCGCCGTGTGGGGCGCGGGGCCGGCGACCGGCGAGATCTTCCGCAATCCCGATCTCGCCCGCACCTACCGGGCGATCGCCGTCGGCGGCCGCGATGCTTATTATGACGGGCCCATCGCGGACACGATCGAGGCCTATTTCCGCCGGATCGGTGGCTGGATGACTCGCGCCGATCTCGCCGCCCACCACGGCGAATGGACCGAGCCCTTTTCGACCGATTATCGCGGTGTCACCGTCCACGCGCTCGGCGCCAACACCCAGGGCATCGCCACCCTGCAGATGCTCAACATGATCGAGCGGTTCGACATGCGCGGCGCTGGCTTCCAGTCTGCCCAATCGATCCACCTCGCCGCGGAGGCCAAGCGCCTCGCCTATGAGGACCGAGCCCGCTATTACGCCGATCCCGCCTTCGCCCGGGTCCCGGTCGAATGGCTGATCTCGAAGGACTATGCCGCCGAGCGCGCCCGCCTGATCCGCCCCGACCGGATCAACCGCGACGTCCGCCCGGGCCAGGCGCCCAGCCGCGGCGACACCACCTATTTCTCCTGCGCCGACCGCTGGGGGATGAGCGTGTCGATGATTCAGTCCAATTTCCGCGGCATGGGGTCGGGCCTGGTCGCCGACGGTCTCGGCTTCATGTTCCAGGATCGTGGCCAGCTCTTCTCGCTGCAGGACGGTCACCCCAATCTCTACGCGCCCGGCAAGCGCCCGTTCCAGACCATCATCCCCGGCTTCGCCACCAGGGACGGCGCGCCGTGGATGGCGTTCGGAGTGATGGGCGGCGACATGCAGCCGCAGGGCCAGTCCCAGATTATCGTCAACCGCGTCGATTACGGCCTTGATGTCCAGGCGGCCGGCGATAGCCCGCGCTGGCACCACGAGGGCTCGTCGCAGGCGATGGGCGAGGACGAGCCCGGCATGGGCCCCCTGGGCCTCCTCCGCCTCGAAAGCGGGGTGCCCGAGGCGACGAAGCGGGCGCTGGCCGATCTGGGCTGGCCGATGGGGGCGAGCGACGGCGGATTCGGACGGTATCATTGCGTCGAGCACCGGATGAGCGGGTCCGAGCGGGTCTACGCGGCGGCCTCCGAGATGCGCGCGGACGGACTGGCGCTGGCCTACTAACCAAAAGCCCTCCCCCTTGATGAGGAGATCGCGCCGACGACAAGCACCCACTCAACCTCTCATTAACCAGCTTCTAACCAACTGCGGCTAGTCCGCTCCCATGCTCCTCCGCTCCGCTCTGGCAGTCTCGATGTTGCTCCTGGCCACCTGCGCGCCGCAGTCGGGCGCCGTTCGCGCCAGCCGGGCGGCCATCGCCGCGGCGGCGGCGGTGACGCCGGGCTTCACCGGCCAGACCTGGACGCCGATCGCCCAAATGGAGATGCCGCCGCCGGAAGTGATCAACGCCGCCATCGATACCGGCCATGCCGCCGCGCCCTTCGTCGTGCCGCCGGGCCGTGAGGCGATGATGGGCAGCGCCATGGATTGCCTTACCGACGCGGTCTATTACGAGGCGCGCTCGGAAAGCGAGGAGGGCCAGCGGGCGGTCGCCCAGGTCGTGCTCAACCGGGTCCGCCATCCCGCCTTTCCGAGCAGCATCTGCGGCGTCGTCTTCCAGGGCTCCAACCGGTCCACTGGCTGCCAGTTCAGCTTCACCTGCGACGGTTCGATGCGCCGCGCGCGCGAGCCGGGCGCCTGGCAACGGGCGCGAGCGATCGCCGAACAGGCTTTGGCCGGCGCCGTCTTCACCCCAGTCGGCCTCGCCACCCATTTCCACACCACCGCCATCCATCCCTGGTGGGCGTCGAGCCTGACCCGGGCGGTCACCGTCGGGGCCCATGTCTTCTACCGCTGGCCCGGCCAGTGGGGGAACCCGCTCGCCTTCCGTCGTCCCTATCTCGGCGCCGAGGGCGTGATCCCGTCGCCGACTTATGCCGCAGCGCCGGTCCGGATCCTGGACCGCAACGTCCAGACCGTGATGGGCGTGACCATCCACCGCGGCAGCGACAGTCGCGCGACGGTGCAACGCGGCGCCGCGACGCCGCCGGCCCGCTTCGCGTCGCTTGGCAGCGGGAGCGGCGGCTCGACGATACGCGTCCATCGTGGCGGCGGCACCGTCGTGGTCCACACCGGCGGGTCCGAAGTACTGGCGACTACCAGCGATGGCCCGCCTGCGCCGGCCGATGCCGGCGGCGCCGCTACGCGCTGAATCCTATTTCCCGGCCGCGCCAGCTTCGGTGAGCTGGAGGCTGTCGAGAACCGCCTTCAGCGGCCCGGTCTCGCCGACCTGGGCGGCGCTTTGCGAGTCGGGCGCGCGGTCGGTGACCAAGCTGATCAGGGTCAGGCCGCGGGTCGCGCCCGGCGGTAGGACGAAATCGCCGCGGCCGTAGATCCGCACGGTCGGGCCCCCATTGGGGCTCGGCGCGGTGGCGGTGAAGCGCCAGCCATAGGTGTCGTAGCGCCCGACTCGCGCCGGCCCGACCGAGACCAGCTGGAAATCGTTGAAGCTGGAGCCGAATTGCTGGGCGAAACCGGGCGTGCCCTGCTCCATGTCGCGGCGGTCGGATTCGGCGTTGCCGCTACCGGTGACGTAGCCGACGTGCAGGGCATAGGGCTCGAAGCCGTTGACCATCGGCGCGGCGACGCGGACGAAGTTGCGTTCGTTGCCGTCGGTCCGCTGCGGCGTGACGTTCCAGCGCTGTGGATAGTCGAAGGCGAAGTCGACATAGGATTGCTGGAGCACCGGCGAGACCGCGCTGGCGCGGCTGTTGACATAGTGGGTCGTGGCAGCGGCGGTGTCGCTGCCGGCATTGCTGCTGGCGTTGTTGCCGATCGAAACATTGCATCCGGCGAGCGCAAGCGCCGCCACGCCTGAAAGTGCCATTGCCAGTGCGCGCATGGTCTTCCCCCTGTCTGTTTGCCCAGGAAGACTAACACGACCGAACGTCGTGGCTAGAGCGGATAATCGTAGCGCAGGAAGCCCTTGAAGCGGGCGATGCGGTCGTAGAGCGCCCGGGCGCGCACGTTGCGGTCCCTGGTCAACCAGTAGAATTTGGCAGCGCCGCGTGCGCGTGCCGCCTCGGCCACCGCCTCGATCAGCGCGGTCGCGACGCCGCGGCCGCGGGCGTCCTCGGCGGTGAACAGATCCTGGAGATAGCAGGCATCGTTCGACCAGGACTGCGGGTGGAAAAGAAAATGGGCGATGCCGACGACGCGGCCGTCGAGGCGCGCGGCGAGCCCGTGCAGCCGCTCGCCCGCCATCAGCTGGCGCCAGGTCTCGGCATAGCGTTCGTCGGGCTCCACATTCTCGTAGAAGGCGTGATAGCCCCGGGCCAGCTCTTCCCAGGCGGCGCGGTCGCCGGCCTCGAGCGGCGCGATCGCGATCGTCAACGGAGCCGCTTCACAATGACGGTGGCGCCGGCCAAACGCTTCCAGGTCTTGAAACGGGTGCGCGGAACCGGATCGTCGGTCATGGTCCGTCTTAACGCGGGGCCGGGGACAATCCAATTGGGCCTTAGGCTTCGCTTAGGCCCTTGGCCTTATCGTCATATTCCGACGCCATCAGCTGCAGCGTGTCGAACGTCTGCTGGTCCGTTACCCCGTGGGCAAGGCGGCGACAGCGCATCGCCTCGGCGCGAAGAACGCCAGCCTGGCGATCATCGGCGACTTCGAGGACGATGTTGACCGCGCCGATGACATCGCCGTCCGCATCGATCAAAGGGGTCGGAAAGGGGGTGAACATCACCCGGCTTCCGTCAGGCCGCTCGGCGTAGGCGAGGACGCCGCGGATCGCGCGTCGTTCCTTCACCGCCACCGCCATCGGGCAGCATTCATGGGGGATATAGGCGCCGTCATGACCGAATAATTTCCAGGTCACGCACCAGCGATCCCTGCCGATGACCGGCGTCCGTCCGGCGAATTCGACGCAGGCCCGGTTATAGTAGGTCACCCAGCCGTCCATGTCGGTGGTGTAGATCGGCGCGGGCACGTCGGCGAGTACGGCGCGCAATTCATCTTCGCCCGATCGCGCGGCGGTCAAGGCAAGCCCGATAATCTCGTCGGGCGTCACCTTTTCATGGGAAGTAAGGTTCGACGCTTCTGACATGACAGGAAATGGAACGGCCCCCTCGGAAGGTTGGTTAACGCAGATCAAGGGACTTTGTTCCACCGGTTACCGCGGGATTTTCAATTGAAGTATTGCCGCGCCGAATGTGGTCTATCGGCAAGGCTTGCGGCCCGCTCCAAGCCGGACCAAGATGGCCGAAAATCAGGGGAGGGGCCTTGTGGCACGCTGGAACGACAGGAAGACGATACGCGCCGCCGCGGACATGGCGCCTGAGCATCGGCTGAAGCCAACCCTGTCCTGGCCACACCTGATCGCGCTCGGCGTCGGCGCCATCGTCGGCACCGGCATCCTCACCCTCACCGGGGTCGGCGCCGCCAAGGCCGGCCCGGCGGTGATCCTGTCCTTCGCCATCGCGGGCCTGATCTGCGCCGCCGCCGCTCTCGCTTATGCCGAAATGGCGACGATGATCCCGGCCTCGGGCAGCGCCTACACCTACACCTATGTCGTGCTCGGCGAATTGCTCGCCTGGATCATCGGCTGGAGCCTGATCCTCGAATATTCGCTGGTGGTGAGCGCGGTCGCGGTCGGCTGGTCGGGCTATGCATCGCCGCTGCTGATCTCCTGGTCCCATTTTCCCGAATGGCTCACCCACGCCCCGGTGATCGAAGGCTCGCTCCGCGAAGGGACGCTTCACCTTGCCGGCGCCGGGCTCAACCTGCCGGCGATCTTCATCATCGCGGTCGTCGCCGGCCTGCTGATCGCCGGCACGAAAGAGAGCGCCACGCTCAACGCCGTGCTGGTCCTGGTCAAGGTCGTCGCCCTGATCGTCTTCGTCATGGTGACCCTGCCTTATTTCGACTCGAGCCATTTCCAGCCCTTCATGCCCTACGGCTTTCCCAAGAGCGGGCCGCCGGGCGCGGAGGTCGGAGTCATGGCCGCGGCGGCGATCATCTTCTTCGCCTTCTACGGGTTCGACGCGATCGCGACCGCCGCCGAGGAGACCAAGAATCCCGGCCGCGACCTTTCGATCGGCATTGTTGGATCGATGGTTGCCTGCGTGATCATCTACATGGCGGTGGCCGGCGCCGCGATCGGCGCCTTGGCTTTCCCGCGCTTCGCCAACAGCCCGGAGCCGCTCGCCCTGATCCTTCGCGAAATCGGCCAGCGCGGCGTGGCCGACTATCTGGCGCTGTCGGCGGTGGTTGCTCTCCCCACCGTCATCCTCGCCTTCTTCTACGGCCAGAGCCGGATCTTCTTCGTCATGGCCCGCGACGGCCTGATTCCGCGCAACCTGGCGCGGGTTTCGAGCCGGGGCTCGCCGGTCCGGATCACCATCTTCACCGCCATCGTCGTTGCCGTGCTCGCCGGCCTGATCCCGCTCGCCGACCTCGCAGCTTTGGCCAATGCCGGCACGCTCACCGCCTTCATCGCGGTGTGCGTGTGCATGCTGGTGATGCGGCAGCGCGCCCCTAATGCCGAGCGCCGGTTCCGCACGCCGGCGGCCTGGCCGGTCGGCATCTTCGGAATCCTCGGCTGCCTCTATCTGCTCTACAGCCTGCCGCAGCGGACCCAGATCTGGTTCCTGGGGGCCCAGATCGTCGGCCTTGCCATCTATTTTGCTTATGGCGCCCGCCGTAGCGTGGCGGGGGAGGCGGGGGCCTGACATGCTGAAGCGCCTGCTCTTCGCGATCCTGCTCGTTCTTGCCGGACCGGCAGTCGCCCAGACCGTTCCTTCCGCTCCGGCAGCGCCGGTCCGGGTCGCCCTGGTAACCAGCGCCGGGCGGGTGGTGCTCGAGCTCGACACCGTCCATGCTCCGGTCACGGCCGGCAATTTCCTTCGCTATGTCGACGCGCGCCGGCTCGACGGCACCGAATTCTACCGCGCCATGCGCCTCGGTCCGGGCGGCCTGGTCCAGGGCGGCGTCCGCGACCCGCGCCGCCTTTTCCCTGCGATTGCGCACGAGCCGACCAGCCAGACCGGCCTTTCCCATGTCGACGGGGCGATCTCGATGGCGCAGCTCGACCCCGGCACAGCCCAGATGGACTTCTTCATCATGGTCGGCGCACAGCCCGGCTTCGACGCCGCGCGCATGGCCGCCGGCGCCCAGCCCAGCTCCGCCGAATTGGGCTTCGCCGTCTTCGGGCGCGTCGTCGAGGGCATGGACGTGGTCCGCCAGGTCCTCGCCGCGCCGACCTCGCCGACCGAAGGGGAGGGGGTGATGCGCGGCCAGATGCTATCGCCCCGCATCCGTATCCTCACCGCGCGAAGGATGCCCTAGGCGGAACCTAAGCTGGGGCGAAATCCCCAGTCGCCTCGTCGCAGACATGTAAAATTCCGTCGGAGATGGCGAAATAGGCACCGTGGAGCTTGAGCCGGCCGCTTTGCTCGCGCTCCCGCACCCAGGGGAAGGTCCTGAGGTTCCTGAGCGAGATGCGAACGCCCTCCAGCTCCATTTCCAGGAAGGCGGCGCGGCCGAGATCGGGATGGCGCGCCCGGATCGGTTCGCGCGCCTCGACCAGCATGTCGATCCAGTGCGAGATAAAATGGCCGGCGCCGTGGGCGGCATCGTCGAACTGGCCGGTCAGCGCCGCCGCGCAGCCGCCGCAGAAACCGTGGCCCATCACCACCAGCTCCTCGACCTCGAGCTGGGTGACAGCGAATTCGAGCGCCGCCGAGACGCCGTGATAATGATTGTCCGGCTCGAAAGGCGGCACCAGGTTGGCTACGTTGCGGACGACGAAGATTTCGCCGGGCCGCGCGTCGAAGATCTGGGAAGGGTCGACCCGGCTGTCGGAACAGGCGATCACCATCACCTTCGGGCTCTGGCCTTCCGACAGTTCCTCCCAGCGGTCGTGCTGGGGGCCCCAGCCAAGGTCGCGGAAACGGCGATAGCCGTCGAGCAGCGCGTTGAAATCAGCCATGGCCATGCCCGATAAGCGGGGAGGGAAGGGGTGGCAAGTCGGCCCAACCATCGCTATCTGGCCGGCATGAGCGAAGCCGACCCGATCATCACGCCCGGAAAGCCGGAACGCCAGCGCAAGCCCGACTGGATCCGGGTGAAGGCGCCGGTGAGTGCCGGCTTCATGGAAACCAGGAAGCTGATGCGGCGCTTGAACCTCGCCACCGTGTGCGAGGAGGCGGCCTGCCCCAATATCGGCGAGTGCTGGACCAAGAAGCACGCGACGGTGATGATCCTGGGCGACACCTGCACCCGCGCCTGCGCCTTCTGCAACGTCAAGACCGGCATGCCCCGCGCCGTCGATCCACTCGAGCCCGAGCATGTCGCGGTCGCCGCCGCCGAGCTCGGCCTCTCTCATATCGTCGTCACCTCGGTCGACCGCGACGATCTGCCCGACGGCGGCGCCAGCCAGTTCGTCAAGGTGATCGAGGCCCTGCGCCGGACCACGCCGTCGACCACGATCGAGATCCTCACGCCCGATTTCCGCAACAAGGCGGAAGCCGCGGTCGAACGGATCATCGAGGCGCGCCCCGACGTCTACAACCACAATCTGGAGACTGTGCCCAGGCTCTACCCAACCATCCGGCCGGGCGCCCGTTATTATGCCTCGCTTCGCCTGCTGGAGAGCGTCAAGCGCCACGACCCGTCGATCTTCACCAAATCGGGCGTCATGGTGGGCCTCGGCGAGCAGCGCCTCGAAGTCCACCAGGTGATGGACGACATGCGCTCGGCCGACGTCGATTTCCTGACCATGGGCCAGTATCTCCAGCCGACCCAGCGCCACGCCAAGGTAGAGGAGTTCGTCACCCCGCAGGCCTTCGCCGCCTATGCCGCGATCGCCCGGGCCAAGGGCTTCCTCCTCGTCGCCGCCTCGCCGCTCACCCGGTCGAGCTACCATGCTGGCGACGATTTCGAGAAGATGCGCGCTGCCCGCCAAGCCAGGCTGACGGCCCGCTAGGACGGACATGCCCCGCCATACGGAAAAGCGGTTCCTGCCCTACACGCCGGCGCAATTATTCGATCTGGTCGCCGACGTCGGCCGCTATCAGGAGTTTCTGCCCTGGGTGGCGGCGACCCGGATCCGCTCCAACAGCGACACCGAGATGGTCGCCGACCTTGTCGTGGGCTTCAAGGCGCTGAAGGAGACCTTCACTTCGAAGGTCCACAAGCACCGGCCCGCCGAAATCGAGATCGACTATGTCGAAGGGCCGCTCAAATATCTCCACAACAGCTGGAAATTCCGGCCCGTCCCGGGCGGGAGCGAGGTCGATTTCTGCGTCGATTTCGCCTTCAGGAACCGCCTGTTCGAGGCGCTGGCCGGGCAGATGTTCGATCGGGCGCTGAGACGGATGATCGGCGCCTTCGAGGAGCGCGCCGACGCGCTCTACGGCACTTCGGCGTCGGGCAGCAGCAGCTCGAGCGCGCAAAGCGCCGCCTGAAGCCGGACGCCGCCCCGGCCGAGATCGCCAAAGGCTTGCGTGTCCGCGACGACCTTCTTGGGATCGGCGTCGCGTTCGGCGCGGGCGAAGACGACGGTGCCGACCGGCTTGCGGTCCGATCCGCCGGCGGGACCGGCGATTCCGGTCAGCGCCACGGCGACGTCGGCGTCCGACGCCTTGAGCGCGCCCTGCGCCATCGCCCAGGCGACCGCGACCGAGACCGATCCGAACGTCTCCATCACGTCGTTGCTGACCTGGAGAAGTTTCTCCTTGGCCTCGTTGGAATAAGTGACGAAACCTGCTTCGAACACGTCGGAGCTGCCGGCGATCTCGGTCAGGGCGGCGGCGACCAGCCCGCCGGTGCAGCTCTCCGCCACCGCAACCCGGCGGCCGGCGGCGCGGTTCACCTCGATCACTTCGCGCGCCTTGTCGATCAATTCCCTGGGCAGGACATAGTCGCGCGTTTCGCTCATATTTCTTCCGCCAGCCTCACGGTCGCGACCGCCTGAGCCGCTATGCCCTCGCCGCGCCCGGTAAAACCGAGCCGCTCGGTCGTCGTCGCCTTGATGCTAGTCCTCTCCAGGGGCAGCCGCAACAAGCCGGCGATCCTCTCGCGCATCGCGTCCCGATAAGGGCCGATGCGGGGGGCTTCGCAGATGATTGTGACGTCCACATGCTCGATCCGTCCGCCTTTCGCCTCGACCAGGGCGCGGGCATGTTCGAGGAATACCGACGACGAGGCTCCGCGCCATTGCGGGTCCGAGGGCAGGAAATGATCGCCGATATCGCCGCCGGCGATCGCACCGAGGATGGCGTCGGTGAGGGCGTGGAGGACGACGTCGGCGTCGCTATGGCCCTTGAGTCCGCGATCGTGGGGGATAATGATGCCGCCCAGCCACAATTCCTCCCCGCGTGCGAAGGCATGGACGTCGAAGCCCATGCCGGTGCGGGAGACGAGACGGACGGCAAAGGCGGCTTCGGCCCGGGCGAAATCCTCCTCATAGGTCAGCTTTTCGAGGCGCGGATCGCCGGTGACCAATGCGACCTCGATCCCGGCCGCCCTGGCGACCTGGGCGTCGTCGGTCGCATCCTCGCTGCCCCAGGCCCGGTGGGCGCGCAGGATTGCCTCGAAACGGAAGGCCTGTGGCGTCTGGACGCGAATCAGACCGTCGCGCGAGACGGTGTCGCCAAGTGTGCCATGGCCCCGCGCCATGGTGTCGACCGCGGGCAGAGCGGGCACCGCGGCTTCGGCATCCTCCAGCGCGTGGATCAGCCGATCCCAGATTTCGAGATAGACGAATGGCCGGGCGGCGTCGTGAATGAAGACGCGCGCGACATCGCCCGCTTTGGCCAGCGCCTCGAGACCGTTGCGCACCGATTCGAGCCGGGTCGCGCCGCCGATCACGGGCGGGGGCAGGGGGCGGTCGCCCACTGCCGCCGCATAAGCGGCCTTCTGGCCTTCGCCGATCACCACCTGGACGGTGTCGATCGCGGAATGGCGGGCATGGTCGATGGCATGCGCGAGCAGGGCCTTGCCGGCGATCGCGCGATATTGTTTGGGGAGATCGCCGCCGGTGCGGCTGCCGCTTCCCGCCGCGACCAATAATACGACCGTCCGTCCCATGCGGATGGCCTAGCGGAGGCGAAACTTGCCCGCCAGCGCATTCCACCCTATCTCGCGCCTCCTATGAGCCGTTCCACGCCGCCCAAAGTCGGGCCGATTTCGATCGGGCCCGTCCACATCGAGACGCCGGTGATCCTGGCGCCGATGACGGGCGTCACCGACATGCCGTTCCGGCGGATCGTCAAGCGCTACGGCGCCGGCCTGACCGTGACCGAGATGATCGCCAGCCAGGCGGCGATCCGCGAGACCCGCCAGTCGCTGCAGAAGGCCGAATGGGATCCGATCGAGGAGCCGGTGTCGATGCAGCTCGCCGGCTGCTCGCCGGTGGAGATGGCCGAGGCGGCGAAGCTCAACGAGGACCGCGGCGCCGCCATCATCGACATCAACATGGGCTGCCCGGTCAAGAAGGTGGTCAACGGCGAGGCCGGTTCGGCGCTCATGCGCGACCTCAAGCTCGCCTCTCAGATCATTGATTCGACGGTGAAAGCTGTCAAGGTTCCGGTCACGCTGAAGATGCGGATGGGGTGGGACCATGCCAGCCTCAACGCGCCCGAACTGGCCCGCATTGCCCAGGATCTCGGCATCCACATGATCACCGTCCACGGCCGTACCCGCTGCCAGATGTACAAGGGGGAGGCGGACTGGCGCTTCATCCGCAAGGTCAAGGACGCGGTCACGATCCCGGTGATCGCCAATGGCGACATCAATTCGATCGAGGACGTCGGCACCGCGCTCGACCATTCAGGCGCAGACGGGGTGATGATCGGCCGCGGCTCCTATGGCCGGCCCTGGCTGCTGAAGCAGGCGATGCACTGGCTCAACAGCGGCGAGCGGTTGCCCGACCCGAGCCTCGACGAGCAATATGCGGTGATCGTCGAGCAATATGAGGCCATGCTGGCGCTCTACGGCGAAGTCATTGGCGTCAATTGCGCGCGCAAGCATATCGGCTGGTACACCAAAGGCCTGCCCGGCTCGGCCGAGTTCCGCAACGCCTTCAACCAGCAGCCCGACGCGAAGCAGGCGCGCGCGATGCTTCGCGATTTCTACTCGCCCTGGCTGTCGAGGGCCGCCGCCTGAGGGACCAGCTGCGCGCCGGCTGCGACCGGTGGAAGCCAACATGTGTGTTCTTTATGCCACATTGTTGTGCTAGGGCCGCAGTGTGAACGCAGAAATGGCGATCCCTGTTGAGTCCCGCGAGACCCGGCCACGCTGGCGGCGCCGCTTGGCGGTCATAACGCGGCGCACCGACTGGGCCGCCTTGGCCGAAATCGCAGTTCCCATCCTCCTCATCGTCATCGTCGCCATCTCCTATCTGGTGTTGACCCGAATGGGCGCGCCGGGCGCACCGCTGACACCGCAGACTGTCGCGCTTTTGATCGTCGCCAATCTCGTTCCGGCCCTGGCGATGATGGTAATGGTCGCCCGGCGGCTGGCAATTCGCCGGGCTGCACGGTCTGATGTCGGCGGTAAGGGCAGGATGCACGTCCGTCTGGTCGCATTCTTCTCGCTCCTCGCCGCCGTGCCGATCCTGCTGGTCGTCATCTTCGCCTCGTTGCTGTTCCAGAGCGGCGTCCAGTTCTGGTTTTCCGACCAGTCCCAGACCGTGCTGGCCAGTTCTGAGCGGGTCGCCCAGATTTATGAGACCGAGCACCGCACGCGGATCGTCCTCGACGTCCGAACCATGGGCTCGGACGTCGTTCAGCGGATCAACGATTACGGCATCGATAGCGAATCGTTCCGCACGGCCTTCATCTATCAGACCGCCGGCCGCCAATTGACGGAGACTGCGATACTCACGGTCGATCCCGACGGCATCGTGCGCAGCCATCATGTCGAAGTGAATTTCGACAATCGGCCGCTGGCGTCGCGCTTCCCCGCGTCGGTGCTGCGGTCTATGCGCGCTGGAGAGGTGCGCTTTGCATCGACCCCAGACCGAGTCGAAGCGGTGGTTCGACTTGACCCCCAGGCTCTCGTTTTCGTCTATGGCGCGCGTGCCGTGGATCCGAATGCGATCGCGCAGGTTCGTCAGGCCCAGCGTGCGGCCAGCGCCTACCAGTCGACCCTGGAGAATACCCGTAAGCTGCAGGTCCGCTTCAACGCCGTCCTGATCCTGGTTTCGATGCTGATCGTCGCCCTGGCAATCTGGGTTGCCCTGACTCTCGCCGACCGGCTGGTTCGCCCCATTGGCCAATTGGTCAATGCGGCCCGCCGGATCACGGCCGGTGACCTTTCGGCGCGGGTTCCTCCCTCTCCCGATCGGGACGAAGTCGGCACGCTGGGTAACGCCTTCAACCGAATGACCGGGCGTCTCGAGGAGCAGACAGGGGCGCTGATCACCGCCAATGCCCAGCTCGACAGCCGCCGCGCCTTCATCGAGGCGGTGCTTTCGGGGGTGACTGCCGGCGTCATCTCGGTCGACGACGACCATGTCGTTCGGCTGATCAACAGCTCGGCCGAGGCCCTGCTCAAGACCGGACGCAAGAGCCCGGTCGGCCAGAAACTGAAAGCGCTCGCGCCCGAACTCGACCATCAGCTGACCAGCGAGGAGCGCGAGGACGTCGTCCAGCTTTCGTCGAGCGGCGAGCCGCGCACGCTGGCGGTGAAAACGGTGAAGGTGAAGGGCGGCCACGTCCTCACCTTCGACGACATCACCGAGCAATTGCTCGACCAGCGCCGCGCCGCCTGGTCCGACGTCGCCCGCCGCATCGCCCACGAGATCAAGAATCCGCTGACCCCGATCCAGCTCGCCGCCGAGCGGCTGCAGCGGCGCTACGGCAAGGAAATTTCCGACGATCCCGCGACGTTCGAGCGGCTGACCGGGACGATCGTCCGCCAGGTCGGCGATTTGCGGCGGATGGTCGACGAATTCTCCTCCTTCGCGCGCATGCCCAAGCCCAATTTTGCCGAAGAATCGCTGAACGAGATCGCCCGCCAGGCGCTGTTCCTCCACGAGGTGGCCCACCCCGACATCGCCTTCAGCCTCGACGCGCCCGATCCCGCGCTGCGCCTGGTCTGCGACCGACGCCTGCTCGGCCAGGCGCTGACCAACATCCTCAAGAACGGCGTCGAGGCGATCCAGCAAAAGCACGAGGAAGCGAAGGGGCGGAAAAAGAAGGCCGCCGACCGGATTGCGATGACGATCCGGCAGCTACGCAGCCGGGTGTCGATCGAGATCGCCGACACCGGCATCGGCCTTCCCGCCGAACGCGGCCGGCTCACCGAGCCCTATATGACGACCCGCGCCAAGGGCACCGGGCTCGGCCTCGCCATCGTCAAGAAGATCGTCGAGGAGCATTTCGGTCAGGTCGAATTCGCCGATCTGCCCGGTGGCGGCTCGATCGTCCGCCTGGTCTTCGACACCCAGATGCTCGCCCAGCTTGCCGGTGGGGAGCCCGGCAATCTCGAACCCATTTCAGACAGCGATTGAGAGTTTCATGGCTTTAGACATCCTCATCGTCGACGACGAGCGCGACATCCGCGACCTCGTGTCCGGGGTGCTCGAGGACGAGGGCTATGAAACCCGCACCGCCGCCGACAGCGGCGAGGCGCTCCAGGCCCTGTCCGATCGGCGGCCGTCCCTGGTCCTGCTCGACGTCTGGCTGCAGGGATCGAAGCTCGACGGCCTCCAATTGCTCGAGGAGATCAAGCGCCGCGACCCGACCCTGCCGGTGCTGATGATCTCCGGCCACGGCAATCTCGACACCGCCGTCGCCGCCATCCGCCAGGGCGCGGTCGATTTCATCGAGAAGCCGTTCGAGGCCGGCCATCTCGTCCACCTGGTCGGCCGCGCCACCGAGACCGAGCGCCTGCGCCGCGAAAACGAAGCGCTTCGGCTTCAGGTCGGCAACGAGATGGAGCTGACCGGCTCCTCGGCGGCGATCAACAATGTCCGCGCGACCCTGAAGCGGGTCGCGGGGACCGGCAGCCGGGTGCTGGTTTCCGGGCCGGCCGGGGTCGGCAAGGAAGTGGCGGCGCGGCTCCTCCACAATTGGAGTACGCGCGCCAACGGGCCGTTTGTGGTGGTCACCGCCGCGCGGATGACCCCCGAGCGGGTCGAGCAGGAATTGTTCGGGGCGGAGGAGGGGGGCGACCTCGCGCGGCCCGGCCTGCTCGAACAGGCCCATGGCGGCACCTTGTTCCTCGACGAGATCGCCGACATGCCGCTGTCGACCCAAGGCAAGATCCTGCGCGTCCTCACCGACCAGAGCTTCGTCCGCGTCGGCGGCCAGCGCACCGTCAAGGTCGACATGCGGGTCGTCTCCTCAACCGCGCGAACGCTACCGGAGGAGATCGCCGCCGGCCGCTTCCGCGAGGATCTCTATTACCGGCTCAACGTCGTCCCCGTGCATCTGCCGGCGCTCGCCGACCGGCGCGAGGACATTCCCGAGATCGTCGCCCATTTCGCCGCCCGCTATGCCGCCGACCAGAGGGTCAACACCCCGGCGGTCTCGAGTGACGCCATGGCGGCACTCCAGGCCTATGACTGGCCGGGCAATGTCCGCCAGCTGAGGAACGTGATCGAGCGCACCATCATCCTCGCCCCCGGGGAGCGGATCGGCTGCATCGAAATGGACATGCTGCCGCCCGAAATCCTCAACGACCAGGCGCAGCTGACCCCCAACGAGGCGGTCAAGGCGATCATGGGAACGCCGCTCAGAGAGGCGCGCGAGACGTTCGAGCGCGAATATCTGCGCGTCCAGATCCGCCGTTTCTCGGGCAACATCTCGCGCACCGCCAATTTCATCGGCATGGAGCGCTCGGCCCTCCATCGCAAATTGAAGGCGCTCGGGCTCGCCGACACAAGGGGGGAGGGCAACGAATAGCGCCAATGGCGCACAGGGCCGCCAGGTGATATGGCGACCGGCGCGGTTCGCCGCCAACTGACCAAAAGAGAGAGCGAAAATGCCCGACAAGGTCAACAATCTTCAGGACATGTTCCTGAACAGCCTGAGGCGGAGCAAAACCCCGGTCACCATGTTCCTGGTGAAGGGCGTGAAACTTCAGGGGATCATCACCTGGTTCGACAATTTCTCGGTGCTGCTGCGGCGCGACGGCCAGGCCCAGCTCATCTACAAGCACGCCATCTCGACGATCATGCCGGCCCAGCCGCTGGACCTCACCGATCTCCAGGCGGCCTTCGCCGAGCAGCTGGAGAAGCGCAAGCCGACCCTGCTCCAGGAAGTGTTCCTCACCGCGGTCAAGCGGGCGGGCGAACATGTCACCATGTTCCTGGTCAACGGCGTCATGCTGCAGGGCGAGATCGGCGCCTTCGACCTGTTCTGCATGCTGCTCGAGCGCGACGGCCTGGTCCAGCTCGTCTACAAGCACGCCATCTCGACCGTTCAGCCCGAAAATCCGGTCAATTTCCAGGAAGTACAGGCCGAGGAGTAAGCGGCTGAGCGTTTTCAACCGGAGTAGCGACAGCGACGTCAGCCACGGCGCCCGAGCCGTCATCGCCTTGCCCGACATGGGGAAGGGGGCGCGGCGCGAGCCGGAGGCGCGTCTCGCCGAGGCGGCTGGCCTTGCCGAGGCGATCGGCGTCAATGTCGAGCAAAGGATGCACTTTCGCATCCGCCAGCCGCGTCCCGCCACCCTGTTCGGCGCCGGCCAGGTGCAGCAGATCGCCGACGCGGTGCAACTCGCGGAGGCCGAACTGGTCATCGTCGATTCGGCGATCACTCCGGTCCAGCAGAAGAATCTGGAGGAGGGGACCAAGGCCAAGGTGATCGACCGCACCGGCCTGATCCTCGAAATCTTCGGCGAGCGCGCCGTCACCGCCGAGGGGCGGCTGCAGGTCGAGCTCGCCCACCTCGATTACCAGGCCGGACGGCTGGTCCGGTCCTGGACCCACCTCGAGCGCCAGCGCGGCGGCTTCGGCTTCCTCGGCGGCCCCGGCGAGACCCAGATCGAGGCCGACCGCCGCCTGATCCGCGACCGCATGGCCAAGCTCAGGAAGGAGCTCGACCAGGTCGCGCGCACCCGCACGCTCCACCGCGCGCGGCGCCAGCGCGCGCCCTGGCCGGTGATCGCCCTGGTGGGCTATACCAACGCCGGAAAGTCCACGCTTTTCAACCGTCTAACCCGTGCCGAGGTGCTCGCCGAGGACCTGCTCTTCGCCACGCTCGATCCGACGATGCGCGAAATCTCGCTGCCCGGCTTCGACAAGGCGATCCTGTCCGACACGGTCGGCTTCATCTCCGACCTGCCGACCCAGTTGGTCGCCGCGTTCCGCGCGACCCTGGAGGAGGTGATTTCGGCCGACCTGATCGTCCATGTCCGCGACATCTCCCACCCCGACAGCGACGCCCAGCGCGCCGACGTCGAGCAGGTGCTGGCCGAGATCGGCGCGCGTCCTGAAGGCGGCGGCGCGATGATCGAGGTCTGGAACAAGATCGACGCCCTCGAAGGCGAGGATGCGGAGCGGGTCCGCGCCGAGGCCGCGCGGCGCGATGACGCGGTCCTGCTCTCGGCGCTGACCGGGGAAGGGGTGGACGACCTCCAGGGGGCGGCCGCCACCTTACTGCGCAAGGGCGCGGAGGTGCGCATCGTCACCCTTCCCGCCGCCGACGGCGCCACCATCGCCTGGCTCCACGCCAATGGCGAAGTGGTCGGCGAGGAGAGGGGGGAGGCCGAGACAATGTTCGAGGTGCGGCTGTCGGAGCTGGATTGGGCCAGGCTGCAGTCCAGGCTCAAAAAGAGCGCTTGGGGTTAAACCAGCTTCTTGGCCCTCTGCCAGAGCGCTTCCAGTTCAACAATATTCATATTATTCAATGGCTTCTCAGCTAATTCTTCCACCTTGCGGAAACGCGTTTCGAAGCGGGCGGTGGCTTCGCGCAGGGCGTTTTCGGGGTTCACGCCGAGGTGGCGGGCGTAGTTGACGACGGCAAAGAGCAGGTCGCCGACCTCGCCGGCGCGTTCCTCGTCGGCCGCAGCGCGCTCGATCTCGCCCAGTTCCTCGTCGATCTTCTGGCGTGGGCCGTCGGAATCGGGCCAGTCGAAGCCGACGCGGGCAGCGCGGCGCTGGACCTTTTCGGCGCGTTTCAGCGCGGGCAGGGCCAGAGCAACGCCGGCGACCGCGCTCCGGTCGGGATCCGCGTCGCGCTCGGCCGCCTTGAGCGCCTCCCAGCCGGGACTGTGGGCCGCGTCGCCGAAGATATGCGGGTGACGGCGGATCATCTTGGCCGAGATCGCGGCCAGGACGTCGGCGAGCGCGAACGCGCCGATCTCCTCGGCCATGCGGGCATGATAGACGACCTGGAGCTGGAGATCGCCGAGCTCGTCCTTGAGCGACGCCATGTCGCCGCGGCGGATGGCGTCGGCGACCTCATAGGCTTCCTCGATCGTGTAGGGCGCGATCGTTTCGAAATTCTGCTCGCGGTCCCATTCGCACCCGTTCACCGGATCGCGAAGCCGCGCCATGATATCGGCCAGTTCCGCCAGGGTCGGGGGGCTTTGAGAGGGCGCCTTCTCGCTCATTGATTAAGTCCGATAATATACATTATGTAAAACATAGATAGAGACGGAAGAGGGCTTCCCCCTCACGGGCGCAGCACCAAAGTCCGCCCTTCCACGCCCCACGCCGACAAGGTGGACAGGAACGACATGCCGATCACGTTCACCTCGTCCTCACCGTTGCGGGAAATGAAGAGCGGCACGTCGATGCGTTCGATCGGCCCGACCTTGAGTGTCGTCGCCTGCCCCCGGTCCATCATTGTCGTGCCGTTGGCCGTGTCGACGATTACTCCGAAGCCGGAATTCGGGGCGATGCCGACCGCGTCGGCCGTCGCGCGGCTGATCACCGTGTTGGAGGCGCCGCTGTCGATCAGGAAACGGACCGGGCGGCCGTTCAAGGCGGCGTCCGCCCAATAATGGCCGTCGTCGGACCGACGGATTCGAACCGCGCCGCCCTGAGTCTGCTGCGCTTCCGCGCCAGTCACCTCGCGCATCAGCCGGCCGCCGAGCGCCAGGAAATCGTCCTTGAGCGCGATCACGGCGAATATGGCGGCGAAGATCAATCCCCAGGCGAGCAGCATTTTCAGCGTCTGGCCGATCGGCAGCCGCCGCACGACAAGCGCGCTTCCGACCAGGACCAGGCAGCCCAATAGATAAACGAAATTAAGGGCTTGGTCGCCGCCGCTCAAAGTTCGATCTCCATCCCGTCATAGCCGGGCTCGACCCCCGCCGGCACTTCACTCAGCAGGGTGCCATAATCCATGCTGGTGTCCATATGGGTGAGCACAGCCCTTCCCGGCCGCAGCATGCGGATCCATTCCAGCGTGTCGGCGAGATGGGGATGGGTCGGGTGCGGGCGGCGGCGCAACGCGTCCACCACCCACAGGTCGAGACCTTCGAACAAGGCGGCCATGTCGTCCGTCAATTCATTGAAATCGGTGGAATAACCGATGGCAATCCCACCCGCGTCGAAGCGCAGGCCGGCGCTGGTGATCGGCCCATGCGGCTGATCGACCGCGCGCACCGAAATCCCGCCCAGATTGATGTGGGTCGGCAACAGATTGGCCGAGACCACCGGCGGATAGCCTTGAAAGCCCTCGAAGGCATAGCCGAAGCGCCGGTCGAGCAGATCGAGCGTCTGTTGGCGGGCGTAGCCGGCCACGGGGCGCCCGCGCGCATGGTAGAGCTGCCTCAGATCATCGATGCCGTGGCAATGGTCGGCATGGTCGTGGGTCCAGATCACCGCCTCGACGTCGCTCACCCGGGCGTCGAGCAATTGCTCGCGCAGGTCCGGGCTGGTGTCGACCAGGATGCGGGTCTCGCCATAGCTGACCAGGATCGAGGCCCGTCGGCGCCGGTTCCTCGGCTCCGCGGGGTCGCACTGGCCCCAGTCATTGCCGACCCTCGGCACGCCCGAGGACGTGCCGCAGCCGAGCAGGCGCAGCTTCACGACGCCGCCTTGGCGAAGAGAGCATAGAAATTGGCGCTGGTCGTCGCGGCCAGGGTCTCGAGCGGTTCGCCTCGCAAATCGGCCAGGAAGCGCGCCGTGTCGGCGACGAAGGCCGGCTCGCACGGCTTGCCGCGGTGGGGAACCGGGGCGAGGAAGGGGGAATCGGTCTCGATCAGCAGCCGGTCTGCCGGGATGCTTTTCGCCACTGCCTGGAGTTCGCGGGCGTTCTTGAAGGTGACGATCCCCGAGATCGACACGTAGAGGCCGAGCGCGAGCACCTTGTCGGCGAAATCCTGGCTGGCGGTGAAGCAGTGGATGAGGGCCGGGTAGGCCCCCTTCACCATTTCTTCGGCAAGAATAGAGTACGTGTCCTCCTCGGCGTCGCGGGTGTGGACGATCAGCGGCAGCTGGGTCTCGCGCGCGGCGGCGGCATGGGCGCGGAAGCTCTGGCGCTGCCGCTCGCGGTCCGACCGGTCGTAATAATAATCGAGCCCGCTCTCGCCGATGCCGATCACCTTCGGGTGCGCGGCCCTGACGACCAAAGTCTCGGTTTCGACGTCGGGATGCACGTCGGCCTCGTGCGGGTGGATGCCGACCGACGCCATGACGTCACTTTCGCGTGTCGCGGTGGCGATCACCGCGTCCCATTCCGACGCGCGGGTCGAGATGTTGAGCATCTGCGAGACGCCGGCGGCGCGGGCGCGGGCCAGCACCCCAGGCTGGTCCTCGACCAGGCCTTTGTAGTTCAAATGGCAGTGGCTATCGATGAACATGGCGCGGCTTTAGCGGCTCGCCGCCGGTGCGTCACCCTCGGCAAAACGCCTTGCACCCGCCGGATGCAAGGCGCCCTGCTTTCTCTTTACCGTCCGCCTTCGGCCTGGAACGACCGGCACTGTTCGGTGCCGCGGCCGGCATTCCGGCAATAGGCGACCATCACCGCGCTGTTGTTGCGGTTGATCCGCGACGGCCGCGTCGGCGTGCGACTGGGCCGCGTGGTCGGCCTGGTCGTCGTTCCCGGCGTCGTCGTGCTTGCGGTGGTCCTCGGCGTGGTCCCCGGCGTCGTCCCGGGCGCCGCTCCCGGCAGGGCGGGGGCGTCGCGCAGCCTGACGACGTTGGCGTTGATATAGCCGAGCGTGCCGCCGGCGGTGCGGACGCGCCAGAAATCGCCGGTCTGGACGAAGGTGGAGAAGACCTCGCCCGGCGCGATCCGGCCGACAGCGATGCCGAGATCAGTGGGCCCGCTGTGGATTACGACCGGATTGGTGCCGGCGATTACCGCCTCGCGGTCGAACTGTTCGGGTGGCGGCGGCGGCGTCGGCGCGGTTGCCTGGCCATTGGCTGGCGGGGTGAAGCCCGGCGGGAATTCGGGCTCGGTCGGCGCGGCCTCCTGGCCCGGCGGCGGCGTCTCGGCTGTCGGCGGATGCGCCGGAAGCCAGTAATTCTGGTAATAATAATAGCCTCCGCCTCCGGCCGCGGCGAGCAGGACCAGCAGGAGGAAGAGGATCAGCCCCCCCTTGCCCTTCTTGGGCGGTGCCGCACCGGCAGCGGGCGTCGCCGCGGCGGTCGGGGCTGGCGGCGTGGCGGGCGCCGGCGGCGTTGAAGCTGCGGCTGCGGCAGCAGCCGCGGCGGCGCCGGGCACGGCGGTTGCCGCCAGCGGATCGACGGCGGGAGGCGCCGGCGGTTCCGGTGTTGGCGGGGGAGTCACTGGCTCCGGTGGAGCCGGCGGCGGGGTCACGGCCTCCGGCGGCGGAGCAGGCGGCGCAACCGGCTCGGGCGGCGGCGGAGCGGCGGCCGGCGCCGGCGGCGCGGTCGGCGCGACTTGTTCGGGCGGCGGCACTGGCTCGGCCGGGGGAATCGGCGGCAGTGGCGCGAAGCCGATCACCGTCTTGGCTTCGTCGTCGCCCCCAGGGGGTGCGGGTTCGCCCGGCGGCGCGGTCGAGAAGGCCGCGGCGGGCGAATCGCTGCGCACGGTCTCATCGGCAACGGCGCCGGCGGTGGGCGGGCCCGCCAGGCCCGCCAGGCTCGCCTTGATGCTGGCCCAGCCGGGATGATTATCGTCGCCCAGCCAGCTCGAGATCGAGGCGACCTGACCTGGGTCGAATGGAATGGGCGGCGGCCGGTCGTCGGCCGAGGCCTGGATCAGCCGCTTGAGGCCGCGGGCGAGGATCGCTTCCGACTTGATCCATTCGGAGGCCGCCGACGCGGCCGACCAGATGACGATGGCGGCCTTGGCGCCGGCGATCCTGTCGGAGACGCGCTCGGTGCTTTCCGCCTCGCTCCCGGCTTCCTCGTCGCGCCAGACCTCATAACCGAGCCGCGAGATCCCTTCCGCGAGTTGCCTGGCCGTTGCCTGGTTTTCGCGCGAATAGCAGATGACCACGTCGACCATGAATGTCCCTCCTCGGCGGAAGCCCGGAACCTAGCACGAAAGAAACAGGATGGAAGACTTTGGGCGATCCGCCCCGCTCAGCCCTCGCCGGGCTGGTCGAGCCTGGGGAAGATCGCGCTCGGCATGGCGAGGGTGAAGCCTGAGGCGACGAGCCTGGTATAGCGGTCGTCGTCGGCGAGCGCTTCATAGTCGCGCTCGCCGGCGGGCACGCCCATCGCGTCGAGCAACCTCGCCGAGGAAGACGGGATGATCGGGGCGATGGCGGTGGCGAGATCGGCGATCGCCTCGTAGAGCGTCGCCAGCACCGCCTGCATCCGCTCCGGATCGGTCTTGCGCAGCGTCCAGGGCGCCTGCGCGTCGATATACTGGTTGCAGGCGAAGACCGCCCGCAGCCACGCCTCGATGCCGAGCGACAGCGCCAGCGCTTCGAAATGGCCGGGAATTTCCGTGCGAACAGTGTCTCGCACCAGGGCGCGCAGCGTCTCGTCCGCCGCCTCCCCTCTCCCGGCTTGGGGCAACACCCCGTCGCAATTGCGGGCGATGAAGGACAACGTGCGCTGGGCGAGGTTGCCGAAGCTGTTGGCGAGATCGGCGTTGACCCGGGTGACGATCGCCTCGTCGCTGTAGCTGCCGTCCTGTCCGAAGGTGACTTCACGGAGCAGGAAGTAGCGGACCTGGTCGACGCCGAAGGCGCGCACCAGCGCTTGGGGATCGACGACATTGCCCAACGTCTTCGACATCTTCTCGCCGCGCTGAAGCAGATGACCGTGGCCGAACACCTGCTTCGGCAGGGGAATGTCCGCCGACATCAGGAACGCCGGCCAGTAGACGGCGTGGAAGCGGACCACGTCCTTGCCGATGATGTGGAGGTCCGCCGGCCAGTATTTCCGGTAGGCCTCGGTCTCGTCGGGATAGCCGAGGCCGGTCAGGTAATTGGTCAGGGCGTCGAGCCACACGTACATGACATGGTTCTCGCTCTCCGGGACCTTGACCCCCCAGTCGAAGCTGGTGCGCGAGATCGAAAGGTCGGCGAGACCGCCCTCGACGAAGCGCAGCACCTCGTTGCGACGCGATTCCGGGCGGATGAAGTCGGGATGGGCCGCGTAAAAAGCGAGCAGCTTGTCCTGATAGGCCGACAGGCGGAAGAACCAGCTCTCCTCCACGGTCCATTCCACCAACGTGCCCTGGGGCGACAGTTTCTCGCCGCTGTCGGCGACGACCAGCTCCTCCTCGCCATAATAAGCTTCGTCGCGGACTGAATACCAACCTTCGTAGCGGCCCAGGTAGATGTCGCCCTTGTCCGCCATCGCCTGCCAGATCGCCTGACTGGCCCGGTGGTGGGCCGGTTCGGTGGTGCGGATGAAACGATCGTAGGAAATATCAAGATCATCGTCCATCTGACGGAAAGTAGACGACATTTCTTCGGCAAATATTGCGGCTTCGACGCCCTGCTCGCGTGCCGCCTGGGCCATTTTCAGGCCATGCTCGTCGGTGCCGGTGAGGAAGTAGACGTCGCGGCCGCGCATCCGCTGGAATCGGGCGATGGCGTCGGTGGCGATGGCTTCGTAGGCGTGGCCGATATGCGGCCGCCCGTTCGGATAGCTGATCGCGGTGGTGATGTAGAAAGGTTCGGACATGGCCGGGCCGGACCTAGCCGGGATGGCGGGCGGGGTGAAGCCCCTCCCAACCTCTCGCCTAGGCTGCGTCCTTCTCCCTCGTCCCGGCCAACGCCGCCAGCATTCCCGCGAGTTCGAAAACCACGCTTTGCGGCTCGAGAGACAGGCGGCGGGCGCCGCCGGCGAGGTCGATGGCGCGTTCCCACAGCTTCACCGCCTCGATCCGGGCGACGCCCGAGCGCGCCTTCGCTTCGGCGGCGATCCGGGACGGGGCGCGGGCGAGGAAGGCCTCGTAGCGCGGCTGGGCGGACTTGAGCGCCAGGCTCTGGGCCAGCGCCGAGCGGCGGGCATTGGCCCGATCGCCGTGGCGGACCAGGGCGTCCATCGCCGCATCGAGCCCGCCGATGTCGAGCCCGCGCCAGGCGATGGTGCGGCCGGGCGCGCCCTCCCCCACCGCCACCAGCGAACGGATCTCGTCGGCCTCGGCCTCGGGAAGCGCCGCCTCCAGCGCCGACGTCATGGCGTCATCGTCGAGCGGTGAGAGCCGCAGCAATCGGCAGCGCGAGCGAATTGTCGGCAGCAGCCGCGCCGGGGCATGGCTGACCAGCAGGAACAGCGTGTTCGGTGGCGGTTCCTCCAGATTCTTGAGCAAGGCGTTGGCGCCGTTGCGCTCGAGATCGTCGATCGCGTCGATCACCACCACCCGCCAGGGCGACATGGAAGCGGTGGTCGCGAACAGGCGCTGGAGGCCTCGGACCTGGTCGACGCTGATGCTGCGCATCAGATCGGTGCCGCCGTCGCGCGCCAGCCGTTCGAGCCGCATCAGGTCGGGATGGCTGCCGGCGGCAACCAGGCTGGCGGCCGGATGGTCGTCGGGCACGTCGAGGCCGGGCGCGTCGACCGAGGGCCCCGCCCCTCCGGCCAGCACCCGCAAGGCCGCCTTGTCGGCGAACAGGGCCTTGCCGACCCCCTCGGGCCCGGCGAGCAGCCAGGCATGGTGGAGGCGCCCGGCGTCGAGCCCCTCGCGAAAGGCGGCGATCGCTTCTGTATGACCGAAGAGCGGCGTCACAGCAGGTCCTCGAGCGCTTCCATCAGCCGAGCGGTCACTTCCTCGGGGCTGCCCGAAGCGTCGATGGCGCGAAAGCGCGCCGGATCCGCCGCCGCCAGGGTGGCGAAGGCCTTGGCGACCCGATTGTGATAGTCGGCGCTACGCCCGCCGATCAGGTCGGCCTCGCCGTCGTCGCGGCTTTGGGCGCGGCCATGGCCTTCGGCCCCATCCAGTTCCAGCAGCAGGGTCCGGTCGGGCAGGAAATCGTTGCTGCCGATCTCGTGGAGCGTCCGGATCGCCGCGAAGCCGAGACCGCCGGCGCCGCCCTGATAGGCGATCGAGCTGTCGACGAAGCGATCGCAGACCACCCAAATGCCCTTGGCGAGCGCCGGCCTGATGGTGCGCGCGACATGATCGGCGCGGGCGGCGGCGAACAAAAGGGCCTCGGCCTCGGGCGTCCAGCGCTCCTCCTCGCCTTCGAGGAGCAGGGAGCGGATCGTCTCGGCGCCGGGGCTGCCGCCGGGTTCGCGGGTCTCGATCACCTCCAGCCCGCGGCCGCGCAGGGCCGCCGCCAGCGCCTTCAGCTGGGTCGACTTGCCGACTCCTTCGCCGCCTTCGAGGGTGATGAAGCGCCCGTCGGGCATCAGCCCATGCCGACCAGGTTCTTCAGCCCGAGCCAGATGCGGCCGAAGAAGCCGGCTTCGCCCACTGCGCTCTCGGCGACCAGCGGCATGGTCTGGGGCGGCATGTCGGCGGTCTGGACGACCAGGTCGGCGATATGCTGGCCCTGGGCGATCGGCGCCCTGACCGGCCCCTGATAGACGATCCGGGCGCGGAAATTCTGACCGAGGCCCGAAGGATAGGTGACCGCAATGTTCTGCGGGGCGACGAGGCCGACGCTGGTCGCGCTGCCCAGCTGAACCTGCGCCTCGCCGATATGCTGGCCCCGGCGGAGTACCGGCCTGGTCTGCCAGGCGCGGAAGCCCCAATCCATGAAGCGCACCGATTCCTCGATCCGCTGGTTGAAGCTCGAGAGGCCGGCGACGACCATGACGATGCGGCGGCCGTTCTGGTCGGCCGAGCCGGTGAAGCCGTAGCCGGCCTCCTCGGTATGGCCGGTCTTGAGGCCGTCGGCACCGGCGACGCGGCCGAGCAGCGGGTTGCGGTTCGCCTGCTGGATCGGCTGGTTGCCGCCCAGGGTCCGGCCCCAGGTGAAGTCCCTCAGGCCGTAATAATGGCGGTAGAGGTCGGGATAGTCGCGGATGGTGGCGGCGGCGAGCGTCGCGAGGTCGCGGGCCGTGGTGTAGGTGACGCCGTTGTCGGGCCAGCCGACCGGATTGCCCCAGTGACTATTGGTCAGGCCCATCGCCTGCGACTGGCGGTTCATCAGCGCGACGAAGGCCTGCTCGGTCCCTGAAATGCATTCGGCGAGGACGACGGTGGCGTCGTTGCCCGACAGGGTGACGATCCCCTTCAGGAGGTTGTCGACGCTCACCTGCTCGCCCGGCGACAGGAACATGGTCGAGCCCGCCGCCGGCCCGTGCCAGCGCAGCCACGTCTCGGGCCGGACCGTGCAGATCTTGTTGCGGTCGAGTTCGCCGCGCTTGATCAGGTCGAAGGCGACATGGGTGGCCATCATCTTCGCCATCGACGCCGGCGGCATGCGGCGGTCGGCGTCCTTGGCGTAGAGCACCGCGCCGGACGAAAGGTCGACCATATAGGCGGTGGTCGCCGGGGTTTCGAAGGGCGGCGCGGCGGCCGCGACCGGCATGGCCAGAAAGGCGGCGGAAATTATAAGATAGAGCGGTTTACGGAGCATAGCTTATATCAAATCCCAATAAGTTTGCCGATCACTGGGCCACCGAATCGGCGAGCAGGGCCACGGTCAGCGCGTAGAAGTTCGAGCAATTATAGTCGAGTATCACCCGGTAATTGTTGGTCAGCAAATAAGCGGTCGCGTTGGGCCCGTCGGGCTCGAGCAGCGACGCCTGCGTCCCGTCGGGCAGGCTGTTGCTGACGCCAAGGCGGCGCCATTCGCCGGCGCTGAGCCAGCGGCTGTGACGGGCGAAGACCGGCGCGCAGCGCGGCGCGCGCTGGCGGTTGACGAGCGCGGCACGGTCCAGGCCCGCCGGCACGCGCACCGCCGTCCCCCAGGGCACGCCCGGCCGCCAGCCGGCGTTGCGCAGATAATTGGCGATCGAGGCGAGCGCGTCGAGATGGCTGCGCCAGATGTCCGAGCGGCCGTCGCCGTCGCCGTCCACGCCGAGGCGGATATAGACGCTGGGCAGGAATTGCGACTGGCCGGCAGCGCCCGCCCAGCTGCCCTTCAGCTCGTCGCGCGGAAAGCCGCGCTCGACCATGCGCAGGGTGGCAATGAACTCCTCGGTGAAAAGCTGGCGGCGCCGGCCCTCGTAGGCGAGGCTGGCGAGTGAATTGAGCAGGTCGAAATCGCCCATGATCGTGCCATAGCCGGTCTCCTTGCCCCAGATGGCGACCAGGATGGAGGGCGGCACGCCGTAGCGCCGGCCGATTTCGTTCAGCCGGCCGGCATTCTGGGCATAGCGCTGGCGGCCGCGGGATATCAGCGCCTGGGTGACATGGCGGGCGCGATAGGGGGCGAAGGGCGGATTGGCGCTGACCCCGGCCGTTCCGCCGGGCTGGGCGCGGTCGAGCTGGATGGTGCGGGGCGAAAAGACCAGGGTCGGGAAGATCCGGTCCAGAGTCTGCTGCCTGATTCCGGCGCGCGCCGCCTGGGCCCGCAGGGTGGGAAGGTAAGCGGCGAAGCCCTCCTCGCTGACACTGGTCCCCTGCGCGCGCGCTCCGGTTTCGCCGATCGAAACCGTGCCCTCGCCCATTCGCACCGCCGGCGCCCCGATCAGGAAGGCGGCAGCCGCGAGGCAGGTGAACGCACGCATAGACAAACCTCCCGCTGCCGGCGGCTTATGACATGCACGGCAGCTTAGTTGAAACCTCTGCCCGCCGCTTCGCTTGCACGCAAGGGCGCAGGGGCGCTATCGGCACGAACCCCTAGGATGGGTGGCCGAGTGGTTTAAGGCACTGGTCTTGAAAACCAGCGACGGTGCAAGCCGTCCGTGGGTTCGAATCCCACCCCATCCGCCAGCGATTCGAGTTGGGCCGATCCCATCCAGGCAAATGAACTCGGCCGTCCCACGCGGCGAGCCTCGCGATCGAGCCGCCTCCGGAAGCCACGGACCTTTTCACCGGAGCCCTCGACGAGAATGGCACAATTATCGGAAGCGGGCGTTTTGAGCCGGATGTCACCATTTCTCAAAATGATCGCGGTCGGCCTGGCCATCATACTCACCCTGGTCGCGCTGGGGTTTATCCCCAATATTCTCGACGCACGAGAGCGTCGGTTCGCGCGCAAACGGCAGAGCCGTGAACGGGTGAAAGACGAGACCATGGGAGCTGACCAGCCCAGCGCCTGACCAGGTGAAATTCGGGAGGGGCCAGCCGGCTCGCGAGCGGCTTATGACGCTCCTGGCAATCGAACTGCGCTCATCGGAGCCGCAAAGCCCCTTCGGGACTTTTGATCCGATTTAATGCGTTGCAGTATGTTTTTGGCTCGTGCGTGTCGCTGAGACCAACGTGCGCCCGCCCTTCTCGGGATGAATCGCCTCCCCTCCAACGTTTGCCATTTGCGGAAATGGCCGGCCGGCGCCGATTTCGGCTGGTCGGTCCATGAAGGAGGCGTGGCATGTCCGAGTTCAGAGACCGGGAAAGTAGAGCGGGCGGCGCCTTGTTCGACATTGAGCCGATCGGCGAGGACGATTGCGTCTGGATCCTTATCGACAAGGGCGACGACGCCATTTCCGTCAATCTGGGACCGCGGGCCGCCGTCGCCGGAAAGTGGTGGGAATGGCTGGCCGGCTATGCGGGCGTCGAATTCTGGCGAAAATAAGTGAAACCAAAACGGGGTCCGAAAGCGGTTGCGTTGTACAGCGGGATCGAACCAGCCCAATCTGGTCCCCGTCTGGTCAGGGAACAATCTGCCAGCCGGCGTCCCGCGCGCGCCGTTCGGCGGCGGCGTCGAGCGGCGCGCCCGTCATCAGATCCTGCGCCGCTTCCAGGATCAGGGGATTGCCGCTCGCCGCCTGGCGATAGGCGCCGCCGGCCGCGGGCGATCCCGCCCCGGTCATCACCAATTGCCAGCCGTCGCCGCGGCGGCAGGCGAGTCCGGCGAGGTCGCTGCGTTCGAAGGTGCGGCAGATCCCCCCGCCATTGGCTGCGAAACTGATGCCGATACGGGTCGCGGCATCCTGCGCCTGGGCCGAGGCGAGCTGGCTGTCCAGCGCGTCGGCGAGGCCGCCGCGGGCGACGATTGCGCCGTCCCGATAGGTAAGCGGCCCCTCCCCTCCCTGCGGCAGTGTGCGTCCGACGACGAGGCCGAGAACCAGGGTCGCGGCGAGCGCGGCGAGATTTCGCCAGACCGGGCGCGTATGCCAGGGACGGGCGGCAGAAAGCGGCACGACATTGCCCGCGATCACGGCGCTGAGCCGATCCGGCACCGCCTCGTCCATGACCGGCGCATAATGAGCGGCGAGCCGCGCGCGCAACCGGCGCTGCACGTCGAGCCGCGCCTGGAGCGCCGAATCCTCGGCGAGGGCGCGCTCGACCCGCGCTCGGGCGAGATCGTCGAGTTCGCCGTCGACAAAGGCCATCAGCTGGTCGTCGTCGATCGCCATCATGCCGCCTCCAGCATCTGGGCGAGCGCCTGGCGGCCGCGGGTGAGGCGCGACGTCAGCGTCCCCATCGGGATTTCGAGCAGGTCCGCCGCCTCGCGATAGGCGAGGCCTTCGATCAGGACGAGCGCGATCGCCTCGCGCTGCTCGGCCGGCAGGCAGCTCATCGCCTTGCCGACGTCGTGCATCTCGGCCCTGATCTCGACCTCGCGGTGGGCGTCGCTGCCGACCGTGGTGCCCTCCTCTTCAGGAACGAAGGTGCGGGCGCGGCGCGCGCGGCTGCGCACTTCGTCGATCCAGGCGTTGCGCACGATCTTCATCATCCACGAATCCATTCTCGTTCCCGGCATCCATTGGCCTCGCGCCTTGAGCGCCCGCTCCAGCGCACGCTGCACCAGATCGTCGGCATCGGCGACATCGCGGGCAAGCGCTCGCGCGAATCGGCGCAACCGTGGCAGCAGCGTCAACAGCTCACGCTCGAATGCCTGCAACAGGCGCCTCCAATCATGGATGAAACGGCTCTCGGCGGACGTTTCATCCCCATGCGCTCAAAAATATGGCAAAGAAGCGGGTGATGCACAAATCCGCCCTGCGGCGACTGCTCTTCGGAGCGGTGCTTGCCGTCGTCCTCTGCGGCGCCGCGCGCGCCCAATTGCTGCCTCCGGTACAGCCGCCGCCGGTCGTCGGCGGCACGCTTGGCAATGTCGGCCGAATCGGCAACGAAGCAATTGGCAATGCGGCGGGCAGCCTTCAGGGAATCGCGGCCAGTCCCGCGCGGCTGGCGGAAGCGCGTCTCGACCGTCTCGACACCCTGGTCCGCGCCAATCGCGAGAGGCTGGAAATGACGCCTCTCGGGCCTGCGGTGCGCGGCGAGGTGATCGCAATCGATCCCGAAGCCGCGACCCTCGCGGCCGCGCGCCAGGCCGGATTCGTCCAACTCCGCGACGAGACGATCGAAGGCATCGGCGTGCGGGCGGTGACTCTCTCGCTTCCCCGAGGCTGGTCGATTCAACGGGCATTGTCGCGCCTCCAGCAGATCGCGCCGGCGGGCAGTTTCGCTGCCAACCATCTGCATGGCCAGAGTGGCGCTGTCCCGGATGCCGCCGCCGGCGTGCTGGCGCTGGCCCAGGTCCGTCCGGGCTCGCGCCCGGTGGCAACCGTCGGCATCATTGACGGCGGTGTCGCCGCCCATCCCTCGCTGCGCGGATCGGTGGCCCAGCAAGGCTTCGCCGCCGGCGCGCCGGCGCCGAGCGCACACGGCACCGCTATCGCGTCCCTGCTCGCGGGCGAGGGCGCGGTTGAGGGCGCGGCCCCCGGAGCGGCGCTGGTCGTCGCCGATATTTACGGGCGCGATCCGGCGGGCGGCAACGCTTTGGCCCTCGCCCGGGCCCTGGGCTGGATGGCCGGCCGACGCGTACCGGTGGTGGCGATCAGCCTGGTCGGCCCGGTTAATCCGCTGGTGGCCCGCGCCGTCGCTTCGGCCCAGGCGCGCGGCGTTCGCATTGTCGCCGCCGTCGGCAATGACGGACGCGCCGCGCCGCCGGCCTATCCGGCCTCCTATCCGGGCGTGATCGCCGTGACCGGCGTCGATCGCCGCAACCGGGTGCTGATCGAGGCCGGGCGGGCCCTGCACCTCGACTATGCCGCGCCTGGCGCGGACATCGGCGCCGCGTCGTCCGACGGGCGAGTCGCCGCCGTGCGCGGCACCTCGTTCGCGGTGCCGCTCGTCGCCGGTCGGCTCGCCGCCCATGTCCGTTCGGCCGATCCGATCGCCGCGCTCGATGCGGAAGCGACGGAACGAGGTCGCCGCGATTTCGGACGTGGTCTGGTATGCGGCGCCTGCCGGGCCGCGCCGAGGCGCTAGAGTCCCTGCTCGGATTAAAGCGCGAGTCGCAGTCGTTCTCCCAACAGAACCCGCGATTTGGTTCGGCAATGGGAGAATGACGATGAAATTCGCACTCAAGCTGGCTGCCGGATGCGCCATCCTGATTGCAGCACCGGCCTCGGCCCAGATTCTGGGCGGCGGTGGTGGAGCCGGCGGTTCACTCGGCGGCAGCCTCGGCGGCGCCGGCGGCAACATAGGGGGCAACCTCGGCGGCAGCGGCGGGCTCAACGGCGGGCTCGGCGGGGTCAATGGCGGCCTTTCCGGCAGGCTGGGCGCCGATACGGGTCTCAGCGGCCCCAGCGGCCGATTCGACGTCAGCCGGTCCGTCGCCCTCAATGCCTCGACCGCTGCCTCGGTGGAGCCCGGAACGATCGTTACGGACGCCAGCGGCCGTGCGATCGGCACCGTCCAGACGGTTCGCGCAAGCGCCCGCGGCGCAATCGACAATGTCGTGGTCCGGGTCGGCAACCGCATGGCGTCGCTGCCTGTCGCCAATTTCGGAGTCAGCGGCGATGTTCTGGTCTCCGGCATGACCCGCGCCGAGCTGGTCCGCGCCAGCCGCCAGCAACAGGCCGCCGCGCCGTCTCCTTCGCGCGCCCGGTCCGGTCGCACGGCGCGCGGCGTCGACGAACAATAATCCTGGCGATCGGTACCCAGGATGGAGGGGCCGGGATCCTCCCCCGGCCCCTCAACTGCAGCCAGTGTGATGCTCTCGGCATTGCCAACTGACCGGCTGCTGCTTCCCTGATCGCGTTCGAATCGCTACCGGCGGTCCGACACATCACGAGGAAGACAATGGCCCAACCTACCCCCCTGCCCTTCGACTGGGCGGACCCGTTCGCGCTCGACGGCCAATTGAGCGACGAGGAGCGGATGGTCCGTGACACGGCGGAAGCCTATGCCCAGGAGAAGCTGGTCCCGCGCGTGACCTCGGCCTACATGGACGAGCGCTTCGACCGCGAGATCATGAACGAACTCGGCGAACTCGGCATGATCGGCGCGACCATCGCGCCCGAATATGGAGGCGCCGGCCTTAATTATGTCAGCTACGGCCTGATTGCACGGGCGGTGGAGCGGGTCGACAGCGGCTACCGCTCGGCCATGTCGGTCCAGTCGTCGCTCGTCATGCACCCGATCAACGCCTACGGCACCGAGGAGCAGAAGCACAAATATCTGCCAAAGCTGGCAACCGGCGAATGGGTCGGCTGCTTCGGCCTGACCGAGCCCGACGCCGGCTCCGACCCGGGATCGATGCGCACCCGCGCCCAGAAGATCGACGGCGGCTACCGCCTGTCCGGCGCCAAGATGTGGATCACCAACTCGCCGATCGCCGACGTCTTCGTGGTCTGGGCGAAATCGGACGCGCATGACGGCCGGATCAAGGGCTTCGTCCTCGAAAAGGGGATGAAGGGACTCTCCGCCCCCAAGATCAAAGAGAAGCTGTCGCTGCGCGCTTCGATCACCGGCGAGATCGTGATGGACGAGGTCGAGGTGCCCGAGGAGAATTTGCTGCCAGAAGTCAGCGGCCTCGCCGGGCCGTTCGGCTGCCTCAACCGCGCCCGCTACGGCATTGCCTGGGGTTCGATGGGCGCGGCCGAGGCCTGCTTCCACGCCGCCCGGACCTACACGCTGGACCGCAAGCAATTCGGCCGGCCGCTGGCGGCGACCCAGCTGGTCCAGTTGAAGCTCGCCAACATGGTCACCGAGATCACGCTTGGCCTGCAGGCGGCATTGCGGGTCGGCCGGCGGCTCGACGAAGGCGTGCTGATCCCCGAGACGATCAGCATGATCAAGCGGAACAATTGCGGCAAGGCGCTCGATATCGCCCGGATCGCCCGCGACATGCACGGCGGCAACGGCATTTCCGCCGAATTCCAGGTGATGCGCCATGCCGCCAACCTGGAGACGGTCAACACTTACGAAGGCACGCACGACGTCCACGCCCTGATCCTGGGCCGGGCGATCACGGGGATCGCGGCGTTTTGATGGATCGGCCGCTCGCCGGCCTGAAAGTCGTCGAGCTGGCGCGAATTCTCGCCGGTCCCTGGGCCGGCCAGCTCCTCGCCGATCTCGGCGCCGAGGTGATCAAGGTCGAGCGACCGGGCGTCGGCGACGACACCCGGGCATGGGGGCCACCCTTCGCCGCAGACGGCAGCGCCGCCTATTTTCACGCCTGCAACCGCGGCAAATCTTCGGTCGCGATCGACCTCGAGAGTGAGGAAGGACAGGACGAGGTCCGTGCCCTCGCCCGCGATGCCGACGTCCTGATCGAGAATTTCAAGCTTGGCGGGCTGGCGAAATACGGACTGGACTACCCGGCGCTTTCCGCCCTCAACCCCCGTCTCGTCTACTGCTCGATCACCGGCTTCGGCCAGACCGGCCCCTATGCAGCGCGACCCGGCTACGATTTCGTCATCCAGGGGATGGGCGGCTTCATGTCGCTGACCGGCGAGCCGGACGGGGTGCCGCTCCGCGCGGGGGTCGCGGTCGCCGACCTCTTCACCGGGGTGAATTCGGCGGTGGCGATCCTCGCGGCGCTCCGGGGACGCGAGGCGACCGGCCAAGGCTGCCATATCGACATGGCCCTGCTCGATAGCCAGGTAGCGATGCTCGCCAACCAGGCGCTAGGCTATCTGACCACCGGCGCGGCGCCGGAACGGAGCGGCAATGCCCACCCCAATATCGCGCCCTATCAGGTCTTCGCCGTGCGCGACGGCCATGTCATCGTCGCGGTCGGCAACGACGCACAGTTCCGGCGGCTGTGCGAACTGGCCGGCCTGCCGGCGCTGGCCACGGACGCGCGTTTCGCCACCAATGCCGATCGGGTGGGCAATCGCGGCGCCCTCGATGCCGCGCTCGCGCCGGCCTTCGCCGCGCGCGGCCACGACGAGCTGCTCGCCGCCCTTTCGGTGGCGGGAATACCGGGTGGTCCGGTCAACGATCTCGCCCAGACCTTCGCCGACGCCCAGGTCGTCGCCCGCGGCATGCGGATCGATCCCGACGGCCTGCCCGGCATCGCCTCGCCGATCGTGATCGACGGCAGAAGGCAGGTCTCGGACCGGGCCAGTCCGCTCCTGGGCGAGCCCGATGGTGCGAAATCGGCCAACCGGGAAATCGAGGCGTGACAATCACTTGCCAGCGGGTCCGGCATCGCTTATCGGAACCGACCATTTCCAGACATTTGATGCGGGGCGGAGGGGTTTCAATGAAGACGTTTGCTGTTGTGATTTCAGGACTTTTGCTGGCCTCGCCCGCGCTCGCCCAGCCCACGCCCGGCACCGCCGAAGCGGGCGCTCCCGCCGGCCTGGCCGATCAGGGCGGCGCCGCCGCGGAAACCGCCGCCGCGCCGGCAGCCGACGCCGCCAATGACGATAATCGTCAGATCTGCCGCCGGGTTATCGCCGATCCTTCGAGCCGGATGGGTAACCGCCGCGTCTGCATGACGGCGGCGCAGTGGCGCCAGTCGCAGCGCGCGCATTAAGAGCCGCGCCGCCTCGACCGGGGCGATAGCGACGAACGGGGGGCTGGGATGAAGTCGATTATCGTCGCGATCTCGGCCATGCTGATGGCTGCCCCGGCCCTTGCGCAATCGCCTCCCGGTACGCCCGGCACGCCCGGCGACGTGATGAGCCACAATGGCGGCCTCCTCTTCGATCGCAACGAGGATGCTGGGGCCAATGCCACGGCGGTTCCCGGCGACGGCCGGACCTGCCGCCGGGTCGAAGCCGGCTCGGGGAGCCGGATGAAGACCCGCCGCCTCTGCCTGACAGCGGAAGGTTGGCGCAACCGTCAGCGCGTCAACTAGCGCTCCCGGCGCTGGCTCGAGGGTCGGCGGAACAGCAGGATCGGTTCTCCGCGATATTGAGCCTCCTCGCACACGTCGAATCCGGCTTTCTCAGCAACGCGGATCGAGGACGCATTGTCGGTATCGATGATGGCGACGATCTCGTCGACGCCAAGCGTCTCGTCGGCCCAGGCCAAGGCGGCCATAACCGCCTCGGTGGCATAACCCTGCCCGAACGTCTCGCGCGCGAACAGCCAGCCCATTTCCGGGATGTGCTCGAAGCTGGGGGTGACGTCACGCTTGAAGTCGGCGAAGCCGATCTGGCCGATCATGGCACCGTCGGAGCGGCGGTCGACCGCCCAATAGCCATAGCCGAGCAGGCTCCAGAAGGCGTGGCCGCCAAGCAATTTGCGCCACGCATCCTCGCGCGACAGCGCGCGGCCGCCGAGGAAGCGCATGACCACGTCGTCGCCCATCATCGCCGCCTGGGCGTCGACGTCCAGTGCCTGAAAGGGCCTGAGGATGAGGCGCTCGGTCTCCAGCCTGGGAGCCTCGCGCGCCGTCACCTTACTTCTTGCCGAGCGAAAGACCGCCGAAACGCTTGTTGAAGCGGGCGACCTGGCCGCCGGTGTCGAGCAGCTTCTGGTTGCCGCCGGTCCACGCAGGGTGCGCGGTCGGATCGATGTCGAGCTGCAGCGTGTCGCCTTCCTTGCCCCAGGTGGAGCGGGTCTCGAAGACGGTGCCGTCGGTCATCTGCACCTTGATCATGTGGTAATCGGGGTGGATTTCGGTCTTCATGTCTTTGATCTTCCATGATTTTGGCTGGTTCCGACCAGCCTCGAGGAAATTGCAGACCGGCGCTCTAGCCTTTGGTGCCGAGATTGACAAGCCCGCGGCCCGGACCTAGCCCCGCCCGACGCGAAGGTGCCGCCCGTCGAACGGCGGTGAAAAGGGAAGCCGGTGGGAAACCGGCACTGTGCCCGCAACTGTAAGCGGCGAGCGCCCCCCTCGAAGTGGGGATCAGCGCAACGACCCGCGAGTCAGGAGACCTGCCTTCGCCGTCGTCCGCATCCGGCCGGGACCAGCCTGCGGTGCGTGGCGCCGCTTTGGCCGAAAGCCAGGGCGGTTCCTCCGAGGCGACAGCAATGCGTGTTGTCTCAGGAGGATGATATGACTCTCTCGATATTGATCTTAACTGCCGCGGCCCAGGCCGCCGATCCCGTCATCGTCGTCACCGCCGCCCGCGAGCCGGTCGCCCAGGCCGAGGCGCCGGCCTCGACGACGGTCTTCGAAGGCGAGGAACTGGACGATCTGGCGCTGCCCAACGCCGCCGACCTGTTGCGCCTGTCCCCGGGCCTGTCGGTCGCGACGACGGGTCCCCGCGGCAGCCAGACCCAGGTCCGCATCCGCGGCGCCGAGGCCGGCCATACCCTGCTCTTCGTCGACGGCATCCGCTTCAACGACCCCGCCGCCGGCAACGAGGCGCGCTTCGAATTGCTGACCAGCGACGCACTGTCGCGGCTGGAGATCGTACGCGGGCCGCAATCGGCCTTGTGGGGCAGCGAAGCACTCGGCGGGGTGATCGCCGCCGATACCGCCGATCCCTTTCGCGGCGCCGGCTTCGAGGGGCTCGGCGAATATGGCAGCTTCGACTCCAGCCGTCTCACCGGCCGCTTCGCCGCCCGCGCCGGCGACGTCGGCATCTCCTCCGCGGCCGGCTGGCAGCGCAGCCACGGCATCGACTCGTTCGGCGCCGGGGGCGAGCGCGACGGTTTCACCAACCTCGCCGGCAGCCTGAAGGCGGTCTGGCGCGCAGGACCGATCGAGCTGGGCGCGGTCGGCCATTGGGTCGAGGGCCGGAGCGAATATGACGGCTTCGATTCCTTCACCTTCCTGCGCGCCGACACGCTCGACGAGACCGAGAACCGGATCGGCGCGGTGCGCGGCTGGGGATCGGGTCAATGGGGCGGCTGGTCGGCCCGCGCCGAGGCGAGCTACCTCGACAGCGCCAACCGCAACAGCCTCGACGGGGCGCCGGTCAACAGCACCTTTGGCGACCGGCTGACGCTCGGCGCCCAGGTGTCGCGGCGATTCGGCGGACACACTCTGATCGCCGCCGTCGATCACCAGGACGAGGATTTCCGCGCCCGCGACACCGGCTTCTTCGGCGGCACCGACCAGGATCGCTCGCGCCGGCTCACCGCCGTCGTCGGCGAATGGCGGGCGCGGTGGAGCGACGCGGTCGAAAGCGACCTCGCCGTTCGCCACGACAGCTTCAGCGCCTTCGCCGACGCGACCACGCTCCGTGCCGCCCTGCTGGTCCGTCCGGTCCGCAACCTCAGGCTTCACGCCGCCTATGGCGAGGGCATCGCCCAGCCCACCTTCTACGACCTTTACGGCTTCTTCCCCGGCTCCTTCGTCGGCAATCCCGATCTCAAGGCCGAGCGTTCGCGCGGCTGGGAGGCCGGAATCGCCTGGGACGATGGCCGGTTCAGCGCCGGCGCGACCTTCTTCTCGGCCCGGCTGCGCGACGAGATCGTCGACACGTTCGATCCTGCCACCTTCCTCTCCAGCACCGAAAACGCCGGGGGGAAGAGCCGGCGGACCGGGGTCGAGCTCGTCGCCGGCTATCGCCACGCCGCCTGGCTCAACATCACGACCAATTACACCTTCCTCGATGCCGACGAGCAGCGCGCGGCGGGCGCGCGCCTGGTCCGCGAGGTCCGCCGCCCGCGCAGCGGCTTCAACCTCGCCGCCTGGGGAAGTGAAGGGCGCTTCCACTGGGGCGCGAGCCTCGCCTGGGTCGGCGACCGGCGCGACACCGATTTCGACCAATTTCCGGCGGCGACGGTGACCCTCGACGATTATGTCCTCGCCTCGGTCAATGCCGGCTACCGGATATTGCCGGAGCTGGAGGCGTTCGTGCGCGTCGAAAACGCCTTCGACGCCGACTATCAGGACGTGGTCGGCTACAACACGTCGGGACGGACGGCTTATGCGGGTCTTCGCGTTACTTTTGGCGATTAGCGCCGCGCTCGCCGCGGCTGCCGCCCCTGCCGCGGCAGCCCCGCCGCGGCGGGTGGCGTCGCTCAATCTTTGCACCGACGAACTGGTCCTTCTGCTCGCCGCGCCGGGGCAGATCGAGTCGGTCACCCATTTGTCTCAGCAGCCCGCAGAAACCCCTTTGTGGCGGGCGGCGCGGCGCTACCGGGCCAATGACGGCAGCCTGATGTCGGTCGCGCCGCTCCGCCCCGAT
>DATDAU010000003.1:0-19987 GCA_036525215.1 Allosphingosinicella sp.
TCAAGGGGCTCGGCCACATCACCCTGTCCGGCTCCGGCGGGGGCACGAGGATCGTGGGCAAAAGGCGGGAATGCGCGCTCCGCTTCGTCGAATGCACCAGCGTCAGGGTCCACGATCTCGACATCGCGACCCCGGACGGCACCGGCGCCATCCAGGACTTCAAGCGGCGCCAGGGCTCGCTCACCATCATCGGCTGCGGCGCGGTCGACGTCACCGACACCGGCCTCTCCTGCGGCGCCGGCGTCGCGGCGGAGCGGACCTGCCTGACGGTGCGGGGACGCGAGCATAATCCGCTTGAGCCCAACATCCCGACCGCTTCCGTCCGAATCCTCAGGAACCGGCTCACCGCCGGCTATTCGCAAGACGGGATACTGGTCACCGATTGCGTGAACGCGCTCGTTGAGGACAATGAGATCGGCATTTCCGCCCGCCCCGCCTCGTTGCCGGCGCCCAAATTGTTCGAGACCAAGCAGTGGCGCGCGATCATCGTCCAGTTGCTGGTCAAGAATCCGTCGAGCGAGGGCCTCGCCGCCGGCGGTGACATCAAGGAAATCCGCTTCGGCAATTTCACCGCGGGCTTCGAATCGGCGGTGCCACAGGGCGAGTGGAACGCGCTCATCGAAGCCAACCCGCCGACCGCCGCCGAGCAGAAGAACGGGACGACGTTCGGTGCTTATGTCGAGCGGATCATCGACAAGGCGCTGACAGCCGACGCGATGCCCGCCTCACATAAGAAACGGATGGCGGCGCTGGCGCGTCGCACCGGCGCCGGCGCGATCGACGCGCTCGACAAGAATTTGAAGCGCGGCCTGCTGCTGAGCAGCGAGCCCAAGGTCGGCCGGTTCGACGAGAAGATGAACCGCGCCGGCGGGATCGTCATCGTCCACCAGAATTTCCGGATCGTGTTCGATTCGCCGATCACCCAGGCGGACTGGAACAAGGCGTTCCAGTTCATGGCGCCAAAGGACGTCAGGAAAGCGAGCGACCTCATCGCCCATGCCGAGGCGATCGCCACCCGCCTCCTGGTCGACCAGAGCTTCCGCGACAAGCTGGGCAGCGCCAAAGCCTGGTATGCCGGCTTCATCCTCGACCTGCCTTCGTTCGGGCGCCAGGCGATCACCTTCGGCGGCAAGTGGCTGGGCGAGATCGCGGTGCTACGCAACCGCGTCGACGGCTTCATCGAAGGGGTCCATATTGCCCCCAGCGAGAAGCGCGAGAAGCAATCGGGCCAGGCGCCGAAGGACATGGCGCGAAACGTCAGCGTCGACGGCAACACCTTGTTCCTGCGGCTGCCGGCCAAGGGAGCCTACGCGCCGTTCGGCCTGTTCGTCGGCAACGTCGAGACGGTCCGGATCCAGCGCAACCGGCTCGACTGGGCGATGCCCAAGGTGGGCGGTGACTCGCGGTTCACCCACGGGATTCGCGTCTGGGGCTATATCGGCCGCTACCTGCTGATCGGCGAAAACCGGATCAGCATCGCCAATCTCGGCATCCGGGTGCAAACCGCCGATCCGATTCCCGCAGCCCAGCAGCCGCAGCTCTTGTGGCTCATTGCCGACAATCTGGTCGACGACGTGTCTTCGGGCCAGGCGTGGAAAGGACCGAACTTTATCGAGGATCGCCATAATCGACCTGTCTAGGCGACGCACGGGCCCGATTCTTCGTGGCGGGGATCGCCGGATTGCTTGCCTGCCGGGTGTCAAAGATGTAAAAATCGGTCCGCTCTGATTCAAACAGGTAACTTTGTTGGTACCGTGGGGTTCGAGTCCCTTTTGGAGCATGGGGCGGGGCATCATTGGTCCGCCCCTATTATTTTGTCCTTTCGCGCCGACAGGGCGCGCCAGAGCCAGCTCCGGCCAACGGCGTCACGGGTGAACAGCATCGGCTGCATCCCGCCGCCGATCCAGGAGGCGTATCGATCGCGAAAGTGGGGCGATCCGAGGTCGGCGGACTGGCCGTGAAATTGAGCATCAGCGAATCCATCTAGCTACTCTGTCTCGCTCGCCGCGCTTTCCAGGCCGCGAGACGGCGGCTAGAGACAAGTGGATCTGGGAGTTCCGCAGAGGGCCGTCTTCTCGGCACCCGGCGCGGTGGATTCAACACCACTCCCCCGGGGGGGAAGGAAACAAGGTCGCCATGCCTCGTCGGTTCGCCGCCATGCTCCTGCTCGCCGCTTCGCTGGCGCCGAGCCCGGCCGCAGCCGACGAGCGGGCGTTCGAGACCGCGCTGGCCGACTTCCGCCAGCTTCATCGTGCCGAGATTCGACGGTCGGGGATTGTCGGAAGCAGCTTCATCTTCGTTCGCGACGGTCGCATTGTCGCCGCGGACTATCTCGGCGAGCAGGATGCCGATGCGCATGTTCCGGTCGACGCTGAGACCATCTACCACTGGGCCTCGATCACCAAGACGATGACCGGGATCGCGATCATGCAGCTGCGCGACCGCGGGTTACTGTCGCTCGACGACCCGATCGTCCGCTACGTGCCCGAGCTTGCCCGGGTTCACAATCCGTTCGGCGATACGGGCGCGATCACCTTGCGGCAGCTGATGAGCCACAGCGCCGGCTTTCGCGGCGGAACATGGCCGTGGCGCGACCATGACTGGCAGCCGTTCGAGCCCCCGGGCTGGGCGCAGCTCGAGGCGATGCTGCCTTATACCCAAGTCGAGTTCCGCCCCGGCACGCGCTTCCGCTACTCCAATCCCGGCATTGTCTATCTGGGGCAGGTGATCGAGCGGCTCACCGGCGAGGATTTCGAAGTCTATGTCGACAAGAACATCCTGCGGCCGCTGGGCATGCACGCCAGCTATTTCGACCGCACGCCGCCGCACCTCCTGCGGCATCGCGCGCACAGCTATCACATAAGCGGCAGCCGGCGGGTCGCGGCGCCGTTCGACGTCGATACCGGGGTGACGGTGTCGAACGGCGGGCTCAACGCGCCGCTCCCCGACATGGCGAATTATGTCGCCTTCCTGATCGGCGATCCGGCGCGCCAGGCCGAATATGACCTTGTCCTGAGACGCGCGTCTCTCGAGGAGATGTGGCAACCACAGATCGCCGCCGGCGACGATTTCACGCAAGGGCGGATGGCACGGACAACGCAAAGCGGCCTGAACTTCTTCGTCGATCGGGAAGGCCCGATCCGGTTCGTCGGCCACAATGGCGACCAGAACGGCTTTCGTGCCTATCTCAGCATCTGCCCCGATCAGCGCGCCGGCAGCCTGCTCGCCTTCAACACGGAAACAAGGGGCGTGCGAAACGACGCCTCCAACCGCGACACCGCCGAATCGCGCATTGCGCTGGCAAGCGGCCGCCTGTGCGCGGCGCTGGCGCGCTGACGTCGCGCCTCAGGGGCGAAGTATGGTGCGGGCCATGGCCCGCGCTTCGACGGCGGCGCGGCTGAACAGCATCGGCTGCATCTCGCCGCTTATCCAGGGCGCATATTGATCGCGATAATGGGGAGAGCGGGGATCGGCGGACTGGCCGGGGAAATTGAGCATCAGTGAATTGTCCCAGGCGCCGACGTCGATCACCTGCAGATAGCTGGCGCCGCCGGCAACCTGCCAGGCCGGCGCGCCCCGCACCCAGCGCGCCATGACGGTATAGGAATCGCCGCCCGACCCCTCGCCCTCGATCGGTGGAAAGGCGGCGGCGATGGCGGGGATACGCGAAAGCGGATGCCGGATCCGAACCTGGTGGAGGCTGCCCCAGCGCCAGGCGGCGGGATCCGGGCCCAATTGCTCGCGGGCTTTGGTCCAGGCCGCGGCGAGGGCGGCGTCGAACAAGGCGTCGCGGGCCGCGGCCGGATTGGCGCCGAACCGCCTGTCGGGGTGGGCCAGCAGGCCAAGCAGCACCGATGGCGCGATCTCGGTGACCAGGGCGCGGCCCCGCTCGGGCACGATTACCGCGAGCATGCGGGAGCCGAGCTCGCGCCACAGTATCTCGAACAGGGCCGCCGGCCCGCTGGCGGCGTCGAGCCGTCCGTCCCAGCCGCGCAGCATCGCGATCGCCGACTCCGCCCCGGTGGAGCCACTGGCGGGCAGCAAGGCGACCAGCTGCCGCGCCGGCGTCGACAGGGTGTCGTGCATGAGCGCGACGCTGTCGGCGAGGCGGTGGCGCGGCTGCGCCGACAGGACATCGGCGATGCGCTGGTAACGATAGGGATCGCGAAAGGAGAAAGCCGGGATGCGGTCGCGCGGCCAGCTTTCGGGAAGATTGTTCTGGTTCGCCGAGGCGAACCAGCCTTTGGCCGGATTGTATTCGCCCGGCAGCGCCTGGAAGTCGCGCAGCCCGGTCCAGTCGTAGCGGCCGTCGCCGGGTACGGGCATCAGGCCGTCGCCTTTGCGGCGAACCGGCAGATAGCCGATCGCCTGCCAGCCATGGTTGCCGTCGACATCGGCGTAATGGAAGTTGGTCGGCGAGGGATGGAAGCGGAAGGCGGCCTCGCGCAGGCCGGCCCAGTCCCGCGCCAGGTTGATCGCGATCATCGCGAAGACGCCGCTGGCGCCCGGCTGAAGCTCGACGGCGGCGAGCGCGGTGGCGCGGCGCCGCGCGGGATCGTGCGAGACCACCGGTCCCTGGACGGAATAGCGCAGGGTCGCGGCCCTCGGCGGCGCGTTCTTGACCGGGATCGAGACCTCGACCCGTTCGAACGCGCGCCAGCCGTCGCCTTGGCGGTAGCGTTCCGGATCGTCGGGGTTGAGCTCGAGGACGAACAGATCTTCCTGGTCGATGTGAAAATTGGTGCGGCCGAAGGCGAAGCGATCGGTGTGGCCCTGCATGATCCCGGGCAGGCCGGGCGAGCCGCCGCCGATCACGTCGAGCCCGGGCGCGCTCAGATGGGCGACGTGGCGCGGGTCGAAGCTACCAATGCCGAGATGCGGATCGTTGGCCAGAATCGGCCGCCCGGTCGCGCTGCGCCCGGGGGCGATGGTCCAGGCATTGCTGCCGGCATTGGCGGCCGCGGCGGTCGCCGAAGGAGAGGCGGGGTCTGCGGCCGGGGCCAAGGAGCCGAACGGCAGGCCGCCCAGGCGAAGCACGCCGAGATCCGCCTCCGACACGGCCGCCGCGTCCAGGCCTTCCGGCAATGCGAGGTTCCAGGCCGGCCGCAACGGGGCGATCACCGCGTCGAGCTCGAGCAGCCCCAGAGCGGCGAGCCGGGCGCGGCGGACCTCGTCCTCGACGCTGCCGTAGGAGCCGCCGCGCGCGAGCACCATGTCGCGCACGTCCCACTTCAGCGGGGTCACGCCGAGAATCGAATATTCGAGAGGGAGCAGAGCGGGATCGGCAAGGACCTCGTCGATGCGGGCATTGATCCCTGCCGCATAGGCGCTGGCGCAGGCGACGAGGCGCGCCGGCACGGCCGCCAGCTCCGCGTCGAGATCGCCGCGAAACAGGAACAGCCGCGCCACGGCGTCGTGGGCGGCGAATTCTGGCCCGAACGCCTCGGCCAGCCGCCCCAGCTCGCGCCGATGGGACAGGTCGATCTGGAACATTCGGTCGCGGGCGACGGCATAGCCCTGGCCGAAAAAGGCGTCGGGGATCGAACGGGCGCGGATGTGGGGCACGCCCCAGGGATCGTCGACGATCTCGATCGGCGCCGACAGGCCGGCGGCGGCCACCCGGACCGTGCGCGACACCGGCGCCGCCGCGACGAGCCCCGCGCCCGGCAGGAGCGCCATGGTCGCGGCCGAGCCGAGCAGGAAGGAGCGGCGATCGAGCATCGAGGACTTTCCCCTGAGTGAGCCCGCAGACTAGCGGCGGGCGGGGGCCAGTGTCACATCAAAGCGCGCGGGCGGCATAGGGTGAGGCTATGGCTCCTCCGGCCGGCATCATTGCGAGCGGCCGCGGGCATCGACCGGCCAGATGTCGATCAGGGTGTCGCCGCGGACGATATGGTAGTGATCGTAGAGATTGACCGTTGGATCGCAGTGCGGGACCGCGCAGGTGATGGTGGCGCCGACCGCGAGTGCGTTGCCGGGCGTGAACTCCAGCCTGCCATGCTCGTCGCTGCGCAGCAGATAAAGCGTTCCGTCGGGCGCTCCCGATGTGATCCGCGGCGGCCCTGCGTCGGTGGCAAAGGCCTTGAGGCCGGCGTCGGTGGTCGCAATGCCCGGGATATTGGCGCTTATCACGGTCGTCTGCACGACGAGCGCGGTGCGGAACGGCGGGCGCTCGCCACCCGACTCCCAGACGTCGTCATATTGAGCGTCCATGAAGACATAGGAGCCGGCCTGGAGGTCGGTGAGTATGGCGGCGGCGGGATCGAGATCGAAGGTGCCGGTGCCGCCGCCAGTGACGATCGGGCAGGCGATGCCCCGATCCTCGAGCGAAGCGCGCATGCCGCCGAGCATCGCCATCACCGCGAGGGTTCCGGCCTCGCGCTCCCCCCGGTCGTGGACGTGCATCAAATGGCCCGCATAGCCCTGGATGCCGGCCAACTCGAGGGAGGGCGAGGCGGCGATATTGCCGGCGAGCGCGAGCGCGGCGTTGCCCGGCGCGATGCCGGTGCGGTGCTGGCCAACGTCGAGGTCGAGCACTACCTTCAGCGCCTTGCCCGAAGCCGCACCCGCGGCGGAAAGATCCGCCGCATTCGCCTCGCTGTCGGTCACGACCATCAGGTCTGGACAAAGTCGGTTGAGGGCGGCGAGGCGCCGGCAGCCCTCCGCGGTCACCACCGGCGAGGTGACCAGGATCGACTTTATGCCGCCGGCTGCGAGGGTCTCGGCCTCGCCCAGCTTGGCGCAGCAGATGCCGACCGCGCCGGCCGCCAGCTGGCGCCGGGCGATCGCGACCGACTTGTGGGTCTTGGCGTGGGGCCTGAGCTTGACGCCCCGCTCCTCGCAGAGCCGCGCCATCCTGGCGATATTCTCGTCGAGCCGGTCGAGGTCGACGACCAGGCTCGGCGTGTTGAGCCGCCAGCGCCCGCCCGGAACATGGAGAAGATGGGCGTTGACCCCGAGATCGCGCTGGCCGGCGTTCCGATCCATCAACCTCCGCCTCGTTCCAGCCAGGACGGCACACTCTCGTCGGCGAGAAAGGCCTCGGTATCGCGCCGGGGTCTGACCAAGGCCCAATCGGACCCGTCGACCAACACCTCTGGCGCGAGCGCCCGCGAATTGTAGGTGCCCGCCATGGTGGCGGCATAGGCGCCCGCGGTGCGGATCACCAACAGGTCGCCCGCCTCGACCCGGTCCAGCGGGCGGGCTTCGGCGAAGACGTCGCCGCTCTCGCAGATCGGACCGACCACGTCGGCGACCATCGCCTCGCCATTGGGGGCGACCGCACCGATGTCGTGCCAGGCATCGTAGAGGCTCGGCCGCATCAAATCGTTCATGGCGGCGTCGACGATCACGAATGGATTGTAGACACCGGGCTTGACCCTCACGACCTCGGTGAGCAGCACGCCGGCATCGCCGGCGATCAGCCGGCCCGGCTCGAAGATCAACCGCACGTCCCAGTCCCGGGTCAGGCGCGCTACCATCGCTCCATAATCTTCGATGCTTGGCGGCGGCGGAAGGGACGGATCGTAGCGGATGCCGAGGCCGCCGCCGAGATCGGCGGTGGCGATTTCATGCCCTTGCGAGCGGAGCTCGGCGATCATCGCGCCCAGCCGTGCGATCGCCTTCTCCATCGGCGCAAGGCTGGTGAGCTGGCTGCCGATGTGGACGGCCAGGCCCTTGAGCTCCAGTCCCGGCAGGCCGCGCAGCGCGGCGCAGGCGGCCGGTGTGTCGCCGATCGGGATGCCGAACTTGTTGTGGGCAGCGCCGGTCGAGATCTTGGCGTGGGAACCGGCGTCGACGTCGGGATTGACCCGAAAGGCCACTGGCGCCTTCCGCCCCATGGCGAGCGCGACTTGGGACAGCATCTCGGCCTCGGGAAGCGATTCGAGGTTGAACTGGCAGAGGCCGCCGGCGAGCGCTGTCCGCATCTCGTCGGCGGTCTTGCCGACCCCGGAGAAGACGATCCTGTCGGGGGCGATCCCGGCCGCGCGGGCGCGGCGATATTCACCGCCCGAGACGACGTCGGCGCCGAGACCTTCCGCCGCCAGCACAGTGAGCACGGCAATATTGGGATTGGCCTTGACGGCGTAGGCGATGAGGGGATCGCCGAGCGAGGACAGGGCGGCGCCGAGGGCGCGCGCCTGCCCACGCATCGCATTGGCCGAATAGACGAAGACCGGCGTGCCGACCGCCCGGGCGATGGCCGGCAGGGCGACCTCCTCGCAATGGGTCACGCCCCCGCGAAGATGGAACTCACTCATCACCAGCCCTCAACAACGCGTCACACCTTGCACGCGGACGCGCCCAGGGAGTTTGGGCTCCCTGGGCGCCGCCGCGCAAGTACAACCTAGCGGAACTGGAAGCGAACGCCGACGCGGAAGGCGGTTCCGAGCAGGTCGCTATAGGTGGAGTTCGCCGCCAGCCCGGTTTCGGGCAGCAGGATCGGATCGGCGTCGAACAGGTTGGTGACGTTGATGAAGAACTCGCCGTCGCCCCGTCCCATCGCATTGAACCGCTTCGTGACGTTGAGGTCGACGTAGAATGTCCCCGACACGGTATTGTCGTCATAGGTCGGGAATGCCGAGGCCTCCGCGGCCGTTCGTCCGGCGGGACACTGTCCGGCCGAGCACTCGATGCCGTTGGCGGCATAGCGGCCGGAGCTCACGCCACGCCCGACAAGCGTGATCGAGCCCTCCGGCGATTCGTAGGACGCGCTGACGCGGAAGATCCAGCTCGGCGTGCTGAACTGGCCGCCATTCACACCAGTCGTGTCGAGCACCGCCGCACCCGCAATGCCGGTGTCGGTGATGTTCTCGAGATAGTGCGTCGCCATGCCGCGGAGGGTGAAGCTCCCTTCGGCGTTCCCGAAGAACCGGCTCAACGGCGTGCGGTAGGACGCCTCGAAGTCGATGCCCCGCACCAGCCTGCGCTGGAAGTTGAACGGCTGGGTGCGGATCAGGATGCGGGTCGCATTGGCCGGATCCTGGGTGATGGCGGTGCAGACGTCCGTCCGTCCCTGGAAGCAGAAATTGATGATGGTCTGCGCACTAAGGCTGTCGATCGCGCCTTCCAGGTCGATCCGGAAATAGTCGACCGACGCGCTAAAGCCGGGGATGAAGCGCGGCGAGATGACGCCGCCGACGTTCCAGCTATCGGCCTTTTCAGGCCCCAGGTTCAAATTGCCCGTGGCGAGCCCCGAATAGCCGATGCTTGCGGTATTGTAGACCACCCCGTTCAGCGGGGTGGCGGTGCCGGTGGCGGAATTGAAGAAGGGGTTGCTGACCGAATCCGTATTCGCCGTGCCGGCGGCGAACAGTTCGTTGAGGTTCGGCGCCCGGATATCGCGCGAGCGCGTGACGCGGAACCTTATGTCATCGATCGGCTGCCAGGTCGCACCGGCGCGCCAGGTCGTGACATAGCCGGAGGTCGAATAGTCGGTGGCACGTACGGCGCCGTTGAACTCGAGGCCGAGGCCCAGCGGCACGACCGTCTCGAAATAGGCTTCCTTGACGTTGAAGCTGCCGTTGGAGGGTAGATAATTGCCGACCGACCAGATGTTGGTGGTGCCGGTTGGGGTGATGATTGGCTGGAACTCGGTAGGAACGAAGCCGCGGATCTTCTCCTCGCGATACTCCGCGCCGATCGCCATGCTGACGTCGCCGGCCCAGGTCGCGAAGGGCGTGAACGACAGGTTGGCGCCGGCGACATATTGTTCGATCACCTCGTCGCGATAGGGATCGCCGAGCACGTAGGAGATCGCCGCCGGATTGGCGACGCCGACCCCGAGGCGGTTCAAGGGCACGCAATTGGGGTCGTTGTTGGTCGTGCTCGCGTCGAGGTTGATCAGGCACTGGATCGACCCGACCGCATAGCCGCCCAAATTGCCGGCCGGCGCGAATGCCACGCTGGTGGCGTTGGCCAGCCGCCCGGTGTTCATGATGTTGCGCAGCTGTTCCCGCAGGTCGGCGCGCCCATATTGCCCGTAAACGTCCCACCGCGCCGTGTGGTTGAACAGGTCGAAATCCCCCTCGCCGCCGATCACGTAGCGCTGCACCTCGCGCTTGTTGTTGATCACCCGGTAGGGAAGATCGACGGCCGTCGTCGCGAAGGTGACGCTGGTGATGCCGTTCAGCGTCGTCGGCCCGAGCGCGTTGTAGAGGAAGGCGTTGCAGGTGAGCGGCGCGGTGGCGGACGTCGGCGCCGCACCGCAGCCCGTCGCGTTCAGGACCTGGCCGGTGGAAAGGTTCGGGCCGGCGTTGAAGAAGACTTCCTGCCAGTTGTACGAGCCTTCGGCGAACAGGGTGACCCCGTCGGCGACCTCGTAGCTCAACCGGCCGAATATGCCGTGGCGATCGTCCTCGGCATCGATGCCGATGCGACGGCCGGAATCGTTGACCCGCCAGTCACCGCCCTGGGTCAAGGTCGGCGCGGCAGTGCCGGTCGGCACCGGGAAGGTCAGCGCCCCGAACTGGTACTGGCGCACCTGGCCGCCGCCGACGAAGTAGATGCCGCGCAGCCGGTTAGCGACGCCGCCCGCCGAGTTGGTGATGAGGCCGCCCGGCGTCGAGTTCGCCGCGCCGACCTGGAGCAGGGTGGTGATGAATTGCGGATTGGTGCTGGAGAAGGTCCAGGCGGGATCCTGGATCCGGACGAAGCCGGTCTGGTTCCAGTCGCGATCGGCGACGTCGAAGATGCCGTCGTGATGGACGATCTCGCCGCTGATCATCAGGTGGCCACGGCCGTCCGCGAAGGCAATGCCTCCCGTCGCGCTAAAGGAGTAATTGAACCCGTCGCCGCGCGACGTGATGCCGGTGTCCGCGTCGATCTTCAGGCCCTCATAGTCGTTGTCGAGGATGAAGTTGACGACGCCGGCGATCGCGTCCGAACCATAGGACGCCGAAGCACCGCCGGTGACGATCTCGACCCTTTCGACGAGGTTTTGCGGGATCGTGTTGACGTCGACCACGGCGGTGATCGTCGAGGCGACCGAACGCCGGCCGTTGAGCAGGATGAGCGTGCGGGTCTCGCCGAAGTTGCGCAGGTTGAGCGCGTTGATGCCGGCCTGGCCGCTGCTGATGTTGAGGCGCGAGTTGGACGGCCGCGTCGATCCGGCGAGCGACGGTATCTGATTGACGAAATCGGCGATGTTGTTGGTCGGTGAGGTGTTCTCAATGTCCGCCGTGGTCAGCACGGTGAGCGGCGTCGGCGCCTGATAGCCGTCGCGGATGACGCGCGTGCCAGTGACGACGATGTTCTCGTCGCGATTTTCCCCTGTCGGCGTCGGCTCGGTCGGCTGGACCGCGGCGTCTTCGGCCGCGCCGGCCGGCGTGGTCTGGGCGGTAGCGGTGCCCGCCGTTACCATCGCGGCGCAAGCCACTCCAACAGAAAGCCATGATTTCAGTGACATGGAAGCGCGCATTGCATTTATCCCCCTAGGCAGCGGCCAGAGGGCATTAAGTAACAATAATGAGGCAGGCCGCCATAGTTTCTGTTGGCCAAGCCATAACCTGCCGCCATCTTGTCGCCGATTGCCGGGCGGGCGTGTTACCAGAGCAACAGTGAGGGCGGCCGGACGCGCGATGGCCGGCGACAGGGACTGGGGGAGCGATGGCGTCAGAGGTGCAAGGCAGCGTGGCGCCGGCGCAGGTCGTGCCGAGAGGGTTCGGCCGCCAGGCGCTCTACGTGCTGCTCGGCTTCTCGGCGGGCCTGCCCTTCTACATGTTCTCCACCGTGCTCTCGCTGCGGCTGCAGGCGCACGAGGTGGGCCTGGTCGTCATCGGCTTCTTCGCCTGGGTGCAGCTGCTGCCGACCTTCAAGTTCCTGTGGGCGCCCTTGCTCGACCGCTACGAAGTGCCGGGCTTCGGCCGCTTCTGGGGCAAGAGGCGCGGCTGGATCATGCTCGCCCAGCTCGGCATCTTCGTCTCGATGGCGGTGATGGGCCTGACCTCGTCGGACGCGAATCTGGGGATCACCGCCCTGTTCGCGGTGCTGCTCGCCTTCTGGACGACGACGCTGGAGGTCGCCGCCGATGCCTGGCGGATCGAGCTCGCGCCGACCCAGGCCGAGCAGGGCCCGCTCGCCGCCGCCAACCTCTGGGGCTACCGCACCGCGATGGTCGCCGCCGGCAGCGGCGCGCTGCTGGTCGCCGACCAGCCGGGCTGGGGCTGGACCGGCGCCTATCTGGCGATCGCCTTCTTCGCCTTCCTGCCCTTCCCGCTGCTCGCGGCGATGCGGCCCGACCCGGACCATGGCGGCAGCCGCTCCGGCGCGCTGGCGACCGGCCTCTGCTCGAGCGCGCTCATCCTCGGCGCCGCCACCCTGGCCACGGCGGCGGTCGGCTGGCTGCTGCTGCGCGGCGCGTCGGGCATCGGAATCAGCGGCCAGACCAACGTCACGCCCTTCGTGCTGGTCGTCTGCATGGTGCCGTTCCTGGCGATGGCGGCGGCGTTGCCCAGGATCCGCAAACTGCCCCCGACCGCGCCGGCGCGGCGCTCGATCGCCATCGGCCCCTATGTCGACTTCTTCTGGCGCTACGGCTTCATGGCGCTGGCGCTGATGGCCTTCGTCTCGGTCTACCGGATGGGCGACGTCCTCGCCCTCAACCTCTCCAAGCCGATGATCCGCAACCTCGGCTATTCGCTGACCGAGATCGGCCTCGCGGACAGCTACGTCGCCCTGGTCGCGAGCATCACCGGCGTCGGCCTGGGCGGGCTGATGGCGGCGAAGTGGCCGCAGGGACGGGCACTGGCGGTCGGCGCCTTCTTCGCCGCCTTCGGCAATTTCGGCTTCGTCTGGCTGGCCCACCAGCCGGTCGACGGGGCGGCGCTCTACATCGCCACCGCGGCCGACCAGTTCGGCAACGGCATGGCCGGCGCGGTGTTCGTGGTCTACCTGTCGATGCTGGTGAACCCCCGCTATCCGGGCGCCCAATATGCCTTTCTGTCCGGCTTCGCCTTCCTGCTCCCGCGGCTGCTTTCGGGCGCCGGCGGGGCGATCGTCGAATCGTTCGACCGGGCCGGCTACAGCGGCTTCGACCTGTTCTTCATCCTTTCGGGGGCGCTGAGCCTGGCCGCCCTCCTCTTCCTTCCGGTCATCACCAGGGCCCGCGCCCGGCCAGCGGACGACCTTGCATGATCGAGGCGCTGGCAGAGCGGGCGTTCGCGCCCGCGGCGGAGGCGGTCGCTGACGGCCGCATCCCCGGCGCGACGCTCGGCATCGTCACCGCCGACGGGCGGCGGGCGACGCGGATCGCGGGCATGGCGGCCCTGGTACCGGAGCCGGAGGCGCTGACCGAGGATCACTGGTTCGACCTCGCCTCGGTCTCCAAGGTGATCGCCACCACCACCATGATCCTGGCGCTGGCCGAGCAGGGCCGGATCGATCTCGACGGGCCGCTGACCGACGCGATCCCGGACCTGCGCCACTATGACGTCGCCAACGCCCCCGAGCGGAGCCTGACCTTCCGCGACTGCCTCGCCCACCGCACCTTCCTGCCGGCGGTCGAGCCGATCTACACCTATGGCGACGATCCCGACCGGCTGCGCGCCTTCGTGCTGCAGCGCGAGTGGCGGCACGGCCCGCCGGTCTATTCGGACATCAACTACATCCTGCTCGGCATCGCGATCGAGCGGATCACCGGCGCGCCCCTGTCGGCGTGGCCGCTCGGTCGGGGACTGAGCTACGGGCCGCCGCCCGGCCCCGCCGTCGCCACCGAAGCCTGCACCTGGCGCGGGCGGGTGCTGAAGGGCGAGGTCCATGACGAGAACGCCTGGGCGCTGGGCGGCGCGCCGGGCCATGCCGGCCTGTTCGGAACGGTGGAAGGCGTACTCGGTTTCGCCGCCGGCCTGCTCGACGGCAGCACCGCCTCGCCGTTCATGCTCGAGGCGATCCGGACGCGGGTGCACGAGCACCGCACCTGCGGCTGGGAGCGGCGCTTCGACGGCTGGCATGGCGGGGACGCCTGCTCGGACGAGACGATCGGCCATACCGGCTTCACCGGCACCGGCCTGTGGGTCGACTTCGAGCGCGGCCTGGCCTGGACCCTGCTGACCAACCGCGTCCACCCCTCGCGCTATGGCGACAGCGGCATCGTTCCACTGCGCCAGGCGACCGGCAATGCGGTCATAAGTGCTTGGAAATAAGGCTTAATTCTCCGCGGCGATGAGCGCGAGGGCGGCGTCCATGACCCCGGTCGCGCCGGCGTCGCGGGGGACGTCGTTGGCGTAGAAGGAGAAGACAAGGGTCCGGCCGCTCTGCGCGATCAAATAGCCGGAAAGCGCGTTGGTCGCGTTGAGCGTGCCCGTCTTGGCGAACAGCCTGCCCTCGAGCGGCGTGCCGCGGAAGCGGCGGGCAAGCGTGCCGTCGACGCCGGCGACCGGAAAGGTCGCGCGCCACGCCGCGCCCCAGGGCTGGGCGGCGGCCCAGCGCAGCAAAGCGGAAACGGCCCGCGGCGACACGCGGTTGTAGGTGGACATGCCCGAGCCGTCGGACAGGTCCCAGCCGGTCCGCGGCGCGCCAGCCTGCTCCATCATCGCCGCGACCCTCGCGACGCCGTCCTCGATCGAGCCGGAGCCGTTTACGAGACCGACGCGGCGCAGCAGCAGTTCGGCGTGGAGGTTCTGGCTGACCTTGCTGGTGACGGTCAGATCCTCGGCGAGAGGCGGCGGCGTCAGGCGGGCGAGCGCCTCCGCTTCGGGCGATCGCGGCGGCGGCGCGCCGTTGCGGCGGGCGGGATCGTCGGCCGGCGTCAAGCGGCGGTGGCGGACATCGACGTCGCCGGTCACCCGGACGCCACGCGCCTCGAGCAGGGTCCTGAGCCGCCAGGCCGCGAAATGGGCCGGGTCGTCGACCCCGAGGCGGAGCGTTTCGGGCTCGGCGCCGGCGACGATCGTTCCGCTCAGGCGGACGATGCGGCTGCCGGGCATGCGGTGGAATTGCAGCTCGGCCGGCCCGGCCGTCACCGTCGTGGCCATGTTGACCAGCTCGTAATAAGGGAGCGAAGCGACCGCCGGAGCCTGGCCGGCAACGCCCGGCGTCACCCGCATCACCAGCTCGTTGTCGTCGATGGTCAGCGCCGAAATGGCGGTGCCGGATCGGGTCTGGATGTTGTTCCAGCTCATCCCCGGGCTCCAGCGCTGATCGGGGAAGAGACTGTCGTCGCCGACGACGTTGCGCACCCGGCGGGTCCGCGCGGCCACCGCGTCGGCCAAAGCGGCCAGGCAATCGACGACGCATTCCGGCGCGCTCGACAGCCGCGCGTCGCCATGGCCGGTGAGGATGACGTCGGGAATTGCGCCGCCGCCGGACTCGAGCCGCACCGAAGCGCCGCCCGCCGCGTCGGGCTGGTCCACCGCTTGCAGGTTGGCGAAGGCGGCGGCGGTGGTCAGCATCTTGGTGTTGGAGGCCGGGATGAAACGATTGTCGGGATTGATCGCGATCAGCTCCCGCCCGTCCTCGGTCGTGACCAGCAGGCCGAAGCGCGTGCCGGCCGGGGCCGCGGCCAAAGCGGCCTCGACCCGGGGTTGCAGCGGCCCCTGCACGGCATGAGCCGGAGAAGCCGCGGCGATGGCGGCGGCGAACAGGGCGGCGCGGAGAGGTGAGTGGTTGGCCAGCATGGCGCGGAACCTAGGGCACGGCGCGGCGGGGGCAATGGGGGATCGCTCATTCAGAGCGTTGGCGGCGCCATAACGGCGGGGCATTTTGCCCGGCCGGCGCTTGCGCGGCGGCGGCGCGGCCTCCAATCGACGAGGATGACATTGCGCCCATATTTCCGACTTTGGCTGGCCCTGATCGGCCTTGCGCTCGCGCTGCCAGCCGTCGCCGCCGATCGCGACCTGCTCGCCGAAGCGCTTGCCGTCCCCGTGGCGAGCGGCCTTGCCGGCGCCCGCGACGCGCCGTTTTTCGCCTGGATCGAGAATGCGGCCGGGGTGCGCAACATCTGGACGGGGACGCGCGGACAGACCGCGCGGCGCCTGACAGCCTATACCGAGGATGACGGGCAGGAGATTTCGGACCTCGCCTTCAGCAATGACGGCGCCAGCCTCGCCTTCGTCCGCGGCGGCGACGAGGAGTATCCGGACGAGGAGGATCTGCCCAATACCGGCACGGCACCCATGACGCCGCAGCAGCAGGTGTTCGTAGTCCCCGCCGAGGGCGGCGCGCCGCTGGCGATCGGCCAGGGCCATAGCCCAAGCTTTTCGCCCAATGGCGCGCTTCTGGCCTTCACCCGCCGGGGTGAAGTTTGGCTTTGGACCCGCGGCGGCACGGCGCGGCGCATCGCCCGAGTCAGCGGCAGCATCAGCCGGCTCATCTGGTCTCCGGACGGCAGTCAATTGCTGTTCTCGGAGGATCGCGGCGAGCACAGCCTGGTGGCCGTCCTCGACGCCGACGGGGCGCGCCTGCGCTATCTCGATCCGGGCCTCGGCCAGTCGGTAGAACCGGTCTTCTCGCCGGACGGGCGCCAGGTCGCCTTCATCCGCGCCGTGTCGCCGCCCGCCGGGGCCGGGCCCGACAGCGGACCCTATTGGTCGATCCGTGTGGTCGACCTTGCCAGCGGCAATGCGCGCACGCTCTGGTCGGCGCCTTCGGGCCAGGGCGGGCGTTATTACGGGACCCGCAGCCGCAACCTCTTCTGGAGCCGGAACGGGCTGATCCTCTTCCCCTGGGAGCGGACCGGCTGGCTCCACGTCTACGCGCTCGACGCGGCCCGGGGCGGCGCGCCGCGGGCGCTGACCAGCGGCGCCTTCGAGGTCGACGCCTTCCTGATCGACCGCGCCCGCGATCTGCTGGTCTACGCCGCCAATGCCGACGACATCGACGGCCGCCATATCTGGCGCCGGCCGCTCGTCGAAGGCGCGACGGCCCGGCTGGGCACCGGCCGCAACATGCAGTTCGGCCCGGTGATCGCGGGCGACGCGATGGCCGCGATCCAGACCAGCGTCTCCAGCCCGGCCCATCCCATCCTGCTCGACGCCCAGGGGACACTGCTTGGCCCGGTCACCAACATGGGGGATTTCGTCGCGCCGGAGCCCGTCCTGCTCAGGGCCGAGGACGGCGTCGAGGTCCATGCCCAGTATTTCCGCGCCCGGGGACCCGGCCGGCACCCGGCTCTGGTCTATGTCCATGGCGGCCCGCGCCGGCAGATGATGCCCGGCTTCCACACGTCCGGTTACTATTCGAAGACCTACGTCATGAACCAGCACATGGCGGCTTTGGGCTATGACGTGCTGTCGGTGAACTACCGGAGCGGCACCGGCTATGGGCTCGCCTTCCGCGACGCGGCGGAGACCGGCCGCGAGGGCGCGTCGGAGTATCGCGACGTCGTCGCCGCCGGCCGCTGGCTGGCGGCGCAGCCCAATGTCGACCCGACCCGCATCGGCATCTGGGGCGGGAGCTGGGGCGGCTATCTGACCGCGCTCGCGCTGGCGCGCGACAGCGGCCTGTTCGCTTCCGGCGTCGACCTCCACGGCGTCCACTCCATGCTCCGCCCGGTGCCGAACAGCCTCTCGCCCGAGGCGCAGGTCCGCGCGCGCCAGCTGCAGTGGGACAGCTCGCCGCTCGGGGCGATCGAACGCTGGCGCTCGCCGGTGCTGCTGATCCACGGCGACGACGACCAGAATGTCGATTTCTCGCAGTCGCTCCTCCTCGCCCGCGAGCTCGCGGCCCGGCGCATTCCCTATCGCGAACTGGTCTTCCCCAACGAGCGCCACAGCTTCTTCCGCCACGAGAACTGGCTGCGCAGCCTGCGCGCGACCGAGGCGTTCTTCGACCTGACGCTGATGCGCAGGCAGCCGCTGCCCCAGGAGTGACGGCTCACGGATAATGCGGGTCGCTCCGTTCGCGCAGCGCCTCATAGTGGACAAGCGACGGCTCGGGTCCGAGCGGCACCGGCCGGCCGTCACGGAAGGCCCATTCGCCGCGGTCGCAATCCTCGGCGCGGACATAACCGTTGATGTAGAAGCGGCGCTGGTGGTCCGATCGATTGGTCCCCGAACCGTGGACCAGATAGGGGTTCCACAGGAAGAGATCGCCGGGATCGAGCTCGAGCTGGATCGCATCGCCGGCCGACAGCCCCACATGTTCGAGCGCCGCGTCCTGCATCGCATTGCCCAGCACGTCGGCGTCGGTGTCGAGGTCGAGATCGCCATGGACGTGGCTTCGCGGCACCAGGCAGATGCCGCCCGATTCAGGGCCGTGGGGATCGATGGCGAGGCCGGTCTGGACGTAGGCGGTGCCGAGGTTGCGATAGCACTCCGCCGGCTGGCGGAAGCGCGAATCCTGGTGCCAGGCGAAGTCGCCCGCGGACCCCGGCGCCTTCCAGTGGATCTGGTTGATGATCTGCTTGACGTCGCCGCCGATCAGCGGCGCGAGCAGGGCGGCAAAGCGCGGATCGAGCCGCACCGCGTCGAGCGCCGGCCATTGCCAGGCGGGCCATTGCACCATCTGCACGACCGGGGCCCCTGCCCCCTCGGCAATCTTGAAGAAGAGGTTGCCGTGGCGGAAGCTGCGACCGTGGGCCAGGCCGGCTTCATGAACCTTGTCGATCTCGGCGCCGATTGCGGCGACTTCGCCGGGCGTGAAGAAGGCCCTGACGATCGCATAACCGTCGCGGCGCCAGGCCGCCGGATCGACCGGCTCATTCGTCGTTGGCGGACCGAAGGACATCGTCGTCGAGTTCTCCCTCCCAGCGGGCGACCGTGGTCGCGACGGTGAGGTTGGCGCTTGCGCTCGGCACCGTGCGGGTCATGTCGAGCAGCCGATCGAAGGGAAGAACGAAACCGACCACCAGAGCGGTCAGTTCCGCCGGGACGCCGACCGAGGACAGGACCGCCGCCAGCATGAACAGGGACGCCGACGGCACCGGCGCCGTCCCGAACGCCGCCAGCGCGCCGGTCAGCAGGACGAGGCCATAGATCCAGGGCGTCAGCGGGATCCCGAGGGCCTGCAGGCTGAACAGGCTGAGCAGGCCGACATACATGGCGGTGCCGTCCTTGCCGATGCTGGCGCCGAGCGGAAGGACGGTCGCGTAGATCGGCCGGCCGAGCCCGAGATTGCGCTCGGCCACCCGCATCGCCACCGGCAGGGTCGCGGAGCTGGACGCGGTCGAGAAGGCAACGGCGAGCGCGTCGATGATGCCGCGGAAGAAGTGCCGCACCGGCACGCGCGCGACGAACCGAAGCAACAGGGTGTGAACCAGCAGGATCTGGATCAGCGAGCCGAGCAACACCGCCAGCGCCAGCCAGCCGACGTTGACGAAGACCGCGACGCCGTTGGCGGCGACGGCGTTGGCGATCAGGGCGAACACGCCGAACGGGGTCGCCTCCATGACGATGCCGACGACCTTGAGCAGGACCGCGGTCGCGGCCTGGAGCAGGTCGGCGAAGGGCTTGCCCGCCTCCCCCGCCACCAGGGTGCCGATGCCGAGCAGGATGGCGACGAAGATGATCGCCAGCATGTCCCCCTTGGCGAGCGCGTCGAAGATGTTGACCGGGATGATGCCGATCAGCTGCTCGTAGGGCGTCGGCGGGACGCCGATGGCGTGCGGCGCGGCGGTGCCGAGCGGCGCCCCCAGGCCCGGGCGGATGATGCTGGCCACGATCATGCCGACCGACACCGCGATCGCGGTGGTGAAGGCGAAGAGGGCGATCGCCTTCCCGCCGATTCCGCCGATCCGTTTCGGATCGCCGAGCGTGGTGATCCCCGCGGCGATCGTCACCAGCACGATCGGCACCACCAGCATTCGAATGGCGCGGACGAACAGGTCGCCGAGGAACTGCACGTACGGCGCGGCCTCGGGCCAGAAGGCGCCGAGGAGGAGGCCGAGCGCGAGCGCGGCGAGCACCCGCTTCCATAGAGCAATCGCGAACCAGCCCCTGAGCAGCCTCATTGGCAGGACCCGGCCGTCGGCGTCTGGGCAATTCCCCGGCCGGGGGCGGCGCCGGTCAGGGCGCCACTGTCGACCGCCGCGACGCCGTTGACGAGCACGGTA
>DATDAU010000004.1:0-36139 GCA_036525215.1 Allosphingosinicella sp.
ATGCGCGCAGAGCCGCGGGCTCCCGCGCAGCCCCCGGGCGCGGTTGCGCCGCTTCCTCGGTGAAGGTCGGCTCGGCGGCGGCGGGGGCGTCCCCGAGGGCGTCGCCGCCCGGCTCAAACGCCGCAAAAGGGCGCGGAGCGAGGAGCGGCGCAATGCCCTGCGCGCGGTCGGCGAGGTGGTCGAGGAACCGGCTCATGGCGCCGCCGCGGCCAGGTAGAAGGCTCGGCGCGACGCCGGCATCGCCAGGATGTCGCGCTCCGACCAATGGTAGGTGCGCGCCAGGTCGGCGACGTCGCGCAGGATGCGCGGCGCCCGCGCGGCAAGCTCCTGCCAGACGAAACGGGCGGCGTCGAAGCGGAGCTCGTGGGCTGCGCCGCAATGCGGACAGTCGGTATCGAGCGCGACGTCCGCCTGCGGATCGAGCGCCTCCAGCGCCGCTTCGGCCAGCGCCTCGTCGAGCGCGCCCGCGGGGGCGTCGGGGATCGCCCGCGCCAGCAATGTCGCCCGCGCCGCCGGGGCGTCCGCCGCCTCCTCCGCCGCCAGCATGTCGGCGACGGTCACCGCGCGCGCCTCATAGCTTTCCGATCCCTGGGTGACGGTGCCGCACGCGGGCGCGGGAAAATCCTCGCTCTCGCCGGCCGGCGCGAAGCCGAGGTGCCCGGCGGTCAGGCTGAGCTCGAAATCCTCGGCGCAGGCGCGGCACGCCTGCCGCGCGGTCAGCGTGTCGCCGAACAAAGCGGCCCGGACGAGCATCAGCAGGCGGTCGCGGGCGCCGAGCGGGAGCGCGAGCAGGGTCGCCTCGGGCGCGTCCGGGAAAGCGGCGGCGAGCAGCAGCAGCGCGCGCCGGGTCGGACCGAGGGGAGCGCCGCGCTCGGTCAGCTCCAGGATGAGGGCTGCGTCGAGCCGGTGCATTCATGCCTCCTCAAGGCTGCGGCTCGTCGAAAGTCGGCTCGGTCGGCTCGGGAATGTCATAGTCACGCTCGAAGCCCTCATTCTCGAGCTTGAGCGTCTGGATGGCGATCGCGCTGGCCGAGGCGTCGAGATCGGGAAAGGCGACGAATTCGGACGGCCAGCAGCGGAACAATTTGTAGCCCAGAGCAAGCTGTCCCGCCTCGTTGTAGATTTCGAGGACCAGGTCCTTGCGGAAATCCTTGAGCGACACCTCCGCGCCGAGCCCGGAGCCGTAATTCCACACCTTGTTGGCCCAGCGCTCGAATTCGGTGTCGTGGGTGACGCCGCGCTCGAGCGTGACCGCCTCATATTTGGTTTGCCCGGGCGATTTGTGCGTCGATGAAGGATCGCCGCCCTCGCGATGCTCGACCACTTCGGTGCTGCGCTTCAGCGCGCTGACCTTGCTGACGCCGGCCACATAATTGCCGTCGGGCAGCTTGAGGCGGAATTTGTAGGTCTTGTAGGGGTCGACCCGGTCGGAGTTCGTCGTGAATTTGGGCATGATTTATGCTCCCCCGTCAGGCCGCGTTGCGGATTTGCTGGATGGAGATGATCACGAATTCCGCCGGCTGCAGCGGCGCGAAGCCGACCACGATGTTGACGATCCCGCGGTTGATGTCGTCCTGGGTCGTCGTCTCGCTGTCGCACTTGACGAAATAGGCTTCGCGCGGCGAGGTGCCCTGGAACGCGCCCTGGCGGAACAGGCGCTGCATGAAGGCGCCGACCGAAAGCCGGATCTGCGCCCACAAGGCCTCGTCATTGCCCTCGAACACCACCCATTGGGTCCCCCGGAACAGGCTCTCCTCGATGAACAGGGCGAGCCGCCGCACCGGAACATATTTGTAGTCGTCCGACAGCTGGTCCGATCCCTTGAGCGTGCGCGAGCCCCACACGACGCGGCCGATATTGGGGAAGGTGCGCAGGCAGTTGATCGCGATCGGGTTCAGCAGCCCGTTCTCCTCGTCGGTCAGCTTGACGGTGAGGCCGTCGGTGTTGGCCAGGGTCGCGGCGATCCCGGCCGGCGCCTTCCACACCCCGCGATTGACGTCGGTTCGCGCCATCACCCCGGCGACGGCGCCGCAGGGCGGGAAGGTGTCGACCTGGCCGCCGCGCAACGGATCGCGCTTGCGCAGCTGCGGAAAGAACAGGGCGGCATGGTCGGCGTCGGCGAGCGGCAGCACCGGATTGGCGAGCTGCTCGGACTTGGCCTTGCTCGCGGCCTCGGCGGGATTGGAATCCCATAGGACCGGCGGATCGACGATGAACAGGGCCCGCTCCGCCTTGCAGAGAGCCAGCGCCGCCTCGCGGACGCCCGCGGGCAGGTCGTCGCCCCTGATGTCGGGCGGGATGCACAGCAGGTTGAAGATGTCGGCCTTCTTCAGCGCGTAGATTCCCGTCTTCAGCTCGGTGTCGCCGATCATCGTGGCTTCCACGAGCGCCGCGCCGTCATTGCCGAGCGTGAAGGTCACGGCCGCTTCGGCGGGCCGCGCCACCGGCAGCGTCCGGCAGGCGATCATCGAGGACTGGTCCGCCAGGATCCGGTCGATCCGGCGCTCGCTCGCCGCCACATGGGTGAGGTTACGGAAGGTCTCCTCGGCGCCGCTGCCGGCGTCGGTGACGACCAGGTCGAACAGGTCGAGCACGCCCAGCCCGTATTTGGCGGCCGCCTGGATCGTCCCCGCTTCGGTCGCGACCGGGTAGGTGATCTCGGCGGTCAGCTGGTTTCCCCATGATCCCGGATTGGCGGCGGCCAGCACCAGGCTGTCGGAAAATTCCCCGGTCGCGATCCCATCGACGTTCGCAACGCCGCCCTCCTCGAACAGCCGCACGATCTCGCACTGGCCGCCGCCGTTGGCGTAGAAATCGTCGACGGCGTAGGAAACCGCGCTGTCGCCCCATAGCCCGCCGAAGCGGCGGGTGAATTCGCCCATGTTGAAGCAGGTCGTCGGAGCGTTGACCGGGCCCTTCTTCGTCCTGCCGACGAATCCCGCGATCGAGGTGGCCACGCCCGCGACGGTGCGCACTCCGGAGCTGATTTCCTGGACATAGACGCCGGGATAGGTCGGACTTACGGGCATGGCTGCGCTCCCTTCGGGCCCCTCACGGGCTCATCGAACTTCGTTGGCGATCACGCGAGATTGATGCCGACCAGGATCGACACGTCCGCACTCGCGTCGCTGGTCGGGGCCGACACGGTGACCTTGCCCAGATCGTCGGCGAACAGCTTGACGGCGTCGCCATGGAGAACCAGCGGTCCCGTCAGCGTCACGGTCTTGGCGCCCGCGCCGGTCCCGACCTTCACCGTCACCTCGGCGCTGGTGCTGGTGATCGCCAGCAGCACCACCTTCGCCGCCGTCTCCAGCTGCAGGGCGAGCTCTTCCGCCGCAGCGCCCTTCTTGATCGTTCTGTTGGCGACCATGACGGCGTCAACGGCGGACTTTCCCGAAGCCTTGCTCGTACCGCCGGAGGACGCAGCCGCGTTGAACGACCAAGAGATCGAATCGGGCATAACGGACCCCCTTTTTTGCAATGGAAGCTGTTCTTCGTGGATAACATTTTGTGGTGTTTCGAGCAATTGTCGCGGCTGGCTGAATTTCAGTCTCACTTGCGATTATCGACTAGGCGTGAAGTCCATTCAGCTGTCGGCGCTAAGACTTGCTTTTTGAATCATCGATTTAGCGCTGGGGTATTTTGAAGAGAATTCCCGCTCATTCCGGAAATGTTCCGAATAATGGTGATGAGAAGAACATTTTTGGAACCTGGACTTAATTCTTTGAGATGAAGTGCTTTGTCGTCTTTCGATGAATTGAAGGAAACGCGGACGGAACTTGCCGGTCCGCCTTCGACCGCCGGACCATGGCGGCGAGATTCCGCTCCCACCGGCGTCGAGTCGGCGCCAATACGGGGCCGGTCGCCAACACCTTGTGGAACCCGCGCGATCGCGGCGCCGGGTGCGAAGCTGCGATCGCCAGTGAAACTGCGTGACAAGGGTTCCTCGCTGATCGACTAAGGTTGCCATGACGCCCGGTTCCGCCTCGAAAGCCCGATTTTGCTGATGGCCGGGAAGAATCCGTGACCGAGGCTGGCAATCCCCTGGTGGCCGGCGTCGAACTGGGCGGCACCAAATGCGTCTGCCTGCTGGCGCGCGGCCCCGACGAGGTGATCGCCGATGCGCGGATTGCGACGACGATTCCGGCGGAAACCCTAAGCGAGGTCGAGCGTGTGCTCGATAGCTGGCGCACCGATCACGGTTTCGCTTCGCTGGGCATCGCCTCCTTCGGTCCGTTGGAGCTGAGGCCCGAGTCCCCGGATTTCGGGCATATCACCGTCACCACCAAGCCCGGCTGGTCCGATGCCGACGTCGGGCCACGCCTGATCCGCCGCTATGGCTTGCCGACAGCCTTCGACACCGATGTCTCGGGCGCCGCGCTGGCCGAGGGGCGATGGGGCGCCGGCCGCGGGCTGGCCAGCTTCGTCTATGTCACCGTCGGTACCGGCGTCGGCGCCGGGATCATCGTCAACGGCCGGCCGGTCGCTGGCCTCGGCCATGCCGAAGCCGGCCATATGCTGGTCGCCCGTTTCCCCGGCGACAGCTGGGAAGGCGCTTGCGTCTTTCACGGCGACTGCGTGGAAGGGCTCGCCTCGGGCTTCGCCATCGAGCGCCGCACCGGCATGGCCGGCGCCGAAATCCCGGCCGACCATATGGTGTGGGAACTGGCCGCCCACGCTCTGGCGGGACTTTGCCACAATCTGGTGATGGGCTCGGTGCCGCAGCGCATCCTCATCGGCGGCGGCGTCATCGCCCGCCAGCCGCGGATCATCTCCATGATCCGCCGCCGGCTGGTCGAAAGCCTTGCCGGCTACGGCGCTTCACTGGCCATCGCTTCCGACATCGACCGCTTCGTCGCGGCGCCGGCCCTCGGCGACCGGGCCGGCCCGCTCGGCGCCGTCGCTCTGGCCATGAACGCGCTGGAAAATGCCGGCCGGGAGGCGTGATTGCCTCCAAGGGTGAACAATTCACGCGCGGGCGGCGTTGACCCGTCCGCCGTGGGGAGCCACTGTTTGTGCGGTGCAGCAGAGTGAGGCTTTCCCATGGACGAGCTCGCGATACGTTCCCTGATTGCGGATCATCTCGGCGTCTCGCCCTCGGTGGTGATCGACGATGCGCACTTCCAGCAGGATCTCGGCGCTGATTCCCTCGATCTGATCGAACTGACCATGAAGCTGGAATGCGAGTTCGGCATCGACGTTTCGGACGATGAGAGCGAGCAATGCCTCACTGTCGGCGAGGCGCTGGCCTGCGTCCGGCTGAAATGCACCTTCCAGGCGCCCGCCGAGATCGGGATCGCATCCTGAATCAGGCTGGGCCGGGCAACGGACCCGGACGGTTGGCGGCGGCAAGCGGCACGGTCGCGACCACGCGGGCGCCGCCTTCGCTGTCGACCTCGAGCGAGCCACCGAGCGTCTCCACCCGCGCGCGCATGCTGACCAGGCCGACTCCGTTGCCGGCGCTGAAGCTCGGCTTCGCTTTGTCGAAGCCGACGCCGTCGTCGGCGACGGTCAGCGTTACCTGATCGGGCTGGGTTTCGAGCGTGACCCGCACTTCGCTCGCGCGGGCATGGCGATGGATGTTGGTGAGCGCCTCCTGGCAGATCCGGAACAGCGAGATCGCGTAGGGCTCGGGCAAATCGTCGGCGTCGGGATCGATGTCGGCCCGGACGTCGATGCCGGCGCGGCTGCCGAAGCCGAGAGCGAGGGATCGTGTCGCTTCGGCCAGGCCCTTGGCTTCGATCGAGGGCGGGTGCAGCAGGAAGGACAGAACCCTTATCTCTCGCTCCGCTTCCTTGATCTCGGAAAGGACGTCGGTGAGCGCCTCCTTCATCGGGGCGGAGTTTCCCGCGCTGTTGGCCGCCTGAACGCGGAGCAAAGCGAGCTCCGCCGCGACCAGATGCTGGCCGGTGGAATCGTGGAGATCCTGCGCGATCCGGCGCCGCTCGTCGCTGCGCGTGGTCACGATCTGTTCGGAAAGGAGGCGAACCTCCTGCTCCATTCCTTTCTTCTCGCTGATGTCGATCGTTATGCCGAGGATCAGCTCCACTTCGTCGGCGGGAGTGCGGCTGAACACGGTGTCGCGGCTCAGGCTGTCGACATAATGCCCGTCCTTGTGCTTGATCCGATATTCTACCGTCGCGACTTCGCCGTCGGGCAGGCGAGCGAGGGTTTCGAGATGGCGCTCGATGTTGGGTAAATCGTCGGGGTGGATCTGCTCGGAGACGATTCGGCTGCCCATCCTTATCAATTCGTCATTGTCGTAGCCGAGCGTATTCGTCCCCCCCAGATAGCGGCTGCACCGGCCCTTGACGTCGAACAGGTAGATGAGGCCCGGCGCGGTCGCGTCGATCCCGTCCATCATCGAAGTCCGCTGCCCGACCGCGGACAGCAGCCGCCGCTCCAGGGTGATGTCTCGGGTGATGCCGACGATATGGCCGACCCGGCGCTCGCGAGTGGCGATCGGCGTGAGGGTCGTGGTCCAGGACATCTGCCCTTGTGGAAGGTCCATCGTCCGGTCGTAGCTGTGGACCTTGCCGGTCTCGACGCAATGGCCGAGTTCCACCTCCAGGCAGGCGGCGATTTCGGGGATCAGGCATTCGGCCGGCGTAGAGCCCACGATCTTCTCGCCCGGCCGGAGCTGGAAGGGGCCGACGGCGGCATTGGCGTCCTCGAAGCGGAACGCGCCATCGGGCAGCACGGCGATCACATAGAAGGCGAGGTCGGCATTCTCGAACAGGGCGCGATAGACCGCACGGGGAGCAGGCCGCGCGGCGGCGACCCATCTGGCTCGCTCCGTCTTGCCCTGTTTCGTCATCACCTGCCCCTAGGTGTATAGTCTCGTTAACGGCTTGTTTATGTCGCTGTTCCCCACCGAATGTTTTTTCCCCGAAGCCTGGGATCATAACATAGAGCAAGGGAAGGCGACAGTCTTACCGGGTTTTACCGGTGTGTCAGCGCCATAGACGACCAAATCACAGCAGCAGCGTGGTTTCGCCGGGGAAAGCGACCTTACCGGATTCTTACGGGAGGTGCCGGCGACGGCGACGGCCAAATCCCCGGCGAGTGAGTCGCCGAGGAGCAAGGGTGGCAGCGGTTTCGGGACCGTCGACGCGGCAAGGCGCCGCACGAGGGTGAATTCGGGGGTGCCGAATTCACCGACATGCGGCGGCCCGGGCTACTGCCTCAGGGGCTGGACGGGAAGTCCTCGTCGTCGTCGTCGAGCACCACGAAGATGAGGATGAGGAGCAGGACCACGCCACCGCCGATGAGGTAATAGCCGGTCTCGTCCATCTGGTTGGCATCGCGGACTGGCGCGCCCGCACGGATGTCCTGGCTGAGAGACAGCGGGGCGGCGCCGCCCGGCCGCGCGGCGATCGAGGCGGTCGGTGCAACGACGAGGCTGATGGCCGCGAGCGCCGAAATCAGGGAAGAACGCATGTCTGAGCCTTTCTTCTGAGGTGAAAGGCCATTCACGCGAAATCGACGCTCGCCTCCATCGGGAAGAATCCCGAGGCGGGGCAATAAAAGCCCGGAAGCGGTTGCCTGATCGCGATTCTCAGGCCTTTCACCGATGGACCGGAGTCCCGCCTCAAGCGAGACCGGCGCGTGGCTCCAGCCGCGTGGAGGGGTAGGATATGCGTTTCCGGGCCGATCTTTCAGACTTGGCCGGTCCCGCGGCGGGGCCACCGTCAGCCGTCCTGTCCCGGGCTGCCGCGAGCGGAGTGCCAGGATGACCGGCGGCTCGAACTTCGCGCTTCCGAGGACAGTCGCCGACCCTGCCGATCTGGGCCGCGAGCCCGGGGATTTCGGCCGGACGACCGCGCCGACCTGGGCACGAGCCCAGGAAATCGCCGGAGGCCGGGACATGGTCTGGATCGAAAGCGGCTCCTTCCTGATGGGCTCGGACCGGCATTATGCCGAAGAACGGCCATTGAGGATGGTGCGCGCGGAGGGCTTCTGGATCGATCGCGCGCCGGTCACCAATCGCGAGTTCGCCCGCTTCGTCGAAGCGACGGGCTACACGACCTTCGCCGAGCTTGCTCCGCGCGCCGAGGATTTTCCCGACGCGCCGGTCGAGAATCTGGTCGCGGGATCGTTGGTCTTCGTTCCGAGCAGCCGGCCGATCCCGCTCGACCAGCCGCATTTGTGGTGGGCGTTCGTCCGCGGCGCCGACTGGCGCCATCCGAACGGGCCGGATTCGTCGCTCGACGGGCTCGAAGACCATCCGGTCGTCCACGTCGCCCTGGTCGACGTCGAGGCCTATGCCGCTTGGAGCGAAACTTCCTTGCCCGAGGAGAAGGAATGGGAATTTGCCGCCAAGGGTGGTCTCGAGGCCGCCGAATTCGCCTGGGGCGACGAGCTCGAGCCCGATGGCCAGCCGATGGCGAACACCTGGCAGGGGACCTTCCCGTTCTACAATAGCGGCCGCGACGGCTGGGTCAGGACCTCGCCGGTCGGCTACTACCCGGCAAACGGATACGGCCTGTTCGACATGATCGGCAATGTCTGGGAATGGACCCAGGATTGGTGGTCGGCCCATCCCACCGACGATCCCGGCAGGGTTTGCTGCACCGTCAAGCGCCGGGCGAGCGCCGCGCCGGACGACCTTCTCCAGATCCCGCGGCGGGTATTGAAGGGCGGATCGCACCTGTGCGCGCCCAACCATTGCCGCCGCTATCGTCCGGCGGCGCGCCATGCCCATCCGATCGACACCGCGACGTCGCATATCGGTTTTCGCTGCGTCGTCCGCCCGCCGCCGCGCACCGAAGAGGAAATCGACGTGATTCCGACCGGTTGAGGGAAAAATGTCGGGGAGATCGGTAATTACCCTGATCCCCTTTTCAGTCCGTCCGGTCCAATCCTCCATCACCACAGGGGAAGACAGCATGCCGGTTCTGCCCCCCGGCGGTTCCGGTCAGGGAGGGGTCTCCAGCCCCCTGGAGACCCCTCTTTTTTGCCCATCGCACGCGAGCCATGGGAATGAGAGGGGACTGAGCGAACTCTTGGCCCCCAGCGCGGTCCTCGCTTTCGGCCAGAACGAGCCCCCGCCGGCGACCGCCAATCGGCCCGGTGCGACCGCAGCGCCCCCGGGCACCAGCCGTTCTCAAGGCCGACGTCGCCGTCAACAACGCGCCGCGCCGCGAACTCGGCACCGGCCAGACCGTGCTCCAGGCGACCTTCATCTAGGTCCGCTTCCTGCCGGGAGGCGCGATCCTCGCGCCGTCCTTCCAGCAGAGCCACGGCGTCGACCGCGATCCGGCTCGGACCCGGGTCAACAACCTCACCATCGATCCCTTCCTGGTCTTCGACTGGGAGCAGGAAACGCAATCGGGCGGCTTTTCGGTGATCCTCGGCCGGGTCATCGGCCCCGCATTCGGCGGCCGCCTCCAAACCCAGCGCCTTCGTCGGCGGTGACCGCACCGCGAATTGGGGTGTGGAGGTGGGGGTAAAGCTGCTCGGCTTCTGAGAAGGAGGATTGGGGCGCCGCACGGCCAGGAGTGAAAGCAGCACGACGCCCCGTAACGCCGCATACAAGGCGAAACAGGCCGCGCTGACTATCGGGGTTTCACCTTGGTGCCGTGTCGGGGTCTCCGACATAACAAGGCCCGCCTCGAAAGGCGGGCCTTGCATCAGGCTCCCGACCTGATGGCGTGCCGGGCCGTTGCCAGCCCGCGTTCGATCCGATCCCGTCAACCCTTTCGCAGCGCGACGCGCCTCCGAACATTGTGGGAATCCCCGAGGCCGGTGGGCGAGAACCCTGATTCGGAATTCGGATCGTGGTCCTCAATCGACGCGTGAGGTGGAGCAGTCATCGCACAAGAGAAGGCGATCAGTGCGCCGAAGGGGAGCAATCCTTCGATCAGCCGCAGCTCGGCCTCGCTCGCCTCGCCGGGCCTGGCCCAATCTCGGAGGAGGGGGTCGTGGATCATGCCGGGAGCCCGAAGGCGGTGCCCGCGCTGGTCGGCACGATGTCGAGAACGGCGACGAGAATCTTCAGGCCCATGCCTTCTTCTCGTCCAGACCGAATTGGCCGGACATGCGGACAAGCCTTGAGTTCCTTAGGGGAAACTACCTAGGGGATCCGGCGGTACGCCTCAAACCCAATCGGGCGCGATGGTGGCACAAGGAAAAGCGGGTCTAGAGGGTCGGCGCAATCCGCGGCCGGGAGACCTTGCGGCCTTCGAGCCAGAGCTCGGTCGGCGCATCCCCAGCGCGATCGGCTACCGCGCGGACGGCGCGCACGTCGTCCTCGGCGTCGAACTGCTCGGCGCGCTCGATGCGTCCCGACTGGTTCAGGAAATATAGTCGATAGGTCGGCAAAGCCCCCTCCGTGACGTGTCGCGCGAACCCCGATGTCGGCGACTCGTCCTTCTTACGGCGCCGGGCGCCCCGCGGGCATCGGCACGAATCCTTAAGGCTCCCTAAGGCTGAACCTTGGAGGGTAGGGCCGGCTTCAAGCGGTCGACGAGAATATCGTCTTCCAGTCGTCCTTCATGCCGACCAATGTGATGCCATATTCCTCGGCCCGGTCGAGCGCCTCGGCGAGGGCGCTGAGGCGGAATTCGCGGTCATAGGCGAATTCGCGGATCCCATCGTCGTGGTGGAGGAGCAAGGCGAGGCGCGCGCCCTCGCCGGTCGCGACGTAACGGAGCATGGCGAGGTCGCCGTCCGAATTGCCGAAGGCCAGGATCGGGCGGCGGCCGATGTGCCGGGCGATCTGGTGCGCCTTCACATCGCGATCGTTGAACAGATGGATCTCGGATTCCTTGATCAGCTGGACGCGACCGTCGTGGATCTCGCAGCGTACCTTGAGGCTGGAGGCGATCACCTGCTCGGGCGGAACGCCATAGGCCTGCTGCGTGAAGACGCGGACGAAATCGATCCCGCCGCCGGAGACGATGAACGTCTTGAAGCCGTTGGCGCGCAGATGGTCGAGCAGCTCGAGCTGCGGCTGGTAGACGCAGGCGAGATAGGGGCGGTCGAGCTCGCGATGCCGGGCGGTCTCCAGCCAGGCGGCGACGATCCGCTGGAAAGCCTCGATCGAGAGCCCGCTATGGGTCTCGAGCATGACTTCGAACATGTCCTGCTTGCCGTAATCCGCGATGGTCCGGAAATCGTCCTCCATGAAGGCCTTGAACGGTTGGCGCTCGGCCAGCGGAGGATATTCGAGGGCCAACTCCTTGAGGCGGTCCTGGGCGAAGAAGAACTGGATCTGGAGCGGCTGCTCGCACCACAAGGTGCCGTCATGGTCGAAGACGGCGATCCGCTCGTCGGTCGGCACGAAATCGGGCCCGCCTTGCTCGGTCACCCGCGCCACGAAGTCCAGGATCGCCGATTTGGCCGGCCCGTCATTCCAGGCGGATAGGACGCTCACGACATTGTCAGCGACGCGGCTTCGGCGGGGCGGTCGCCGACCGGAGCCGCTCCCGCTGCGCACGTCTCCTCCACTCCGCTGCGAGCTGCGCCACCCCGATAGCGTTGTTCCAAAGAATCAGGCAGTTCGGCTGACATTTGGGCACGATTTCCCCCTCGCTGGAATTTTCGCTGCGATTGAGCGCCGTGCAGGCTGCGCGGGCCATTGGAATTCATCCCGGTTCGCCGAGCGCATTACCCCGAGAAAATTGGCAAGCACGGCGACGCGCGCGCCCGATCCTCACCTTCGGCCGACCCGGCGTCCCTGCGCGTTGTACTAGTTATTTCTGATCTCTCGCGGCCAACTTCAAAAAAGAATCCGCTTTATCCAGATTAATACTGATGGTGCCGCCGTCCGTCTCTCTGCACAAAGGAGGCGGCGGTGCAGAGTCATCTGAGCAATACCTCCCCCCTCCAATGCTCAGGCACCGTTGCGCGGCAGGACGACGGCGGATCGTCCTGCCGCGTTCTTTTCCAGCCCAAACACCTTTCAGCGCGGCGCCGACAAGGCCGCCTGGAGCCGTGCGCGTTCCGCGCCGTCGACGAAACCGTCGGCATTGCTGTCGGCCCGGTAGAAGAGAGGCGTTCCGGCTATCGCCAGCTCGGCGCGCGTGACGGCGCCGTCATTGTTGAGGTCGGCGGTCGAAAGCAGGCGGCCGACGAGGGCGGCGAGCGAAGCCGATCGGCCCGCGCGCGGAAAGTCGGAGACCGAGATTCGGCCGTCCTGGTTGCGGTCGAATTGAGTGAACCGGGCTCGCCGTCCGTCGATATATTCGCGCTGGCTGATCCGGCCGTCATGGTCGGCGTCGAGCGCGGCCACCTGCGCCGCCGGCGCCGGCGGCTGGGCCGCGCCAGGCTCGACTGCGCAAGTGGCGATCACGACGATGGGAAGAAGGCGAAGCTTCATGTTGGTCCTCCTTGACTGGGCGATTGTCGCATGGACCGAGGAACGTTGAGGCCGGGCATGCCGACCATTCCTATCGCCCGGATCATCTTCGACACCGTGCGCCATGACCGCCTTGTCGTCGCGGCGGGCATATTCCGGCGCACCCCGGGCCTCACATCAGGGTAAACCCTGAGTCGGGATACTAGCATGGCTTAGGAGTGGCTGCGGTCTTAGAGCGGGACCCATCGTCGAAAATGCGCCGGGGCAGGGTTTGTACCGATAGGCACCCTATCCGGTTTCGCGGGATGAACGTTATTATGGCCGCAACGGATTCGGCCGTTGCGTCAGGGGGTGCTGGCATTGAAGATTAACTTTCTGATAGGACATGGGGCGGACAATAGTCCCGGGCGACCTGGCAAGTGGGGGAATATTCCCGACCGCGCCACTTCTCTCGATCCTGCCGCAGCGCAAAGTATCGATTAAGATGTCCGGACCCACCAAACGCATATTGATCGCGGACGATCACGACGTGATCCGGCGGGGCGTCCGCGCCCTGCTCGAGACCCGTCCCAATCTCCAGGTCGTCGCCGAGGCCGCCAACGGCCGGCTCGCCCTCAGCCTGGCGCGTGAGACCGTGCCCGACATCGCCATCGTGGATTATTCGATCCCCGAGCTCAACGGCTATGAGCTCACCGTCTCGCTGAAGCGCGAGCTGCCGCGGGTCGAGATCCTGATCTACACGATGTACGACCGGGAAACGATGATCCTCGACGTGCTTCGCGCCGGCGCCCGCGGCTTCATCCTCAAGTCGGAAACCGAGGAGCATCTGCTGGCCGCGATCAACGCGCTGTCGATTCACCGCCCCTATTTCTCCGGCGGCGTCTCGGAAACCCTGCTCGAGCAATTCCTCAAGACCAAGCCGCAGACCGCCCTTTCGGCCCTGACCCACCGTGAGCGTGAAGTCGTGCAGCTGATCGCGGAAGGGCGGATCAACAAGGAGATCGCCCGCCTGCTCGCGATCAGCGTCAAGACGGTCGAGACCCATCGCGCCACCGCGATGCACAAGCTCAAGCTGCGCACCACCGCCGAGCTGGTCCGCTATGCGGTGCGCAACTCGATCATCGAGGCCTGACGGCCCCGCTTCCCACTTCCTCTGAGAATTACGGCTCTAGCCGATCAGGTCGATCGGCCGCGGCCGGCGCGGCGCCAGCGGCACGCTGGCCATCAGGCAGGTGCCGCCGGGCATGGGCCGGATCGAGAAACGGCCGCCAAGTTCGGCGATCCGCGAGCGCATGCCGGCGATGCCGACACCGAGCGGACCGTGCGGGGAGGTCGATTCGATCGGAATGCCGACGCCGTCATCCTCGACAATGAGATGGAGGAAACCGAGCCGGGTCGCCACCAGGCGGATGCCGACCTGGCTGGCGCGGGCGTGATGGTGGACGTTGGCGAGCGCCTCCTGCGCCAGCCGGTAGAGCGTGAACTCGATCATCGGCTCCCAGGATCCGGGCTCGCCCTCGAACCAGAAGCCGATCCGCAAATTGGTCCGCCGCCCGAAGCCCCGCGCCATCGCATCGAGCGATTCGACCAGTCCGCCCTCCTCCAGGGCCGGTGGATGGAGGAGATAGGAAATGGCGCGAATCTCCTGGTTGATGAGATTGAGCGTGTCGTTGACCTCGCCGAACAGGGCGACCGACGCCGGGTCCTGGTGCATCGCCTTCAGTCGGATCATGCTCAGCTGGAGCGCGACCAGGAGCTGGGCGGTGGAATCGTGCAGCTCGCGGCCGATTCGTCGCCGTTCCTCCTCCTGGACGTGGACCATCGACTGTTCGAGCCGGCGATAGCGGCGGGTCAGCGTCATCAGCTCGGTCACTTCGTAGCGGGCGACGGTGCCGAAACGGCGTCCGCCCGACATGAAGCTGGAGACGACCAGCCGGAACTCGGGACTCTTTTTCGCTCCGGGCTGCGAATAGACGTGCTGGAGGCTGGTCCGGTTTCCGGCGTCGATCTGCTTCAACCCCTCGAGGACGATCATCCCTTCCTTGTTGCCGCGGTCGGCGATCGACTTGCAGAACGCGTAGTAATTATCGCCGACCCTGAGCGGCAGCCGCAGATCCTCGGCGTCGAGCGATTTCGTCCAGGCCCTGTTCACGGCGAGAATCGTCCAGTTTTCGTCGACGAGGGCAATCTGCTCGCCCAGATCGTCGATCATGGCCTGGAGCGGTCCCCCCAGCCGAAGCTGTTCCGGCCCGCCATTGTGGGGCGTTTCGTCGGCGGCGCGCTTCACGCTTTGCCGGGGAACGAAGGAGCGACGGACGCTCTCGACCAGTTCGCCGACCTCGTCCGGAACCCGTCCGCTCGATCTTCTTTCCAATCCTCCGATACCCATTACGCAAAGCCCCCCAGCGCGACCGGTGCCTGTGCCATAGGGAAAAGACCTAATGGTCTACCCTTTCCCTAGCATGGGAGAAATTCCGCGGGGCGCAATCAGGGTTTCGCCGTAGGTAGTCGTCCGAATACTTAAGGTTTAGGTCCCCGGAAAATTCGGGGATTTTCCGGCGGGCGCCTGAACCGGCCGCGAATCTCGGGCCGATCAGCCCTTGTCCGCAGCCTCCTCGAAAAGGAATCGCCACAACAGGCCGCCGGCGGCGCCGCCGAGCAGCGGCGCCAGCCAGAACAGCCAGAGCTGGGTGAAGGCGAGGCCGCCGACCAGCAGGGCCGGGCCCGTGCTCCGCGCCGGGTTCACCGACGTATTGGTCACCGGGATGCTGATCAGGTGGATCAGGGTCAGCGCGAGGCCGATGGCGATCGGCGCGGAGCCGGCCGGCGCGCTCCTGCCGGTGGCGCCCAGGATGATCATGATGAAGCAGCCGGTGAGGACGAGCTCGATCAGGAAGGCCGAAGTCATCGAATAGCCGCCCGGCGACCCGGCGCCATAGCCGTTCTGGGCCAGCCCGGAAGTGACGAAGTCGAAATTGGGAGAACCGGTCGCGACCATCAGCAGGAACATCGCCGCGACCAGCGCGCCGCCGACCTGGGCCAGCGCATAGGGCGCGACCTCCTTCATCGGAAAGCGGCCGGCGACGCAGAGGCCGAGGCTGACCGCTGGGTTGAAATGTCCGCCCGAAATTGGCCCAAGCGCATAGGCCCCGGTGAGGACGGTCAGCCCGAAGGCCAGGGCAACCCCGAGCAGGCCGATGCCGACATCGGGAAAGCCCGCGGCGATCACCGCGCTGCCGCAGCCGCCGAATACCAGCCAGAAGGTACCGGCGCTTTCCGCCAGCAGCCTGCGCCACAATGCCATATGTCTCTCCATCGCGTTCGGGCGGGTCCAGCTTGACCGGAAGATGTTGCGCCTGCGAACCGGGACAAACCCGCAGTCCGCCATCCGCGATCACCCAGATCGGCGTTGTTCAGGGCGCGACGAAACGGCGACAGTCGACCGACCCGCTGGACTAGCCGCCTGGCCGGAAGTCGACGAATGCATAGTCGTTTCCCGGCTTCTGGAACCACTTGGCGAGAGGTTCGGCGCGCGAGAACTGGCGGCGACAATCAAAGCGAGAGACTATCGGTTCGAAACGATGCGTTTCGGCGATATCGACGCCTGCTTCCACTGTCAGTCCGAACCAGTATTTGGGCCGCGGTCGTACGGCGCCTTCCGCCAAGGCCAGTTCGACAGCATGACTGAGCGGCGATTTCGCCTCTGTTCGGATCAGAAATGACCGGAGGATGCGGCTCTGTTGCTCGGAGATGCCTTTCGTAACCCATGTAAAGAAAACAACTTTTTCTCGATTCACAGCGAAGTGTCGGAATTTTTGACAGAAAGTCGCTGAATCGTGTTGCAAGCATTGAGACTTTGGCGCACCCTCTTATCCACAGTAGACGATCAGGCGATACCGATTCTCTCCACAGGGGATTCGGCACACTCCATTGATAACTCAAAGATCTTGGGATTAATGTTCCAATGGTCATGATGAATAATGTCGTTTCCTATGTGAGAGACAGAATAGAATCGTCTTTACAGTCTGGGAATTCGCGTGATGAAGCCTGGGTCGCACTTTCCAATTTTGTCGGAATGGATGGTTCGCCGGCCGACGATATTGCAGACAAGATCGTGATGTCTGTCGCTTCCATACAAAATGACAACAGCGTCGGTACGTATAAGCCGCCGCGTCAGGGCCCGGGCGACGGCTATGCGGTCGCCAGCGCGCCGTTGTTCCTCGACGTCTACGTGATGTTTGTCTCCTGCTTCACCGGACCGAATTATGGCGCGGGCCTCGGCCTGCTGTCGCGGATCGTCTCCTTCTTCCAGGAGACTCCGATCCTCGAGAACATGGCGACGGCGGACGGCTCCGCCGATCAGATGGACCGGCTCGCGGTCGAATATGTCAGCCTCGATTTCGCTCAGTCGAACAATCTGGCGACAGTGATGGGCCTGAAGGGCCAGCCGTTCGTCGTTTACCGGCTTCGCCGGCTGCCGTTCGACGGCCCGGCGATTTCGGGGATCGCGCCGGCGGTGCGCAGCACGCCGCGGCCGCAGATCGAATCTTCGGGATAGATGCCGGCGGATCGGGACAAGAGTGTCGTTTTTGGTGGGGGGAGTTGTTGGCGACGATCTACGATGTGGACCTGATGGGGTTGCTGGATTTGCCGGCCGGGAAAGCGGACAAGCCCGCCCCCGCCCCGGCGGATCCGAAGATGCTCAGGGGCGGGCCCGGGCCGCGCGCGCGCAAGCGCCCTCCGGCCGGCCCCGCACCCGGCGCCGGCGTGCGCGGCACCTGGTTCAACTTCATACGAGTCGACGTCCGTCACGCCTTCTTCAATGGCGACGATCAGGTCTGCGAAGATCTGGTCATTCTGCCGACCGAGGAAACCAAGAGGCGGCTGGCCCTGTTCGGCCTGATCGTACGGTGCCGCGCCGATGGTTTCGACCTTTTGTGGGACAGCGCCCAGCGCGACAACGCGGCGACGGCGCTCGACCCGTTGCGCAAACTGATCGCCGCCCTGAAGCCGGCTGAGCGGGCCGCGGCGCTGGTCAGCCTGAACGAGCAGTTTTTCGAGCCGGGCCTGCTGTTCACCGTCGCGCTGGCCAATCCCCGGTTCGCCAATTTCACCGCGATGCCCAGCGATATCCGGATCGGCGAGCCGCCCTTGTTTCTGTCCACCCAGGCGGCAACGCCGCGGGACGACGAAGAGCGCAGCGCCGATCTGACGGTCGACTGGAAGGTGCAGGTGATCCGGCCCGATCCGCGTCCCGACGGCGTGCCGCCCCCGGACAACCCGCACGTGGTCGCCAAGGCGCCGGTGATCGCGGAGCGGGAGAGACTGAAAGCCCGTTCGCACGACTTCGCCCTGCTCGAGGTCCATTTCATGCGGTCGGCGGGGGAGCCGCCCGCGAACGGCGCCTGGGACGGCATGCCGGTGAGCTTCGACGGCGGCAAGGATGCGATCTTCCAGGCCTGCGCCTACACGATCTCCTTCGCTGCTCGGGAGACGCACTGGCGCTATTTCGTCGCCACCCGCGACGGCACGCCGCCGGTTACGGCCGGTCTGGCGGTGGTCGCCGCCGACGGCAGCGACGCCGGCTTCGAGCTGGCTGGGGAATCGACGATCTTGCCCGACGGCCGTGAGGCCGCCTGCCTGGCCAGCCGCGATCCGCTGCCGATCCTGGCGCGGCCGGATCGTATTTTCTCATTGAAGGGCGTTGCGACCGGCGGACGCCGCCGGACCATCACCCTGGTCGACCGCCTGCCCGCGGCCGGCACCGACAGCATCGCGCCCATGGATCCGTCGACTTTCCCGCCGCGCGCGGGCGAGCCGCCGCCGTCATGGTCCGATATGTACGTGTTCGTGTGAGCGTAAGTCGAAATCGAGAATCCCCGACCAAGAAGGAGAAATCGAATGGCAACTCAGTACAAGACACCTGGCGTCTACATCCAGGAACCCAATTCCTTTCCCCCATCGATCGTTGGCGTCGACACCGCCGTTCCCTGTTTCATTGGCTATACCTCAATGGCCAACGACAGCGACGGCCGCGACCTCAACATGACGCCCAAGCGCGTCGAATCGATGGCCGAGTTCGTCCAGTTCTTTGGGGGCGGCTATCCGGAAAGCTATTATCTGGTGCCGAAGGGCGCGGACGGAAAGTATGCGGTTCCACCGGCGGACAATGACTGGGGTGCGATCTCGTTCGACGGGGTCAACATCTATCACCTCGCCGAAGTCGGCAAGGCCAGCTTCAACCTCTACAACAGCATGCGGCTGTTCTACGCCAATGGCGGCGGATCGTGCTTTGTGATCTCCGCAGGCGTCTATGGCGGGCTCGCCAACCCGCCGAGCATCGCCCCGGCCGCGCTCAAGACGGCGCTCGACGTCGGCAAGACGTTCATCGGCCCGACCATGGTCGCGATCCCGGATGCGGTCCTGCTTTCCGCAACCGATTATGCCGACGTCGCGTCGCACATGCTGAACACCTGCGCCGAAGCGGGTGATCGCATGGCCCTGTTCGACATCCAGGGCGCAGACGCATTGGGCCCGCGCGACGACTGGAGTACGACCGTCGCCGCTTTCCGCACCGCACTGAAGTCGCAGACCGCGCCCGAAACCTGGAAATTCGGCGCCGCCTATTTCCCGCCTCTGGTCACTTCGGTGGTCTCGGCGGACGAAATCGACATCAGTAACTTCGCCTCCAACAAAAATACCGATCTCAAGAACGCGCTGAAGGCGTCCCTGGCGCTCTCCTATGCCGCGCCGCCGTCGACGACGACTAGCAACGCCGACACGGGGACCGACAATGGACCCGGAGGAACCGGAGGAACCGGAGGAACCGGAGGAACCGGGACGCAGGTCAAGCTGAACGACAAGGGCACCTTGATCGTGACCAGCTACGTCAACGCGATCGGCACGACCACCACGCCGCTGGCGACGCAGCAATTGACCCAGGCTTTGATCTCGACCGTGCCGGGGTTCAAGCAGTTGCTGGCCGCGGTGGCGGCGACCCAGGGCGTGCTTCCGCCCAGCGGCGCGATCGCCGGCGTGTGGACCCAGAACGACACGTTGCGCGGCGTCTGGAACGCGCCTGCCAATACCGGCATCGCGACGATGATCATGCCCAAGCTGCCGATCAACAGCGACCAGCAGGAAGATCTGAACGTGCCGGTCCAGGGGATGGCGGTGAATGCGATCCGCACCTTCCAGGGCCGCGGCAGCCTGATCTGGGGCGCGCGCACGCTCGACAGCAACAGCAACGACTGGCGCTACATCCAGGTGCGCCGGACGATGATCTATGTCGAGCAATCGGTGAAGCAGGCGCTCGAAGCGATGGTGTTCAAGCCGAACACGGCCCAGACTTGGGTCACCGTCGTGTCGATGATCGAGAGCTTCCTGCACGGCCTGTGGGCGGCGGGCGGCCTGATGGGCGGCAGTCCCGGCGAGGCCTACAACGTCCAGGCCGGGCTCGGCAGCACGATGACTCCGGACGACGTGCTCAACGGACTGATGCGCGTCCAGATCACCCTGCAGATGGTCCATCCCGCCGAGTTCATCGAACTCACCTTCAAGCAGCAGATGCTCGGCGGCGCCTGATCGCGCGGTCCGAACATCCACTCATAAATCCCTTTGACAGGAGAGCATCATGGCAGACGATGGCAGCAAGCAGGCGGCGGTATGGCCCTTGCCCAAATTCTACTTCAACATCGACCTCGGCGACGGCAAGACCCAGGGCTTTTCGGAGATCAGCGGCCTCGAGACCGAGACCAAGCCGATCGAATATCGCCATGGCGACAGCAGCGTCTTCTCGACGATCAAGATGCCGGGGCTGCGCAGCGTCGGCAACGTCACCCTGAAGAAAGGCGTGTTCACCAAGGATTCGATCTTCTGGGATTGGTTCAACGAGACCAAGCTCAACGTCATCAAGCGCCGCACCATCATCATCAATCTGTTGAACGAGAGCGCGGCGCCGATGATGACCTGGACCCTGACCAACGCTTTTCCGGTCAAGCTCCAGGCCACCGACCTCAAGTCGGATGCCAGCGAGGTGGCGATCGAGACCCTCGAATTCGCCTATGAGACGCTGGCGGTGAAAGCCGCTTGATGGCAGCATACCGCAACGACGACGTCTATGTCCCGCCGGTGGCGTTCTCCTTTCGAGTCGCCATCGACGGGGCGGACAGCGATACGAGCTTCCAGGAAGTCTCCGGCTTCCAGGTGGAGATCGAGACCGAGGACGTCGTCGAAGGTGGGCAGAACCGGTTCGTGCACCGGCTGCCCACGCGGACCAAATATTCCAACCTGGTGTTGAAGCGGGGCGTCGTCACGACGGCGTCCCCCTTCGGCCGGTGGGTCCAGCAGGCCATGTCGAACGGGCTGGTCCGGCAGAAGGACGACGCCAGGAATATCGTCGTCCAGTTGATGGACGAGACCCGTGCCCCCTTGGTCGTGTGGAAGGTGTTCGGCGCCTATCCGCTGCGCTGGGAGCATTCGCAGCTCAACTCGCGAAGCGAGGAGGTGCTCACCGAGACGATCGAGCTCACCTATCAGTTCTTCCAGCGGCAGAACGGTGGCCGGTGATGCCGCTCGAGGTCCGCCAGATCGGGATTCGCATGGCCGTCGGCGGAACGGGGGCGGCTAGCAATTCCGGGGGCGAGAACAATTCGGCCCTCGACCTTCTCAAGCACGAGGGCGACGATGCCGGCGAACGCAACCGGATGATCCAGGAGTGCGTCGAGGCCGTGCTCGCCGAGCTGGCGCGACGCCAGGGCCGCTGACATGGGCATCCAGAAGCTGAAGATAACGGGCTTCGAGGATCCGGAGTTCAACCGGATCGCCTCGACCCAGCCCAATCCGATCAGCGTGATGATCAACCCCGATTCCTATTCGCAGGCGATGGGGGTCTCGTTCACTTCCGAAGCCGCGGCCGGCGGGACCGGCAAGTCGGTCGCCTATAATCGCGATCTCGGCGAGGGGCTCGAGCTCGCTCTGGTGTTCGACGGCACCGGCACCGTGCCCGACGCGCCGGCCAAGTCGGTCGATGCCCAGCTCGCCGATTTGAGGCGCCTGACCTACGACGTGAACGGCAAGATCCACACCCCCAATTACCTCAAGCTCGGCTGGGGAACCCTTCTGTTCAAGGGCCGCCTGAAGACGCTGAGCATCGATTATACCCTGTTCGCGCCGGATGGGACGCCGCTCCGCGCCAAGGTCAAGGCCGGCTTCATCGGCTTCCACGACAATAGCGACGGCCGGTCCGGGCAGAACCTCAGCTCGCCCGATCTGACCCATGCGGTCATGGTCGAGGCGGGACAGACCCTGCCTTTGCTGTGCCACCAGGTCTACGGCGACAGCCGCTATTATCTGGCGGTGGCGGCGCATAACGGGCTCGACGATTTCCGGGCGCTCAAGCCCGGCACCCTGCTGACCTTTCCGCCCCTTGCCGGCGCCGCCCGATGACCGCGTCGCCGGCCCGCAATACCGGCCTTCCGATCACGCTCGTGCTCAACCTCGCCGGCTCCAAATTCGACACCGACCGGATCGTGTCGGTCGAAACCTGGTCGCAGGCCAACAAGGTGCCGCGCGCCCGCATCACCTTGCTCGACGGCGAGGCCGACAGCGGAAAATTCCCGTTGGGCGAAGGCGACAAGTTCGTTCCCGGAACCCCGATCAGCATCGAAGTCGGCTATGAATCCAGTTCGAGCGTGATCCACAATGGCGTGATCGTCTCGCAGGCGATCCGTATCGTCGGCGGCGGCCCCGCCCATCTGGTGGCGGAAAGCGCGGATCCGTTGCTCGCCATGACCCTCGGCCGCCGCAGCGTGGTGTTGAACAAGGTCACCGACGCCGATCTCATCTCCACCCTGGTCAACGCCTACCAGGGCACGGTCGGCACCAACAATGCCGGGACCGAACAGGCCGAATCCTTCGTCCAGGCCCACGCCACCGACTGGGATTTGATGCTGCTCCGCGCCGAGGCGGGGGGCTGCCTGGTCTTCGTCGACGACAGCAAGGTCGACATCCTCGATCCGACCAGCGGCGGCTCGCCGGTGCTCGAGCTCGCATATGGGGATTCGATCTTCGCCTTCGACGCCGCCGTCGACGCCAGCGACGTGCTCGCCAACGACGCGGTGAAGAGCCGCGCCTGGAGCTATGCCGACCAGAAGGTGGCCGAGCAGAGCGCCGGCGGCGTCTCGGTGAACGTTCCGGGCAATCTCAAGTCGACTGCGCTCGCCGAGGTCCTCGGCGTTTCGTCCTTCGTCCAGCAGACCGCGGCGTCGCGGCCCGAGTCGGCGCTCACCGCATGGTCCTCGGCGGCGCTGATGCGCTCCAAATTGTCACAGCTGACCGGCACCGTCCGCTTTCAGGGCAGCGCGCTGGCCAAGCCCGGCAAGTTCGTCACCCTTGCCAATCTCGGCGACCGCTTCAACGGCGATGCCTTCGTCAGCGGGGTGAGCCACTATGTCCGCGACGGCGACTGGCAGACTACGATCGAGCTCGGCATGCCCGCGAAGAGCTTCGCCAGCCGCGACCCCGGCATCGTCGACCCGCCCGCCGCCGGCCTGGCGCCGCCGATCAGGGGGCTGCAGATCGGCCAGGTCAAGCAGGTCGCGGACGACCCGAACGGCGATTTTCGGGTGCTGCTGACGGTGCCGATGATCGACGGCGACAATGCGATCTGGGCGCGGCTTGCCCAGCCTTACGCGTCCAACACCTTCGGCTGGTCCTTCTTTCCCGAGGTCGGCGACGAGGTCGTGCTCGGCTTCATGAACGAGGACCCGGCGAGCGCGGTGATCATCGCCAGCGTCTATTCGAACAAGCGTCCGCCGACCCACACGCCCAACAAGCCAAACGACGTGAAGGCGCTGGTCACCCGTTCGAAGATGGAGATCAACTTCAACGACAAGGACATCGTCTTCAAGGTGAGCACGCCGGGCGGCCGCTACGTGACCCTCGACGACAAGGAAAAGTCCGTCACCGTCGCCGATCCGTTCGGCAACAAACTGGTGATGACCCAGCAGAGCGTCGATCTGATCAGCACCGCCAACATGAACATCAAGTCGACCGCCAACATGAACATCGATTGCGGGGCGAATTTGACGATAACCGCCAAGGCCCAGTGCGACACCAGCGCCGCCAGCATTTCCAGCACCGCCCAGACCCAGCTCGAAATGACGGGCACGGCCAAGGCGACGTTCAAATCCTCGGCGCTGGTGGAAATCACCGGCGCCCTCGTGAAGATCAACTAGGAGGTTCCATGCCGCCCGCCGCCCGCCTTACCGACATGCATGCCTGCCCGATGGTCACGCCGGGCCTGCCGCCCATCCCCCATGTCGGCGGACCGATCAGCGGCCCGTGCGCGCCGACCGTGCTGATCGGCGGCCTTCCCGCCGCGCGGATCACCGACATGGCGGTCTGCGTCGGCCCGCCCGACAATATCGTCAAGGGTTCGGCGACGGTGATGATCATGGGCCTGCCCGCGGCGCGGATCGGCGACACCTGCGCTCATGGCGGATCGATCGTCATGGGTTTGCCGACTGTGTTGATCGGAGGCTAAGGATGGACGACCTCAACGCCATCGACTTCCTCGGCCGCGGCTGGCGCTTCCCGCCGACCTTTTCCAGCCACAGCAGCGACGTCGACATGGTCGCCGGCGAGAAGGACATCCGGGAGAGCCTGTTCATCCTGCTGTCGACCGCGCAGGGCGAGCGGGTGATGGTCCCCACTTATGGCTGCGACCTCCACCGCTACGTCTTCGCCGAGCTCACCACCGGCGCGATCGCCGAGATCCGCGACATGGTCGCGACCGCGATCCTGCGCTGGGAGCCCCGCATCGACGTGCTCGATGTCACCGCCGCCGCCGATCCCGACGAGCCCGGTCTGATGAGGATCGGCGTCGACTATCGGATCCGCCGCACCAATGTGCGCAGCAACATCGTCTTTCCCTTCTACTTCACGGAGGGAACGCTGGTGCGGGGCCCGTGACGGCGCGCGCCATGCCCTCGAGGCTGATCACCCGCTGGGCCAACCAGGCCGGCGAGCCGCCGGCGCTGTCGGCCGAGCGGGCGCGGCTGGATGCGCGCGACTTCGCCGATCTGCTCGCCGAGGCGGCGCACCTCGCCGGCCTTGTCGGATTCCAGGAAGGCGAAAGACTGATCGGCGGCGACTGGCGCCGCGTGCTGGCCGCCGATCCGACCATCGTGCTGGCGCTGCTGGCGACGGTCGACGTCGACGGCCGGTCGGAGGGGCTGCAGGCGCTGATCGCACGGGCGCGCGGCGCCGCCTCGCCGGCCGAGGCGGAACGGCTGCTCGGACGCCTGCTCGACGGGCTGTTGCGGTTCGCCGCCGAGCTCGACCTGTGGCTGGCGCCGGCGGAAGCGGGGGCGGGGATCGAAGGCGACGGCGCTCGCCGGCTGATCGAGGAATCGATCGAGCAGGTGCTCGGGCCCCAGCTTCGCGCCCTGCTCGGCGAGATCGCCGCGGCCGAGCAGGCGGGCCTGATCCGCGGCATCCTGCCCGCCATCCACAACCACCGGCTCGGCCATTTGTGGCGGCTGGCGGCGATCGAGGCCGAGGCGGCGGCGTTGCGCCATGCGGTCGAGCGCGCCTGGATCGACCGCCTGCTCGATCAGGTCGCAGAGGTCGCCAAATCCTTCGTCAACGAGGTTCGCGAGATCGCCGCGCGCAGCGCCGCCGCGCTCGGCCCCAGCCTCGCCTCGGGCCGGCACCCGGGCCACGTCGCCCTGATCCTGGCCTTCGCCCGGATCTTCCGCCACGCGCAGGACCGGCTCAACGAGGTGCCGCAGCGCATCGCCCGTTTCTACCAGGAGGAGGTGCTTCGCGACGCCCCGCGCGGCGCCCGCCCGGACAGCGTGCTGCTGACCGTCGCGCCGCGGCCCGGCGCGCGGCCCGTCATCGACGAGGGGACCCTGTTCGCCGCCGGCAAGGACGGCGCCGGCCGCCCGATCGGCTTCGCCGCCGACGGCCCGCTCGAGGTGACCGGTGCCACCCTGGTGGCGGCGCGGCTGTGGGCGCCGGCACGGGACGGCGACGGGAAGGTCGTGCGGGTCGGCGCGGCCACCTTTGACGTCGGTGCCGACGGCGCGGTCGGCGATCCGGCGCGCGGCATGGCCGGCCCCGGCACCGCAGTCGCGGTCGAACCCGGCGCGGTGTTCGCCTCGCCGGGGCTGCGGCTGGACGGGGGCGCCCGCCGGATCGTCCTGGCATTTGCCTCCGCCGGCCTCGATCCGGCGGTGACACCGGCAATGCTCGGCGCCTGCCTCGGCGCGTCGCTCTCGACCGCCGCCGGTTGGTTAGATGTGGAAAATGCGCTGTGGCAGCGCTGGGCGGATGCCTTCGCGCTGACCATCAGCCTCGCCGCCGATGCGCCGGCGCTGGCGCCTTGTCCTGCGGGCACGCCCGACGCTCCGGCGGAAGCGGCGCTGCGGCTGGTCCTGCGCCAGGACGCGGCCGGAGTCGCCGATCCCTGGGCCCTGTTCGCCGGCGTCACCCTGGCCGGCGCGACCCTGCACGTCGCGGTCAAGGACGTGCCCGGCCTCACGATCAGCACGCCGACCGGTCCCGCCAGCGCCGAGGGTGCCGCCCCGTTCGGCTCGCCGCCGGCACAGGGCGGATGGCTGAGGGTCGATCATCCGATCCTTGCCGGGCCGCCGCTCGACCGGCTGCTGCTGCGCTTCGACTGGACCGCCTTGCCGCCTGGTCCGGGCGGATTCGAAGGCTGGTATCATGATTATCTGGTCGATGCCGAAGGCCAGGTCCGCGACTTCTCCCCGTTCACCAACGCGGCGTTCACGGCGACCCTCGACGCGCCGGTGCCGGGCTGGGACGCCGCCCGGCGCCTGCCGTTGTTCGTCTCGGTCGCGGATTGGGAGGAAGCGGCGGGACCCGTCGCGCCGGCGCCTTCGCCCTCGCTTCCCGACGTCTTCGCTGCCGACTTCGACACGGCGCCGCGCGCGGTCGATCCGTGGAGCCCGCTGGCGACGACTTCCTGGTTCGCCGCCGCAGCGACCGGCGCCGCCGGGCCGGTGACCGATCATGTCCAGGTCACGCTCGCCGATCCGCCGGACGGCTTCGGCGACGGCGTCTATCCCGCCAGCGTCGCTTATGCGGCGCAGCGGATCGCCGAGGGCGACGTCGGGCCGCGCCGGCCCAGCCTGCTGGGCCGGATCGTCGCCGCGATCCTTGGTTTTCCGGCCTGGGTGCTGCGCAAGCTCGGCTGGCTCGACGATCCCGAGGATGAGGATGCGGCGCGGGCGCGGGCGAGCGCCAACGCCGGCGCCGCCTTGCCCAATCCGCCCTTCCGGCCGCTGCTGTCGCACGTCGGGCTGGATATCGCCCTGACCGTCGCCGGCGCCGATCTCAACCTGTTTCACGTCTGGCCGCTGGAAGGCCTCGGCGGCGCGGCCCGCATCGCCGGCTCCTCGCTGTTCGCGCCGCTGCCCGATCGGTCTGCGATCGACCTCGCTTTCGCCGGGGCGCGGCCGCGCGACCCACAGTCGCTCCTGCTCCGGCTCGGGCCGCCGGCGGGCGAGGTTCCCGTCACCTCCGATCCTCCCGCTTTCTCCTATCTGACCGAAAGCGGCTGGCGCCCGCTCCCCGGCGGCGCGCTGGCCGAGGACGGCAGCTTCGGGCTGACCGCGACCGGCATCCTCCGCTTCGCCTGGCCTGGTGACGCCGCGCCGGTCGGCGAGGGCGGCTGGCTGTGGCTTCGGATCGTGCCCGCCGCGGGCGCTGCGGTGCCGGCGATCCTCGCGGCGACGCCGGACGCCTTGTCGGCGACGCGCATGATCGACGAGAGCGGCGCGACCTTCGTTCCGATCCCGCCCGGCGCCATCGCCGGCCTGCCCGGCGCGCCGGGAATTGCCGCGGTCGCGCAGCCTTCGCCTTCCGCCGGCGGCCGTCCGGCGGAAGCGCCGGAGATGCTTCGACGCCGGGTCGCGGAGCGCGTGCGCCACCGCGGCCGTGGACTTTCCGGCTGGGATCTCGAGCGTCTGGCCCTTTCCGAATTTCCCGGCATCGCCCGGATCCGCGTGATCGCCGCCGACGATCCCGCGGTGGAAGGACCCGGCGGCGACGTCCGGGTGATCGTGGTGCCGGCCGAGGGCGGCGCCGATCCGCCCGACCCGGCCCGGCCGCGCGCCTCGCCGGCGCTGCGCGGCGCGCTCGCCCGGCGGCTGTCGGCGCTGACCAGCCCGTTCGCCCGCCTCCACGTCGTCGACCCCCATTATGTCGCGCTCGACGTCACCGCCGAGCTGGTGGTGCGCGGCGATTCGGCGGACGCGCCGCGGGCGGCGCTGGCGGCGCTGCTTTCGCCCTGGGCCGCACCCGGGCTCGACCTCGACGATCTGGCGGGCGAGGAAGCGATCCGCGCGGCGATCGCCTCCTACCTGCTCGCCCTCCCCGACGTGGTGGCGATCGAGCGGCTCAGCGTCGCGCTCGACGACAGCGCGGCGCCGGCGGATTGGCGGGTGCCGGTCGCGGGCGCGCTCAACATCGTCGCCATCGCCGCCGAACGGGCGTCGCTGCCATGGTGACGCCGGCGCTGCCCTCCCGTTCGGCGATGATCTCGCGCAAGCCGCCCGACGATCCGGCGATGAATTTCCAGGCGCTGAAGGACGAAGCGATCGCGCTGGTCCAGAATTACGCCGGCGAGGGCTGGACCGACTACAACGCCCACGATCCCGGCGTCACCATCCTGGAATCGCTTTGCTACGCGCTGACCGACCTTGGCTATCGCGCCAACTTCCCGATCGCCGATCTGCTGGCAGGGACCGGCGGCGAGATCCCGCGCACCCGTTTCGGGCCCCATCCGCCGTGGCGCGCCTTCGTCACGCCGCCGGTCACCGTCGACGATTTCCGCCGCCTGTTGCTCGATCGGGTGAACGGCCTCGGCAATATCTGGCTGACCCCGCGCAATCTGGGGGAAGGGGTGGCCGACGGCCTTTACGACATCCGCGTCCACGCCGCCTTGCCGCTGCCCGGCGTCCACCCAGAAAGCCATCCGCACTACCGGCGGCTGATCGAGCGGGTCCGGCGCATGTTCCTACACCACCGCCCCTTGTGCGAGGACATCGGCTCGCTGCGCGTGCTGCGGCCGCGGCGGACGGTGGTCGCCGCCGCCTTGCACCTCGATCCGGGCGCGAATCCCGAAAAGGTGATGGCCGAGGCGCTCTACCGGCTGGCGCTGTCGCTCGCGCCCGAGCCCTACCGGCGCGGTCTCGACGACGTCGCGCAGGAGACGACGCCGGCCGATCTGTTCGACGGGCCGCTCGCCATCAACGGCCTGCTGCCGCCGGGCGCGCTGCAGGACAAGCCGGCGCGGATCGAGATTGCGCTGCTCGCCGAGCATTTGTCCAACATTGCCGGCGTGCTCGGCGCGCACCAGGCCCGTTTGTGGGTGGACGGAGCCGGATGGTGCGCCGACGGCACCTATGCGGTCGGCAACGACGAATATTGCAGCCTCGACGCGGGTCTGGAAAGCAAGGTCCTGCCGCTCGAGTTCAGCGTCAACGGCAGGCCCTGCGACATCGACCGCGGCGACGTCCTGCGCCGCCTGCTCGAGCTGTGGGAGCGCCATCGCCGGCATGTTCCGCTCAAGGCCGCCTATCAGCGAAACTTTCCGATGCCGCGCGGCAAGGAGCGCGCGCTGACCGAATTCGCGCCGCTGGCGGCGCAGTTTCCCAAGGTCTACGGCCTCGGCGACGGCTTCGCGCCGCCGGAAACGCCGGCAGCCGGGCAATTGAGCGGCTTCCTGGCCCTGTTCGAGATGCTGATGGTCGATTATTGCGACCGGCTCGGCGACGTGAAGACCTGGCTCCAGGGTGCGCCCGGCAGCGACGCGCCGGTCGGTTCGGCGGAATTCCGCGCCCGCATTCCTGCCCTCCGGCATTTGCCGCCGCCGCAGGAGCCCGACGACGACGACGTCTTCGCCCGCCTTCGCATGCCGACGGCCCAGCGCGAGAATTTGCTCGATTTCCTGCTCACCCTCTACGGCGAGGATGCCGGCGCGCTGCCCGTGCCGCCCCATATGCGCTTCGGCTCGGACGCCGCCTCGCGCCACCGGATCGCGATCAAGCAGGCCCTTCTCGGCCATGTCGTCGCTTTGGCACGGCGGCGCGGGCGCGGCTTCGACTATCGCTCTCGGCGGGCGACTCGGCGGCTGGCGGGCGTCGAACTGCGCGCTCGCATCCTGCTCGGCGACCACGACGTCGCGTCCCCACGCCACCGTCGCCGTCTCGCCTTCGTCGAGCATATGATGCTGCGCCCGCGCACCGGCGCGCGGCTCGACCGGGAGGCGGGCGATTATCGCTACGGCCTGGCGCTGAGCGCGGTGCTCCAGCTCCCCGGCGACGGCCCGTCCGAGCGTCATTATCGCGGCCAGGTGGCGGCCATGATCCGCGCCTCGGTGCCCGCCCATATCGGTCTCCACGTTCACTTCGTCGACCGGATGCGCTGGCGGCGCTTCCACCGCATGCACCGCTTGTGGTCGCTGTCGCTGATGGTGGACGAGCCGGAATCCATCGATCATTTCTCGGTCCGGCTGCGCGACATGCTGAACCGCTGGTCCGACGAGGAAGCGGCCGCGTGAGCCGGGGCGGCCCGGTGAGCAACGGCGCCGTGATCGAGGCCGAGATCGGCTGGTTCGCCCGACTGCTCGACCTGCGCTTCCGCATCCATGGCGGCGAGGCCGAGGGCGACGTGCTGCGCGATTGCCCGCCGCCGCGCCTGCCCAAGGGGCCGCTCGCTTATGCCGAGGCGGTGCGCGGCGCCGGCCTCGGTGACGGCGAGCGGCTGATCCTGATCCTGGCGCTGATGCCGCATCTGCGGCCCCAGGCGCTCGATCCGCTGCTCATCCAGAACCAGGCCTCGGCCCGCCGCTTCACCGAATTCGGCGGCGCCGACGCCGGCAATCGCAGCGGCTTCCGCCCGACCCGTGAGACCGCTCTGTTCCTGCTCGCCGGAGAGGACATGGATGCCAGGCTCGAAGCGATAGGATTGTTCGCGCCGGACCGGCCCCTCCAGGCCAGGCACATCCTCGAGCTGCCCGACGAACCCGGCGAGGCCGGGCCCTGGCTACCGCTGGCGGTCAGCGAGCGCTGGATCGGGCGCATCACCACCGGCGCGGCGACCACGCCGCGCTTCGGCCCGGCCTTCCCGGCCCAGCAACTCGTCACCTCCTATGAGTGGGACGATCTCGTGCTGAGCGAGTCGGTACGCGAGGAGATCGAGGGCATCGTCGCCTGGGTCCGCCACGAGGGCGAATTGCTGGACGAATGGGGCCTCAGGAAGCACCTCAAGCCCGGCTACCGGGCCTTGTTCCATGGCCCGCCGGGCACCGGCAAGACGGTGACCGCCGCCGTGCTCGGCCGGACCCTGGGCCTGCCGGTTTTCCGCGTCGACCTGTCGCGCGTGGTCAGCAAATGGATCGGCGAGACCGAGAAGAATCTGGCCGCGCTTTTCGATCATGCCGCGGAGGGCGACATGATCCTGTTCTTCGACGAGGCCGATTCCCTGTTCGGCAAGCGCGGCGACACCAGGAGCGCGAACGACCGCCACGCCAACCAGCAGATCTCCTATTTGCTGCAGCGGATCGAGGATTGTCCCGGCCTGGTCATCCTCGCGTCGAACCTCAAGGCCAATATCGATGCCGCCTTCGCCCGGCGCTTCCAGGCGATGGTCTATTTCCCGATGCCGGACGCAGAGGCGCGGCTGACGCTGTGGAAGCACGCCTTCGCGACAGTGCCGTCCGACAGGATGGCGGGCGTCGACTTCGCGAAAACCGCCCGCGATCACGAGATGAGCGGCGGTTCGGTCGTCAACGTCCTGCGCAGCGCGTGCCTGCTTGCCGCCGGTGAGGGCACGGACGTTACGCCCGAGGCAATCAGGCGGGGCATCCAGCGCGAACGGCTGAAGGAAGGAAAGCTCGATCCCTGATCTGGAGCGCTTCCGAAAGCTGGAGTCCGACCTTTATTACTTCTTCCAGGCCTTCTTGATGTTCTTGTTGCCATGGTGCGGGTGGCTCTGGTCCCGTCGCGTCCGGTTATCCATGCTTTGGTCGGCGGCTTCTGTGTTGGCCGCTTTCTTGGCGGCGACCGCCGCCGCGCGCTTCTCGGGTGTGCAACTCGGTGCATGGCCCTTCTCATAGCCACACAGGCTGCAGGCCTTGAGCTGTACGACGCCGCTTCCCAAGCCGCTCATCTTGGCCTGCACCGTCGGGCCGCCGACCGCCGCCCGGGGCGCGCAGCCGGAACAGCCGCAGCCCTTCGCATGGCCGGACGCGGTCTTCATCTGGGCGGTGCCCGCAACGGTCGCCGGCGCGGAGACCATGTCCTGCGCAGCCTGCGCCCCGTGGCGCAGCGCTTTCGCGCCCATGACGTCGGCCTCGCGCTCTAGTCCCTGGTCGTCGTTGACCGAGACGCCCTCCTTCATCTGCATTGTCGGCTTTACCCGTCCCTGCGCCTGCTGGACGATGTGCCACGTCTCGTGGGGCAGGTGATGCTCCTGTCCCGGGCCGACGTGGATGTCGCGGCCCTGGGCGTAGGCCAGGGCGTTGAGCTCGGCCGGACGCGAGGAATTGTAGTGGACCTTGACGCCGTCGAGGGACATGCCCGAGAGATTCTCGACCCCGGCCTTGAGGTTGTCGGGCAGCCCGCCGCGATTGGCGCGCGTGCCGCCCTGCACGGGCATCGGGCCGGGCGCGCGCGCGTTCAGCGCCGCTGTGCCGCCGGCCTCCCGCGCTTCGGCGCGTCGCTGCAGTGCTTCGTGGCGGAAAATTCCCGTCGGCCTCGGCTCGTCGCGCTTCCCCCGGCTTTCGGACGCTCGTTCCAGATATTCAGCCATGTCGACCTCCGTTCAACTCCGACGTTCGAATTCCAGTGACGGCGCGCGGTATTCTATTCGCCCCTCCGCCTGCGCCATTCCTCCCCGGCTTCGATGCTGGATGCCAGGGTCCCTTCATATCCTTTTGCTTCCTTGCCTTCGTAGCTCCGCGCCATTGCGGTCGGCGTAGCTCCTTCGAACATTGCTGGAGGTGCCCCGGTCGTCTCGCGGGAGACGCGATCTTGCTGTCTGAAGGCGTTCAATTCGGATGCGATCCTGTGACGGGGATTTTCCAGATCGAGATCGCCATGGATATGATCGTAGGCATGGCGCAATTCGTGCGAGGTCTGGTCGAGCTGATCGGGATTCATGAGCGACACCGAATTGGTGCTTACCCTGAAATGGGGCGACGTTCCCTGGCTGACATTGACCCCCAATGTCGCGTCCTCCGCGCCGTCCATTCGGTCGGGCCGCTCGATCATCGGCATCTGCCTGTGTACGGGCGGTGACGCGTTGAAGGCCTGGCGGGCATTGTTCGCATTGCCGGCACGGTTGGCGTTGCGAAGCATGCGGCCGAGAAGGTCGTCGCCGAGCGCGCCGACCAGCCTGTTGTGGGTTGGGCTATGGGTCGTCCCGGCCATGGCGGTCTCCGCGTGGTCGCGATGCCCCTCATCCTCTATCCCGCTGGTGTCGAAACGGGACCTGACCAACCCCAGATGGCCCCGAACGCGCGGCGGCGGCTGGGCGACGACGCGGCGCGGTTCGCCGTGCCCTCCCGTAATCGCGACGAATCCCTCCCTGAGCCGGCCAACCTCCTGCGCGCGTTCACCCGCCCGGCCGGCGTCGAATCCGCCAAATTGCTGCGGCGAGAATCGTTCCTCTCCCGGCGCCAGCACATGGTCGTCGGGAACCTCCACCTCGGCGCCGTCCCGCCAGATCTTCTTGGCCTGGATCGGTTGCGGACCGGAAGTGCGTGCGTTCATGAGTGCGCCATAGCCGGCTTCGCGCGCGGCCGCCCGGCGCTGGATCGCCTCGTCGCGCGGGCCGCTTCGCGCCTGCGCGGGCGTGACCCGCTCGGCCTCGACCCGGTACGCGCGCGATTCGAATTCAGCCATGCCTGTTCTCAGCTGTTACCGGAAAGATAGTCTTCGCGTTTCTTCTGCCGCCGTTCCGCGACCTCGGTCTTCATCTTTGCCGCCTGGGGCTTGCTGACATAGCCGAGCTGTTCGAGCTTCTGCCAATTCCTCTTGCGGGCCCATTTGCCGTAGCGGCGCGCGACGACCTTGTTGCCGGTCTGGGCGAGCTTGCCCTCCTTGATCGGCCTGCTCCAGGCGGACGCGTCATATCTTCTGGTCCCGCCCTTGCGCGGGCCGAAGACCGTGGCATCGTCGCTCCCGTCAAGCGCGGGTTCGCCGCTCTTCTTGATCGGGGCTACGCCGTCGGCTTCGTTTCGCGCCGACTGCAGGCTCGAAGTGAAATCGACGGGCTCGATCCCGGAGAAACCCTTGGTGTGGATCTCCTTGGCCATCACGCTCGACTTGGTCAGGCTGCCGTCCTTGCGGAACTGGGCGTCCAGGCCCTCCTTGGGATCGTCGGCCCGGTCCTCGGGTTTGGGCCCCATGAAGACGTTGTGGCTTGCCCAGGTCGTCGCCTTGAACAGTTCGTGGAGCCCCTTCTTGCCCGATTCCGGCGGCGCATTCTTGCGGTAGGGCTCGACTCCCTGCTGCTCCTCGGCCTTGGCCAGCTTCATGCGTTTCTCTCCCTCTTCCTTGGAGAGTTTGGGCTCGTCCTTGGCCTTCGGCTTGAATTCCTTCTGGAAAGCGAGGGCGCGGTAGGCTTCGCTGGAATCGCTGCTGGCCTTTCCCGAAAAGGCGAGAATGTTGCCCATCGCCTTGAGGTCCTGCTTTTCCACCGCGCTCGCGAAAGAATCCCGGATGTTGTTGTAGGGGAGCAGATGGTGGGCGGTGAGTGCGACCTTCTTGTCCGTACCCGGCATCGCGCCCTTTTCCTTCAGCGTCGGTGGCCGGTCGGGCCGATCCCCCTCGCGTACCTCCTTGGCCACCGCCGACGACTGCGCCTGCCGTCTGACGTTGCGCCGAGCGATCTCGGCTTGAAGCTGGCTCTCCATCGGCCGGGGCGCGACCGTCTTGTCGCGCTGCAGAAGGGCCTTTTCGCGCTTCGACAGTTTCTCCGAGCCCTCGGTCTGCAATTTCTCGCGCAGGCGTTTGCGAAGGCTCTTTTTCTTGTTCAACTGGATGGGGCCGTTCGCCTCGCGCAATTGAAGCGGCCCCTGGCTTGGCAAGGGGCCGGTCGGGCGCGCGCTCAGCAAGCGCGCATAGCCCTCGAGACGCGCATCCTGGCCGCGACGCTGGAGCGTCTGGCCGTGCGCCAGATCCTGCGCGCGCGCCGGCTCGGCCTTTCCATATCCCCCTTTTTCGGTCCGCGCTGCATGCTCAGCCATGTCGCTCTCCGAATAGTTCTGGTCTTTGCGCCGGCCGCGGGGCAACTTCGCCAATTCCGGCAAATAATGGTGCGCGGCGAATGAAGGCTTGGACAGTCACGATCGGACGTACCTCCCGGCTGGTTCGCAGCATGAACGCGAACGGGGCGCGCGGCTAGTGGAAATCGATGCGATTCCCTCGGGATTTCGCGTCCGCCGGCGCCATTTGATCGGCGAGCAGCGGATCGACGTCGCGGTTTCGCCGGACCTCGCCCGTCCGGCCCTGCTCGACAGGATCGGCGAGCTCAACCGAAGCCGCTTCCTGCCGCTGATCGAGCGCCTGTTCGACGAAGTTGACCGGCCCGGCGAGCTGATCCGGATCGACCGCCTGTCGATCGATCTCGGCCGCTTCGACGGCGACGATCTGGAGGGCGTGGAAGCCCGCCTGGCGCAGGCGCTCCGCCGGGCGCTGGGCGAGGCGCTCGGCAATGCCCGCCGGCGCCCGGCCGGCGCGATCGGCCGCGGCGACGGCGCCGAGCGGGTCGGGCTCGGCGTGGCGCTGGTGGAGGCCTTCGAACATTATCTGCTCCACGGCGCCTGGCCTTACGGCGCCGGCATGGATCCGGGCGCGCGCCCCGCCGCCTGCCTGGCGCAGCTGATCGCCGAGGAGCCCGCCGCCTTGGTGGCGATGCTCCGCCGCCGCGGCCCGGCCGATCCGCTGCTGCGCCGGCTCGTCCGGCAGATGCCGGAGGCCGAATTGAGGGCCCTGCTCCACCGGCTCGAGCCGGCCCACGCCGCCTATGTCCTCTCCTATCTCGACGAAGTGCGCGCCAGCCACGAGGTCGAGCCGGTGGTGCCGGCGACCCGTGAGGAGTTGGACGAGACCTTGTGGACGATCGTGCTTCGCGACGCCCTCCAGAAAGCGGGCCTCCAGGCCAACCGCAAGGCCTTCCTTCGCCGGCTGCTCGCCCAATTGGAGGCGGCGCACGGCGTCCCGGCCGGGTCTTTGGTCCTCCAGCTGCGGCGCGGACTCAAGGGCGTCCGCGGCCGGCGGCGCGAACCCGGGTCGCTGGTCGAGATTCTGGCGGAGCTGCTCGCGGAGGATATCGGGCTGATCGCGCGGCCGCTGCTGATGGCCGAGCTTGCCGCCCTGCTCGGCGGCGCGGGACCTGCAAACGCGGACGGGCGCGCCGAGCTTCGGCAACTGCTCGGCCTGGCGTTGCGCGGCCACCGGACCGAGCTTGGCTGGCTGCTGCGGCGGCTGGCCGAGACGGATGAGCCAAAGCTCGCGGCGCGGCTCCCCCCGGCGCTTCCGCTCGACGTGACGCTCGGCCAGCTTCTCGACACCGGTCCGGCGCTGCGTGGGCGGTCAAAGGGTGGGCCGGCTCGGCTTCTCGAGACCGGCCCGGCGCCGCGCGGGCGCGCCAGGCGCGGGCGGGCGCCGTCCGATACGCCGCTGGCGGCGCTCGCGCGGCTGCTCGATCTGCCGGCGGCGGCGACGACGGCCGGGAGCCGGGAGGATATGCGGCTGCTGATGCGGCTGCTCGACGAGGCCGGCGCCGGCGATGCTC
>DATDAU010000005.1:0-110477 GCA_036525215.1 Allosphingosinicella sp.
GGGTGCCGCGCGCACTAATGTGCGCGCGGCATTCGCATGATGAGATGGCAGCGATCTCTCTCCATCCGGACGGCATTGGCATGAGCGCCAATGCCCGCTAGGCGGCGCTGATGCTCAGCCTTGCCTTCATCCGCGACAATGTTGACGCCGTCCGCGGCGCCATCACCGCCAAGAACGTCGCCCTCGATCTCGACGCCCTGTTGACGCTCGACGTCGCAGTGCGCGAGTTGAAGACGCAGGGCGACGGCCTGCGCGCGGAACGCAACGGGATCAGCGACGGCTTCAAGAGCGCCGCGCCCGAGGAACGGCCAGCGTTGGGCGCCAGGGCCAAGGCGATCGGCGGACGGATTTCCGAAGTCGAGGAGGCGCTCGGCGAGAAGCAGGCGGCGCTCGACGCTTTGCTGCTCCGCGTCCCCAACATCCCTTGGGAAGGCGCGCCGGTCGGCCCCGACGAGAGTTTCAACACGGTCGTCCGCCAGGAAGGCACATTGCCGAGCTTCGATTTCGAGCCGCTCGACCATGTCGCTTTGCTCGAGAAGAACGACTGGGCCGATCTGGCCCGGATCACCCAGGTGGCGGGATCGCGGCAATATTGCCTGAAGGGGCGGCTCGCGATGCTCGAACAGGCGCTGATGCTGTGGGCGCAGAAACGGCTGGCCGGGGACGGCTTCACGCTGATGACCGTGCCGGCGCTGGCGCGACCCCAGGCCTTCGTCGCCACCGGTCATTTCCCGGGGCACGAGGAAGAAGCCTATCACATGCCGGCCGACGACCTCTATCTCGCCGGAACCGGCGAGATCGCGCTGACCAGCCTGCACAGCGGCGAGATCGTCGAGGCGGACAAGCTCCCCATCCTTTATGCCGGCTATTCGCCCTGCTTCCGCCGCGAGGCGGGAAGCGCGGGCCGCGACGTGCGGGGCCTCTTGCGCGTCCACCAATTCTACAAGCTCGAACAATATGTGATCTGCCGCGACGACGAGGCGGAATCGGCCAGCTGGCATCAGCGGCTGCTGGCCAATGCCGAAGCCATGCTCCAGGCGCTCGAAATCCCCTATCAGGTGATCGAGACCTCGACCGGCGACATGGGCAACGGCAAGTTCCGGATGAACGACATCGAATCCTGGGTGCCGAGCCTTGGCAAGTATCGCGAGACCCACAGCTGCTCGACCCTGCACGACTGGCAGGCGCGGCGGGCGAACCTTCGCTGGCGCGACGAAGAGAGGAAGGTCCGCTTCGTCCACACGCTCAACAACACCGCTTTGGCTTCCCCAAGAATCCTGGTGCCGCTGCTCGAGAATCACCAGACCGCCGACGGCCGGGTGAAACTCCCCGCCGCGCTGCGCGAACTGATGGACGGCGACTATCTCTGAGCCTGAAAAGCCGCCGCTCCACCTCTATCTGATGGAGGTGCCGGCGCTGGCATCGCGCTTCTACCGGGCATTCGGGCGGCTCGGCGAGCGCGGCCCGGTGGACGGGCGCAAGATCATGGTGATCCCCGGCTTCGTCGCCAGCGACCGCACCACGCTCGGACTGCAGCGCGCCCTCGCCGGGGCCGGATTCCGGGTCACTGGCTGGGGCATGGGCTTCAATCTTGGCGTCAAGGCCGACACCCGCGAGCGCCTGGCCGAGCGGATCGCAGCCTTCGGCCGCGGCGAGAAAGTCATCCTGCTCGGCTGGAGCCTGGGGGGTGTCTATGCGCGCGAGGTCGCAAAGATGCTTCCCGATCTGGTCGACCGGGTGATCACCATGGGCGCGCCCTTCTCCGGCGATCCGCGAGGCAACAATGTCTGGCGATTCTACGAAATGGTCGCCGGCCATCCGGTCGACGCGCCGCCGGTGGCGCTCAACCTGGCCGAGAAGCCGCCGGTTCCGACCCTCGCCATCTGGTCGCGCCGCGACGGCATCATCTCGATCGGCAGCGCCCGGGGTGAAGCCTTGGAGAGCGACCGGCAGCTGGAGCTCGACTGCAGCCATATGGGCTTCGCCGTCAGCGGCCGCGCCTTTCCCAAGATCATCAAGGCGGTGCGGGAGTTTGTAGACGAACGCTAGGCCAGGAACGGCGCCGCCACTTCCGGCGGGACACGCAACGGCCGGCCCGTTGCCTTGTCGAGGATCGCCCAGGTGGTGCGGGCGCGGACCCTGGGCTTGCCGTCGTCGCCGACGAATTCGACATGGCGGTCGAAGCGCGCGCCCTTGGGCGCCTCGCCGACCCAGGTCCGCCCCGTGACCGTCTCGCCGGGCAGGGCCGCGCGCAGATAGTCGATCTCGTGGCGGATGACGACCCAGACATAGGCGTCGACATGGGCGGGGTCGGCGACCGCGCGCCAGTGCGCGGTCGCCATCTCCTGGATCCAGCGCACCCAGGCGGCATTGTTGACGTGTCCGAGCTCGTCGATGTCGGCGGGCTGCGCCGTGATCCTCTTCTCGAACACCGTCATTGCAGCCTCGGCACGCCGTTCGGACCGGGCGTGAAGCGGACGCCGGCGCGGGTGAAGAGCGAGGCGATCGCGGCCCCGGGCTCGGCGGCGCCGCGATCGAGCATCCGGCCGATGTCGCGGCTCAGCGACGGGTCGCGCGACACCTGATCGAGCGCCGCGAGCCACTCGGCGCGGGTGACGGTCCGGTCGGCGCGGTTGGTCTCGATCAGCCGGCGCACGAACTGGGTGAAGGGACGGCGCGAAGCGGCTTCGGCGATCAAAGCGAAGACCGCGCCACAGGCATAGTAAGCGCGATATTCGTTGCGCTCGAGCGCCGAGGCGATGCCGCGGCCGGCGCTCAGCGCCGCGCAATCGTCGACTTCCTTCTGTAGCTCACCGCGCCAGTCGTAGGTCGGATCGACCTCGGCGACGGTGCGGATCGCCAGCAGGTCGGCGCCGCCCTCGGTGATCCACGACTGGCGCGCGGTGTCGTAATGAACCGCCTGGCCGAGCCAGAAATGGGCCGATTCGTGGGCGATGAACCACAGGCCGGAGCCGCGGCTGCGCGCATTCTCCTCGAGCACGCCGGAGCCTTCATAGGCCATGACGATCAGGCCATCGAGGACGCTGCCGCCCATGCTGGTCATGCCCGGAGTCGGACCGGCCCAGCTGACCATGACCATCGGCTTCGGCCCCGGCGCCGGTCCCAGAGCGGCAGCGTAGCGGCCCAATATGTCGGGCACCGACCGCCCAAGCGAGGTACGGATCCAGGCCGGAAGCTGCGGATCGATCACGGCCGCCATTGACTCGCTGACGATCGGACGGATCGGGCCGAACAGGACATAGGTGCCGTCGTCGCTGCCCTCGACTGTCGCCGCCGGCTGGCGCCGCCCGGCCAGCATCACCGGCCCGGCCGAATCGCGAAAGACGATGCGGGTGCGGGTCTCGGGCAGGTTGGCCTCGTTGAGGTCGCCGGGCAGGCGCGCGGCCGTCGCCGCCGAGCCGATCGGCGTCGCCGTGAACTGGCCGCTGTAGAGCGCGACAGAGCCGTCGGTGAAGACCAGGGCTGGATCGTAGTCGCCGAGGACGTCGCCGGAAAAGGGCGTGAAGCGAATCCGGACATTGGCCGGCACCGGCCGGCCATCGCTGGTGGTCAGTACGTCCCAATGGCCGCGCCGCTCCAGCCGGACGCCCGGCGTCTCGATGGTCCAGCTGCGCGGCCGCCACGGCTGCTCGCCGATCCGGGCGACCGGCGAGCGCAGCAGGAGCCAGGCCCGCGACCGGGCGCGGAAGGCGAAGTCCGCGGTCCAGCGCGCCCCGTCATGGGTGACCGCCACTTCGACCAGCCTGGGCGGCTGGGCGGCCGCAGCGCCGGCGCCGAGCCAGGCCAGCAGCAATGCGAGCGCGAACCTCACCGGGCGGTCAGCTCCGCGGCCCCCATCTGCGTCAGGATGAAGGCATAGGCTTCCGCCACTTCGGTCAACCGCGTCCACCGTCCGGAGCGGCCGCCATGGCCGGCGCCCATGTTGATCTTGAGCAGCTGGAGATTGTGGTCGGTGCGGGTCGCGCGCAGGCGCGCCGACCATTTGGCCGGCTCCCAGTAGGTGACGCGCGGATCGTTGAGGCCGCCGGTGATCAGCATCGGCGGATAAGCGTGGGCGCGGACATTGTCGTAGGGGCTGTAGGTCAGCATGTAGCGGAACGCGGCCGGATCGGTGATCGGATTGCCCCATTCGTTCCATTCGCCCGGGGTCAGCGGCAAGGTGTCGTCGAGCATGGTGTTGACGACGTCGACGAACGGCACGTCGGCGACCACCGCCCCCCACAATTCGGGATCGGAATTGACCACCGCGCCCATCAGCTCGCCGCCCGCCGATCCGCCCTGGATCGCGATCTGGCCGGCAGCGGTGTAGTTCCGGGCGATCAGCCCGCGCGCGGCGTCAACGAAGTCGTTGAAGGTGTTGGTGCGGTGGGTGTTGGTGCCGTTCAGGTACCAGCCGTAGCCCATCTCGTCGCCGCCCCGGATGTGGGCGATGGCATAGGCATAGCCGCGGTCGAGCATGCTGATCCGGTTGGTGTTGAAGCCTGGCGCTGTGGCGATGCCGTAGGCGCCGTAGGAATAAAGGAAGAGACGCCCCCGACCGTTGCGCTCGAAGCCGCGGCGGTAGACGATCGACACCGGAATCTGGCGGCCGTCGCGCGACGGCACCATGATCCGCTCGCTGGCATATTGGCTGGGATCGTAGCCGGAGGGGATGCGCTGAACCTTCAGCGTTTCGAGCCGGTTGTCGACGGGATGGTAATCGTAGACGGTCGGCGGCGTCACCATCGAGCTGTAGCTGAGCCGATAGGCGGCCGGCGCATATTCCGGATTGTTGCCCAGCCCGGCCGTATAGGCGGCTTCGGTGAAGGGGATGCGCCGCTCGGCGCCGTCATAGGCGCGCAGGCGAAGCTGATCGAGGCCGTCGACCCGCTCGGTGATCACCAGATGGTCGCGGAACGAGGTGATTCCGCGCAGATAGACCTGGTCCGATCCGGCGATGACGGTCCGCCAGTCGCCGGGGCGATCGGGCGACGCCTCGGCGAGACGGAAATTGATGTGGTTGTCGTTGGTCAGGATCCATAATTTGCCATGGCTGGAATCGACCGAATATTGGATGTTGGGCCGGCGGTGCGCGACCAGCACCGGCGCGGCCAGGACATTGTCGGCGGGGACGAAGCGGGTCTCGTTCGAACTGTTCTCGCCGGTCGCGATCAGGATGAAGCGCCGATCCTGGGTGAGGCCAACGTTGACCGTGAAGGCGACGTTCTCGGTCTCCTCGTAGAGCGTGCGGTCCTCAGCCGCCGGCGCGCCCAGGCGGTGATAGCGGGCGCGGTAGGAACGCCAATGCTCGTTGACCTCGGTATAGACCAGGCCGCGGCTGTCGGCGGTCCAGACTGGCGCGCCGATGCCGACCGTGGTCACCGTCTCGATGTCGCGGCCGGTCGCCAGGTCGCGGATGCGGAGGGTGAATCGCTCCGATCCGTTGTCGTCGACCATGGTCGCGGCGTAGCGGCCGTCGTGGCTGACCTGGATCGCGCCGAGCCGGAAATATTGCTTGCCGGCCGCTTCGGCGGTCTCGTCGAAGATCGCCTGCGCCTCGCCGCCGGCGACCGGCCGGCGATACCAGGTGCGGTATTGCGCGCCGGGCGTAAAGGCCCACCAGTACATATAGTCGCCGTCGCGGACCGGGACCGAGCTGTCGTCCTCCTGGATGCGGCCGCGCATCTCGCCGACCAGGGTCTCGATCAGCGGCCGGTGCGGCGCCATCGCCACCTCGAAATAGGCATTTTCGGCGGTGAGGTAGGACAGGACGTCGGCATCGTCGACGTTCGGATAGGACTGGTCCTTCAGCCAGTGCCAGGGATCGCTGACTGTCACGCCGTGGCGCTCGAAGCTGAAGGGACGCTGCTCGGCCATCGGCGGGGCGGGAAGTGCGGTGGCGGTGTCTGAATCGGCGGTCATGGTGTCACTCGTGATGTGGGCCCCGGCGGGAGCGGCGGCAAGCAGGAAGGCGGCGAAGATGAGGCGCATCGGCGGGCATCCTGGAAAAGGGCGCCGGACTGGCGCGGCGGCGGGAACGGGCTTATCTAGCCGTGGTTTCAAGCATCGGGAATGACCTATGTCCACCTATGAAGCGCGTCTGTCCGCCCTCCGCGAGCAATTGAAGGCCGACCGGCTCGACGGCTTCGTCGTGCCGCTGACCGACGAGCATATGAGCGAATATGTCGGCAGCTATGCCCAACGCCTGGCCTGGCTGACCGGATTCCAGGGCTCGGCCGGGGCGGCTGCGGTTTTGCCTGAGGAAGCGGCGATCTTCGTCGACGGCCGCTACACGCTGCAGGTGCGCGAGCAGGTCGACGGCAATCACTGGAGCTACCAGTCGGTGCCGGAAACCAGCATCGCCGACTGGCTGAAGGTCCACGCCCCCGACGGCGGCCGGATCGGCTACGATCCCTGGTTGCACACCAAGGACTGGGTGGCGAAGGCGCGCGAGGCCCTGGCGGATAAGGGCGCCGAGCTGGTCGCCGTCCGCAAGAACCCGATCGACGCGGTCTGGTCCGACCAGCCCGAGCCGTCGCGGGCGCGGCTGATCGTCCAGCCCGATCGCTACGCCGGCCGCTCCTCGGCGTCCAAGCGCCAGGAAATGGCCGACTGGCTGAAGGAGCAGAAGGCCGATTGCGCCGTCCTCGCCGCCCTCGACTCGATCGCCTGGACGTTCAACGTCCGCGGCCAGGACGTCGACCATACCCCGGTCGCTTTGTCCTTCGCCCTGGTCAATGCCGACGGCACCGCCGATCTGTTCGTCGCATCGGAGAAGATCGGCGACGACGTCCGCCAGCATCTCGGAAACTGCGTGCGCGTCCACGAGCGGACCGATTTCGAGCCGACGCTGAAGGCGCTGGCCGGCAAGACGGTCGCGGTCGATCCCGAACGGTCGGTGGCCGCGATCTTCGAGGCGCTGGAAAATGCCGGCGCGAAAATCGTCTCGCGCCGAGACCCCTCGATCCTGCCTAAGGCGATCAAGAACGAGGTCGAGATCGCCGGCCACGAGGCGGCGCAGGCGCGCGACGGCGCCGCTCTTTCGCGCTTCCTCCACTGGCTTTCGATCGAGGCGCCCAAGGGCGGGATCGACGAGCTCGGCGCCGCCGCCAAGCTCCAGGCGCTGCGCCAGGCCGGCGGCGACCTTCGCGACCTCAGCTTCGACACGATCTCCGGCGCCGGGCCCAATGGCGCGATCGTCCATTATCGGGTGACGCCCGAAACCAACCGGCCGCTGGAGATGGATTCGATCTACCTGGTCGACAGCGGCGGCCAATATCCGGACGGGACGACGGACGTCACCCGCACCGTGGTGATCGGCACCCCGACCGCAGAAATGAAGGACCGGTTCACCCGCGTCCTCCAGGGCCATATCGCCATTGCCCGCGCCCGCTTCCCGGCCGGCACCCGCGGCAGCCAGCTCGACAGCTTCGCCCGCCAGTATCTGTGGCAGGCCGGGGTCGATTATGCCCACGGCACCGGCCACGGCGTCGGCAGCTTCCTCGCCGTCCACGAGGGACCGCAGCGGATCTCGCCGGTGGGCAGCGCCCAGCCCGGCGGCGACGAGCCGCTCAAGGCCGGCATGATCCTTTCCAACGAGCCCGGATACTACAAGACCGGCGAATATGGCATCCGCATCGAGAATCTGGTGCTGGTCGTGCCGGTCGAGGTCGAGGGCGCAGAAAAGAAGGTGCTGGGCTTCGAGACCCTCACCTTCGCTCCGATCGAACGCCGCCTGATCGCGACCGACATGCTGTCGGCGGACGAGCGCGCCTGGGTGGACGATTATCACGTCCAGGTCCTGAAGGTCGTCGGCCCGCAGCTGGACGGCGACGCCAGGGCTTGGCTCGAAGCCCAGTGCGCTGCACTCTAAGTCGTTCAGCTCTCGTCTGAATCCGGCTTCGTTTTGCTTTTCCGCTCCCCCGCCACCGCTTCCCGCGCCTGGGCCTTGCGGCGCTTGAGGTTTTCGCGGAGGGCGGCGGCGAGTCTTTTGGCGCGTTCCTGGTCGGTCATGGCGACTTGCCTTGACACGGACAGAGGCGAGCGGCCATAGCGCCGCCTTCCTGAAAAGCGACGTGCTGCCGTAGCTCAGTGGTAGAGCGCATCCTTGGTAAGGCTGAGGTCGTGAGTTCAATCCTCACCGGCAGCACCACCGCTTTTCCCCGAACGGCGTCCGGCCGGCCTTCGCGGTTCAGCCTCTGACGAGCTGGATCTCGGCGATTCGGGCGCGGCTGGCGGCCTTGTCCTCGAACAGTCTTGAAAGTTCCTGGTGCCGCTCGCGCGCTTCCGGCGTCACCGCATAGCGTGCGCGGCGCCCTTCTTCGGCTGCGCGCCGCGCATAATAACGCTCATCAGATTCCATGCCCCTCGCCTCCCCAGAATCGGAGGCTAACATAGGTTTCGCGAGAATCCGAATCGGCAAATCTGGTTGGGTTTTAGCGCTCCCGCGCCCGCGCGACGACGAGGTCGAGCACGGCGGGATGCAGCGGCTTATCGAAGGCGCATCCAGCCACATAGCCGCTCACCCAGCGCACGGTGGCGGAGGAGGATTCGAGACCGGGGAGGCGCAGCCAGATCTGCTGGCCTTCGTGAAGGTCGAGATGGGTTTCGATCCGGAAGCCGTGGGTCGAAAGATCCATGATGTGGACCGAGACGCCGCTGCCGCCGCGCTGGCGCAACCCCGCGCCGAATTCGACCGGCACCCGCGGCGAAACCCGCTCCTGGGGGCGGGCAGCGCCGGGCATCGCCGCGGTCGAAAGCTCGCCGCTGATCGGCGGTACGCCGGAGGGCTCGGTCGACGGGGCCCAGGCTGGGTTCCAACCATCCATAAGCGGTCTCTTACGGCTCTCTTTCGGGGAGGGTCAGGCCGACGGCGACGCTCCACGCCTGGGCGAGCTTGCGCTCGTCCGCGCTCATCCCGGTCCTGAGACCGGGGCGGCTGTAGGTGTTCGGCTTGGGCGGCGCCGGCTTGCCGAGCTGGACGAGCAATTCGTGCTCGTCGATCATGCAATGGAATTCGAGGCCGATCCGTTCGTTGGTCGCCCAGGCGACCCGCGCCGGAATCCGCGTCTTGCCGCGAACGAAGGTGACCTCGGTGCCGACCGGCGGCACCTGGAGACATTCGACGAGAGCGCCCTTGCGCGAGAGGTCGCGAAGACGCGCGTCGACTTCGCCGAACGGCGTTTCGAGCTTCGCCGCCAGCAGCACGCGCGCCCTCTTGGTCGAGCGATTCCCCACCGACGAGCCGCCATTCACGAAATTTTCCACGCCCATTCGATCAATCCCACTCGATTCAATAGCCGATTCCATATCGCGAGGGCGCTAAATTCAGGTAAACGCGCCTGCAATTATTGCATGTCCTTCCCAGCCGGGCCGGGAAGCCTCTATGGGTTCGCCATGCGCTTTTTCTCGGACAATGCGGCGCCCGCCTGCCCCCAAGTGATCGCGGCGATCGCCGGGGCGAACCGGCTCGACACCGCCTATGACGGCGATGCCTGGAGCCTGCGCCTCAATTCGGCATTCTCCGACCTGTTCGAGCGCGAGGTCGAGGCCCTGTGGGTATCGACCGGCACGGCCGCCAACAGCCTGGCACTGGCGGCGCTCTGCCCTTCCCACGGCGCCATCCTCTGCCACAGCCAGGCCCACATCCAGGTCGACGAATGCGGGGCGCCGGAATTCTATACCGGCGGCGCCAAATTGCTGCTCGGCGAGGGCGAGGGGGCGAAGCTCGATCCGGACATCGTCAAAGGACTCCTGGGCGGCATCCGCCGCGGCGATGTCCACCAGGTCCAGCCGGCGGTGCTGTCGATCACCAACGCCACCGAATATGGCCGCGTCTACACCGCCGACGAGACTGCGGCGCTGGGCGCGCTCTGCCGTGGAGAGGGCCTTCGCTTTCACCTCGACGGCGCCCGCTTCGCCAATGCGGTGGCGCATCTCGGCTGCGCGCCGGCCGATCTGACCTGGAAGGCAGGGGTCGACGCCCTGTCCTTCGGCTTCACCAAGAATGGCGGGCTTTCCGCCGAATGCCTGGTTTTCTTCGATACCGAACTGGCGGCCGCGACCCGCTACCGGCGCAAGCGGGCCGGCCATCTCCTTTCCAAGGGCCGGTTTCTCGCCGCCCAGATCCTGGCGATGCTGGAGGGCGATCTGTGGCTCGCCAACGCCCACACCGCCAATGCGGCGGCGGCGCGGCTGGCCGAGGCGGCGGGGCCGGCGCGGCTGCTCCAGCCGGTCGAGGCCAACGAGATGTTCGTCCGGGTGAGCGAGGCCGAAGCGGCGGCGCTCAGGGCGCAGGGCTTCGATTTCTACGACTGGGGGCCGGGCGAGGCACGGCTGGTGACCAGTTGGGACAGCGTTCCCACCGACGTCGACGCCCTCGCCGCCGCGATCCGGGCGCTGTAACCGACCGCTTCCAGCCGACATATAAAGATATCTTTATATTTGCATATGAAGGCGGCTGAGGCTAGGGGAATGCCGTGAGATCGCCATCATTCCGGGCGGTCCTTTGACCTTTCGGGAGATGCCGGTGGCCACGGAATCGACGGCGAGCTTCCGCGACCCCAGGGTGCTTTTCCCCTTCCTCCTCGTCACCCTGATCTGGAGCTCGACCTGGATCGTGATCAAGGGCCAGCTCGGCGCCGTTCCGCCGGTCTGGTCGGTCAGCTATCGTTTCCTGATCTCGGGCGTGGTGATGATCGCGATCGCCGCCATTCGCGGCGAGAGCCTTCGCCTCAGACGTGGCGGCTATGTCCTCGCGGTCCTGCTCGGCACCTTCCAGTTCGTGGTGAACTATAATTTCGTCTACGCGTCCGAACAGACCATCACCTCCGGTCTGGCGGCCGTGGTCTTCGCCCTTCTGGTCGTGCCCAATGCGATCCTCGCCCGCATCTTCTTCGGCGAGCGGGTGAGCGGATCCTTCGTCCTCGGCTCGGCCGTCGCCATGGCGGGCGTCGCCCTCCTCTTCGCCCAGGAAATGCGCCAGTCGACCGCCTCGACCCACGGCGTGCTGGTCGGGCTCGCCTTCGTCCTCGTCGCCGTTCTCGCCGCCTCGATCTCCAATGTCATGCAGCTGATGCCGGCGATCCGCTCGCGCCCGGTTGCGGCGATGCTCGGCTGGGCGATGCTCTACGGCGGCGCGATCAACGGCCTGTTCGCCTGGTTCCATTTCGGGCCGCCGACCGTAGAGCCGACCTGGACCTATCTGGGCGGTCTCCTCTACCTCAGCGTGATCGCCTCGGCGCTCGCCTTCTTCCTCTATTACGGCATCATCCGCGCGATCGGCGCAGCCAAGGCGGCCTATTCGAGCGTGCTGATTCCCATCGTCGCCATGGCGATCTCGACAGTGATGGAGGGGTATCGCTGGTCGCCGCTCGCCGCCGGCGGCGGCCTGCTGGCGATCGCCGGGCTGCTGATCGCGCTGAGAGCGGGCAAGCCGCCGGCGACCACGCCGACGGACTGATACACCCGCACATTGCACGGCCCGGCCCGCGCGCCTAAGTCGCATCCATGCTCGACGTCCAGAACGCGCCGGCCACGCCGCCGGTCACCGTCCGCCGCGAAGACTATCGCCCGCCCGAGTGGCTGGTGCCGGAAATCGCCCTCGAAATGGATCTTGGCGCGGAGCGGACGATCGTCCGCGCCACGCTCCAGGTTACGCGTAACGGCGACCATATGGCGCCGCTCCACCTCGACGCTTCCGGCCTCAATCTGGTCCGCGTCAAGGTCGACGGCGGGCCGGTCAATTACTGGTTCGAGAAGGACGTGCTGCGCATTCCGATCGCCGGCGACTATGCGACGGTCGAGACCGAAGTGGCGATCGCGCCCCGCGCCAATACCCAGCTGATGGGCCTCTATGAATCGGGCGGGCTGCTCTGCACCCAGTGCGAGGCCGAGGGCTTCCGCCGGATCACTCCCTTCCCCGACCGGCCTGACGTGCTCAGCCGCTACCGGGTGAAGATCATCGGCGACAAGAGGCTCTATCCGATCCTGCTCTCCAACGGCGATCCGGTGGCCAAGGGCGATCTCGACGGCGGCCGGCACTGGGCCGAATGGCACGACCCCTTCCCCAAGCCCTCCTATCTCTTCGCCCTGGTGGCCGGCGACCTCGCCTGCAACCGCGACGCCTTCGTCACCCGGTCGGGCCGCGAGGTCGCGCTCGGTATCTGGGTGCGCGAGGAGGACCTGCCGCGCACCGAACATGCCATGGCGTCGCTGAAGTCGGCGATGAAATGGGACGAGGAGGTCTATGGCCGCGAATATGACCTCGCCGTGTTCAACATCGTCGCCGTGGCCGATTTCAACTTCGGGGCGATGGAGAACAAGGGCCTCAACATCTTCAACTCGCGCTACATCCTCGCCGACCCCGACACCGCCACCGACATGGATTATGACGGCATCGCCGGCGTCGTCGCCCACGAATATTTCCACAATTGGTCGGGCGACCGGGTCACCTGCCGCGACTGGTTCCAGCTGTCGCTGAAGGAAGGCTTCACCGTCTTTCGCGACCAGAGCTTCTCGGCCGACATGGGCTCGGAAGCGGTGAAACGGATCGAGGACGTGCGCATGCTGCGCGCCGCCCAATTCCCAGAGGACGCCGGACCGCTCGCCCACCCGGTGCGACCCGATTCCTATATCGAGATCTCCAATTTCTACACCGCGACCGTCTACAACAAGGGCGCGGAAGTGATCCGAATGCTCCACACCATCCTCGGGCCGGAGCGGTTCCGGGCGGGCTGCGACCTCTATTTCGACACGCACGACGGCGAAGCGGTGACCTGTGAGGATTTCGTCAAGGCGATGGAGCAGGCGAGCGGCGAGGATCTGTCGCACTTCCGGCTCTGGTACAGCCAGGCGGGAACCCCGAAGGTGACGGCGCGGCTGGCGCGCGAGGGCGGCAATGCCCGGATCACGCTGGAACAGATGGTGCCGCCGACCCCGGGGCAGAAGGTCAAGCAGCCGATGCTGATCCCGCTGAAGCTCGCTTTGTTCGGCGAGGAAAGCGCGACCAAGCATGCGGACCGGCTGGTGATGCTCGATTCCGAGCGCCAGGAGCTGGTCATCGAGGATGTCGGCGAGGAGATGGTCCTCTCGGTCAATCGCGGGTTTTCGGCGCCGGTGACGATCGAGAGCGACCGCAGCGCAGGCAACCTCGCCTTCCTCTCGGCCCACGATGATGACCCCTTCGCCCGCTACGAGGCGATGCAGCAATTGATGCTCGACACCTTGATCGTCGCGATCGACGGCGCCGCGCCGGACCATGGACCGGTGATCGAGGCGGTGCGCGAGACGCTGAGCAACGAGAAGCTCGATCCCGCCTTCATCGCCGAAGCGGTGCTGCTGCCCAGCGAGGCCTTCATCGGCGACCAGATGAAGAGCGTCGATCCCGAGGCCATCCACAAGGCGCGCGAGGCGCTCCGCGCCGATCTCGGCCGCACGCTCGATGCCCTGTGGCGCGGCGCCTATGCCGCCCACGCCGCAAACCGCTACGACTACAATCCGGCGGCCAAGGGCGCGCGGCGGCTGAGGAATGTCGCCCTGGGCTATATCATGGCGTCGGGCGCGGACGACGGGCCTGCGCTGGCCAAGCGCCAATATGACGATGCCGACAATATGACCGACCGCCAGGGCGCGCTCGGCGCGCTGGTCAACGGCGAGGCGCCGGAACGCGACACGGCGCTGGCCGAATTCTATTCGCGCTACCGGGACAATGGGCTGGTGCTCGACAAATGGTTCACCACCCAGGCGCTGTCTACCCGCGACGACACCGCCTCCGCGGTCGAGGCGCTGGCCGCGCACCCCGACTTCACCCTTACCAATCCCAACCGGCTGCGATCGCTGGTCGGCGCGTTCGGGGCCAACCAGCGCGCCTTCCACGATGCGTCGGGGCGCGGCTATCGCTTCCTCGCCGACATGATCCTCGCGGCCGACAAGCTCAATCCGCAGACCGCGGCCAAGCTGGTGCCGCCGCTGGGCCGCTGGCGCCGTTTCGGCGAGGACCGCGCCGCATTGATGCGGACCGAGCTCGAGCGGATCGTGGCGACGCCGGGCCTCAGCAAGGACGTATTCGAGCAGGTCTCGAAAAGCCTGGGATGAAATTCCTCAAGATCGCCGCCGCGATCCTGCTGCTGCTCGCCGGCGCGTTCGGAATCGTCGCGCTCGCCGGCGGCACCGACGGGCGGCCGCCCGGGGCGATCCCGGCCTCGGGCGCTGAACTGACGGCCGCACCCGTCGCCCGCTTCGTCCATCACCAGGGCGAGGCGCGCGACATGGTCTTCCTCCCCGACGGCACAATGTTCGCGGCCGGCACCGACGGCCGGATCGAGCATGTCGACGCGCACGGCGCCGTCCGCGGCGCGATCGTCCATGAGGGCGGCGTCACCTGGCTCACTTTGTCGCCCGACGGCAGCCTGCTGGCCAGCGCCGGCTATGACCGCACGGTCCGCCTGTGGCGGGTCGCCGACGGCCGCCCGGCCGGAACGCTCAGCGGTCATGAAGGGACGGTGTGGACCCTCGCCTGGTCGCCCGACGGCCAATGGCTGGCGAGCGCCGGCGAGGACCGGACGATCCGGATCTGGCGGGCGCGCGACCTCGCCCTCGTCCATGTCCTGCGCGGCCACGAGCTCAACATCTGGGCGGTTCGCTTCGGCCCCGATTCGCGCCTGCTCGCCAGCGGCAGCTTCGATCATTCGATCCGCCTGTGGGACGTCACCACCGGCCGGATGGTGCGCCGGCTGCCCGGCCATGACCAGGCGGTGGTCAGCGTCGCCTTCTCGCCCGACGGCCGCCTGCTCGCCAGCGGCGGCGACGATTCGACGGTGCGCATTTGGCGGCTGGCCGACGGCGCCCAGGTCCGGACGCTGACCGGCGGCTCAAGCCACGTCTACGCGGTCGCCTTCAGCCCCGACGGACGCTGGCTGGCCAGCGGCGGCCGGGCGCGCAGCGGCTTCTGGACCCTCTGGCACCAGCTCACCGGCGGTGGCGCCAAGGGCCCGGCTGTACGGCTGTGGCGGGTGGCGGATGGTGCGCCCCAGGCGGCGCTGGAGCATAGCGACGACGTCATGTCGCTCGCCTGGTCGCGCGACGGACGCATGCTCGCCGCCGCCTCGGCCGACGGCTCGAACGCGATCTGGCGGTTAGCGCCTGCTCACTAATTCCCGACCCAGGCGGCGACCTGGTCGGCGAGCTGATTGGCGGCCTGGTTGAGGGCCGGGGCGACCGCCTCCGTGGTCGCGGCGGCGACCGGGACGCGGGCTTCGAAACGGTTGGTGGTGACGCCGGTGGGGCCTCGGGCGATGGCCGCGTCGTAGACGATGACCGCCTCCATCCGCGCCGGATCGAGCCCGAACTTGACGAGCGTCCCGGTGACGCGGGTGCCCGGATCGTGGCTGTATTGGGCGGGATCGAGCACCACCCGGCCGGTCCGCGCGGAGATCGTCTCGCCGAGCAGACGGCCGAACAGGGCGCCGGGATTTTCAACCCAGACCGCGTCCTTGAGATACTGGATCACGGTGTCGCTCACATAGACCGGGATACGCGTCGTCCTCAGCGCCTGCGGGACGGTGGGGACGGCGACGGTGAGCGCTTCGCCGGCGCCGGCGGTGCGCGGCTGGGCGGCCGGGCGAGTTTCGGCCGCGCTGAGGGTCAGCAATTGCGGCGGGGCGCCGCCGCCGAAGCAGCCGGAGAGAGCAAGGGCCGAAAAGGCAATGGCGAACCATTTCATGCGCATCGTCAATTCCCTCTTCCCGGATGATAATCGGGCAGGCGCTGGCCGCCGATCACGCCGCCGACGCCTTGCTGGTTGAGCCGGTCGGTGATGTCGCGGAGCGATTCCGACGTCTGCCTGAGGTCGCGCATCAACTGGCCGACCTCGGGCAGGGTCTGGGTGGAGAAGGCCTGAATGCCCGGCCGGGCATCCTGGACCGCGCCCTGCAACTCGGCGATGGTGGTGTCGGCGGTTCGCAGCGTCCGCCTGAGATCGGCCACCAAAGGCCGGCCGTCGCGATCGAGCATGGCGTTGGTCGTCCCGGCGAGATGGCCGATCTGGTCGGCGGCGTCGCCGGCCTGACGGATCGCCACCCGCGCCTCGGCCAGAGTGGCGGCGATTTCGGGCGAGCGTTCGGCCAGGGAGCGGCTGACCTGCTGGAGATTGTCGAGAATGCCGGCGATCGATTCCTGGTTTCGGTCCGACAGCATTTCGGTGAGCCGCTCGGTCAGGGTCGAAACCCGTTCGAGCAGCTCCGGCGCGGTATTGAGCAACTGGCCGAGCGCGCCTGGCCGGGTGGGGATGACCGGCACGCCATAGGGGCATTCGGCCTGGGCGTTCTGATCGGGACAGGTGAGCTCGCGCCGCGGCCGGCGGACCTGGCCCGGTTCCGGGGGCGGCGGCGGATCGATCTGGATCTGCGAAACGCCGGTGAATCCGACGCCCCTGATCGTCGCGGTCGAGCCCTCGAGCAATGGCGTGTCGTCCTTGACCGAGATGCGCACGCGGATGAATTGCGGGCTTTGCGGCTCTAGGTTGATCGATTCGATCTGGCCGACCGGAACGCCGGAGAAGGTGACGCCGGTGCCCTTGGCGAGACCTTCGACCGACTGGGTGAAGAAGATGTCATATTTCTTCTCGCCGCCGCCGGTGACCGAACTCAGCCAGACCATGAAGATGACGAGGGCGGCGAGCAGCCCAAGCGTTATGCTGCCGACGAGGACCTGGTTCGAACGGGTTTCCATCAGACTTTGGCCTCTTCCCTCTCGCGATTCGCCGCCGCGCGGCCCCTCGGCCCTCCGAAATACTCCTGGATCCACGGGTGATCCAAAGCCAGTAATTCCGGAATCGTTCCGACCGCCACGACCTTCTGATCCGCGAGCACCGCCACGCGGTCGCAGATCGCGTAGAGCGTGTCGAGATCGTGGGTGATCAGAAAGACGGTCAGGCCGAGCGCGTCGCGCAACTCCAGGATCAATTGATCAAAAGCGGCGGCGCCGATCGGATCGAGGCCGGCGGTCGGCTCGTCGAGGAAAAGCAGCTCGGGATCGAGGGCAAGCGCACGGGCAATGCCGGCGCGTTTCCTCATCCCCCCGGAAAGCTCGGACGGAAATTTGGCGCCGGCATCGGAGGCGAGGCCGCTCATCGAGATTTTGTAGGCGGCGATCTCGTCCTGCAGCGCCTGATCGATGCCGGGATAGAATTCGCGGATCGGCACCTGGATATTCTCGGCCACCGTCAGGGTCGAGAACAAAGCCCCGCCCTGGAACAGAACGCCCCAGCGGCGGCGGATATGCTTGGCCTCTTCTTCGTCGCGGCCGATCATCGACTCGCCGAACACCTCGACCTCACCCTCATCCGGAGTCTGCAGGCCGATGATCGAGCGCATCAGCACCGATTTGCCGGTGCCGGATCCACCAACCACCCCGAAAATCTCGCCGCGCCGCACTTCCAGATCGAGCCCGTCATGGACGACCTGTTCCCCGAAGCTGTTCTTGAGGCCCCTAACCTCGATGACGACGTTGCTTTTCGCCATCAGGTCCATCCGATGGCGGTGAAGAAAACCGCGAAGAAGGCGTCGAGCACGATCACGAGGAAGATACCCTGGACGACCGCGGTGGTGGTCCTGAGACCCACCTCCTCGGCATTCCCCTTTACCTGCATGCCCTGATAGCAGCCCGCCATGGCGATGATCATGCCGAAAACCGGCGCCTTGACCAGCGTTTGCCACAGGTCGGTCATCGGCACGACCTCGCGGATGCGCTGGATGAAAGTAATCGGCGGAATGCCGAGCGACACCCAGCAGAAGACGCCGCCGCCGATCACGACCATGATCGCGGCGTAGAAGCCGAGCAGGGGCATGAGGAGGACAGTGGCGGCGACCCGCGGGAAGACCAGCGCCTCCATCGGCGAGACGCCGATCGTGCGCATCGCGTCCACCTCCTCGGACAATTTCATCGATCCCAATTGGGCGGCGAAGGCGGAGCCGGAGCGGCCGGCGACCATGATCGCGGTCATCAGCACGCCCAGCTCCTTCAGCGCCGAGCGGCCGATCAGGTTGATCGTGTAGATTTCGGCGCCGAACTGGCGGAGCTGGACGGCGCCCTGCTGGGCGATGACGATGCCGACGAGGAAGGTCATCAGGCCGACGATGGCAAGAGCGCGGATGCCGACCAGTTCGAACTGCTGGGTGACCGCGTTGAGCCGGAAGCGGCGCGGGTGGCGCATGATGTTCCAGGTCGAGATCAGCAGCGACCCGAAGAAGCCGAGCAGGCCGATCATGGTGGCGAACACTTCCTGGACGGCGGCGCCGATCTCGCCGAGGACGCGAGTCAGCGGGAGCTCCTTGTCACGCTTCACCTTCATCGGCTGGTCGGCTTGGGTGACGTGCTCGATCAGCAGTTGCTGCTCGCGGCTGGCGCCGATGATCTTGGCGCCGCGGTCCCGTGCCATCTTGTGAACCAGCCAGGCGCCGACCGTGTCCATCCGCTCGACGTCAGAGAGGTCGATGGTGATGTCATCGCTGGTGATCTCGTCGAGTTGCTCGGAAAGCTTGCGAACCCGCAGGATCGTGAGATTGCCGCTGAACCGCAGGACACAATGGCCCTCTTCGACGTTTCGGCTGAAATCGGCGGCTGCTGTCATGTAGGTAAAACCCTGCGTCAAATCCCGCCGGGCGGCAAGGCGTTCGGTGGACTGCGCCGCGTTTCTATGATTTCGGGACCAGGATGACGACAGCCCTCGCCATTTACGACATGGACAAAACGGTGACCCGCGGGCCGACCTATGGACCGTTCCTGTGGCACGCTCTGTGGCGGCTGGCGCCATGGCGGGTGCTGCTCGCGCCGGTCTCGGCGCTGGCGACGCTCGCTTATGCCGCCGGGCTGATTGACCGGGGGCGGCTCAAGGAATGGAATTACCGGCTGTTGGTCGGCAATGTCGCGCCCGAGCGGCTCGAGCCCGTGGTCGAATCCTTCGCTGCCAGCCAGGTCGCGACCAACATCCTGCCCGGTGCCCGCGCCCGGATCGCCGAGGACAAGGCAGCGGGCCGGCGGCTGGTCCTCGCCACCGCCTCCTACCGGCTCTACGCCGCTGCCATCGCCCGGGGGCTCGGCTTCGACGACGTCATCGCCACCGACACGCGGGTCGATGAACGCGGCCGGACCCTCGCCTGGATCGACGGCCGCAACTGCTACGGCGTGGCCAAGCTCGACATGATCGAGGCCTGGCTGGAGCGCGAGGGCCTGGCCCGCGACGCGCTCCACATCCGCTTCTATTCCGACCACCATTCGGACGCGCCGGTCCACAGCTGGTCCGACGAGGCCTTCGCCACCAACGCCCACGCCCGCCTAATCCGCCTCGCCGAAAGCGAAGGCTGGGAGGTGCTGGACTGGCGGGATCGAAGGACAGGGTGACACAATTCCCTCCCCGTACCGGGAGGAATTAGATTACACCGCGCCCAGCGCCTGGTCGAAATCGGCGATCAGATCGTCGGGATCCTCGACGCCGATCGAGACCCGGACCAGATTGTCGGTGATACCGAGCGCCTGCTTGCGTTCGGGCGGGACCGACAAATGGGTCATCGCCGCCGGGGCGCTGGCCAGCGTCTCGGTGCCGCCGAGGCTGACCGCGAGATGGGCGATCTTGAGCGAATCGAGGAAGGCGAAGGCCTCCTTCTCGCCGCCCTTGAGATAGAGCGAGAAGGTCGAGCCCGCGCCGGTGCAGTGGCGGCGGTAGATGTCGGCCTGGCGGGCGTCGCCGCCCTCCGCGAGGAAGCCGAGATAGCCGACGCTTTTGACCTTGGGATGGTCGCGAAGGAAGCGACAGACCTTGTCGGCATTCTCGCCGGCCCTGGTCATGCGCAGCTCCAGCGTCTCGAGGCTGCGAAGCAGCATCCAGGCGGTGTTGGGATCGGTGATCGTGCCGATCGTGTTCCGAAGCATGCGGATCTGGTTGATCAGGTCCTTCGAGCCGGTGATGCCGCCGGCGACGAGATCGGAATGGCCGCCCGCATATTTGGTCAGCGAATAGACCGAGAGGTCGGCGCCATGGCGCAGCGGATGGTGCCAAAGCGGCCCGAGGAAGGTGTTGTCGATCGCGATCGGCGGCCGTTCATCGCCGGCGAAGGCGGCGTCGGCGGCGCGGCGCACCGCCTGGACGTCGACCAGCGCGTTGGTCGGGTTGGCCGGGCTTTCGAGATAGATGAGCGGCACGCGGCCCATCTCTTTGGCGCGTTCGATCGTGTCGGCGATCTCGTCTTCGGTCGCGCCGGCGGGGAAATCGAGCCATTTGACGCCGAAGCGGCCGAGGACGCGGGCGATCAGGGTCTCGGTCGCCGCGTAGAGCGGGCCGGAATGGACGACGACGTCGCCGGGCTGGACGAAGGCGAGCAAAAGGGTGGCGATCGCCGACATGCCGCTGGAGAAGCTCAACGCGTCCTCGGCATCTTCCCACAGGCCCAGCCGGTCCTCGAGGATTTCCTGGTTGGGGCCGTTGAAGCGCGAATAGACCAGGCCTTCGGCGCCGCCCGGCCGCTTGCCGGTGACGCCCTCGAAATGGCGCCTACCGGCGGCCGCGTTTTCGAAGACGAAGGTGGAGGTGAGGAAGATCGGCGGCTTCAACGAGCCTTCCGAAAGCGCGGGGTCGAAGCCATGGCCCATCATCAGGGTCGAAGGCTTCAGCTTGCGGCCGCCAAGCTCCAGCACGGCGGGCTTGGGGCGACGACGAGGGGTCGCCCCGCTGAGGTCGGATTCGTCTGTCATGTAGTCTCTCCTTGCACCCACTTGCTCATCGCTGAACAGTGACCGAGCCAGGTCGCGGAAGGCCGGCTCACAGGCCGGTCAGGAGAGAACGGCCCGAGGGGTGAGGTCTGTCGCCCGCCGGCTCCCTAGCCGATTCCGCGCCTCTCTCGCTAGGGCCTATTCCGGCAAGGCGATCAATGAGATCTGGCGGCCGTAGGTGGGCTCGCCGTTGTGGGTGGCGCGGCGGTAGCTGAAGAAGCGGTCGGGATCGTCATAGGTGTCGAGGCCGAGCGCTTCGGCGCGGGTCACGCCGGATTCCGCGAGGCGGGAAAGGACGAAGGCTTCGAGGTCGAACTGGTGATGGCCCTCGCGGCCGGGGGTGAAGAAGCGCTCGTTCTCGGGATCGGCCTCGGCGAAGCGGCGGGCGAGGCCGTCGTCCACCTCATAGGATTTGCGGGCGATGACCGGGCCGACTGCGGCGCGGATTCGCTCGCGTTCGGCGCCGATCCCCTCCATCGCCGCGACGGTCGATTCAATCACGCCGGCGAAGGCGCCGCGCCAGCCGGCATGGGCGGCGCCGATCACCCCGGCTTCGGCGTCGGCGAGCAGGACCGGCGTGCAGTCGGCGGTGAGGATGCCCAGCGCCAGTCCGGGCCGGTCGGTGACCAGTGCGTCGGCATGGGGCCGCGCATCGTCGGGCCAGGGCGCGTCGGCATAGACCGCCTCGGCCGAATGAACCTGGTGGACGGTGACCAGCTTCGCGCCCGGCGCCACCGCGGCGACGGCGCGGCGGCGATTCTCGGCCAGAGCCGCGCGGTCGTCGTCCGAGCCGAGGCCGACATTGAGGCTGGCATAGGCGCCGGTCGATACGCCGCCGATTCGGCCGAGAAAGCCGTGCGGCACGCCCTCCAGCATCGCCGCGCGAATGACCTCGACCTGATTCATGCCAGATCGAGCCGCATCACCGGATCTTCTTCCGTCGTCCCGCCGACGGTGAAGGGCGCGGTGCCGGCCATGACGAAGCCGTAGCGCCGGTAGAAGGCGATCGCCCGCTCACCCTTCGACCAGACGCTGAGGTAGAGCGCCGGCGCATCCTCGGCGCGGGCGCTTTCGATCGCCCAGTCCATCAGGGCCTGGGCGACGCCTTTCCCCTGCCAGGGCGCGAGGATGTAGAGCTGCTTGACCTCCAGCGATCCGGGCGGGTGGTCGACCGCCAGGGTCATCGGCGCGAGCTTGATGTAGCCGGCGAGATCGCCCTCGTCCTCTGCCATCCGGAACCGGATCGCGGGATCCTCGAGATCGGCGAGCAGGCCGCCGGGACCGAAAGCGCGCTCGAGATGGGCGGCGAGGTCGGCCGGGGGAAAATGGGCGCCGAACGTCTCGGTGAAGACGCGCCGCGCGAGGGCGGCCAGCGCCGGACCGTCTTCCGCCATGGCGCGGCGAACCTCGGTGCTCACAGCTTCAGCCGCATGATGATGTCCTCGTCCGAGTGGGTGCCGACCATGAAGGCATAGCGGCCGACCGATTCGAACCCATAGCGCGCGTAGAAGCGCTGGGCGCGGTGATTGTCGATGAAGACCGAAAGGTAGAGCTCGGCCGCGCCTCGCCGCCGGGCCTCGCCGAGCACCCAGTCCAACAGCGCCCGGGCGACACCCGTTCCCTGCCAGGGCTTCAGCACATAGAATTGCTTGAGCTCGGCCACCGGCCCCTCGACCGGGAACGGAAGCGACGCCGGCAATGACGGCGGCCCGACCTTGGCGAAGCCGACCGCCACGCCCTCCTGCTCGGCGATGCGGACCGCGTAGCGCTTATCCTCGAGCTCGGTCCGCCAATTCTCCTGGCTGTGGTTGGCGAGGAAGGCGGCGAGATTCTCGGGCGTGTAGAGATGACCGAAGGTCTCGGTGAAGGTCTCGGGGCCGATCCGCGCCATCAGAGCGGCGTCGGCCGGCGTCGCGTCGCGATAGGTGAAATCCGCCATCTCAGAAGCCCGCCGGATCGGGCCAGCCGGGTGCAGTGAGGGCCATCACCCGGAACAGCCGCCCCATCTGGCCGGACGCTGCAAGGCGGTCGCGCGCGGCCATGATCTCGTCCGCCCGGTCGGGGACCGCGCGGGCGAGTGCCTCGGCGCGAAGGCCGAGGCCCATGGCACCCAGCCAGCGTCCCTGCGCCACCGGGCCGGCGACGGTGACGCCCGCGTCCCGCGCGGCCTCGGCCAGAGCGGAAAAATCGACATGGGCGGTGAGGTCGCGCTCACCCGGCGCCTCGAACGGATCGGCATATTCGTGGCGAGACACAGCCTGCAGCGTGTCGCCGGTGCCGGGCCGATCGTGGCCGTAATCGGCGATCAGGGCCGCGCCGCCCTGCGCGGCCAGCCGGCGGGCGAGGATGCGGACGGTCTGGACCGCCTCGGGACATGCCTCGGTCGCGACCGCGCCCTGGCGGACGAAGCGCCCGTGCTCGATGGCGACAGTCACCTCGCCGCCGGCTTCGTCATATTGGCGGACCGGCAAGGCGTCGAAAAATTCATTGGCGACGACCAGCAGGGGGCCGCCGCCGGGCAGGGTTGCGAGACCGTCGTGCCAGCAGGCGTTGGGAAGCCGCGTCGCCTGGGCGGAGCGCAGGACCGGGCTGGTTTCGACCAGCTCGACCTTCGGCGCCAGCCCGGCGCCGGCCATCGCCCGCAAGGCGTCGGCGGCGAGCGTGCCCCGCCCCGGGCCGAGCTCGACATAACAAGCGCCCTCGGGGCTCCCAGCGCGCTGCCACATGTCGGCGAGCCAGATGCCCAGCAATTCGCCGAACATCTGGCTTATCTCGGGCGCGGTGACGAAATCGCCGGCGGCGCCGAACGGATCGCGGCTGGCGTAATAATGTGCGTTCGCCTCGGCCATATAGTCGGCCACGCCGATCGGGCCCTGCTCCGCGATCCTCTGCCTCAGCCGTGCTTCAGCTTGGTTCATCGGGGACCGGCACGACCCGTTCCGAGCGCTTGCGCGCGGTGGCGACGAGGAAGATTCCGCCCAGGATCATCGGCAGCGACAGCCACTGGCCCATGTGGAGGCCGGTCTGCTCGGCGAAACGGATCAGATGGGCGTCGGGCTCGCGGACATATTCGAGAGCGAAGCGGCAGACGCCGTAGACCAGGATGAAGGCGCCGACGAGCATGCCCGGCTGGTAGCGCGCCCGCGTCTGCCAGAACATGAACCAGAGGATGAGGAAAAGGAGGATGCCTTCGAGCCCCGCCTCGTAGAGCTGGCTGGGATGGCGCGGCGGACCGAGCGGGCCGTTGATGGGTCCGTTGATGTCGAGGGGAAAACGGACGGCCCAGGCGACGTTGGTCACGCCGCCCCACAATTCGCCGTTCACGAAATTGGCGAGCCGGCCGAAGAGCAGGCCGAAGGGGACGCAGCAGGCGACGTAATCGTGGATCCGCAGCCAATCGAGCTTGTTGCGCCAGGCGAGGTAGAGGATGCCGAGGGTGACGCCGATGACGCCGCCGTGGAATGACATGCCGCCGTCCCACAGCCGCAGGATCTCCATCGGATGGTTCCAGTAGGTGAGCGGCTTGTAGAACAGGACATAGCCGAGCCGGCCGCCGAGGATCACGCCCAACGTGGCGTAGAAGACGAGGTCGTCGGCGTGGCGCCGGGCCATGGGCGCGCCCGGCTGGGCGAGCAATTTGAGCAGATACCACCAACCAAGGACGATGCCGGCGAGGTAGGCCAGGCTGTACCAGCGCAGGGCGAACCAGCCGACCCTGAAGATCTCCGGATGGACATGGAGATCCCAGTAGCTAATGGCGTTGCTCGTTGCTGCCATCGCTGTCAGTAGTTGGTGGATCAAGGCTTCCCCCTTCAGCTTCGCGCCTTCATAGTGGGGGCGATACAAAAGGCAAAGCGGGAGACGAGGGACGGATGCCGAGCGAGCTCGACCGCAAATATGACGCGGTGCTGGCCCACGTCACTGGGCCGGGCGGAAGCATCCAGCTCGGGCAGGACGGCGAGGGCCGGGCGATCGTCACCAACCTGCCGGGCACGCTGCCGATCCTGTTCGACGCCTTCTGCATGCTCCACGGCGCGACCGTCGCGGTGGTGGCGGGCGAGGAGAGGCTGACCTTCGCCGAGCTCGATGCAAAGGCGACCGAACTCGCCCGCATCCTGGTCGGCGGCTGGGGGGTGAAGAAGGGCGACCGGGTGGCGATCGCCATGCGCAACTGCCCGGCCTGGATCGTCGCCTATATGGCGGCGCTGAAGGCGGGCGCGGTCGCGACCCTGATCAACGGCTGGTGGACGCCCGACGAGATGCGCCACGGCCTCGCCATCACCGAGCCGTGCCTGATCCTCGCCGACCAGGCGCGGGCGAAGCGGCTCGAGGCCGGCGGCTGCGCGATCCCGACTCTGGCGTTACCGGTGGAACAGGCGCTGGAGGGCGCGCTGGCGCTCCTTTTCGCGCGCGGAGAATCCGGCGAGCTGCCCGAAATCGCGCCGGAAGACGACGCCACCATCCTCTTCACCTCGGGCTCGACCGGCCTCGCCAAGGGCGCGGTATCGACCCATCGCGCCGTCACCACCGGCGTCTATGCCTATGCGATGGGGCTCGCGACCCTGCTCGGCATCAAGGAGATGGGCGGCGAGGCGCCGGCCAACCCGCCCGCCACCCTGGTCAACGTGCCCCTGTTCCACGTCACCGGCGAGGTGCCCGTATTGCTCAACAGCTTCGTCATCGGCCGCAAGATGGTGCTGATGCCGAAATGGGATGCGGGCGAGGCGCTGCGCCTGATCGAGGCGGAGAAGATCACCTATTTCGTCGGCGTGCCGACGATGAGCCTGGAGCTGATGCAGCATCCCGACCGCGAGAAATACGACCTCTCCTCGCTGACCGACATCGCCGCGGGCGGTGCGCCGCGGCCGGTCGCCCACGTCGCCCGGCTCGAGGCGAGCTTTCGCGGCGCCCAGCCGGCCCTGGGCTACGGCCTCACCGAAACCAATGCGGTGGGAACCGGCAATTTCTGGTCCAACTATCACGACAAGCCGGCCTCGGCCGGGCGCCCGCACCGGCCGATCGTCGAGCTCGCCATCATAGGCGACGGCGAGCGCCATTTGCCGGTCGGGGAGCGCGGCGAGATCGGCATCCGCTCGGCCGCCAACATCCGCGGCTATTGGCGCGACGAGGCGGCGACCCAGGCGGCCTTCACCGCCGACGGCTATTTCAGGAGCGGCGACATCGGTTATCTCGACGCGGACGGATATCTGTTCATCGTCGACCGCAAGAAGGACATCATCATCCGCGGCGGCGAGAATATCAGCGCGCAGGAGGTCGAATCGGCGCTCTACGCCAGTCCCGACGTGTCGGAGGCCGCGGTATTCGGGATCGCCGACGAGCGATTGGGCGAGGTGCCGGTCGCGATCATCTGGTGCGAGAAGGCGCGGCCGACCGAAGCGGCGCTGGGCGCCTTCCTCGCCGAGCGGCTGGCCCAGTTCAAGCTCCCCGCCCGCATCTGGTTTTCCGACGATCCCCTGCCCAAGCTCGGCACCGGCAAGATCGACAAGGTGTCGCTTCGCGCGGCCTTTCGCGACGGGACGGCCACGGCCGTTTGAAGGCGGTTGCGGCGGTGAACCCTTTGGCGCATGGAACATTGTTACATGCGCGAGAGGACGGAATGATCAAGACACGAAGCGCGCTGCCGGCTTCCTCCCTAATGGGCCTTGTCGTGGCCCTTGCCGCGTGCGGAAGTCCGCCCGAGCAGAAGGCGCCGGTCAATCCGGCCGAACGCGCCTCGGCCTATCAGGCGCGGCTCCTGGCCATGCCGGAAGGCGCGCGCAACGGCGTCTTCATCCGCGCCATCCGCGACGCCGACCAGGAATGCCAGCATGTCGATGCCTCGGCGCCGACCACCGGCGCGGGCGGCGTCCCGGTCTGGTTCGCGCAATGCTCCGACGGCGCCACCTTCGCCATCGCGATCCGCGACGGCGGCGTCGCCCAGGTCCTCCCCGAGGGCAATCGCGCTCCCCTCGCCGATGGCGGGAACGCCTCCACAACCGGGAACACCCAATGAATTCTGTCGTCCGTCTCGCCGCCTTGTCCGCCTTGCCGGCTGCTTTTTTCCTGGCCGGCTGCGGCGAGATGACGCCGTCGGAAACCGCGCCGAAGATCACCATCGCCAATCCGCACAGTGACCGGCTGAAGACCCTGTCGCCGCTCTACCAGCGGATCACGCTGCGGCGGGCGATCGGCGACAGCGGCAAACGCTGCCGGCGGGTCGACGCGCTCGGCTACCAGCAGCAATATCGCGGCCTCGCCATGTGGGTGGCACTGTGCGACGACGGCCGTCACTGGGCGGTGTTCATTGCCCCCAATGCCGACATCCAGGTCCGCCTCTGCACCCAGAATGCCCAGCTCAACCTGCCGCCCTGCCACCCGGTTGCGCCGTTGCCGCCGGACCCAGCCGCTCCGCCCAATTCGAACCGGCCGGCGGCAGCCGGGAACACGCTGTAGGGCCTCGCCCCTCAGCAATTCTCGTATTTCCAGTTGCGGCGCTTGCCTTCGGCGAGCCACTCGACGGTCTGGGCCAGGCGCTTCGATCGGGTTTCGTCGCGCTTGGCCTCGGTGACCCATTCGACATATTCGCGCTGGCAGCTGGGCGGGAAGCCGTCGAAGGTGGCTGCGGCGGCGGGGACCTGGTCGATCGCGGCGCGCAGATCCTGGGGGACGGAGAAAGGCGCCTTCTGGTGCTTGTCGCGCACCGGCTTTACGCCCTCGTCGATCAGGGTCATCGCCTTCTTGACCAGGGCTACGAGCTCGGCGCGCGGCGGCAGGTCGTCGAGTGAGGTCAGGCGGCCGAACTGCCCCATTCCGCTGCTCCGCTCCTCGGCCTTGGGGACGACCATCGAGCCGCTCCAGAATCCGAAGGTGGCGTGGGCCTTGAAGGCCGCCATGCCGGCGAGGATCTTCCCCTTGTAAAGGAAGGAAGGCATGCTCCACTTCAGCGTCTCCTCGCAGTCCGGGCAGGCGCCCTGCACAACGGCGCGCAGATGTTCGAGGATCGGCCGGGCGAAATCCGCCTGGCGGGCGATATAGGCGTCGATTCGCGGGTCCGTCTTCATCCGGTCCTCCCTATGATGGGCTAAGGATGACTCCGTTTGGCCGTCGGCTCAAGCGGCAGCCGCCGCACGTGCCCGCCCGAGACGCAATCCCTCGACGCTGAAGATGGCGAGCGCGACCCAGATCGCGGCGAAGCAGGCGGCGTGGGCGCGGGTCAGCGGCTCGCCGAAGGCCAGGACGGCGAGCAGGAACTGCAGCGACGGCGCGACATATTGGAGGAAGCCCAGGGTCGAATAAGGCAGGCGCCTGGCCGCCGCGGTGAACAGGAGGAGGGGGATGGCGGTGATTCCCCCGGCGAGGATCAGCAGTGCGTCGGTGGCGAGGCCGTAGGCGCCCAATCCGCCGGTGCCGCGATGCTGTACGAAGAGGATCCAGCCCAAAGCGACCGGCGCCAGGATCGCGGTCTCGATCCACAGGCCCTCGAGCGCGTCGACCGAGACGATCTTGCGCAGGAACCCATAGAGCGAGAAGCTGATGGCGAGCGAGAAGCTGATCCACAGGCCCGATCCCGCCCCGGCCGCGAGCATGGCGACGCCGGCGGCGGCGAGCAGGCAGGCGATGATTTGCAGTCGGGTCAGCCTCTCCTTGAGGAAGACGACGCCGAGCAGGACGTTGGCCAAGGGGTTGAGATAATAACCGAGGCTGCCCTCGAGCAGCTGGTTGCTGACGATCGAATAGACATAGACCAGCCAGTTGGCCGCGATCAGCAGCGAAGTGACGACCAGAGTGGTCAGCACCTGGCCGCAGGTCAGGGCGGCCCGGATCGCCGGCCAGCGCCGGAGCGCGCTGACCGCCAAAGCGAGCACGACCACCGACCAGAAGATGCGATGGGCGACGATCTCGACCGGCGAAACCCGGTCGAGAAACTTGAAGTAGAGCGGCAGGAAGCCCCACAGCAGATAGGCGGTGAGCCCGAGCCACAGCCCGCCGCGCCGCGATTGCCCTTCGTCCGCCATGCCGGCGCGGTAGAGAAGCGGCGCGGCCGCTTCAAGGCGCCTATTGTATTGCTCGACTAATACACTTAGATTGCGCGCGGATCAGATGGAGGATTCGATGACCCGCAATATTCTTCTCCCGCTCGCGACGGCCGCGGCGCTGGCGCTCACCGCCTGCCAGGCGCGCATCGGCAACCACGCCGATCCGATCAACGAAAGCGCCAACGTCTCCGCCGAGGGCAAGGCCAAGGAAGGGGAAGTGTCGATCCGCGCGCCCGGCTTCGACCTCAAGGTCACCATCCCCGAAGGCATTCGCGACCGCGCCGGAATCGACGACCATGACGGCATCATGTACCCCAATTCGAACTTCGACGGCATTCATGTCGAAGGCGGCCGGCAGGGCGCCGACGGCCGTTCGCAGGGCGCCGTCGAGTTGGCCTTCTCAAGCGCCGACGCGCCCGACATCATCGCCCGCTGGTACCAGGATCCGGCCCGCGCCGCCCAGTTCACCGTCGCCACCGCCAACCGCGAGGGCGCCGATTTCGTGATCGCGGGAACGACCAAGGACGATGGCGGCCAGTTCCAGCTCCGCCTCTCGCCGCGCCAGGGCGGCGGCACGGCGGCGCGGATCAACCTTACCGACCGCGACTGACACAGCTATTGTTCGGCGATGGCCGAACCGCTCGCCGACCCGGAGGAAGTGCGCGCCCACCTCGTCGCCGCGGCGAAGGCGGGCGTCGCGCTCAGCTATGGCGAGCTGCTCGAGCATCTCGGCTACCGTTTTTCGCGGCCGAAGATGCGCCAGCTCTGCGTCATGCTCGGCACGATCGACCGCGAGGCGGAGACGCGCGGCGAGCCCGAGCTGGCGGTGCTGGTGGTGCGGGCGAGCGACGGCCTGCCCGGCCAGGGCTGGTGGGTAAGCGGCGGCGGCGAATCACGCGGCTATGGGGGCCTGTGGGAGGGGCCCGAGGCGGCGCGTTTCATCGCCTCGGTTCAGCGCGAAACCTTCGACTTCTGGCAGTCCGATTCTGGGACAGGCGGGGCAAAGTCGCGCCGTTAACCCTGTTCGCACACCCATTGCTCGGCGAAATCGGGCAAGAGGCGGGCGAGAGGATCGCTTTATGTCCCGCAGCGCCACCCGATTCCTGCGCACCGCCGCACTGGCCGGCCTGGTCGCGCTCGCCGCCTGCGGCCGCGGCGGCGATAACAATCTGGCCGCGATCGACAACGAGCTGATCGCCAACGGCACCGACCCGGCTTTGACCAGCGCGCTGGAAGACCAAATCATGGTCGACCCCAATCTGGTCCAGCAGGCCAATCCCAACAGCGTCCGCCCGCCCGAGACCCCGGTCCAGGCGCAATATCCGGCCGACGCCGCGCCGCGCGACGGCGGCGGCGGTGCCGGTGGCGGTAGCGGCGGTGCGCGGGTCGTCCAGGCCAGCGCCGCGTCCGGCGGCGGCCGGGCGCCGGCGCCTTCGGTCGCTTCGTGCGGCGGGCCCTTCGACTATGGGCCGCAATGGGTGGGCCGGATGCCGGCGGAATTCCCCAATTATCCGGGCGCGCGCGTCACCGAGGCCGCGGGCAACAACCATGGCGATTGCCGGATGCGGGTGGTCACCTTCACCACCGCGGATCCGTTCGGCAACGTGCTCGATTTCTACCAGGCGGCCGCGGCCCGCGCCGGCTTCTCCGCCGAGCGCCAGCAGCGCGGCGGCGACCAGGTGCTGGGCGGCACCAATGGCGAAGCCGCTTATTATCTGATCGTCACCCCGGCCCGCGCCGGCTCCGACGTTGCGCTGATCGTCAATAACGGGCGATAGGCTCCAGACTGGCGAAGCGGGGCGGGGGCGGCTACAGCCGCGGCCATGCCCAATCTCATTCCCGTGATGATCGGCGGCGCGATCGGCGCCGCCCTGCGCTATGAGGTCGGCCGCGTCGCGCTCCATCGCATCGGCCCCGGCTTTCCCTGGGGCACGTTGATCGTCAACCTGGTGGGCGGGCTGCTGATGGGCGTGCTCGCCGGCTGGATGTTCACCCGCAACCCGCCCGACCAGAATCTGTGGCTGTTCGTCGGCGTCGGCCTACTCGGCGGCTTCACCACCTTCTCCGCCTTCAGCTTCGACATCTTCACGATGCTCGAGCGCGGGCAGATGGCGATCGCCGCGACCTATGCCGGCGTGTCGATGATCGGATCGGTCGCCTTGCTGTTCGCCGGCTACTGGCTGGCCCGGGTGGCGACATGAGCATTGCCGACCAGGTCCGCACCTTCACGGTCACGGAGGAGGATGACGGCATCCGCCTCGACCGCTGGTTCAAGCGCAACCTCCCCGACATAAGTTTCGGCCTGGTCTCGCGCTGGGCCCGCACCGGCCAGCTTCGCCTCGACGGCAAGCGCACGACGCCCGGCGACCGGATCCTGGCCGGGCAGAGCGTCCGCGTGCCGCCGCTGACCGAGGAGGCCGCGCCCGCGCCGAAGAAGAAGGCGCCGCAGCGCCCCGCGCTCAGCGCCGACGAGACCGACTATGTCCGGGCAATGGTGATTCACGAAGATGCGGCGGCGATCGTCGTCAACAAGCCCCCCGGCCTCGCCACCCAGGGCGGCACCAAGACCGCGGTCCATCTCGACGGCCTGCTCGACGGACTCGCCGCGGAAGGCGGGCCGCGGCCCAAGCTAGTCCATCGCCTCGACAAGGATACCTCCGGAGTCCTCCTCGTCGCCCGCACCCCGCGCGCCGCCGCCTTCTTCTCGAAGAGCTTTTCGGGGCGGACCGCGCGCAAGGTCTATTGGGCTTTAGTGGTCGGCGTGCCTCCGGTCGCGGATGGGATGATCGACCTGCCACTCGGCAAGCAGCCGGGCAGTGGCGGCGAGAAGATGCATGTCGACGAGGGCCCGGAGGGGCAGCCGGCGCGGACCCGCTACCGGGTGATCGAGCGCGCCGGCAACCGCGCCGCCTGGGTCGAGCTGCAGCCGCTGACCGGGCGGACGCACCAGTTGCGCGTCCACATGCTCGCCATCGGCCATCCGATCGTCGGCGACGGCAAATATGGCGGCCAGGACGCCTTCCTGACCGGCGCGATCAGCCGCAAGCTTCACCTCCATGCCCGGCGGCTCAGGATCGACCATCCCGACGGCGGCCGGATCGACGTCACCGCCGAGCCGCACGAGCATTTCGCCGCCAGCCTCGCCGCTCTCGGTTTCGATGCGGGCGCCGGCGACCTGCCGCTCGACGAGATCAAATTCTCCGAGACGGCCGAGGGCAAGCGCAAGGCCGTCTCGGCCGCGGCCAAGGCGCGGCGCAAAGACCGCAAGGGCGAGCGCCGCTCGCGCCGGCGCGGCTGATGCATCCCAACCGCATCTTCGCCTGGGAAGACCGGGATGCGATGCTCGCATTCGTCGCCGACATCTCGTTCGCAACGATCGTGACGGATGGGCCGCTGGTCGCCCATGCGCCGGTGGTGGCGGCGAGCCCCGACCGGCTGCGTTTTCACCTGGCACGGGGCAATAGGGCGGCGGCGAGCCTCGACGGCCGGAGGGCGATCCTCTCCTTCCTCGGACCCGATGCCTATGTCAGCCCGGACTGGTACGGCACACCCGACCAGGTCCCGACCTGGAACTATCTAGCTGTCGAGGCGGAAGGGACGCTCCGGCGGCTCGACGAGGCCGAACTGGCCACCCTGCTCGACGATCTCGGCGCCGCCCACGAAAGGCGGCTCGCGCCCAAACTGCCCTGGACCCGGGACAAGATGAGCCCCGGCCGGTTCGAGGCGATGCTGAAGGCGATCACCGGCTTCGAGCTCGAGATCGAGGAGCTGCGCGGTACCCGCAAGCTCGGCCAGCACAAGGCCGAGGCCGAGCGGCGCGGCGCCGCCGACGGCCTCGCGCCCTTCCATCCGGCAATGGCGGCGCTGATGCGCGAGGCGGGACGGTGAACCGGCTCGCTCTGTTCGACTGCGACGGAACCCTGGTCGACAGCCAGCACAACATCTGCGCGGCGATGGAGGAATGTTTCGCCGCGGCCGGCCTCGCCGCGCCGGCGCGCGAGCGGACCCGGTCGGTGGTCGGCCTGAGCCTGGTCGAGGCGATGCGGGCGATGCTGCCCGACGCGGAAGCCGAACTGCACGCTTCGCTGGCCGAACGCTACAAGAGCGCCTTCCACGCCATGCGGGCGCGGGGCGCGGTCGACGAGCCCCTGTTCGACGGCGTCGCCGCCCTGATCGACCGGCTCGACACCGACGGCTGGCTGCTGGGCGTCGCCACCGGCAAGTCCGACCGCGGCCTCGCCCTCTGCCTCGAAGGCCATGGCCTCGCCGGCCGCTTCGTCACCCTGCAGACCGCCGACCGCCACCCGTCCAAGCCGCATCCCTCGATGATCGAAACGGCCATGGCCGAAGCGGGCGCGGCGCCGGAGACGACGGTAATGATCGGCGACACCAGCTTCGACATGGCGATGGCGCGCGCCGCCGGCGCGACTGCGATCGGCGTCGCCTGGGGTTATCACGATGCGGACGAGCTCCGACGGGCAGGCGCCCAATATGTCGCCGAGCATCCCCATGACATCATCGACCTTGTGAGGGCCTTCGCATGACTCCGGAACCAGACGAGGCGACCTGGCGCAACCGCTTCATCCTCATCAACCTCACCCGGATCGGCGCCACCATCGTCGTCCTGCTCGCGCTCCTGCTCTGGCAGAGCGACGTCTTCGTCACCGGCGGCTCGATCCTCGGCCTGCCGATCGCGCTCGTGGCGCTGGTGACGAGCTTCTTCGGCCCCCGCTACCTGGCCGGCCGCTGGCACACGCCCGACGAACCGTGAGGCGGTTCTACAAAATGGCGGCGGTAGGTCAGGGCAATCGGATCCTGCTCGACGACCGGCCGGTGAAGACGCCCGGGCGCCGCGACCTGGCGCCGCCGAGCGACGCGCTCGCCGCGGGAATCGCCGAGGAATGGAACCAGCAGGGTGAGAAGGTCGATCCGCGCGCGATGCCGCTCACTGGCCTCGCCAACGCCGCCATCGACCGGATCGCGCCCGACCCGGCGGCCTTCGCCGCGGGGCTCGCGGCTTATGGTGAAAGCGACCTTCTCTGTTATCGCGCCGAAGGGCCGGCGCCCCTGGTCGCCCGGCAGGCGGATGCCTGGGATCCGATCCTCGACTGGGCGCGGATCCGCTTCGACGTCGCCTTCGAGGTGACCGCGGGCATCGTCCACAAGGCGCAGCCGCCGGCCACGGTCGAGCGGCTCGCCGCGGCGGTGGCCGGGCGCGATCCGTACGCGCTCGCCGGTCTGTCGCCTCTGGTCACCATCTCGGGCTCGCTGCTGATCGCCCTGGCGCTGGCGGAAGCGGCGATCGATCTCGACACGGCCTGGGCCGCCACCATTGTCGACGAGCAATGGCAGGCCGAGAATTGGGGCGAGGACGCGGAAGCGGCGGCGGCTCTGGCCGGCCGCCGCGCCGACTTCGCCGCCGCGTCTCGCTTCCTCAGTCTTCTGTAACGGGCGCGTCAGCCGGCGCCGCTACGGGCTCGACGACATCGGGCGCGCCCGGCAGGAACCAGCGCGCGATCACCAGCCCGGCGAGGATCAGCGACACCGCTTCGGCCACGAAGGAATAGATCCAGTAGGTCCAGCCGAAATGGTTGAAGATCGGCGTCGCCAGATACTCCCAGACGCAGAAGCCGAGCGAGAAGAGGACGACGAGGCGCGCGGTTCCGGCGAAGCCGCGCCCGCCGCCGCCCACCGCGGCGAGACCAAAGGCCATCAGCAGGCCTGCCACCAAGGCGGCGATGAACCCCGGCAACAGCATCGTCGTGTCGTCCGGCGAATAGCCCTGGGTGTTGAAGAAGACTGTCGCGATCGGCCCCTGGGCGTAATGGATCGCGCCCTCGGCGCTGCGCGTCGCCGGGATGACATAGGCCCCGGTGCCGGTCGCGGTCAGATTCTGATTGAGGGCGAGCTGGATCGCCGCGCTCTCCGGATCCCCGGCTTGGGAATAGGGTATTTCGCCGAGCGGCGTCGCCCAGAAGATGAAGCCCATGACGAACAGGATGACGCCGCCGACGAGGCCGCCAAGGAATGTCCGGACCATATCGTCCTCCCCCTTTTCGCTGAAGCGGGGAGTCTAGACCAAAGGGACGGGGGTGCGAAGCCCCGTCAGCCGATCAGTTCGCGGACGAAGTCGTGGAGGAAGACGCGGCGGGTAGCCTTGAGGCGCTCGGCCTTCAATATGTTGTGGGCGATCTCGCGGCATTTTTCGGCGTCGTTGTTGATCAGCACATAATCATATTCGGCCCAGTGGCTGATCTCGGCCGCGGCGCGCTCCATCCGCCGGCCGATCACTTCGTCGCTGTCGGTGCCGCGATTCCTCAGCCGCCGCTCGAGCTCCGCCATCGACGGCGGCAGGATGAAGACGCGGACGATGTCGGGATCGACCTGCTTCAGCTGCTGGGTGCCCTGCCAGTCGATGTCGAGCAGCACGTCGCGGCCGCCCTCGATCACGCGCAGCACTTCGGATTTCAGGGTGCCGTAGCGATGTCCGAAGACGTGCGCCCATTCGAGGAACTCGCCATTGGCGATCATCTCGTCGAAGCGCGCGTCGCTGACGAAGTGATAGTCGCGGTCCTGGACCTCGCCGGGGCGGATCGGACGGGTGGTGGCGGAAACCGACATGGCGATGCCGTCGTCGCTGGCCAGTAGCATGCGCGCGATCGTCGATTTCCCCGCCCCGCTTGGGCTCGAAAGGACGTAGAGGAGGCCCCGCCGCTGGAAGGCACTTGCGATTTCCATGGGGGCTAGTGGCTGAGCGGGCGGGGGTAGGTCAAGGCCCGGCTTCGTCATGGCCAGCCGCATAATCTCTGATAAGGTGCGCCGATGGGGCGGAGGGTCGCGTTGCTGCGGGCGGTCAATGTCGGGGGGCGCAAGCTGCCCATGGTCGATTTGCGCGCGCTCTGCGCCGAACTCGGCTGGACCGACGTCGCCACCTATATCCAGAGCGGCAATGTCGTCTTCACCGCCGACGGCTCGGATGCGGCAGTGGAGACCGCGCTGGAAAAGGCAGTCGCCAAGGCCTTCGGCTTCGAATCGCCGGTAATCGTCCGCACCGCCGCCGAATGGGCGAAGCTTCCCACCACGAACCCTTTCCCTGCGACGGCGAAGGATGAGCCCAACCGCCTGATGCTGCTCCTCTCGAAACGTCCGCCGGCCCTGGACGCCGCCGAAATCATCCAGGCCCGCGCGGCGCACGACGAGCAGGTGCGCCGCGTCGGCGACGCCATCTGGATCCATTTTCCGAGCGGCCAGGCCGACAGCAAACTGACGCCGGCTTCGATCGACAAGGCGATCGGCTCCCCCGCGACGGGGCGGAACTACAATACGGTTATCAAGCTGCTGGAGATGGTGACGACATGACCAATGCCCCGCTCATCCCCCGCAAATATTGGGCAATGGCCTTCGGCATCGTCGCGCTCGCCGCCATCATCCTGCTGTGGATGGGGCGGACGCCGATCTGCACCTGTGGGACCGTCAAATTGTGGGTGGGCACGGTTCATGGGCCCGACAACAGCCAGCATCTCGCCGACTGGTACACGCCAAGCCACATCATCCACGGTTTCCTCTTCTATCTGCTCGGCTGGGCGTGCCTGCGCCGCAATCCAGCCGGCGATCGGCTGATCGCCGCGGTGGTGATCGAATCGGCCTGGGAGATATTGGAGAACAGCCCGCTGATCATCGACCGCTATCGCGATGCGACCATCGCCATGGGCTATACCGGCGACAGCGTGATCAATTCGGTCGCCGACGTCTGCTGGATGATGCTTGGCTTCGGCCTCGCCCGGCGGCTGCCGGTCTGGGCGACCGTAGCGATCGCCATATCCTTCGAGCTGCTGACCCTGATCGTGATCCGCGACAATCTCTTCCTCAACGTGCTGATGCTGGTGTCGCCGATCGACGCCATCCGGGTCTGGCAGGGCGGCGCCTGATGCGCCGCTTCCTGCCGGCTTTGCTGCTGCTGGCCGCCGCCGCGCCCGCCGAGGCGTCGGAGCTCTTCGCCGGCCTGCTCGCCCATGACGTCGATACGCCGCTCACCAAGGGCGGGATCGAGGACGGCGCCGACATCGAGATCGGCTGGCGCGGGGGGCCAAGCTCCGCCTTGGCCTTCCTCGGACGACCCCAGCCATATGCCTTCGCCTCGCTCGCCACCGGCGGCGAAACGCATTTCGCCGCGGCGGGCCTCAGCTGGCGACTCGGCGGCGGGCGCTTCTACGCCCGTCCGGGGATTGGCCTCGCCATCCACACACGCTCCAGCCATGGCGTCATGAACGGCCTCAGGACAGACCTCGGCTCACGCATCCTGTTCGAGCCCGAACTCGGCCTCGGCTACCGGATCAGCGAGCGGGTGTCGCTCGAGGCCAGCTGGATCCACGTCAGCCACGCCCAGTTGTTCAGCCGCCAGAATCCGGGGATGGATTCGATCGGTCTGCGCCTCAGCTTCCGCTTGCCTTGATCCCGTCTTTCAACAGGAGTTCGCTCATGAAAAAGCTTTTCCTGATTGCCGGTGCCTCGCTAGCGCTGCTCGCCACGCCCGCTTCGGCGGTGAGGACCGCACGCTGCGTGATTCAGAGCGCGGGCGAGCGGACCTGGCGGGGGCCGTGCAGATTCGTCCCCGACGGCCCCGGCGGCACCTTCGCGGTCTTTCCGGTCCGCGGTACGTTTCCGGGCGGCATCGGCGATATCAGCGTCGCCATCATCCGCCCGGGCGTCGCCGAGGTGCGCGGCAACACCAGCGACGGGATCAACTCGCGCTGGGGCGAAGCACGCCGCTCGCGCCGCGACCCCGCCTGCTGGGTCGGCAGCGACTTCAGCGTGTGCGCCTATTGAGGCGGCTGGGCGCTACCGCCCCAGCATATTCTCCGGCTTCACCACCCGGTCGAAGGTCGCGTCGTCGACCAGGCCGAGCTCGAGGCCGGCCTCCTTGAGGGTCAGGCCCTTTTCGTGGGCATATTTGGCGATCTTGGCGGCGTTGTCGTAGCCGATCTCGGGCGCCAGGGCGGTGACCAGCATCAGCGACTTGTTCATCAGATCGGCGATGCGGGTCTCGTCGGGTTCCATGCCGTCGAGGCAGCGGGCGGTGAAGCTTTCCATGCCGGTCGCCAGCAAATCGATCGAGCGCTGCACGTTGGCGCCGATCAGGGGCTTGAACACGTTCAGCTCCATATGGCCCTGGAGGCCGCCGACGGTGACCGCGACATGGTTGCCCATCACCTGGGCAGCAACCATGGTCAGGCTCTCGGCCTGGGTCGGGTTGACCTTGCCGGGCATGATCGAGCTGCCCGGCTCGTTCTCGGGCAGCCGCAACTCGCCGAGCCCGCAGCGCGGCCCCGAGCCGAGCAGGCGGACGTCGTTGGCGATCTTGGAGAGCGAGACGGCCAGCACGTTGAGCACGCCGGAAAGCTCGACCATCGTATCGTGTGTGGCCAGCGCCTCGAACTTGTTGGGCGCCGTCTCGAACGGCAGCCTAGTGAGGTTGGCGATCTCCGCCGCGAACTTTTCGCCGAAGCCTTTGGGCGCGTTGAGCCCGGTGCCGACCGCGGTCCCGCCCTGGGCGAGCTGGAGGAGCCGGGGCATCACGCCCTCGACCCGGGCGATGCCCATCTCGATCTGGTGGGCGTAGCCGGAAAATTCCTGGCCGAGGGTCAGCGGCGTCGCGTCCTGCAAATGGGTGCGGCCGATCTTGACGATCCGGTCCCAGCCCGCGGCCTGGGCGGCGAGGCGGCGATGGATGGTGCGGAGCGCCGGCAGCAACCGCTGATCGACCGCGCGGGCGGCGGCGACGTGCATCGCGGTCGGGAAGCTGTCGTTCGACGACTGGCCCATGTTGACATGGTCGTTGGGGTGAACCGGGCTCTTGCCGCCGCGCTGGCCGGTGAGGATTTCGTTGGCCCGGCCGGCGATCACCTCGTTGGCGTTCATGTTGGACTGGGTGCCGGATCCGGTCTGCCAGATTACCAGGGGAAATTCGTCGTCGTGATGGCCGGCGGCGACTTCGCCCGCGGCCTGCTGGACTGCCTCGGCGAGGCTGGCGTCGAGGCCGCCTTCGCGGGCGTTGACCCGCGCCGCCGCCTGCTTGACGAAGCCGAGCGCGTGGACGATCTCGATCGGCATCTGCTCGCGCTGCCCGAACGGGAAATTCTCGATCGAACGCTGGGTCTGCGCGCCCCAATAAGCGTCGGCCGGAACGTCGATCGGTCCGAAGCTGTCGCTTTCGCTGCGGGTGTTGCTCATCCTGGCCCCTCTTTTTTCGCTCCCGAGGCTCCTATCGCGGTTGGCGGCGCGGGTGAAGGGTGGAGATCAGGGCGAAGCGAGGACCTGGCGGATCCAGTCCGCATAAGCCGAAACCCGCGTGTAGACGGTGAGCGGCGCCTCGACCGCGCAGCCCGAGCCAAAGCTGACCACCCCGGCGACCCGATCGGCGCCGTTTGGGCCGTCGAAGATCAAGGGCCCGCCCGAATCGGCGACGCAATTCCGGTCGGGGCCGACGGCGGCGCAGATCTGCCAGGCGCCGGTAGCCGCGCCGCCGACGCCGAGGCGCGCCGCGCAGTCGCCCGGCTGGATCAGGGGGACCTGCTCCTGCTGCAGCCGGTCCGACAATTGCGCCACCAACGCGCCGCGGCGGTTGCGCGCATTCGCCGCCAGCCTTCCTTCATAGAGGCTGCCGAAGCCGAGCATGGTGGCGGCGCCGGGATCGCGCCCCGGCCGGGCCTGGGCGATGTCGGCGATCAGGGGCCCGGCCTCGGTGGCGAGGCGGACGAGGGCGATGTCGTTGTCCTGGGTAGCCCGGTCGTAACCGGGGTGGATGACGATGCGGTCGATGGCCACCTGGGCGGCGTCGGGCACGTCGCGGAGCAGGTCCGCGCCGGCCTCCGCCCAGACGTCGGCGGTGGCGATCGGCGTCCCGGCGCGGTCGTGGAAGCAGTGCGCGGCGGTGAGGATCCAGCGCGGCGCGATGAGCGTTCCGGCGCAGAAATAGACCCGGTTCTTGTCGGTCATCCGCGAGAAAGCGGAGACATAGGGATAGCGGATCGTGTCGGCGGGGCGCGCATCCGCGGCGACGGCTGTGCCGAGCGCGACCGCGATGGCGGCCGCCCCAGCAATCGGGCGCGAGGCCCTATTTCTTGCGCTTGAAATCGACCGAGACGACATTGGAGCCGTCCTCGATCGGCTCGGCCATGGGCGGATCGTTTTCCGCGCGCTCATGGTCCTCGAGGCCCGAATCCTCGCCCTGCGCCTGGAACTGGAGCGCGAAATTGACCGCGGGATCGACGAAGCCGGTAATCGCCGAGAAGGGGATGGCGAGCTTGGCCGGCGCCTGGTTGAACGACAGGCCGACCTCGAACCCTTCGCCGGTCACCCTGAGGTCCCAGAAGCGGTTCTGGATGACGATGGTCATCTCGTCGGGGAATTTCTCGCTGAGGTGCCGGGGGATGTCGACCCCGGCCGCGCCGGTCTTGAAGGTGATGTAGAAATGATGCTCGCCCGGCAGGTGGCCAGTCGCCTCAACCTCGCCCAACACACGCCCGACGACCGCGCGAAGCGCTTCCTGGACGATCTCGTCATAGGGAATCAGGCTGTCGGGCGTCTCGTCGCTCATGATGGATCGAGTGGTAGCGCTGTGGATAAAGGGGTCAAGCGCGTTGCGTTGTCCCGGGCCTACATATTATCGCCGTCGTCAAGGAGCGCGCCATGCCGATTGATGCCACCTTGCCCTATGACGACAGCAATATCTTCGCACGGATCCTGCGCGGCGAGATACCGTGCCGCAAGGTCTACGAGGACGAATATGCCCTCGCCTTCCACGACATATCCCCCCAGGCGCCGGTCCACATATTGGTGATTCCCAAGGGCGCCTATGTGTCGTGGGACGATTTTTCCGAGCGGGGATCGGCCGAGGAAATCGCCGGCTTCGTCCGCGCCGTCGGCAGCATCGCCCGCGACGAGGGGCTGGTCGCCCCCGGCTACCGCCTGCTCGCCAATGTCGGGGCGAACAGCGGCCAGGAAGTGCCTCACCTCCACGTCCACATCTTCGGCGGCCGCGGCCTCGGACCGATGCTGGCGCGCTAGAATCCACACTTGGAACCGGAGCGCGTACCCTGCTTCCCGGACCTGAGACTCCGTTCGCCGATAGAGACTTGCCCCGGCGCGGGAAGTGGCTAGGCTCCGCGCCATCAACGCCAAAAGCGAAATGAGGGGATTGCGAATGGCCACAGCGGCGAGACCGGGCTTTCTTGCGCGCATAATGATGCGCAAGACAGTCGAGCAGATTCAGGAAGAGACTGCGAGCAGCCAGTTGAAGCGCACGCTCGGGCCCTGGAATCTCGTCTTCCTCGGCATCGGCTGCATCATCGGCGCCGGCATCTTCGTGCGCACCGGCAATGCCGCCGCGCTCCATGCCGGCCCGGCCGTCCTGTTCTCCTATGTGATCGCGGGTATCATCTGCGCGTTCGCCGGACTGTGCTACGCCGAGCTCTCCTCGACACTTCCGGTTTCGGGCTCCGCCTATACCTACAGCTATGCCACGATCGGCGAGTTCGCCGCCTGGGTGATGGGCGCGCTGCTGCTGCTCGAATATGGCCTCGCCGCCTCGGTGGTCGCGGTCGGCTGGTCGGGTTACATGGTGAGCCTTCTCGGCGACTTCGGCATCCACATTCCGGCGAATCTCACCGGTCCGGCCGGACATCATCTGCAGGAGAATGGCGTCGACGTCCTCGTCAACGGCGCGCCGGTCGTCTACCTGTTCAACCTGCCGGCCTTCCTGGTCTGCCTCGCGCTCGCCATGCTGCTGATCGTGGGCGTCTCCGAATCCGCCAAGTTCAACAATATGATCGTCGCGATCAAGGTGACCGTGCTGGTTGCCTTCATCCTCGTCGGCGGCTTCATCATCCTCAAGAACCTGCCGACCTACACGCCCAATTGGCAACCGTTCATCCCGGAGCCCACCGGCGCCAAGGGCGAGTTCGGCTGGAGCGGAATCATCCGCGCCGCCTCGATCGTCTTCTTCGCCTATATCGGCTTCGAGGCCGTCTCGACCGCGGGGCAGGAAGCCAAGAATCCGAAAAAGGATATGCCGTTCGGCATTATCGGTTCGCTGGTCGCCTGCACCATCATCTACATCCTGGTCTCGATCGTGTTGACGATGATCGTCAACTATCGCTCGCTCAACGTGCCTGATCCTGTCGCTGTGGCGGTCGACGCATTCGGGCCGCAATGGGCGTGGTTCGCCAAGACCATCAAGGTCGGTGCGATCATCGGCCTGACCTCCGTCATCCTGGTGCTGATGTACGGTCAGACCCGTATCTTCTACACGATGGCCCGCGACGGACTGCTGCCGGGGATCTTTGCACGGGTGCACCAGAAGTTCCGCACGCCCTGGATCAACACGCTGATCGTTGGCCTGGGCGTCGCGACCGCCGCCGGCTTCTTCGACATCAACTTCCTCGGCGACGCGACCTCGGTCGGGACTCTCGCCGCCTTCGCGATCGTCTCGCTGACCGTGATCTGGCTCCGCCGCACCCACCCGGACATTCCGCGCGGCTACCGCGTGCCGGGCTATCCCATCACACCGGTGCTTGGTATCGTTTCCTGCATCGCGCTGATCTTCTCGGTCGAAACACGGGTGCTGATCTTCTTCGGCTGGTACACTCTCGTCGCGATCGTCCTCTACTTCGTCTATGGCATGCACTTCTCGAAGCTCGGCAAGGGCGAGCCCCGCATCGCCGGTCCGGATCTTCCGGAGTTTCCCGAGGACGCGCCTCTGGACGCCGACGGCCAGCCGATCGTGCGGCCCTGACGTCCTTCAATTGCAAACGGGAAAGGGAGGCTTCGGCCTCCCTTTTTCGTTGGGTGCGATGCGGGTAGTATGTCAGCCATGGCCGATCGATCGCTTCCCCCAGCGCGCGGCGAAGGGCTGAGCTTCTACGTCAGGGAGCCCTCCGGCAACACGATCGAGATCAAGGGGCCGCCCGTGGCAACAAGCTGACCGAAGCCGCGTTCTTCCTGCCAAAGGAGAACATGATGGCCACCGAACCCCCGCAGCCGCAACAGCCGGCCCAGCCCGTCCAGCCGCCGCCCGAAGTGTCGCCGCCCGGCCACGACGTCGACGTCCCCGCCCCGGCCGCGCCGCCGGCGCCGCCTGCTGCGCCGGATTGAGCCGAGCCTAGCCCAGCCGTGCCGCGACCAGGGCCTTCAGGTCGGCCTCTGGCCTAGCGCCGTAGTGCGAGATCACTTCGGCGGCGGCGATGGCGCCGATGCGGAGCGATTGTTCGAGGGTCCGACCTTGGGCCTGACCAGCGAGGAAGCCGGCGGCGAAGAGGTCGCCCGCGCCGGTCGTGTCGACCACCTGCCCGACCGGCTCGGCCGCGACTTCGGCGCGTTCGCCGCGCTGGATGGCTACCGCGCCCTTTTCCGAGCGGGTGACGACCAGCGTCTCGACCTTCTCGGCGACCGAGGCGACCGCCTCGTCGAAATCGTCGACGGCGGCCAGCTCCTGGATCTCGGTCTCGTTGGCGAAGAGGATGTCGACCTTGCCGCCTTCAATCAGACCGTTGAAGCCGTCGCGGTGGCGGGCGATGCAGAAGCTGTCGGACAGGGTGAAGGCGACCTTGCGGCCGGCGCGGCGGGCGATGTCAATCGCCTTGATCATCGCGTAGCGCGGCGTCTCCGGATCCCACAGATAGCCTTCGAGATAGAGGATCGCGGCGGATTCGATCTGGTCCGCGTCGAGGGCGGTCGCGGGCAGCAGCTGGGCGGCACCGAGGAAGGTGTTCATCGTGCGGTGCGCGTCGGGCGTCACCAGCACCATCGAGCGCGCCGTCGGCACGCCGAAATCCTGCGCCGGCGTGGTGAACTCGACGCCGGTGGCGGTGAGGTCGTGCCGGTAGAATTCGCCGAGCTGGTCGGGCGCGACCTGGCCGATGAAGCCCGCTTTGCCGCCGAGCGCGGCGACGCCGGCGGCAGTATTGCCCGCCGACCCGCCGCTGATCTCGCGCGCCGGACCCATATGGTCGTAGAGCCGGGTCGCCTCCTCGGCGTCGATCAGCCGCATCATGCCCTTGGTCAGGCCTTCGCGGGCGAGGAATGCATCGTCGGCGTCGGCGATGATATCCACGATCGCATTGCCGATCGCGAGCACGTCGAGGCGGGTTTCAGAAGTCATCACAGGCTCCGGTCCGGGAAAGCGTGGCCCCTACAGGGCGCGTCTCGCCACGGTCAATCGCCTAATCGTCGCCGACGGCTTCAGCGAGAGCAGTGGCTCAGGTGCAGCGCGTCGACCGATGGGGCGTGCCGCCGGCGCTGGTCCGCTCCAGGGTGTTGGCGTCGATCACGCGGATCGTAAACGCGCCGGTGTTTCCGGCCAGGGTCAGCTGGTCGCCGGCGAGGGTCCATTGGCCGGTGTCGCCCCACGGATAAAGGAAGCTGCCGTCGGCGCGGAACTCGGTCACCGCGCTGCAATCGCCGTCGTCGGTCCAGCGGCCGACCAGATAGGCACGATCGAGCGTCGTGCTGTCGCCGGCGGGAGCGGCCGTTGCGCTGTTGGCCGGCGCCGCGTCGGCAGGCTTCGCATCGGCCGCGGCGTTGGCCGGGGCCGCCGCTTCGTTGGTCGCGGCGTTGCCGGCGGCATTGGCCGCCTCGTTGGTCGCCGCGCCATTGCACGCCGCGAGCGCACTCGCCGCCATCGCCAGCGCCAGGATCGTCTTGCTGTTCATCCGTCTTTGTCCTTTCCCGAAAGGACCGCGATAGCGCACTTTGTTGCGGCGTCGCAATGAATCGTCGCGCGCCTGCGCATTGACGCCAAAGCCGCCGGCCCATAGCGCAGCGTCCATGAAATCATTGGGCCTTGCTTTCGCCGCCGGCCTCGCCGGCGCGCTCGGTTTTGCGCCGCTCGGCCTGTGGCCGCTGATGATCCTGGCTTTCGCCGTTTTGCTCTGGCTGATCGAGACGGCGCCGTCGCTTCGCTCCGCTCTCGCACGAGGCTGGTGGTTCGGGGTCGGCCAGTTCGTCCTCGGGCTCAACTGGATTGCCACCGCCTTCACCTACCAGGCGGCGATGCCGGCCTGGCTCGGCTGGCTGGCGGTGGTCCTGCTCTCACTCTACCTCGCCATCTTCCCTGCCGCCGCCGCCGGCCTCGCCTGGCGCTGGGGGCGGCGGGACAAGGTGGCGCTGACCCTCGTCCTTGCCGCCGCCTGGATCGTGACCGAATGGCTGCGCGCCACCCTCTTCACCGGCTTCGCCTGGAATCCCGTCGGCGTGATCTGGACCAATCTGCTCGGCATCGCCAGGCTCTCGGCCTGGATCGGCACCTACGGGGTGTCGGCTGTTGTCGTGCTGGCCGGCGGCGTCGTTTTTGTGCTGGCGTCAAGGCGCTGGAAGTCCGCTTTGGTCCTCGCTGCGCCGATCCTGCTCGCCCTCGTCCTGCTCACTCCACTTCGGGTCACCGAGCCCGCCGATCCGCGCCCGCTGATTCATATCGTCCAGCCCAATATCGGCCAGCAGAACAAGTGGGATCCGGGCTATGAGGCGATCAATTTCCGGCGGCTGGCGGACCTGACCGGGCGGCCGGGACCGGAGCCGCGGCTGATCCTGTGGCCGGAGGCGGCGACTCCCGATTTTCTCTCGATCGACCCCGCCGCCCGCGGCCGCCTCGCGGCGCTGATTGGCCCTGGCGACCTCCTGCTGCTCGGCGGCGTCGAGCCGATCTTCGCCCCCGACGGGCGCGGCGTCGCCGCCTATAACAGCCTCTATGCGCTGAGCCCGGAGGCGCGAATCCTCGGGCGCTACGACAAGGCGCACCTCGTTCCCTATGGCGAATATCTGCCGATGCGGCCTTTACTCTCCGCCATCGGCCTGTCGCGGCTCGCGCCCGGCGATCTCGATTTCCGCGGCGGGCCCGGGCCCCGCACCGTCGACCTGCCCGGCTTCGGCCGCGCCGGGGTGCAGATCTGCTACGAGATGATCTTCTCGGGCGAGGTGGTCGACCGCGCCAACCGGCCCGACTTCATCTTCAACCCCTCGAACGATGCCTGGTTCGGCGCCTGGGGCCCGCCCCAGCACCTCGCCCAGGCGCGATTGCGGGCGATCGAGGAGGGCCTTCCCGTCATCCGCGCCACCCCGACCGGCATTTCGGCGGTGATCGGCACCGACGGCATCGTCGACCAGAGTCTGCCTCTCGGCGCAGCCGGCGCGATCGACGCCCGCCTGCCCCGCGCCGCGCCGCCGACCCTGTTCGCCCGCTACGGCAACATCCTCCCCATGATCTTCGCGCTGCTGCTGGCCGCGGCGGCGATTGCAGTAAGGCGCAAGGCACGCTAGGGAGCGCCACACATAAGGATATCTTTATATCCGCAACTCCCTTTCCCAGAAGGATCGAGCCCAGCGATGCGCAGCAACTACCTCTTCACGTCCGAATCGGTATCCGAAGGCCATCCGGACAAGGTCGCCGACCAGATTTCCGATGCGGTCGTGGACCTGTTCATCGGCCGTGACCCGGAAGCCCGCGTCGCCTGCGAGACGATGGTCACCACCAACCGCATCATCCTGGCCGGCGAGGTCCGCTGCCGCGAGGCGGTGACCCCGACCATCGCCGAGATCGAGGAAGCCGCTCGCGGCATCGTCAAGAAGATCGGCTATGAGCAGCACGGCTTCCACTGGCAGTTCGCCGAATTCGCCTGCCATCTGCACGGCCAGTCGGCCGACATCGCCCAGGGCGTCGACGAGAGCGGCAACAAGGACGAAGGCGCCGGCGATCAGGGCATCATGTTCGGCTTCGCCTGCGACGAGACCCCCGATTTGATGCCGGCGACGCTTTATTATTCGCACCGCATCCTCGAGCGGCTCGCCGCCGCACGCCACGACGGCAGTGCCGACTTCCTCGAGCCCGACAGCAAGAGCCAGGTCACCCTCGCTTACGAGAACGGCAAGCCGGTCCGCGCGGTGAAGCTGGTCGTCTCGACCCAGCACGCCAAGGGCTACGACCAGGCGAAGCTGCGCGACTATGTGAAGGGCGTGTTCGCCGACACCATGCCGCAGGGCTGGATGCCGAACGACGACGACGCCATTTTCGTCAATCCCACCGGCGTGTTCGAAGTGGGCGGACCCGACGGCGACGCCGGCCTCACCGGCCGCAAGATCATCGTCGACACCTATGGCGGCGCGGCCCCGCACGGCGACGGCGCCTTTTCGGGCAAGGACCCGACCAAGGTCGACCGCTCGGCCGCCTACGTCACCCGCTACCTCGCCAAGAACATCGTCGCCGCCGGCCTGGCCAGGCGCTGCACCATCCAGCTCTCCTACGCGATCGGTGTCGCCGAGCCGCTGTCGCTTTATGTCGACCTGCACGGCACCGAGTCCAATGGCGCCAGCGCGGCGCGGCTCGAGGAAGTGCTGCCGCAGCTGGTCCGACTGACGCCCAAGGGCATCCGCACTCATCTCGGCCTCAACAAGCCGATCTACGTGCCGACCGCCGCCTACGGCCATTTCGGCCGCAAGGCGGAAGGCGACCTGTTCAGCTGGGAAAAGACCGACCTGGTCGACCAGCTCAAGCAGGCGCTCTGAGCCGAGACGCGATCATCGACCCGGTCTGGCCAGGCGGCTAGAAACGGGGCGATGAGCAATCTCTACTCCCTTTTCGCGGAGGCCGCGACGCGGGCCGGCGACCGGCCGGTCTTCGTCGAGGGCGACACGATCCGCCTGCGATATTCCGAGCTCGACGCCGAGGTCGCCTCCTGGTCCGCGGCGCTCGACGGAATGGGCGCGCGGCCGGGGGACCGGATCCTGGTCCAGGCCGAAAAGTCGGTCGATTGCGCCCTGCTCTATCTGGCGTCTCTGCGCGCCGGCCTGGTCTGGGTTCCGCTCAACACCGCCTACACGCCGGCCGAGGTCGCCGCCTTCGTCGCCGACGCCGAGCCGGCGATCGCCGTCCATGCCGGCGCCCTGTCGCTCGACGACATCCGCGCGCGGCGCGTGACGGGCACCGCCTTCGCCACCGTCGAGCGCGGCCCCGACGACCTCGCCGCCCTGCTCTACACGTCGGGGACGACCGGCCGCTCCAAGGGGGCGATGCTGAGCCATGACAACCTTGCCTCCAACGCTTTGGTGCTGAAGGACTATTGGCATTGGCGGGACGGCGACGTGCTGATCCACGCGCTGCCCATCTACCATGTCCACGGCCTGTTCGTGGCGCTGCACGGCGCCCTGCTCAACGGCTCGACGATGATCTGGCACAAAGCGTTCGACGCCGGCGCGGTGATCGGCGATTTCGCCCGCGCGACAATCCTGATGGGGGTGCCGACCTTCTACGCCCGCCTCGCCGCCGATCCCCGGCTGACCCGCGAGGCGGCTGCCGGCATGCGCCTGTTCGTCAGCGGATCGGCGCCCCTGCTCGACGCCACCTTCGCGGCGTTCGAGTTGGCGACCGGGCACCGGATCCTCGAACGCTACGGCATGACCGAAGCGGGAATGATCTGCTCCAACCCCTATGACGGCGAACGGATCGCCGGCACGGTCGGCTTTCCCCTGCCCGGCGTCGCGGCGCGGGTCGCCGACGATCATGGCGCCGAGGTGCCGCGCGGCACGCCCGGCGTGATCGAGATCAAGGGACCGAACCTGTTCAAGGGCTATTGGCGCCAGCCCGAAAAGACCGCCGAGGACATGCGCCCCGACGGCTATTTCATCACCGGCGACGTCGCCACCATGGCCCGGGACGGCCGGGTCGCCATCGTCGGCCGGGCCAAGGATTTGATCATCGCCGGCGGGCTCAACATCTACCCGAAGGAGATCGAGCTGGCGCTCGACGCGGTGACAGGCGTCGCCGAAAGCGCCGTGATCGGGGTTCCCCATGACGACCTCGGCGAAGCGGTGGTGGCAGTCGTCGTCCGAACCGATCCCTTACTCGACGAAGCCAGCCTCTTGGCCGCGATCGCCGGCGGCCTCGCCCGCTTCAAGCAGCCGCGCCGCATCGTCTTCACCGAGGCATTGCCGCGCAATGCCATGGGCAAAGTCCAGAAGGCCGCTTTGCGCGACGCCCACCGGGGCCTGTTCTCGGACTAACCCTCCTCGCCACAGCGGACGTGCCAGGTCCGGCCGCGATGAATGAGGATGCCGAGATAGTCGTCGCCCGCCCGCCGCCGCGTATCGAGGCGGGTGATAACGGCTTCGGCATTGGCGTCGGCGATTTGGAGCTTGAGCTGATCCTCGTCGATCCAGGCCTGGACCATCACCGGCGCGCCGGCGCTCTCGCCGGTGGCGAAGCGCTCATCGCCCAGGCTGAACCGTGCCCCGAGTATACCGCCGGCCGCGCCGCTGCCGACGGACAAGGACAGCGCTGGCCCATCCGTCGGGCTGGTCGTCGACGTGCACAAGATGGTGCTGGTCGCAAAGGCGGGAGAGGCGGCGGCGAACAGGACCGCAGCGAGGGCAAGCATGTATCTCATGCCCGCGAGGATAGCGGCGCTTGGCGGATCGGTCGATTGGCGCGATAGCGGCGGCAGATGTCCGATCCGCTGACCATCCGCCGGCTCTATGGCCGCGCCAAGGGCCACAAATTGCGCGCCGGCCAGGAAAGCCTGGTCGAGGCCTTGCTGCCGGCCCTGACCGTGCCCGACGACGGGCCGATCGATTCACGCATCCTATTCGGCGACGACCGGCCGCTCCATTTCGAGATCGGCTTCGGCAGCGGCGAGCATCTCGCCTATCGCGCCGACCTCCTCCCCGACCACGGATTCATCGGCGCTGAGCCCTTCCTCAACGGCGTGGTCGGCGCGCTCGTCCACGTCCGCGACCAGCACCTCGCCAATGTCCGCCTCCACATGGGCGACGCGCTCGACATACTCGAGCGGCTGCCCGACCAGAGCCTCCGCTTCGTCTACCTGCTCCACCCCGATCCATGGCCCAAGGCACGGCACGCCAAGCGGCGGATGGTCAATGCCGGGCCGCTCGACCTGATCGCCGCCAAGCTCCAGCCCGGCGGCGAATTCCGGCTTGGCACCGACGATCCGGTCTATTGCCGCTGGGCGATGATGATGATGAACAAGCGGCGTGATTTCGACTGGCTGGCAGAGAGCGCGACGGACTTCCTCACCCGCCCCGGCGGCTGGCCGGAAACCCGCTACGAAGCCAAGGCCCGCCGCAAGGGCCACGAGGTCTGGTACTTTCGCTACCGCCGGGTGTAGCATCGCCACCGAAACAACGGGGGGAATGCCATGCCGGCGATCAGCACCTGCACTTCCTGCGGCTACAATGCCGACGGCGCGGTCGCCGCCTGCCCGCGCTGCAACGCGCCCATGCAGGTGAAGCATGAATCGCGGGTTCGCGCGGTGGTGCTGATCCTGTGCGGCCTGATCCTGATCGGCATCATGGGCCCGATCACCGCCTTCATGCTGCCCAGCCTGCTCGAGGCCGGCAAGGACGTCGACGGATCGACCTTCGAGGGGACGGCGGAGCAGGCCCATATGATCCTCGGCCTGTTCGGGATCATCCTCCTGTTCGGCTTCAGCTCGCTCGCCTACGGCATCTATCAGTTCATCTTCCGACGCGAGAGCAAGGCCTTCATCATCTTCACCCTCGCTCTGGTCGCGGTGCTGATCTTCGTCGTCTATCTCACCATGGTGTCGCTCAAGGGCGTCTAGGCGTCAGGCGGAACAGGCGACCAGGGCCGTCGCCGCCGTCCTCGAGCAGGAAGACCGACCCGTCGGGCGCCTGGGCGACGTCGCGGATCGGGATCTCCATGTCCCAATGGTCGGCCTTGCGCGCACCGGCGCCCTCTACAGCGAAGCGGATAAGGGCCCGGCCCGACATCGCGCCCATCAAGCCCGATCCCCGCCATTCGGGGAACATCGCGCCGGTGTAGATGATCAGGCCCGCCGGCGAGACCGAGGGATTCCACCACAAAACCGGCGCCTGGAATTCCGGCCGCGTCGGATGATCGGGAATATCGGTGCCGTCATAATTGTCGCCGTTCGAGACGAAGGGATAGCCGTAGTTGCGGCCGCGCTCGATCAGATTGACCTCGTCGCCGCCGCGCGGCCCCATTTCATGTTCCCACAACCGGCCGTCGGGTCCGAAGGCGAGGCCGTAAAGATTGCGGTGGCCCGTCGTCCAGGTCTCGGACGGCGTCAGATTGGGGTCGGGGAGCTGGACGCGGCGGCCCGGCGCCGTCAGCGCCGCCCCGCTGTTGCGCGGCGGATCGGTGATCGTCACCGTCGAAGCGCCGACCCGGCCTTCGCCGGGATTGCCGGGCGCGGGCCGGCCATCGAGGGTGAGGCGCAGGACCTTGCCCAGCGCCAGATCGGGATCCTGGGCCGGGGAGAAGCGCTGCCGCTCGCCGGCGGTCAGGAACAGGAACCGGCCGTCGGGCGAGAAGGCGATGATGCCGCCAAAATGGCCGCCCCGGCCGCGCGGCAGCTGCCGCCAGATTACATGCAGCCCTTCGAGCCGCGCGGCACCGCCTTCCTCGACCAGCCGCGCCCGCGCCAGGGCCAGGCTGCTGCCGTCCGGATTGCCTTCCGCGAAGGTGAGGTAGATCATGCGGCTGGCCGCGAAATCGGGGGCGATCGCGACGTCGAACAGGCCGGCCTGACCGCCATAAGCGACGGCGGGCACGCCGGCGACGTCGACGGGGGGCCCGTTCGACCGCCAGATCCTGAGGCCGCCGCGCTTCTCGGTGACCAGGGCGCGGCCGTCGGCCATGAAGGCGATTGCCCAGGGTTCCTCGAAATCGCCGACCTGCGCCATCTCGAAGGGGCCGGCGGACGAGCGGACCGGCGCGCCGTCGCTTGGCGAGCAGGCACCGAGGGACAGAAGGAGAAACAAAGGGCTGAACGCGCGCATGGAGCACCTTTTCGGAAGCGGCAATCTGGTGAGCCCGCGGACATACTATCCCGGATCGCCAGAGATTGAAGAGCCTAACGCGCGAAGCCCCGCCGCCGCTCCGGATTCTAAGATACGGATATCGGGGAAAGTCCCGAGAGGGTTGATCCGTTTCGAGGCTAGAATGACCGCTCCCGATCGGAGCGCCCCCGATGAACAAGCTGACCCTGTCGATCGTCCTCGCCGCAATGGCGGTTGCGCCGCTGGCGGCGCAGGAGGAAAGTGCGCTGGAAGGCCTGGTCAAGGTCCAGGGCGCGCGCCTCGATGCGGCCTATCTCATGCCGGGGGTCGATTTCCGGTCCTACACCAAGGTTATGCTCGACCCGACCGAAGTCGCGTTCCGCCGCAACTGGCAGCGCAACTACAATTCGGGCACGAGGACCGGCCGTATCACCAATAGCGACATGACCGCGGCGGCCGAGCGGGTGCGGACCGGATTCGAAGAGATTTTCGCGGAAGCCTATCGACGGGCCGGTTATGAGGTCGTGACTCAACCCGGTCCGGACGTGCTTCGCCTGCGCACCGGCGTCTTCGACCTCTTCGTCAACGCGCCCGACCAGATGACTGCCGGACGGAGTCGCACTTATTCGGTCGAGGCGGGCGAAGCCACCTTGGTGCTCGAGGCGCGGGATTCAGAGACAAGAGCGCTGCTCGGCCGCGCCTTCGACCGCCGGACCGCCGGCGACAATACAGTCGGCATGCGCACCAGCGTCTCGAACCAGGCCGATTTCGAGCAACTCTTCCATCAATGGGCTCAGCTCAGCGTCCGCAGCATGGAAGAGCTTAAGGCCCGGTCGCCGATCACCGACCCGGCGACGGCACGGCAGCGGCGATAGGGCCTCAACGAAGCCGGAGTCATTCGCCGCTTGCCGCTTCCATCGCTCGCGCCTATATAGCGCTCACCTTTCTCGACATCGTCAGACGTTGAGGCTGGTCCCGGGGACGGGGCCGGCGCCGAAGGTCCTTGTTCTTGTGGAGCGCGCATGGCGGACATCGCCGAACTGGTGAAATTGATCGAGCCCGAAGCCGAAGCCGAAGGGCTGAGGCTGGTGCGCGTCAAGATGACCGGCGGCGCCTCCGATCCTACCCTGCAAGTGATGGCCGAACGGCCCGACACGCGCCAGCTGACCCTCGAGGATTGCGCCCGGCTGTCGCGGCGCCTGTCCGACATGCTCGACCAGCTCGAGGAGCAGGGCAAGGATCCGATCGAGGAAAGCTATCGGCTCGAGGTCAGCTCGCCCGGCATCGACCGGCCGCTGACCCGCCTCGCCGATTATGACGACTGGAAGGGGCACGAGGCCCGCATCCACCTGGTCGAGCCGATGGGCGGCCGCAAGCAGCTGTCCGGCGACCTGATCGGGGTCGACGGCGGCGCCGTGCGAATTGACGTCGACGGGCTCGGTGAGACCGCGGTCCCGTTCGCGGCGATCCGCAACGCCAAATTGCTGATGACCGACAGACTCATCCGCGCGACCGCCCCGCTCAGCGCGGAGGGCGCCGATTCAATCGAAGAAATCGAACTCGAAGACATCGAAAAAGAAGGACAGGACTGACCATGGCTACTGCCGCTCCCGGCGCGCCCGGCGCCGTTTCCGCCAACAAGGCCGAGCTGATCGCGATCGCCGACGCCGTGGCGCGCGAGAAATTGATCGACCGCATGATCGTCATCGAGGCGATGGAGGACGCGATCCAGCGCGCCGCCCGCGCCCGCTACGGCGCCGAGAACGACATCCGCGCCAAGCTCGATCCGACCTCGGGCGACCTTCGCCTGTGGCGCGTCGTCGAGGTGGTCGAAGAGGTCGAGGACTATTTCAAGCAGGTGAGCCTGGAGGAATCGCAGAAGTTGCAGCCCGGCGCCGCCCTGGGCGACTTCATCGTCGACCCGCTGCCCCCGATCGAGTTCGGCCGCATCGCCGCCCAAGCCGCCAAGCAGGTCATCTTCCAGAAGGTCCGCGACGCCGAGCGCGAGCGCCAGTTCGAGGAGTTCAAGGACCGCACCGGCGAGATCATCACCGGCGTCGTCAAGCGGGTCGAATTCGGCCATGTCGTCGTCGACCTGGGCCGAGCCGAGGGTGTCATCCGCCGCGACCAGCAGATCCCGCGCGAGATCTTGCGCGTCGGCGACCGCACCCGGTCGCTGATCCTCAACGTCCGCCGCGAGAACAGAGGCCCGCAGATCTTCCTGTCGCGAGCCCACCCCGATTTCATGAAGAAGCTGTTCGCCCAGGAAGTGCCCGAAATTTACGACGGCATCATCGAGATCAAGGCCGCCGCCCGCGATCCGGGAAGCCGCGCCAAGATCGGCGTCCTTTCCCACGACAGCTCGATCGATCCTGTCGGCGCATGCGTCGGCATGAAGGGTAGCCGCGTCCAGGCGGTGGTCCAGGAACTGCAGGGCGAGAAGATCGACATCATCCCGTGGAGCGAGGACCTCGCCACCTTCGTCGTCAACGGCCTCCAGCCGGCGACCGTCGCCCGCGTCGTCATCGACGAGGAGGAAAGCCGGATCGAGGTGGTCGTCCCCGACGACCAGTTGAGCCTCGCCATCGGCCGCCGCGGCCAGAATGTCCGCCTCGCCAGCCAGCTGACCGGCTCGGCCATCGACATCATGACCGAGGCCGACGCCAGCGAGAAGCGCCAGCGCGAGTTCGTCGAGCGTTCCGAGTTGTTCCAGAAGGAGCTCGACGTCGACGAGACGCTCGCCCAATTGCTGGTCGCCGAGGGCTTCGGCGCGCTCGAGGAAGTCGCCTATGTCGAGCTCGACGAGCTGTCGTCGATCGAAGGCTTCGACGACGAGCTGGCGACCGAGCTGCAGAGCCGCGCCGCCGAGGCGCTGCAGCGCCAGGAAGAGGCCGCCCGCGAGGAACGCCGCGCCATGGGCGTTTCCGACGAGCTCGCCGAAATGCCCTATCTCACCGAGGCGATGCTGGTAACCCTGGGCAAGGCCAAGATCCTGACGCTCGACGACCTCGCCGACCTCGCCACCGATGAGCTGGTCCAGAAGAAGCGCCCGGAGCAGCGCCGCCAGCGCGAGAGCAACCGGTCCGAGGACAAGGGCGGAATTCTCGCCGATTACGGCCTCACCGACGAACAGGGCAACGAGATCATCATGGCCGCCCGCGCCCACTGGTTCGAAGACGAGGACGCCAAGGCCGGGGAGGACGCTGTTGCGGAATCCTCGCAATGATCAAGCCGGCGTAAGCCACACGCCCGAGCGCAAGTGCATCCTGAGCGGCTCCCATGCCGCCCGGGATGACCTGATTCGCCTGGCCCTCGGGCCGGACGGCGAGATCGGGCCGGACGTGCGCGCCCGGGCACCTGGCCGCGGCGCCTGGATCGGCGTCGACCGCGCCACCCTGGATGCGGCCCACGCCAAGGGCCAATTGAAAGGGGCGCTCGCCCGCGCCTTCAAGACCAGCGAGATCGACATCCCCGCCGATCTCGGCGCGCGGATCGAGTCGGCCTTGGCCAAAGCGGCGCTCGACAGGCTCGGGCTCGAGGCCAAGGCGGGCAATCTGGTGACCGGTTCCGACCGGATAGACACCGCCGCCCGCAAGGGCCAGGTCGCCACCCTGCTCCACGCCGGCGACGCCAGCGACGAGGGTCGCCGCAAGCTCGACCAGAGCTGGCGGGTCGGCCGCGACGAAGAGGGCAGCGGCCGGCAGGGGCTGGTTTTGCCGGTGGGAAGGGCCATATTGTCGTTGGCGCTTGGCCGCGAGAATGTGGTACACGCCGCCATCATCGATCGGGCTGCAGCGGCGCGTGTCGACCATGCGCTTGGGCGGTGGCGCGCTTTTATCGGACGTGATGCTGGGCTAGGGGCCGCTTCGGAGGCGCCGGACGCGTCGGCTGTGAATATGAGTGAAGGGTTTAAATGAGCGAGACGACAGACAAGCCGAAGCTGGGCACGCGCGCGCCTCTGGGCCTGAAGCGCACGGTCGAGACGGGCAAGGTGAAGCAGAGCTTCAGCCATGGCCGGTCCAACACCGTCGTGGTCGAGGTCAAGAAGCGCCGCATTCTCGGCCGCCCGGGCGAAGTTGAAGCGCCCAAGCCGGAGCCCGTCGCGGCGCCCGAGCCGGTCGCGCGCGCCCCGGAGCCGGCCCCCGCGCCCAAGCCCGCCCCGCGTCCCGCCGACGATCCCACCACCCGCAAGGAATTGCAGGAGAAATTGCTGCGCGAGGCCGAGGAAGCCCGGCTGAGCCAGGCCGAGGAGGCACGGCGCCGCGAGGAGAAGCAGGCCCAGGCCGCGACCGAGGACGAAAAGCGCCGCGCCGAGGAAAACCGCAAGGCCGAGGAAGAGCGCCAGGAAGCAGCCCGCATCCAGGCCGAGGAAGAGGCCAAGCGAGCCTCCGAGCCCGCCCCCGCCGAACCTGCGGTGACCGCGCCGGTTGCCGACGAGGAAGAAGATCGCCGCCCCGGCCATGCCCGGCCCAAGCATGGCCACGCGCCGGCCAAGCGCCCCGAGCCGGCCCGCCCGGCCCGCGGGCGCGACGATCGCCGCCAGTCCGGCAAGCTCACCGTCAGCCGCGCTTTGGGCGATGATGGCGACGCCCGCGCTCGCTCGCTGGCGGCGCTGCGCCGTTCGCGCGAGAAGGAAAAGCGCGCCCACCAGCAGGCCGGCCCGTCGGCGAAGCAGGTCCGCGACGTCGTCGTTCCCGAGGCGATCACGGTCGGCGAGCTCGCCAACCGCATGGCCGAGCGGGCCGCCGATCTGGTCAAATCCCTGTTCAAGATGGGCATGCCGGTCACCGTCAACGAGGTGATCGACCAGGACACGGCCGAATTGCTGGTCACCGAGTTCGGCCACAACATCAAGCGCGTCAGCGAGGCCGACGCCGACATCCAGACCGAGGAGGATGTCGATCCCGCCGAGACGCTGCAGCCGCGCCCGCCGGTGGTCACGATCATGGGCCATGTCGACCACGGCAAGACCAGCCTGCTCGACGCGATCCGCGGCGCCAATGTCGTTTCCGGCGAGGCCGGCGGCATCACCCAGCATATCGGCGCCTATCAGGTGTCGCTGCCCGACAAATCGAAGGTCACCTTCCTCGATACGCCGGGCCACGAAGCCTTCACCGAGATGCGCGCCCGCGGCGCCAATGTCACCGATATCGTCATCCTGGTGGTGGCGGCCGATGACGGGCTGAAGCCGCAGACGGTCGAGGCGATCAACCACACCAAGGCGGCCGGCGTGCCGATGATCGTGGCGATCAACAAGATCGACAAGCCGGGGGCCAATGCCCAGAAAATCCGCGAGGAGCTGCTCCAGCACGAAGTGATGGTCGAGGAGATGTCCGGCGACGTGCAGGACGTCGAGGTCTCGGCGCTGAAGAAGACCGGCCTCGACAAACTGCTCGAGGCGATCGGGCTCCAGGCCGAGCTGCTCGAGCTCAAGGCCAATCCCGACCGCGCCGCCGAAGGCGCCGTGGTCGAGGCCAAGCTCGACAAGGGCCGCGGCCCACTCGCCACCGTCCTCATCCAGCGCGGCACGCTCAAGGTCGGCGACATCTTCGTCGCCGGGCCGATCTCCGGCAAGGTGCGGGCGATGATCGACGACAAGGGCCGCCAGGTGAAGGAAGCCGGGCCCAGCGTTCCCGTCGAGGTGCTCGGCCTGTCCGGCGTGCCGTCGGCCGGCGATACGCTCAGCGTCGTCGAGAACGAGGCCCGCGCCCGCGAGGTCGCCGCCTATCGCCAGAGCGTGATCGACCGCAAGCGGACGACATCGGCGCCGGCCAGCCTCGACACCATGTTCTCGGCCTTGAAGGAAAAGCAGGCGATCGAATTCCCGCTCGTCATCAAGGGCGACGTCCAAGGCTCGGTCGAGGCGATCGTCAGCGCTGTCAACAAGATCTCCAACGACGATATCAAGGCCCGCGTGCTCCACGCCGGCGTCGGCGGCATCACCGAGAGCGACGTCACCCTGGCCAAGGCTTCGGGCGCGCCGATCATCGGCTTCAACGTCCGCGCCAATGCCAAGGCGCGCGAAATCGCCGAGCGCGACGGCGTCGCCATGCAATATTACGACGTCATCTACGACCTCACCGACGCGGTGAAGGCGGCGATGGCCGGCGAGCTCGGCCCGCTGATGATTGAGAATGTCGTCGGTCGCGCCGAAGTCCGCGAGGTCTTCTCCGCCGGCAAGCACGGCAAGGCGGCGGGCCTGCTCGTCACCGAAGGCTTCATCCGCAAAGCGCTGCGCGCACGCATCACCCGCGAGGACGTCATCGTCTACAACGGCTCGATCGCGTCGCTCCGGCGGTTCAAGGACGACGTCGCCGAAGTGCGCGCCGGCCTCGAATGCGGCGTGACCTTCGAAGGCCATACCGACATCAAGCCGGGCGACTTCCTCGAGACCTACGAAGTCGAGGAACGCGAACGGACCCTGTAACAATCACCCTCTCCCGCTCGCGGGAGAGGGAAAACGATCCGGACAATGGCCCGCCTAACAGAAACCAAAGAAGGCCGCTCGGTCCGCCTGCTCCGCGTCGGCGAACAGGTGCGCCATGCGCTTTCCGAAATCCTGATGCGCGGCGACGTCCATGACGAGACTTTGGCCAGCCATCTCGTGTCGGTAACCGAAGTGCGGATGTCGCCGGACCTGAGGCACGCCACCACCTTCGTCATCCCCCTGCTCGGCGCCAACGCCGAGGCGGTTCTGAAGGCGCTGCGCACCAACACCGCCTACCTCCAGAGCGAGGTCGCGCGGCGGGTGAACACCAAATATGCCGCCAAGCTCAAATTCCTGCTCGACGAGAGCTTCGACGAAGGCAGCTATATCGACCAGTTGCTGCGCGCTCCCAAGGTCGCACAGGATCTGAAGGGCGACGAGGAAGCGTGAACCTCGGCGATCCGATGGCGGACGGCGAGGTTCGCCTCGAGCCGCTCGCCGAGGCACATCGGGCGGCGCTGAAGGCGGCCTGCGCCCAGGACCTCGCCATCTGGCCGATCTATTCGACCTCCTTCGATCCCGACCATTTCGATGCGAATTTCGACGTCATCCGCGCCCGGCCGGACTGGCGGAGCTTCGCCCTCTTCCGTGGCGAGGATCTGGTGGGGATGAGCAGCTTCCTCGGCATCGACGACGAGCGGCGGGTTTTGGAGATCGGCTGCACTTACTACATACCAGAGATGCGCGGCACCGGTTTCAACGCCATCGTCAAGGATCTGATGATCGGCCGCGCCGTCGATTGCGGCTTTCGCCGGATCGAGTTCCGGGTCGACGCGCGCAACGGCCGCAGCCAAGCGGCTCTGGCCAAGATCGGCGCGGTGCGCGAGGGCGTGATCCGCGCCGACCGCATCACCTGGACCGGCCATGTCCGCGACACCGTCCTGTTCTCGATCCTGGCGCGGGAATGGCCTAAGGCGGCGCATGAACCCCGATAATATCCTGTTCCGGATCGCTACCTGGGTAATTCCCCTCGTCTTCGCCATCGTGCTTCACGAGGTCTCGCACGGCTGGGTGGCCAACGCCTTCGGCGACCCGACCGCGCGGCGCAAGCGCCGGCTGAGCCTCAACCCGCTGCGCCATGTCGATCCGATCGGCACCGTCGCCCTGCCGCTGGCGCTGGCCGTCGCTGGCGCGCCGATCTTCGGCTGGGCCAAGCCCGTGCCGGTGGTGCCGCACCGGCTCCGCAACCCGCGCCTTCACATGATGCTGGTGGCTCTGGCCGGGCCGGGAATGAACCTGCTGCTCGCCGTCCTGGCGGCCTTCGCCCTGGCGGGGATACGCTGGCTTGCGCCGGGCGACACCGTCCTGTGGCTGTTCATCGTCTACAACGTCGCCAATTTCCTGATCATCAACGTCTTCCTGGCGGTGTTCAATATGCTGCCGATCCCGCCCTTCGACGGCGCCCATGTCGTCGAAGGACTGCTGCCGCGGCCGATGGCGGCGCGCTATGCCAGCCTCGGCCGCTTCGGCTTTCCCTTCCTCCTGTTCCTGCTGGTGGCGCTGCCCTTGCTGGCGCCCCGGCTGAACCTGGTCGCCGCGGTGGTGGAGCCGCCGGTGCGGCTGATCGTTACCCTTTTGGGACTGCCCCTAAGCTGACGCTCAGCCCCGGTTAATCTCCACTGGGCATGGAGGAGGAAAGACAGGAGGAACGCGTGATGATCAGAACCCCCATGATCGCGGCCCTGTTGCTCGGCGCCACGGCTCTCCCGGCCAGCCCGCCGACCGACAGCCATAGTGCTCCTCCCGAAGCGCGCATTCGCCAGATGGGCCGCTATCTCGAAGCCGTCGCCGATCCCCAGCGCGGGGTCTACATCCGCGCCTATGACGGCCAATGGTATTATGCCCGCGTCGAGGACAATTGCACGCGCCTGACCCGAAGCGCCGCGCTCCGCTTCGAGCCCTCCCCCGGAGGCTATTTCGACCGGAACAGCGCGCTTCGCGCCGGCGGCTGGCGCTGCCTGATCGCGAGCGTGACCCTGTCCCATGAGCCGCCGCGGAGGCGCTCGGGCACGCCCTGACACGCGCGCTTTCAAAGCACGGCCATCGCGCTAGAACGGGCGCATGGCCAAGCTCTATTTCTACTACGCGTCGATGAATGCGGGGAAATCGACCACCCTGCTGCAGGCGGACTTCAACTATCGCGAGCGCGGCATGGAGACCATGCTCTACACCGCCGCGATCGACGACCGCGTCGCGCAGGGCATGATCGCGTCGCGCATCGGCCTCAGCACCGGCGGCAACCTCTATGACAACCGCACCGACATCCGCGCCGAAGTCGAGGAAGAGCTGAAGAAGCGCGCGCTCCACTGCATCCTGCTCGACGAGGCCCAGTTCCTCACCCGCGCCCAGGTCGTCCAGCTTGCCTCGATCTGCGACGAACTCGACATCCCGGTCCTCGCTTATGGCCTGCGTACCGATTTCCAGGCCAATTTGTTCGAGGGCAGCGCCCATCTGCTGGCGCTCGCCGACACGTTGGTCGAACTGAAGGCTGTCTGCGATTGCGGGCGCAAGGCGACGATGAACCTGCGCGTCGACGAGGACGGAAGGGCAGTGAAGGAAGGCGCCTCGATCGAGATCGGCGGCAACGACCGCTACATCTCGCTCTGCCGCCGCCATTTCATGGACCGGATCGCCGAGGTCGACGGCGAGCAGCTCCGGCTCAGCCTGACCCGGGCCGCGACCGGGGCGCGCTGAAAAAAGCGAATAAGGGGGTGGGGATGAGACTTTTCTCGACGATCGGGCTGGCTACGGCACTGGCGTTCGCAAGTGCGCCCGCCTGGGCGCAGAGCGCTCCGGCCGCCGTCACCACCGACCCGGTGCCCAATCCGACGACACCCGCCGCGATGGCCGCCTTCGTCCTGCCCAGCGGCGACGGCGCGATGAACGCGGTCTTATATCTCGCCTCGGGAAGCGCGCCGCACCCGACCATGCTCTTCCTTCACGGCTTCCCCGGCAACGAGCAGAATCTCGACCTCGCCCAAGCCGCGCGCCGCGCCGGCTGGAACGTTCTGACGCTCCACTATCGCGGCTCGTGGGGAAGCCCGGGCGCCTTCTCCTTCGCCCACGCCGTCGAGGACAGCCGCAACGCTCTGGCTTTCCTGCGCCGGTCCGAAAATGTCGCGCGCTACCGGATCGACCCGCGCCGGATCGTGGTTGCCGGCCATTCGATGGGAGGATTCATGGCGGCGCGGGTCAGCGCCGACGGGAACGTGCTCGCCACGGCGATGATCGACGCCTGGGACATCGGCGCCGAGGGGCCGGCGCTCGCCGATCCCGTGCGGCGCCAGGCGATGATCGACCAGGAGCTTGCCGGCGACATGCCGCCGCTCGCCGGCACCAGCATCGATGCGATCATCGCCGAGATTCAGGCCGGTGGGACGACGCTCGGGCTTCGCGCATTGATGCCGGTGCTCGCCGCGCGCCCGCTGCTGGTCGTCGGTGCGAGCCGCGGCGGCGGCCGCGATTCGGCCGATCTGGCCGCCCGGGCGCGCGCCGCCGGCGGCCGCGCCGTGACCGCGATAAATATGGAAACCGATCACAGCTTCTCGGACCATCGGATCGCGCTGGCGGCGGCCCTGGTCGCCTGGCTGCAGGCCTTGCCGACGCCGGATTAAGGCCTGTTCGCAGAGGCGGTTGAACCGCGCCCGCGACACCCCACATCGGGGAAGTAGACGGGGAATTCTTCTATGGTCAGCTCGCTTTTCACCGCTTTCGCGCTCATCGCCGCCGGCCAGGCCGACGCGCCCCCGGTCTCGGCCCGCGATTTCAGCCTGCCCATCGCCTATTTCGAGGGCAAGGACGAGGATGACGAAGGCCGCCCGATCCGCCGCGACGACTTCAAGCCGCGCCGCTGACAGACACCATCCAAATCTCTAAGCCTGCCGCCGTGCACGGCTGGCTGATCATCGACAAACCCGTTGGACCGACCTCGACCCAGGTCGTCGGCAAGGTCAAGCGCGCGCTCCGCGAAGGCGGCTATCCAAAGGTCAAGGTCGGCCATGGCGGCACCCTCGATCCGCTGGCCAGTGGCGTCCTGCCGGTCGCCATCGGCGAAGCGACCAAGCTTAGCGGGCGGATGCTGGACGCCGACAAAGTCTACGAGTTCACCATCGCCTTCGGCAGCGAGACCGATACGCTGGACGCCGAGGGAAAGGTCGTTGCAACGTCACCGAAGCTACCCGACTTTGCGGAAGTCGAAGACTATCTCGGCGATTTTGTCGGGGTGCTGCAACAGGTGCCGCCCGTTTATTCAGCCCTCAAGATAGACGGGCGACGAGCCTATGACCTGGCTCGGGAGGGAAAGGCGGTTGAACCGGAAACGCGAGAGGTTCAGGTCTTCGACCTCCAGATCGTTTCCGCCCCCGGCTACGAACCGATAGATGAGATCACCCTATGGGCCCGCGTCTCGAAGGGCACCTATATCCGCAGTCTGGCACGCGACATCGCCAGGGCGCTTGGCACTGTCGGGCACGTCACCATGCTCAGGCGGACCAAGGCGGGACCGTTCACCCTTGAATCGGCGATTTCGCTGGACATATTGGACGAAGCCGCTAAGGGCCGCACCCTTGAACAGGCACTCTTGCCATTGGCGGCAGGGCTGGACGACATCCCGGCTCTTCCCGTCACCCCCGATCAGGCAGGGGCGCTCCGCCAGGGGCGCAAAGTGATCGGGATCTCCGCAATGCCGGGGCTTCATCTTGCGACCGACGCGTCTGTTCCGGTTGCGCTCGTGGAGCTTGGCGAAGGTGAACTTCGCGTGGTGCGCGGCTTCAACCTCTAGTTTTTTGAAAGGAATGGACGATGTCGGTAACAGCCGAGCGCAAGCAGGAATTGATCAACGATAATGCCCGCAAGTCGGGCGACACGGGTTCTCCCGAGGTGCAGGTCGCGATCCTCACCGAGCGGATCGTCAACCTGACCGAGCATTTCAAGACCCACGCCAAGGACAATCACAGCCGGCGCGGCCTGCTGATGCTGGTCAACAAGCGCCGCTCGCTCCTCGACTTTCTGAAGCGCGAGGATGCGGAGCGCTACACCGCACTGATCGCGAAGCTCGGCCTTCGCAAATAAGAATTCGAGGCGGCCCCATGCGGGCCGCTTCGTCTATCCGGCGCCCGCAATTCGGCGGCGCCGGGGACGGACCATAAGGGTCCGGGAAAGTCGGGCGAAATCGCCCGCAATCGAGGCCCCCGCCGCATATGGCCGCGGGGTTCGGCAAGGAAAACCACATGTTTGACACGAAGAAAGTTGAAATCGAGTGGGGCGGCAAGACGCTGACCCTCGAAACGGGCAGGGTTGCCCGCCAGGCCGACGGCGCGGTGCTCGCGACCCTCGGCGAAACCGTCGTCCTGTGCGCGGTCACCGCCGCACGCTCGGTCAAGGAAGGGCAGGATTTCTTCCCGCTGACCGTCCACTATCAGGAAAAATTCTCGGCAGCCGGGCGCATCCCGGGCGGCTTCTTCAAGCGGGAGCGCGGCGCCACCGAAAAGGAGACGCTGACCTCGCGTCTCATCGATCGGCCGATCCGTCCCCTCTTCCCCGAGGGCTTCTACAACGAGATCAACGTTATCGCCCAGGTTCTGTCCTATGACGGCGAGACCGAATCCGACATCCTCGCTCTGATCGCCGCTTCGGCCGCGCTCACCATTTCGGGCGTTCCCTTCATGGGCCCGATCGGCGCCGCCCGCGTCGGCTACCAGGACGGCGAGTATCTGCTCAATCCGTCGATGGAGCAGGTCAAGGAAGGCGAACTCGACCTGATCGTCGCCGCCACCCACAATGCGGTGATGATGGTCGAATCCGAAGCCAAGGAGCTTTCGGAAGAGATCATGCTCGGCGCCGTCATGTTCGCCCATCGCGAATCGAAGAAGGTGATCGACGCGATCATCAAGCTCGCCGAGAAGGCCGCCAAGGATCCCTGGGAAATGGCCGAGCAGGCCGATCTCAGCACCGCCAAGAAAAAGCTGAAGGACCTGATCGGTGCCGACATCGCCGCCGCCTACAAGCTGACCGACAAATCGGCCCGCCAGAATGCGCTGGGCGACGCCCGCGCCAAGGCCAAGGAAGCGTTCGCCGACGCGGCGCCCCAGGACCAGATGGCCGCGGGCAAGCTGATGAAGAAGCTCGAGGCCGAAATCGTCCGCGGCGCCATCCTCAAGGACGGCCAGCGGATCGACGGACGCAGCACCAGCCAAATTCGTCCGATCGAGGCGATGGTCGGCTTCCTGCCGCGCACCCACGGGTCGGCTTTGTTCACCCGCGGCGAGACCCAGGCCATCTGCACCACCACGCTCGGCACCCGCGAGAGCGAGCAGATGATCGATGGCCTCACCGGCCTCAGCTACGAGCATTTCATGCTGCACTATAACTTCCCGCCCTATTCGGTTGGCGAAGTTGGCCGGTTCGGGGCGCCCTCGCGCCGCGACGTCGGCCACGGCAAGCTGGCGTGGCGGGCGCTGCACGCAGTGCTCCCGACAAAGGAGGAGTTCCCCTATACGATCCGGGTTCTCTCCGACATCACCGAGTCCAACGGCTCCTCGTCGATGGCGACGGTGTGCGGCGGCTCGCTGTCGATGATGGACGCCGGCGTGCCCTTGAAGCGGCCGGTCTCCGGCATCGCCATGGGCCTGATCCTCGAAGGCAAGGACTTCGCGGTGCTCAGCGACATCCTCGGCGACGAGGATCATCTCGGCGACATGGACTTCAAGGTCGCCGGCACGTCCGAGGGCATCACCTCGCTGCAGATGGACATCAAGATCGCTGGCATCACCGAGGAGATCATGAAGGTCGCGCTCGCCCAGGCGAATGAAGGCCGCGCCCACATTCTCGGCGAAATGGCCAAGGCGCTCGATCACACCCGCGAGGAGCTTTCGGCTCACGCGCCGCGGATCGAGACGATGCAGATCGACAAGGCGAAGATCCGCGACGTCATCGGCACCGGCGGCAAGGTGATCCGCGAGATCGTCGCCGAGACCGGCGCCAAGGTCGACATCGACGACGAGGGCGTGATCAAGATCAGCTCGTCCGACCTGTCGCAGATCGAAGCGGCCCGCCGCTGGATCCAGGGCATCGTCGAGGAGCCCGAGGTCGGCAAGGTCTATCAGGGCAAGGTCGTCAACATCGTCGATTTCGGCGCGTTCGTGAATTTCATGGGCGGCAAGGACGGCCTCGTCCATGTCTCCGAAATCAGGAACGAGCGGGTCGAGAATGTCCGCGATGCGCTGGCCGAGGGCCAGGAAGTCAAGGTCAAGGTCCTCGAGATCGATCCGCGCGGCAAGGTTCGCCTGTCGATGCGCGTCGTCGACCAGGAGACCGGCGCCGAACTGGAAGACACGCGTCCGCCCCGCGAGGAGCGTCCGCGCGGTGAACGCAGCGACCGCGGCGACCGCGGGGATCGTGGTCCCCGGCGCGACGGCGGCGGCGGTCGTGATCGCGGCCCGCGCCGCGATGGCGGCGGTGGCGGTGGCGGTGGCGGTGGCGGCCGTGACCGCGGCCCGCGCCGCGACGGCGGCGACCGCGGTCCGCGTCCGGAGCGCAGCAACGATGACGGCCCCGCGCCCGAATTCGCGCCCGCCTTCCTGACCCGCGACGACGACTGATCGTCCGACCCGAATGAAAAGGGGCCCCGAACGGGGCCCCTTTTTTTGTCCGGCTGGCGCCGGCCTTATTTATTGATGGTTGGCGTCGGCCGCGTCGGCCTTGGTGTCGCCTTCCTCGCGGACGGCGTCGGCCCGGTTCTCCATCGCGTCAGCGCGATTTTCGAGCCGGTCCTCGGTGGCGCCGACGGCGTTGTCCGCCTGATTCTCGAGCACGTCCGCCTGGTTCTCGATCGCATCCGCCTGGTTCTCGAAGGTGTTCTCGACATTCTGACCCTCGGGGCTGCGGCCGCAGGCGGCGAGCGCCAGGACGGCGGCGGCAGCGAGCAAGATGGATTTCTTCATGATGTGCGTCTCCCTGTTGATGACGGGCATCAATGTCGCGGGGCCCAACTAGTTCCCAAGACTGGAAATTAAGGGGAAAACGACCATTGGACGAGGCGTCGCGCGTGGAGAGGTGGGGAGCTTCTGTTGCCCGGTGCTCCCCGTACCGCTGGAATCCGCTTCTGTTGCCCGGTGCGGCCCGAACCGCGCTTTTGTCCTTAGTAACTCAGTCCGTGAGGACCTTGTTACGCGGCAATCGCGAGCGCCTCGTTATCGTTGGCACTTGTGGTTTTGAACGGTTTTACGGCGCATTCAGGCCGGGCAAAAACTACGCCTTTCAACACACGTCGATCCTGGTTCGGCCCCATCAGACTTCCCGGCTTTCGCCGGGACATTTGGTGGAGCCGCCGGGTACTGCCCCCGGGTCCGCTGTGCCTATTTCACGCAGCACTTTATCGCCATAGCCGGGCAAGCCCGGCACCTCCCTATATAGGGAATCGGGGATTAATGTGAAGTGAGCGCCGATTCAGGCCCGCTTCCGAAGCTCGTCCCTGATTTCCCGCAAGAGGGCGACGTCAGCGGCCTCGGGCGCTTCGGCCGGCGCCTCTTCGCGCTTCGCCATCATCCGGTTCGCCGAGCGGATCAGCAGGAAGATGATGAACGCGAGGATCAGGAAGTTGATGACGACGGTGACGAACTCGCCCCAGCCGAGCACCGGGGCGCCGGCGGCCTTCAGGGCCGCATAATCGGTCATCGACCCGTGATAGGCTGGCGGCACCGGCCCGAGCAGGACGAAATAGCTGGAGAAATCGAGGCCGCCGAAGATCGCGCCGACCACCGGCATGATGATGTCCTCGGTCAGCGAGGTGGCGATCTTGGCGAAGGCGGCGCCGATGATCACCGCCACGGCGAGATCGAGGACGTTTCCCCGCATCACGAATTCACGGAATTCCCTGAGCATTTTGGCCTCCCCGTTGCGGAGCCGATTTGGAATGCTTACGTCCACTCTCGCCTGAATTGAAGGAGTGGCTTCGAATGAACCGCACCCGCATCCTTGCCGTGCTTATGCCCGTCATCCTGTTTCTGACCGCCTGCGGGGTGAATTCGATCCCGACGGCAGAGGAAAACGCCAAGGCCAAATGGGCCGACGTCCAGAACAATTACCAGCGCCGCGCCGACCTCATCCCCAATCTGGTCAATACCGTCCGCGCCGCCGCGACCCAGGAACGCACCGTGCTGCGCGAGGTGACCGAGGCCCGGGCGAATGCGACCCGGATCACCGTGACGCCCGACCAGCTGACCGATCCGGATGCGGTCAACCGCTTCGCGGCCGCCCAGGCGCAGCTGACGCTTTCGCTGCAGCGGCTCCAGGAAGCCTATCCCGAGCTTCACACCAACCAGAATTTCCTGACGCTGCAGGACCAGCTCGAGGGAACTGAGAACCGAATTCTGCGCGCGCGCCAACTCTACAATGAAGCGGTGCAGGCCTATAATACGGAGATACGGACCTTCCCGTCGGTGATCGGCGCCCGAGTCATCTACGGCTCGCGCCCGATGGCGCCATTCCAGGCGGACGAAGCCTCCCAGCGCGCGCCGACGGTGAATTTCGGCAACCAGCAGTGACCCGCCGGTCGAGGGCCGGAACCGCGGTGAAGACGTCTCTCCTCATCCCGGTTCTGGCGGCGGCTCTGGTCGCCTGCGGCGGCGCGACCAAGCCGGCGGAAGCGAACCGGTCGGGGGCCGCCCCGGTTGCGGCGGCTCCGGCGCCGGCGAAGGCCGCCCCCGCGACGGCGCCAGCGACTGCAGCCGTCGATTTTCCCGCGCTGAACGGCCGGGTGGTCGACAGCGCCGATCTGTTGACGCCGGCCCAGGAAGCGGGCCTTAGCGCCGAGCTGGAGGGGCTCGAACGGCGGACGACCGACCAGCTCGTCGTCGTCACCGTCCCCAGTCTCGGCGGGCGGGACATCGAGGGCTACAGCCGCGACCTCGGCAACCATTGGCGGATCGGCCAGGCGGGAGGGAGTAACGGCGTCCTGCTGGTCGTCGCGCCGGAGGAGCGCCGTGTGCGCATCGAGGTCGGCCGCGGCCTGACCTCGACCCTGACCAATCAACGGGCGCAGGAAATCATAGACCGCGACCTCGTGCCCCAATTCCGCGCCAGCCGCTGGCACGACGGCATCCAGACCGGGACGAGGGCGATCATCGCCGCCCTGACGGCGGCACCCAGCAATGCGAAAGTCTCCGGCCGATGATCCGCGCCCTCCTAGTTGCTTTCGTCTTTCTCTTTGCCAGCCCGGCCTTGGCGGTGGACTTCCCGCCGCTCAGCGGCCGGGTCGTCGACCAGGCCGACCTTCTGAATCCTGCGCAGGAAGCGCAGCTCAGCCAGCGGCTGGAGGCGCTCGAACGGGCGTCCAGCCGCCAGCTCGTCGTCGTCACGGTCAGCAGCCTCGACGGCCTGACGGTTGAGGATTACGGTTATGAGCTTGGACGCAGATGGGCGCTCGGCAACAGGGATGCCGACAATGGCGCCATCCTTTTGATCGCGCTCAACGAACGCAAGATGCGGATCGAGGTGGGCCAGGGCCTCGAGGGGATCATGACCGACGCCTTGTCGGGCCAGATCATCCGCAATGTGATCACCCCGCATTTCCGGGCGAATCCGCCCGATTATGCGGGCGGCATCCTGGCCGGCGCCGACTCGATCATCGCCCAGTTCCAGGCGCCGCCCGAGGCCGCCGAGCAGCGCGCGGTGCAGGCCGCCCAGGCGGAACGGCAGCAGCAGAGCCGCCATCGCGGCGGCTCGCCCTTCCCGTTCATCATCTGGATGGTCGTGATCTTCTTCATCCTGTTGCCGATGATCGGCCGCGGCATGGCCGGCCGCCGCTATCGCCGCGGCGTCTCGGTCTGGGGGCCGGGCCAGGACCGCGGCAGCGGGCTCGGCTGGTTCCTCGCCGGCATGGCGCTCAACAGCCTGAACCACCGAAGCGGCGGTGGCTCGTCCTGGGGCGGGGGCGGAGGTTCGTCGTGGGGCGGCGGAGGCGGAGGCGGCTTCTCCGGTGGCGGCGGCTCGTTCGGCGGCGGCGGCGCTTCGGGGGGATGGTAATGACCCAGATCACGGCAGAAGATCGCCTCCACATCGCCGAGGCGGTGAAGAAGGCCGAGGCGAACAGCGACGGCGAGATCGTCACCGTCGTGGCGCCGCGTTCCGACGCTTATCACGATGTCGGCCTTCATTATGCGGTGCTGGCGATGCTGCTGGTGCCCGCCACCCTGGCCTTCGTGCCCCAGGGCTGGATCGACTATTGGTCGGGCTTCCTGCTCGACTGGAACGCCGAACTGACTCGCGGCACGGTGATGCTGTTCCTGTTCGTCAAGCTGATCGGTGCCTTCCTCGTCGTCCGGCTGGTCCTCGCCTGGCAGCCCCTGCGGATGGCGCTCACGCCGGGCCGGACCAAGAGCCGGCGGGTCCGGCGCCGCGCCATCGAACTGTTCCGGACCAGCTGCGAGCTGAAGACGCGCGGCCGTACCGGCGTCCTCCTCTACCTATCGATCGCCGAGCACCGCGCCGAGATCGTCGCCGACAAGGCGATCGCCGACCAGGTCGACGGCGCCGTGTGGGGCGAGGCGATGGCGGTGCTGGTTGACGAGGTGAAGGCGGGGCGGCCCGGCGAAGGCATGGCGCTTGCGGTCGAGCGGATCGGCGCGGTCCTCGCCGAAATCCTGCCGCCTGCCGCCGACAATCCCGACGAGCTTCCCAACCGGCTGATCGAATTGTGACCACCGAGCCGGACGCGCCCGAGGAGACGGCCTGGGAGGGCCGCTTCCTCGCCGTCAGGAAGCGCGGAAAATGGGAATATGTGTCGCGCACGCGCGGAATCAGTGCGGCGGTGATTCTTGCCGTCGAGGGCGGCGAGGTCATATTGATCGAGCAATATCGCGTGCCGCTGGGCCGCAACTGCCTGGAGCTCCCCGCCGGGCTGATCGGCGACGATGAAGAGGGCGAGGCGGCCGAAATTGCCGCCGGCCGCGAGCTCGAGGAGGAGACCGGCTATCGCGCCGATCGTCTCGACGACCTCGGCTATTTCCACTCCTCGCCGGGCATGGTCTCGGAAGGCTTCACCCTGGTCCGCGCCGAGGGCCTGACACGGGTCGGCGAAGGCGGCGGCGTCGAGGGCGAGGACATCGTCGTCCACCGCGTGAAGCTGGCGGACGTCTCCAATTTCGTAGCAAGCAAGCGCGCCGAAGGCTGCGCCATTGACGTCAAGCTGCTCCTGCTGCTGGCGCCGAACCTTATCTGAAATTGTCGGCGTAGGCCTGGAGCTTGAGCTGCGGTTCGGCGGCCGGGACGAGGTGGAAATCGATCCCTTCGCGCGCGGCATAGGCCTGCGCCGCCTCAAGCGTCGGGAAGGTGAGCCGGACCTGCGCCTGGGTCTCGGCGCCGCCCGCCCAGCCGGTCAGCGGATCGGGCCGCTGGCTGCGATCGGATTCGAACTGCAGCACCCACTGGTCCGCCCCGGCCTTGCCGGACTGCATCGCATTCGTGGACCGCTGGAAGATACGCGCCGCCATGCCGACTCCTTTGCGTCGCCAGTGCCGAAGAAGGTCGCGTGAATCAAGTGCGCTAGCCCTAGCGGCCCGTGACGCGTCTCTTTATCAGGCGGTGGATGGCGAGAGTAGGAGAGGGACGCGGGATCAGCCGCCGGCAGCTGCTGATCGGCGGCGGCACGGGCGTCGGCCTGGTCCTCGCCTGGCGGCTGTGGCCGCGCAGCTATGAGCCCAATCTGCGCGCCGCCGAGGGCGAGACCCTGTTCAACGCCTTCCTCAAGATCGGCCGCGACGGCCGGGTCGTGGTCGCCGTCCCCCAGACCGAGATCGGCCAAGGCGTCTTCACCACCTTGCCCCAGATCCTGGCCGACGAGCTCGGCGCCGACTGGCGAACGGTCGCGGTCGAGCCAGCGCCGATCGGCCCGCTCTACGCCAATGAACTGGTCGCTAGCGAGGCCGCGGACGAAAGCGGCCTGCCGTCCTTCCTCCAGGGCGTCGGTCGCTGGGTGGCGCGCGGCTATGCGACGCGCACTTCGCTGATGCTGACCGGCGGATCGACCTCGGTCCGCGCCTTCGAGGCGCCGCTGCGCGAAGCCGGCGCCGCCGGGCGCGCCCTGCTCAGCCTCGCCGCTGCCGACCGCTGGGGCGCCAACTGGGAGGAGCTCGACAGCCATGACGGCTTCGTCTGGCAGGGCCGGCGGCGCCTCGCCTTCGCCGAGCTGGCCGAGGCCGCCGTCCAGTACGACCTCCCCGCCCACCTGCCGGTGCGCGGCGGCGACCAGAACCGCCTGACCGGCCAGCCGCTGCCCCGCCTCGACCTGCCGTCGAAGATCGACGGATCGGCGCGCTTCGCCGGCGACGTGCGGCTCCCCGACATGGTCTATGCGGCGGTGCGGAGCGGGCCGCCGGGAAGCCGGCTCGCCGCCGTCGACAAGGCGGCGGCGGACGCCGTGCCGGGCGCGCTCAAAGTGTTCGAAAACCCCGGCTGGGCGGCGGTGGCGGCGACCAATTGGTGGGCCGCGGCGCGCGCGCTCGATGCGATGCACCCGCGCTTCGAACTTGCCCCCGATCCACCCAGCACCCGCTCGATCAGCGCGGCGCTCGCGGCCGCCTTCGAGGCGGACGACGACGACCGCTTCTACGAGACCGGCGACGTCACCGCGGAGATTGCCGGCGCCAGCCCGGTCACCGCCCGCTATGAAATCGGCCTGGCGCCGTCGGCGCCGATCGAGCCGCTCACTGCCACCGCCCGTGTCACCGGCGACCGGATCGAGATCTGGGCGCCGACCCAGGCGCCGGGACTGGCCCACGCCGCCGCCGCCCGTGCCATCGGCTTCGCCGAGGGCCGGGTGACCCTCTATCCGATGCTCGCCGGCGGCGGTTATGGCCGCAAGCTGGAGACCGCAGCGATCGAGCAGGCAGCGATCATCGCAGTGAAGATGGGCCGGCCGGTTCAGCTCACATGGCCGCGCATCCAGGAAATCCAGCGCGACAGCTTCCGCCCCGCTGCCGCCGCGATCATGACCGGCTGGATGCGCCAGGGCCGGCTCGAGGCCTGGCACGCCCGGATCGCTGCGCCGCCGACCGCGGCTTTGGTCGCCGAACGGCTGGGCGCCGGCAGCCGACTGATCCGCCCCGACGGCGCCGCCGTCGCCGGCGCGGTCCCACCCTACGACATCGCCAACGTCGCGATCGACCATGCCAGCGCCGACATCGGCATCGAAACGGGCATCTGGCGCGGCGCCGCGCACAGCTACACCTGCTATTTCACCGAATGCTTCATCGACGAACTGGCCCGCGCCGCCGGTCTCGAACTGCTGGCCTTCCGCATGTCGCTGCTCGGCGGCAATCCGCGCCTCGCCCGCTGCCTCGCCATCGCCACCTCGATCGGCGGCTGGGACGGCGGCAATCGGGGCAGCTCGATGGGCATCGCCTGCCACAGCGCCTTCGGATCGCACATCGCCTGCCTGGTCGAGATCGAGGTAACCCGCGAGCAGCGCCTGCGGGTACTTCGCGCCGTCGCCGCGGTCGATTGCGGCAGGACCGTCAATCCCGAGATCGTCAAGCAGCAGATCGAAGGCGGCATCGTCCACGGCGTCTCGGCCGCGACCGGCCATCCGATCGAGATCGCCGGCGGCGTGGTCGCCGCCCGCACGATCGGCGCCTATGGCCTGCCGATCCTGCGTGATGCGCCGGAAGTGACGGTGGAGCTGCTCGAAAGCGACGAGGCTCCGGGCGGGCTCACCGAACTGGGCGTGCCGCCGGCCGCGCCGGCGGTGGCCAACGCCTGGTTCTCGCTGACCGGCCAAAGGGTGCGCGCGCTGCCGATCGTCATCGGCGCCCGGGCATGAACCGCCCCGAGGAGCATCCCGTCATCCCCGCGCCCCGAATCGGCGTGCTGCTGATCAACCTCGGCACGCCCGACGCGCCCGAGTCGGCGGCGGTGAAGCGCTACCTCAGGCAATTCCTTTCCGATCCACGCGTCGTCGAGATCCCGCCACTGGTCTGGCAGCCGATCCTGCGCGGAATCATTCTCAACCGCCGGCCGCGCAAATCGGCCCACGCCTATCGCCAGATCTGGACCGAGGAGGGCTCGCCGCTGGCGGCGATTACCGCACGCCAGGCGAAGGCGCTGAACGGCGCGTTCGGCGAGCAGGTGCTGGTCGACCACGCCATGCGCTACGGCCGCCCGGCCATAGGCGAGCAGATCGACGCGCTGAAGGCCCAGGGCTGCGAGAAGATCCTGCTCGCGCCGCTCTATCCGCAATATTGCGCGGCGACGACCGCGAGCGCGCTCGACGCCGCCTTCGCCCATCTCGCGATCCTGCGTTGGCTGCCGGCGGTGCGGACGCTGCCACCCTACCATGACGATCCGGCCTATATCGGCGCGCTGAAGCAATCGGTTGAGGCGTCGCTGGCGGCGCTCGATTTCAAGCCCGAGGCGCTGATCGTGAGCTTCCACGGCATGCCCCAGCGGACCCTGAAACTCGGCGACCCCTATCATTGCCACTGCCAGAAGACGGCACGTTTGCTCGCCGAGGCGATGGGCCGCGAACTCATCGTCGCCTTCCAGTCGCGATTCGGCCGCGCCAGATGGCTCGAGCCGGCCACCGAGCGCGTGCTCGCCGAACTCCCGGGCCAGGGGGTGAGGAGGGTCGCGATCTTCGCGCCCGGCTTCGCCGCCGATTGCCTGGAAACGCTGGAAGAGCTGGCGATTCGCGGCCGCGACGCCTTCATGGCCGCCGGCGGCACCCACTTCGCCTGTCTTCCCTGCCTCAACGACGGCGAGCCGGGGATGGCGATGTTGCGAAGCCTGATCGGGCGCGAGCTTGAAGGTTGGCTGCCCGCGCAATAAGGGCCTCTTACAGAAAAAAAGAGGAGGAGAGGCCCATGACACGCGTCGCAATCGTCACCGGCGGAACCAGAGGCATAGGCGAGGCAATCAGCATCGCGCTTCGCGACAAGGGCGTCACCGTCGCCGCCAATTATGCCGGCAACGATGAAAAGGCCCGCGAATTCACCGACCGCACCGGCATCAAGGCCTATAAGTGGGACGTATCAGACCTCGACGCCTGCCAGGCCGGCGTTGCCCAGGTCGAGAGCGAGCTCGGCCCCGTCGACATCGTCGTCAACAATGCCGGCATCACCCGCGACGGCACGATGAAGCGGATGGACCGGACCGCCTGGGACGCGGTCATGGACACCAATCTCGGCGGCTGTTTCAACATGACCAAGGCGGTGTGGAACGGCATGAACGACCGCAAATTCGGCCGCATCGTCAATATCGGCTCGATCAACGGCCAGGCCGGCCAGTACGGCCAGGTCAATTACGCCGCCGCCAAATCGGGGATCCACGGCTTCACCAAGGCGCTCGCCCAAGAAGGCGCCCGCGCCGGCATCACCGTCAACGCCATCGCGCCCGGCTATATCGACACCGAGATGGTCGCCGCAGTGCCGCCCGAAGTGCTCGAGAAGATCGTCGCCAAGATCCCGGTCGGCCGCCTCGGCAAGGCCGAGGAGATCGCCCGCGGCGTCACCTTCCTCTGTTCGGAGGACGGCGGCTTCATCACCGGCAGCACGCTGTCGATCAACGGCGGCCAGCATATGTATTGACGCCATGGGACCGGTGAAGCGCTCGATCATGATCGCCGGGCACGCGACTTCGATCAGCCTGGAGCCGGTTTTCTGGGAGGCGCTGCGGGCGGCGGCGGAAGCGGAGGCGCTGCCGCTGAACGCGCTCGTCGCCCGCATCGACGCGGAGCGGGTTGCCACGGCAGCGGACCCTCCCAATCTGGCGAGCGCGATCCGGGTCTGGCTGTTCGAGCGGAAGGAAGGCTGATGGGCGCGGAACTGAACCACACCATCATCTGGTGTTCGGACAAGGCGCGTTCCGCCGCCTTCCTCACCGACATTCTCGGCCTCGAGCCGGCGCGTACCTTTTTCCATTTCCTGGTGGTCGACCTCGACAACCGGGTCTCGATGGATTTCTACCAGAAGGACGGACCGGTCGCGGTCCAGCATTACGCCTTCCTGGTCGACGACGCGCTGTTCGACGCCGCCTTCGCCCGCATCCAGGCGCGCGAATTGACCTGGTGGGCCGATCCGGCGCGGACGATTCCGGGCGAGATCAACACGCATTACGGCGGGCGCGGCCTCTATTTCGAGGACCCGGACGGCCATCTGCTCGAGATCATCACCCAGCCCTACGGGGACGGCCCTCCCTAGCGGGCCAGCAGCACCCTTGCCTGGGTGGCGATCTGGGCGAGCATCGGCGCGGTCGTCGTCGGCGCGGTGCGGGCGCGGTCGACGGTGCGGCGGAACTGCTCGATGCGCGGTCCCTGGGCGGCGACCCATTTGTCGACCCCCGCCTTGGGATCGTCGCTCCTGCGCCGTTCAAGGAATTCGAGGCGCAATTGCTCGAAATCGCGGGCCAGGCCGGCGGTGAGCAGCCGTTCCCACTGGTCGCGCGCGTGGAAATGGTTGGCCGCGGTCTGCGCCCAGTCGAGACCCAGCGCCTCGCCCAATTTGGTGTAGGCGCGGGTCAGCTGGATCTCGTCGACCTTGAGCTTCTCGCCGAGCACGGCGAGGCCGACGGCGCCGTTCAGTTCGAACAGGCGGACGATCTGGTGGGCCAGGTCGTCCGGCGCGCCCATTTCGTCGAGCTCGGCGCGCAGGCTGCCGGCCTCGGCCCGCGGCTCCGGCCGCAGCAAATCGTCGACCGCGGCTTCCAGCTTGGCGAGCCCAGGCTGGAGCAGATCGACGATCTGGCCCGGAGTCATGTCCTGCGACGTGCAGCGCAAGAGATCGGCGATATGCATCTGCAGACCGCGCGAAGCCTGGTCGAAAAGCTCCAGCCTGACCTGCTCGGGGACCTCGGCCGTATCGATCGCGGTCCAAAGGCTGTCCATGTGGAACAGGCGTTCGGCGGCGAGGAAGGCGGCGGCCGCCTGGCCGAAGGCAGCGCCCTCCTCCTCGGTCAGCGAGAAGGGGGCGACAATGCCGAGCCGGTTGACGAAGCGGTTGGCGACCTTGGTGGCGATGATTTCCTTTTTCAGCCGGTGGGCGAGGATGGCATCGCCCTGGCGTTCGCGCATCGCCTTGGGGAAAGCGTTGCACAATTCGGGAATCAGGGTGGGATCGTCGGTGAACTTGGCCGCCTCGATCGCCGCCTGCAGCCGCATCTTCGCCGTCGACAGCAGGACCGCCAGCTCGGGCCGGGTCAGGCCCAGATTCTGCTGGGCGCGGCGGAGCAGATCCTCGTTCGAATCGAGCCCCTCGACGGCGCGGTTGAGCCGACCGCTTTCCTCGAGAATCTCGATCACCCGCACCAGCTGCGGCAGGTCGCCGGCGCCGCCGCGCTCGGCGATCGAAAGGGCCAGGGTCTGCAGCCGGTTGTCCTCGAGGACGATAGCGGCGACGTCGTCGGTCATTTCGGCGAGGAGGAGGTTGCGCTCCTCCATGCCGAGCCGGCCTTCGGCCATTTCGCGGTTGAGCGGGATCTTGATGTTGACCTCGTTGTCCGAGCAATCGACGCCGGCCGAGTTGTCGATGAAGTCGGTGTTGATCCGCCCGCCCTTCTGGCTGAACTCGATGCGGGCGGCCTGGGTGATGCCGAGGTTGGCGCCCTCGCCGATCGCCTTGGCGCGAAGGTCCCAGGCGTTGACCCGGATGGCGTCGTTGCCGGGGTCGCCGACCTCGTTCTGGCTCTCCGCCTTGGCCTTGATGTAGGTGCCGATGCCGCCGAACCAGAGCAGGTCGACCTTCGCCAGCAATATGGCGGTGATCAGGGCGGTCGGTTCGACCTCCTCGGCTTCGATCCCCAGCATCGCCCGGACTTCCGCGCTCAGCGGGATCATTTTCTGGCTGCGCGGGAATACGCCGCCGCCCTTCGAGATCAGCGATGAATCGTAATCGGCCCAGGTCGAGCGCGGCAGATTGAACATCCGCTTGCGCTCCTTCCAGCTCGCCGCCGGATCGGGATCGGGATCGAGGAAGATGTGGCGGTGGTCGAAGGCGGCGACCAGCTTGATCGCCTTCGACAGCAGCATGCCGTTGCCGAAGACGTCGCCCGACATGTCGCCGACGCCGGCGACGCGGATCGGCTGCTTCTGGACGTCGACGCCCATTTCGCGGAAATGGCGCTGGACCGAGACCCAGGCGCCCTTGGCGGTGATCCCCATCGCCTTGTGGTCGTAGCCGTTGCTGCCGCCGCTGGCGAAGGCGTCGCCCAGCCAGAAATTGCGCTCGATGGCGATGGCGTTGGCGACGTCGGAGAAGGTCGCCGTGCCCTTGTCGGCCGCGACCACGAAATAGGGATCCTCGCCGTCGCGGATGACAACGCGCTCCGGATGGACGACCTTGCCCTCGACCAGGTTGTCGGTGACCGACAGGAGCGAGCGGATGAAGATGCGGTAGGATTCGGTGCCTTCGGCCAGCCAGGCGTCGCGGCTCGCCGCCGGCGGCAATTGCTTGGGATAGAAGCCGCCCTTGGCGCCGGTCGGCACGATCACCGCATTCTTGACTACCTGCGCCTTCATCAGGCCCAGCACTTCGGTGCGGAAGTCGTCGCGCCGGTCGGACCAGCGCAGGCCGCCGCGGGCGATCGGGCCGCCGCGCAGATGGATGCCCTCCAGCCGCGGCGAATAGACCCAGATCTCGCGCCACGGCACCGGCGCCGGCAGGCCGGGAACCAGCGCCGATTCGAGCTTGAAGGCGAGCGCCTTGGCGCCGGCCGGCGCGAAGGCGTTGGTCCGCAGGGTGGCCATGATCACGCCGCGGATCAGGCGCAGGATCCGGTCCTCATCGATGCCGGCGACGTTGGCGAGGCCCTTGTCGATCTTGCGCTCGGCCGCTTTCACCGCTTCGTCGCGCGGTCCTTCCGCGTCGGGATCGTGCATCGCGTCGAACAAGGCGATCAGGCCCCTGGTCACTTCCGGGGCGCGGCGCAGTGCGTCGACGACGGTGATCTGCGAATAGGAAAGGCCGGTCTGGCGAAGGTAGCGGAACCAGGCGCGGAACAGGCCGACCTCGCGGGGCTCCAGGCTGGTCGAGACGATCAGCTGGTTGAACGGATCGTTCTCGGCCTTGCCCTCCAGCACGTTGGCGATGGCGCGCTCGACCAGGGGACCCCGCTTCAGCACCGGCGCAGCGTCGCCGCCGCCGGGAATCTGCAGGTCGAAATCGTGGACATAGCCGACGGCGCCGCCGCCCACCGGGGTTGGCACCTCGTCGAGTACGCGGAAGCCGAAATTCTCGAACACCGGCACCGCTTCCGACAGCGGGATGATGGCGCCGACCCGGTAGGTCTTGAGACGAAGCCGGTCGTGATCGTCGATCTCGCGGCCGAGCAGGCGGACGTCGCGCGCGCCTTCGTTTTCGAGGCCGGACAGGCAGACCACGTCGCGGGCCGCCTCGGCCGCGCTGGTGCGGATGCGATAGCCCTCGGGAAGCTGGTCGAGATAGGTGATGGCAAGGCGCGTCGCCCGCGCCTCGCCGACCAGCTCGCCCAGCGCCTCCTCGACGTCAGGAACCCAGCCGCGGACCATGGCGTCGAGCTTCCGGTCGAGCGCGGCGACATTGGGAGTCGCCCGCTTGGCGTCGACGTTGAGCGTGTAGCGGACCAAAGCGAGGTCGCCGTCGCCGAGATCGACCGACCAGTTGGAAATCTGCCCCTTGGCCGCTTCGGCGATCATGTCCCCAATGGCGAAGCGGCGGCGGGTGGTGAGCTCGTCGCGCGGCAGCCAGACGAAGGCGAACATGTGCCCCTTGAGGATCGAGCGGACCAACCGCAGGGTCGGACGCGGGCGGTCGGCGAGCGAGATGGCGGTGGCGGCGAGCTCCTTCACCGCGTCGGGACGCAGGTTGACCAACAGATCACGCGGCAGCGAAGCCAGAGCATGGCGCAGCGCCTTGCCGTTATGGCCGCTCGGCGCGAAGCCGAACTCGCGCTCCAGCTCGGCGAGCTGGCGGCGGATAAGCGGCACGTCCTCGACCGGCACGGTCAGCGCCTGGCTGGTCCAAAGGCCGGCATGGACGCCGATGCCGGTGATCCTGTCGCCGTCGCGCAGCGGCACGACGATGAGGTCGAGCGGCACCCGGCGGTGGACCGGCGACTTGCGGTCGGCCTTGGCGATCAAGGGCACCGGCCCGCCCTGCTCGAAATATCGGATCGCGCCCTCGCTGCCGCCCTCGTCGGTGGGCTCGCCCGGCAGCTTCAATATGCCAAGCGCCTCCGACGGCTGCTCTCCCGGCCGCTCGACCTCATAGCCCAGGAGGGTCATCGCCCCGTCGGCCAGCCAGTGGAGCAAGGCCTTGCCCTCGGGATCGGCGATAGCCTCGGCCTGCTCGTGCATCTTCGCCTGCATCGCCCGCCAGTCGGTGACGGCGGCGCGGACGTCGGCGAGGACGCGGTGGAGCTCGGCGACCAGTTCGGTGCGTGTCTTCGCGTCGGCCCGGTCGACCTCGATATACATGATCGATTCGCGGCGTTTGACCTCGTCGCAGATCGGCTCGACCCCGGTCAGGACGCCCTTGTCGTCGCGGGTAACGCAGACCACGGGATGGAGCAGGCGGTGGATGATAAGGCCGCGGCCGGCGATCGCGCCCGCCACCGAATCGACCAGGAAAGGCATGTCGTCATTGGCGATGCAGACCCGCATCCGGCGATGGCCCAATTTGGTGCCGACCGATTCGAGGCGGACGAGGGCGATGCCGGGCGGGCGACGGGCGGCACAGGTTGCGATGAACTCGGCGGCGGCGCGGCAATCCTCCGTCGTGAAGTCCTCGAGCTCGCCGGGCAGGGCGCCGCCGCACAGCGCGGAGGAGAGGCTTTCGATCAAAGGCGCCGACGCCGAGCCGCTTCCGCCGCCGCCCTCCGCGCCCTCCCCTTTGGGAGTGGCTTTGGGTCCGGCGACATTGTCCGCTGGCATTAAGAGGCTCCCGGGGCTTGGCGACGGCGCGCCGGCCGTCCGTGACGGTGGGGCCTATAGACCCGTGGTCGCCGTGGCGGCAAGGTTTGGACCAGCTATTCCACGACGATCGCGCCGCGCATGCCGAAGCTCGTGTGCAGCGTGTGGGTGCATTTGAGGCGATAGGTGCCCCGGGCGGGGGTGAGGGAGACGTCGACGCTCTGGTGGCCCGAAACCTCGACGGCGCCGCGGGCGACCGGTCCCGATACGCCGCTGGAAGCGGCGAAGAATTCGGGCGCCGAGAAATTGTGTCCGCCATTGCCGGTGTTGGCCAGGTGGAGCGTGACCGGCTGGCCGGCGCGCAGGTTGATCGTGCTCGGGGTGAAATCGAAGCTCGACAGCTGGACTTCGACGGTCCGCGGTGCGGCCTGGTCCTGAGCGGAGAGGGTGGTGGCGGGAAGGACGAGCAAGGCGAGCAGGGTCGGCACAAAGCGCATGGATCGACTCCTTTCGAAGCCCCCTGCGACTCTCTTAGATCAATTCAAATGGGGCCGCAAAGGCGGCTCAGGCGGCGCTCTTGCGGATCGCCTGGTCGACCAGCTTCGGATCGGCGACCGGAGCGACGACAGCGAAGCCGTCGGCCTCGCGGCGGGCGACGAACAGGACGAATTCATCGTCGCCGGCGACCTGGATGTCGACCCTGGCCAGCGGCGGCGCGCTGTGGAGGGCGGCGCGGATCTCGGCCCAGCGATCGGGCTTCGGCGCGGGGCGGCGGGCGGCGCGTTCGGCGGCGACCACGCCCTTGAGGCCGCCGTCATGCTTCTCGATCCGCTCCGCCAGCGCGCCGGCCGGCACGCCTTCGCGCGCCGCCCAGGAAAGCGCCGCGGCGAATTCGGTGAGGCGGGTCTTGTCGTAGTGGAGGCCGAAGACGAGCTTGACGATCGGCGTCATCGGCGCCCGCTTCTGCGCCTTCATGCCCGAATCCTCGAGCAGTTCGGCATATTCCTCCGGCGCGGCTTCGGCGGCGAGGGCGAAATCATAAGCGAGGCCGAGCGCGCGGTAGAGCGTGGCGCGGCTGCGCTGGCGGGCGTGGATCGCTTCCTCGGCGCCGTCGCGGGCGTTGCAAAGCCGGTCGGCGAGGCCGAGCGATTCCGGCCACAGGCTGAGGTTCGAGGCATCGGCCGCCGCATCGCTGGTGGCCATGGAGGGCTCGACATAGTCGGCATTGGGGCCGTCGGCCCAGACCTGGCAATCGCTGGCGGCGGGCGAGGCGGCGATGGCGCGGCCGACCTCGCCGTGGATCTCGGAAGCGGTCTCGTGGTCGGCGACTTCCTTCCAGTTGATCACGCCGTAGATGAAATCGATCGACAGGCCGTCCGACGAGAGCGGCATCAGGATGCCGCGATAGAGCGTGTTGAGCCCCCGCTGCCCGACGAATTCGGCCTCGAAGCCGATCGGTGCGCAATTGGCGATGATCTGGAGATAATGGTCGGTCAGCCGCGACAGCAGCGAGCGGCTCGGCACCTGGCTGATGTGGCGGATGTCTGCGGCGAGCGCGCATTCGGCGCGCAGCGCGCGGCCGAGAAAGGCGATTTCGGGATTGTCATGATCCTTGGAGAAATCGAGCAGCACGGTGTGCGGGCTGAAATCCTCGATCGTGTGGGGATCGACGTCGCCGATGCTGGGATAAGGGCGGCCGGAGAGCAGGGAGACCCAGTAATTGTAGGCGCGGACGTGCATCCGCCGTTCGTCGACGCCAATTTCGGGCGGCCGCTCGATGGCCGGCTCATCGTCGGGCGCGGCCGATAGGGCCGCTTCATCCTCAAATCCCCGGAAACTATCCATAAGTCTGGCGCCCTTGGCCCGCCTCGTTGAGCCTGCAAAGTGCACCGTCGTGGTTGAAATATGGTTAAGGTTGACCTTGTATGACCCCGTGCTTGTCAGGACCGGGGCGCGCTGATAAGTGCCGCCCTCCTCCGGCAGGCCGCTTTAGCTCAGCTGGTAGAGCACATCATTCGTAATGATGGGGTCAACGGTTCGAGTCCGTTAAGCGGCACCACTCCTTTCATGGTCCAGCCCGGACCGCCCGTCTATCTCTTGCACTTCTGCGCGGCCCGCCATGCGCGCGGCGACATTCCAAATGTCTGGGTGTGCCAGCGGGTGAAGGCGCCGATCGACCGATAGCCGAGGATCTCGGCGACGTCGGTGATCCGCGTGCGCATGTTCGAGAGATATTGGGAGGAGAGCTGCATCCGCGCCCGGTTCAGGAGATCGCTGAAGGTCGCGCCGTCGGCGTCGAGCATGCGCTGCAAGGTCCTGACCGTCAGCCCCATCGAATCCGCGATATTCTGGATCGTCGCCTGGCCCGACGGCAGCATCAGCATGATCAAGTGTTCCGTATCCTGCGCGGCGGTGCGCTTGGCCGGACTCATCACCGATTCGATCAGGCCGCGCGCATGATCGGCGAGCTTGGGATCGGCGCGGACATTGGCGCGGTCGAGATCGCTCGCCTTGACCAGGATCCCGTTGAATTCGCAGTTGAACTCGGGCGGGCAGCGGAACAGGCGGCGGATCACCGGCATCTGGGCGGCGGGCGGCGCCTCGTGAACGAAGCAGACGGCGGCCGGCGCCCAATTTTCGCCGAGGACGCTCTCGCACAGCCGCATCAGGACGCCGAGCGCCAGGTCCGATGCCTGGTGGGTCGGCTCCGGCCGCTTGAGCGCGAAGTCCTCGCGCAGGACGACCTGGTCGCCATGGTCCTCCATGTGCATGACCAGGGTCGAATTGATGCGGTTGCGATATTCGCTCATCGCCTCGAGCGCGAGCCGCAGCGTCGGCTGATGGGCGATGAGCAGGCTGGCGACGCCGAGATTGGCGAGCGCGCGCTCCTCGGCCATGCGCAGGCCGAACGTCACGCAGCCGGTCGTCTCGGCGCTGCGTTCGAGGAGGCGGATCGCGGCCTGGGCCGAGATCAGCTGTTCGGGATTGCGAAGCGAAGTAGGTGAAAGTCCGCATTGGCGCAGCAGCGGACGCGGGTCTACGCCGAACGTCTCCATGATCGGGAAGTAGCCGGTCAACACGGCCACACGGACCAGTTCCGCCATCTTCCTGCTCCGGCATGTGGGCGCCCGCTGGCGTCCATTGCGAAAATAATGTCGCGAAATGTGAAAAGCGCAAGGCCCCTCTGCTCTATTTCCACTCAAAAGAGGAGCAGGATTCGATGGTTAAGGCGGTGAGGTTTTACGAGGCGGGCGGGCCGGAGGTGCTGCGCATCGAAGACGTCGCGGTCGGCGAGCCCGGCCCCGGCGAGGTTCGCATCCGCCACGAAGCGGTCGGCCTGAATTTCGCCGACACCTATTTCCGTCTCGGCTATTATCCGGTGCCGGTGCCGAACGGCATGGGCGTCGAAGCCGCCGGCGTGATCGAGGCGGTGGGCGAAGGCGTCACCAATTTCGCCGCCGGCGACCGGGTGACCTATACCGGCAGCCCGCTCGGCGCCTATTCGACCGAGCGGATCATGCCTGCCGCGCCCTTGTTCCACCTGCCCGACGCCATCCCATTCGAAACCGCGGCGGCATCGACGATGCGCGGCCTTTCCGCCGCCTATTGGCTGCTCAAGACCAATCCCATGCTCAAGGCGGGCGACACCATTCTGCTCCACGCAGCCGCCGGCGGCGTCGGCCTGATCGCGGTGCAATGGGCGAAACTGCTCGGCCTGCGCGTGATCGGTACCGTTTCGACCGAGGCGAAAGCGGAGACCGTACGCGCTTATGGCTGCGACGAGGTGATCCTCTACCGCAGCGAGGACGTCGTCGCCCGGGTCAGGGAACTGACCGACGGCCAAGGTGTCGGCACCGTCTTCGACAGCGTCGGCAAGGATACGTACGAGGCCTCGCTGAAGTGCCTGAAACGCCGCGGCATGCTGGTGGCGTGCGGCACCGCGTCGGGCCCCTTCCCGCCGATCGACGCGCTCCAGCTCGCCATCCAGGGTTCGGTCTACGTCACGCGGCCGGCGCTGGCGGACTATGTTGCCGACCCGGCCGAGCGCGAGGAACTGTCGAGCGCGCTGTTCGGCCATCTGACCAGTGGGCGGATCCGCGTCGAGGTCAACCAGCGCTACACGCTGGACGACGCGGCGCAGGCCCATCGCGACCTCGAGGCCGGCAAGACCGTCGGCTCTTCGGTGTTTCTCGTCTGAAGGAAGGCGCTGACGATGCGGATCGAAAAGCTCACCACCCATATCGGCGCCGAACTGAGCGGGGTCGACCTCGCCGAGGCGGCGCGCAACGACGACTTGTTCGGAGCGCTCAAGGCCGCCTTGCTCGAGCATAAGGTCCTGTTCCTTCGGGACCAGGAAGTCGGCCGCGCCGACCATGTCGCCTTCGCCGAGCGCTTCGGCACGCTCGAGGACCACCCGGCCCTCGGCAGCGACCCCGATCATCCCGGCCTGGTCAGGATCTACAAGGACGAGAATTCGCCGCCCGATTATTTCGAAAATGCCTGGCATTGCGACGCGACCTGGCGCGACGCGCCGCCGATGGGCTGCGTGCTGCGGTGCGTCGCCTGCCCGCCGGTGGGCGGCGACACGATGTGGGCCAACATGGCCAAGGCCTATCAGGACCTGCCCGACCATGTGAAAGCGACGATCGCGTCGCTCAAGGCGCGCCACTCGATCGAAGCGAGCTTCGGCGCGCGCATGCCGGAAGAAGAAAGGCACGCACTCAAGGCGCGATTCCCCGATGCCGAGCATCCGGTGGTGCGCACGCATCCCGAAACCGGCGAGAAGGTTCTCTTCGTCAACAGCTTCACCACCCACTTCACCAATTACCACAATGCGGAAAACGTCCGTTACGGCCAGGATCATGCACCGGGCGCCGCCCAGCTCCTGTCCTACCTGATCGGCCGGGCCGCGATCCCCGAATATCAGGTACGCTGGCGCTGGACGCCCAACAGCATGGCGATCTGGGACAACAGATCGACCCAACATTACGCGGTCATGGATTATGCCCCGACCGTCCGCCGCATGGAGCGCGCGGGCATCGTCGGCGACCGCCCCTTTTAGAAAATCACAAGGAGACAAAATATGCAGTTCCTCGACGATTCCCTGCTTCCGGAAACGCAGGAGAAGCTGGTCATCACGGTCGCCCCCTACGGGCCCGAATGGCACCCCAGCGATTTCCCGGAAGACATTCCGGTCTCGATGGAAGAGCAGATCCAGAAGGCCGTCGATTGCTACAATGCCGGCGCGACCGTGCTTCACCTGCATTGCCGGGAAGAAGACGGGACCGGATCCAAGTATCTTTCCCGCTTCAACGAGCTGATCGCCGGCGTTCGCGAGCGCGTTCCCGACATGATCATCCAGGTCGGCGGCTCGATCTCCTTCTCGCCCGAATCGGACGAGGAAGGCGCCGAGGCGAAATGGCTGTCCGACGAAGCCCGGCACATGCTCGCCGAACTCAAGCCGGCCCCGGACCAGGTCACCATCGCGGTCAACACGACCCAGATGAACATCATGGATCTGATGTCGCACGCGGAATATGGGGAGACCTCGCTCGCCAATCCCGCCCTCTATCACGCCTATCGCGAGATGGTCGTTCCCGCCGGTCCGACCTGGGTGGAGGAGCATCTCCGCCGCCTGACCGGAGCCGGCATCCAGCCGCATTTTCAGCTGACCTGCATGCCCGACCTGGAAACCGTCGAGCGGCTGGTCCGCCGCGGCCTCTACAAGGGACCGCTGAATCTTACCTGGATCGGCATCGGCGGCGGGTTCGACGGCACCAATCCGGGCAATTTCATGGAATTCATCCGCCGCGCACCGGATGGCGCGACGGTCACGCTCGAATCCCTGATGCGCCACGTATTGCCGATCAACGTTATGGCCATGTGCCTCGGCCAGCATGTGCGCTGCGGCATCGAGGACACGCTTTACGACCAGCACGGCCACAAGATGACGTCCGTCCAGCAGATCGAGCAGATCGTCCGGATCGCTGCCGAGCTCGGCCGCGAAATCGCCAACGCCTGCGAAGCGCGCGAGATCTACAAGATCGGCGTACAGTATAATTCGGTCGAGGAAACGCTGGCCCAGCTCGGCATGGTGCCCAACCGCCTGCCCGGCCAGCGCGGGCTTCCGAACCGCTACGCGGCATAGGGGCCCTCATGGCATCGAACTGCGCCGCCCGGCCGACGATCCTCTTCGTCCCCGGGCTGAGGGACCATGTCGAGGATCACTGGCAGACCCATGCGGCGCGCACGATCCCGGGGTCGGTGACCGTCGCGCCGCTCGGCGCCGACCGGCTGAACCGGTCGGCGCAGGTCGCCGCGCTCGACGAGGCGCTGAACGCGATCGACGGCGCGGTGACGATCGTCGCCCACAGCGCCGGCTGCCTGACCAGCGTCCATTGGGCGCTGGCGCCGACCCGGCGCATCCGCGCCGCTTTGCTGGTCGCGCCGGCCGATCTGGAGAACCCCCTGCCGGCGGGCTATCCGGAGCTGGACGACCTCAGGGCGGGCGGATGGCTGCCCATCCCGCGCCAGCCTCTGCCCTTTCCCGCCCTCGTCGTCGCCAGCCGCAATGATCCGCTCGCCGGCTTCGACCGGACAGTAGAATTCGCCGGCGCCTGGGGCGCCCGTATCTGCGACGCGGGCGAAGTCGGCCACCTCAACCCGGCGGCGGGCTACGGCCCGTGGCCGCGGGTGAACGAGCTGCTGGCCGAGCTCCACTGTTTCGTCCTCTGAGGGGATCGTCATGAGCAAGACTCCGATCTGCGATGCCGCCCGCGCGAGCGGACAGTGGAATACAGCGTGGGACGACGCCGCTTCGCTCGACCCGGAGTGGATGGAGACCTTCCTCGCGGCGGGAACGCTGCCGCTTCGGCGCGGCATTCTCGACCCCAAGCTCTATGAATTCCTGGCGATCGCCGTCGATGCGTCGTGCACGCACATGTACGCGCCGGGAACGCGGCGGCATATCGCCCGGGCACTCGACCTGGGCGCGACTCCGGAAGAGATCATGGCCGTACTCGAAGCCGTGGCGGTATTAGGGATTCACTCGATATCCCTTGGCGTTCCGATGCTCGTAGAGGAGATGCGGAACCGCGGTTTGTCCCAGGCCGCCGAAGCCGATGGGCGCTGACATGCCAACCAACAAGAATCACGGAGGCGCGCGCCCATGGCTGTGATCGCATTGGCGGACGGCCCAGCGGCCTCGGCCGAAGGCCCTCAGCGCACGACGGCCTATGCCTGGATCGTCTTCGCGCTCAGCTTCGGTCTGCTGATCTCCGACTATATGGCGCGCCAGGTGCTCAACGCGGTCTTCCCGCTGCTCAAGGCGGAATGGATGCTGAGCGATACCCAGCTCGGCTGGCTGTCCGGCGTCGTCGCACTGATGGTCGGGTTGCTGACCGTCCCGCTTTCGCTCGCCGCCGACCGTTGGGGACGCGTGCGCAGCCTGACCCTGATGGCGGCCCTGTGGAGCCTCGCCACGCTCTTCTGCGCAATCGCGGGCAGCTATCAGGAGATGCTCGTCGGCCGGGTCCTGGTCGGCGTCGGCGAGGCCGCCTACGGCAGCGTCGGCATCGCCGTCGTGATCAGCGTCTTCCCACGCCGGCTGCGGGCGACCCTGTCGGCCGCCTTCATGGCGGGCGGCCTGTTCGGCCAGGTTCTCGGCGTCGCCGTCGGCGGCGAAATCGCCGGCAGCTTCGGCTGGCGCACGGCCTTCGTCGCCATCGGCCTCGCCGGCCTGTTGCTGGCGATCCTCTATCCAATCGCGGTCCGCGAAAAGCGTATCGCGGCGATCGCCGGTGGGGCGGTTCGCGAAGCCGCATCGCCCAGGCTGCCGCTTCGCGCCCTCTTCGCCGGACGCACCGTCCGCCTCGCCTATCTGGCAAGCGGGCTCCAGCTCTTCGCCGCCGGCGCCTTGCCGTCCTGGCTGCCCAGCTATTTCAACCGCTATTACGACATGCCGGTCGCCGTCGCCGGACGCACGGCGGCCGCGTTCCTTCTGATCTGCGGTCTGGGCATGATCCTGTGCGGGGTGGCCAGCGACCGGGCCGCGGCGAATCGTCCCGACCGCAAGATCCTGCTCGGCGCATCCTATGGCTTCGTCTCCGCCATCGCCCTGACGGCGGCCTTGCTTCTGCCGCCAGGCGCGCCGCAGCTGATGCTGCTCGCCGTCGCAATGTTCTTCGTGGCGGGAACCACCGGCCCGGCCGGCGCCATGGTCGCAAATCTGACGCCGCTTGCGCTGCACGGCTCGGCCTTCGCGATGCTGACCCTGGCGAACAACGTGATCGGCCTGGCGCCCGGTCCGATCGTCACCGGGCGCATCGCCGATGCCGTCGGGCTGCTCGATGCTCTGCGCCTTCTGCCGGTCGCGGCGGTGGCGGCCGGTCTCGTCTTTCTCGCCGCCCGGCGCTCCTATCTCGCCGACATGCAGGCGGTCGCCTCGCCGGAATGAATCGCAGGCGGCCGTGACACGTAATGCAAAAACCGTGTCGCAAATGGTGAAATAACCGCTGCTGAGGCTCGGTAGCAATCTCTCAAACATTATCCTTAGGAGAATCGCCTTGAAAATGAATCACCTGCGATTGGGCGCGAGCCCGCTCGCCCTTGTTGCTGCCTTCTGCCTGACCTCCCCCGCCATGGCCCAGGATACGGACCAGGCTCCGGCCGAGACCGCGGCCGAGGCGCAGGATAGTGCCCAGCCGGCAGCCGAAGACGACACGATCACCGTCACCGCCCAGCGGCGTTCGGAGAACATCCAGGACGTGCCGATCTCGATCGCGGCGGTGAGCGACGAGACGCTCGAAAGCCAGACCGTCCTCAACGTCCTCGACCTTCCCCGGGTCGCGACCAACTTCCAGACCGTGCGTTCGTCGAACACCGGTTCGACGCGTATCGGCATCCGCGGCCTCGGCTCGCTCGCCAACACGCTGATCGAGCCGAGCGTCGCGGTGTTCCTCGACGGCGTCTACGTCCCCCGCTCCGGCGCCATCCTCGGCGCGTTCCTCGATGTCGACGGCATCGAGGTGCTGCGCGGTCCGCAGGGCACCCTGTTCGGACGGAACGCCACCGCCGGCGCCCTGTCGATCCGCAGCGCGCTTCCCCGCAACGAATTCTCCGGCGAGATCGCGGCCGAGGCCGGCTCCTTCGATCGCTACAAGGTCTCGGGCCATGTCAACATTCCGCTGACCGACAACGTCTCGGCGCGCGTGGCGGGCATGGGCCAATGGTATGAAGGCGCCTGGCACAACCGGCTCGACGGCCGCACCTATGGCGGTTCCGACGACATGGCGTTCCGCGCCACGGTCCGGGCCGACCTCGGCAATATCGAATGGATCGTTCGCGGCGACTATACCCGCCTCGACGGCGACGGCGTCGCCAATTTCGATTTCGACGCGACCTCGGTGAGCCCCGCCCGCCTCGCCTTCCTCCAGGCGGCATTCAACGGCGGCCCGGACACCAATCTCAACGACCGCGAAATGAACCAGGTCATCGCGGCCGGCCTGGTCGACGAGAATTGGGGCGTTTCAAGCACCGCCTCGCTCGACATCGGCGGATCGACCCTGCGGTTGATCAACAGCTACCGCGAATGGACGAACGACCAGCTCGACGGCGACATCATCTTCCTGCCGGTGTCGCTCGCCAACCGCCGCAGCCTGTTCGATTCACAGAGCCACAACCACGAGCTGCAGTTCATCTCGCCCACGCGCACCTGGCTCGATGGCCATTTCGACATGGTCGCCGGCCTCTATTATTTCGAGGAAGATTTCGCGCTGAGCGAAGTCCTCAACCTCGGATCGAGCTTCTGCAACGTGCTGGTTCCCGCCGGCCCGGGGCGCACCGCCTGCACCGGCTATTACAACAGCACCGGCGGCATCGCCGCCACCGACCAGGACGTGTTCCAGAACGTCCGCAGCATCGCCGCTTATGCGCAGGGGACGATCCATTTCTCCGACGCGCTGCTGCTGACCCTGGGCGGCCGCTGGACCAGCGACCACAAGAACGGCACCTATCGCCAGACTTCGAGCCCGTTCACTCAGACGCTGCGCGCGCCCGAGGCGCTGACCTTCCCCGAAATCTCGGAAGGCCGGTTCACCTACCGCATCAGCCTGAACTACAGCCCGTCGCGCGACGTGATGGTCTTCGCCAACCATTCGACCGGATACAAGTCTTCGGGCTATAATTCGGGCGGGGGCACGCCGTCGCTTTCCACCGTCGACGCGTCCGGAAATTTGATCTCGACCCGGCGCCTCTTCGACCGCGAGACAGTCAACAATTACGAGCTCGGCATAAGGTCGAGCTGGCTGAACCATGCGCTGACGGCCAATTTGACCCTCTACCGGATGGACATTGCGGGCTTCCAGGATCGCGCCTTCGACGGCGTGAGCTTCATCGTTCGCAATGCCGGCAATCTGCGCCAGCAGGGCGCCGAGCTAGACGTCGCCGTGCATCCGACCAACCGTCTCACCTTCTCGGGCTCGATCGCCTATCTGGACTCCGCGTTCACCAGCTTCGCCAATGCTTCCAACCTCCCCGGCCTCCCGGGGACGCAGGATCTGACCGGCAAGCCGAACAGCTTCTCTCCCGATTGGTCCGGCAATGTCGCGGTCGACTGGAACGGGAATTTCGGTTCGTCAGGCTGGACGTGGCAGCTTAACGGCAACGTCTCGTTCGTGTCCGACCAATATGTCGGCACGGTGAACGACGCCAATCCCCAGTCGATCGCCGACGGCTATGCGCTGGTCGGCGCTCGCGCCACGATCAACGGACCCGGGGATCGCTGGTCGCTGGCGCTGTTCGCGCGCAACCTCGCCAACGCCCATTATCGTCCGCTGTCGGTCTATCAGCCGCTTGGCGCCGCGCTCGGCCTCAACAATGGCGTTTTCCCGGGCAGCACCGCCAACCGAGTCCAGGCGAGCGAGCCGCGGGCCTACGGCGTGTCGGCGACCTTCCGCTTCTAACGCGAAGTCCCGCTACATCGGCAAGACTCGTTGCAGGGTCCGGCGCGTCGCCAAGACGTTCCGGGCCCTGCAATGGTTTTGGGAGCATTCAAAGGCCGACACGCGGCGTCCGTCGCGTGACGGCGAATCAGCGAAGGCGGATCAGCGCCTCGGCAGGTGATCCTGCGGGCCGAAATGGCGCTTGGGGACCGGCTTGCGGGCAATGGCGACGATCAGCTCGAGGGTCGCGGGGTGAAGCGGCGTGGCGAACTGAAAGCCGATCTTGCCGTTCTCGGTCCAGGCCACGCGGCTGCACTGCGGCTCGAGGCCAGCCACCTTCAACCAGGCGTTGGCGCCGACTTCGAGCTCCAGATCGGTCACCGCCATGTAGCCGTCGGTCGAGAGGTTCTGCACGTCGGCGTCGGCGATCCGCGCGCCCGGCTCGCGCAGGCGGGCGGCGAGGTTGACGATGCGTCGTTCGGCGCTGCGGCCTTCGATCAACGGGAGAATGGCCAACTGCGCGTAACCCACATGGTGCTCCTGGATGAGGAGTGGGGCTTATGCATCTGAATTGGCTAAACAAGCATTAAGTCTGCACTGTGGTGGATCGCAATGGCCGCAGCGACGTTGTCGCCCCACCCGAAACGTCGTGCAGGTGTAATCGTGCGTTCCATATTCTGGCTGTCCTTCGTCCTCCTCCTGGCCGGCTGCGGCAACGGCCAGCCTGCCGCGCCGGACGGTAAGGCGCCGGCGGCCGGCGAAGGGCTGCGCGCCGCCGTCTCGGGGCCGCTCGCCACCCGCTTCTACGAAGGCCGCCAGTGGCGCACCGCCTGGACGCCCGAGACCGAGGCGGCGCTCACCGCCGCGATCAACGACGCCGCCCGGCACGGCCTCGAGGGCAACGACTTCCTCGCACCGATCGGCCGCGCCCGCACGCCGGCGGCCCGCGATGCCGCACTCACCCTCGCCGCCTTGACCTATGCCGGCGCGCTCGCCCGCGGCCGCACCGACCCGGCGGGGCTCAGCGAGCATTACAGTGTTCCGCGGCCCGATCCCGATCTCGCCGCCGGCCTCAACCGGGCGCTCGCCGAGAACGGATTGGGCGACTGGCTGGCCGGCCTCGCGCCCCAGGACGCGGAATATCGCGCTCTGTCCGACGCCTATCTCGCCACCGGCCGCGCCGCCACGGTCGCGCCCGGCCGCCCCGCCACCGCCGCCAACCGCGCTGCGCTCGAGCAGGCGCGCACGCTGGCTGTCAACCTCGAACGCCGCCGCTGGCTGGAACGGACGCCGCCCGCGACCCGGATCGACGTCAACACCGGCGCCGCGACGATGACCTACTGGCGCGACGGTGCCGCCGTGGACAGCCGCCGCGCCGTGGTCGGCGAGCCCGGCAAGGAGACGCCCGAGCTCGCCTCACCGCTCTACCGGCTGGTCGCCAATCCGACCTGGACGATCCCGCGCTCAATCCAGAATGGCGAGCTGGCGAGCAAGAGCGCCGCCTATCTGCGCCGCAACAATATGGAGATGCGCGACGGCTGGCTGGTCCAGAAGTCGGGGCCGCGCAACTCGCTCGGCCTGGTCAAGTTCGACATGCTGAACGACCAGCAAATCTATCTCCACGACACGCCGGCCAAGGCCCTGTTCGGCCAGGACGACCGCCACGCCAGCCATGGCTGCGTCCGCATCGACGACGCACTCGGCTTCGCCCAGATGATCGCCACCGATCAGGGCGTGCTCGACCAGTGGCGCGAGGCGCTGGCCACCAACGAAGAGGCGATGGTGCCGCTGCCACGGCGTATTCCGGTGCGGCTGATGTATCAGACCGCCTTCCTCGCCAACGGCCGGATCACCTTCGTGCCGGACGCTTATGGCTGGGACGACAAGGTCGCCGAGGCGCTCGGGTTGCCCAGCCGTCCCCGCAGCGCGGCGGCCCGCCGACGGGCTGGGGATCTGGGGCCATAGGATCGTTGCCAGCCGGGGCACCGGCGACTATCGCGGCTGCATGTCGGTCACGCGGCTCTTCCAGTTCCTGACGATCGCGGCTGTGCTGCTGATGCCGCTCGGCATGAGCGGAGGGCGGGCGATGGCGGCGCAGCAGGCCGCGCCGGCGGCGGCCACGATGGATCATTGCAATAGCGACGCGGACAAGACGGCGCCGCACCGGTCGATGCCCGATGCCGATTGCACCGCGGCATGTGCGGCGATCCCTGAACTCGGCGACACCGTCATCGCCGCCCCGATGCCGTTTCCGGCACCGATCGAACCGTCGCCCGTCGTCCCGCTCGGTAAAGGACTGGGCCCCGAAGCGGCGATCCCCCCACCTCGAATCTCCTGAGCGCTGAACACATTTCACGCTTTGCTTCGGAGAATTGAAAATGAAGATCATCGCGGCATCGGCCGCGCTCGTTTTCGCCATGCCGGCGGCCGCGCAGCACGCCGGCCACGGCGACCAACCGACCTCGGCTCAGACCACGCCCGCCATGCATCAGGCCGAAACCCGCCACGGCATGACCGGCGCGCTCGGCGCCGCCTATCCCGCCAGCCGCGAGGCCTCGGGCACGGCGTGGCAGCCCGACGCGTCACGCCATGGCGGCGTCCATCTGATGGCGGGCGACTGGACGCTGATGGGCCATTTGACGTTCAACGGCGTCTACGACTGGCAGGAAGGACCGCGCGGCGACGAGATGGGGTTCGTCTCCGGCATGGTCATGGGCATGGCGCGGCGCGAACTCGGCAACGGCACGCTCCAGTTGCGCGCGATGCTCAGTCCCGATCCGCTGATGGGCCGGCGGGGCTACCCGCTCCATCTCGCCGCCGGCGAAAGCGCCGACGGCGTGACACCACTGGTCGATCGCCAGCATCCCCACGACCTCTTCATGGAATTGTCAGCCAGCTACGGCCTGCGCCTTTCCGACCATGCGAGCGCCTTTCTCTATGCCGGCCTGCCGGGCGAGCCCGCTTTCGGGCCGCCGGCCTTCATGCACCGCATGTCGATCCTCGATTCGCCCGAAGCGCCGATCAGCCATCACTGGCTCGATTCGACCCACATCGCCTTCGGCGTGGTCACCGCCGGCCTGGTCGTGGGCGAGGTGAAGATCGAGGGTTCGCGCTTCAACGGCCGCGAGCCCGACCAGCACCGCTACGACATCGAGACCGGTCCGCTCGATTCCACAGCGCTGCGCCTGTCGTGGAATCCGACGCGGAACCTCTCGCTGCAGGCAAGCTGGGCGCACCTCGTCAGCCCCGAGCAGCTTGAGCCCGGCGAAAATTCGACGCGCTGGTCGGCGAGCGCGATCTACACGCGGCCGATCGGCGAGAACGGCTGGTGGTCGACCACCCTGGCCTGGGGGCGGCGCTCCTCCGGCGACGGTCAGCTCGACGCCTTCGTCCTCGAAAGCGCGGCCGGCCTCGGCTTGTGGACCCTGTTTGGCCGCGCCGAAGCCGCCGAGAATGAAGAGCTGACCTTCGCCGGCGGCCATCACGGCCCGGCCTACGACGTCGGCAAGGTGTCGCTGGGCGCGGTCCGCGACTTCCGGATCGCGCCCCATGTCCGCTTCGGCGTTGGCGGCCTTTACGCCTTCAACTTCGTCCCTTCGCCCTTGCGGGCCTTGTATGGCGGCCAGCCGAACGGGACGATGGCCTTCATCCGCCTGAAGGTGGAGTGACGCCGCCGCCGGACGCGGTCGCCTGGCGCAGCGCCCGCCGCCGTCGCCGCCAGGCGGTGTAGCCGAGCCGGCTCGGGAACATGACGATGCCGGCGACGACGACCACCAAAGCGAGCGCGGTGGCGACGATCAGCAGCGGCGAATTGAAATTCTCGTGGCCGCGCCAGTCCATGATGTGGAGGCCCCAGAGGAAGTCATAGACCCGCCACAGGGTCGAGCGCCGCGCCGTGACCGCGCCGTTATCGGCGGCGACATAGAGCGAGCGGCCGGCACCGTCGTCGAAGTTCACCCGCCACGCCGGCAGCGCGCCGCGATATTCGGGGCTGTTCTCGGTCACCCGCGCGATGCCCGTCGCCCGAGCCGGGCCTTCATGGTCGCGCTCGGCGATCAGCATTGCCGTCGTCATCGGGATGGGCGAAGCGAGGCGGCCTGTGGCGAGGTCGTAGAGGCGCGGGCGTGCGCTCCCGCCGGAGATCAGGGCCACCGGATGGCCGAGCAGGACACGCAGCTCGACCTTCTCGCCCGGCGCGACATTGGCGGCGGACAGCCGCGCCAGTCCGGCCGCGGCGGCCGCGAGGTCGACAGGCGCCGGCGCCTGGTCGGCGATAGCGTGCTCGCTGCGCACCCGCTCGATCGGGAAGGCGGCGAAGAAAAGCCCGCTGACGAACCAGAACAGGATCTGGATCGCCATCACCAGCGCCAGCCATTTGTGAATCTTGGCCCACAGGCCCGAATTGTCCATCATTTCCCCCAGCGCTGCTGCCGTTCGATACTAGGCCGGGATCGCGCCGCCAAGCAGGTGGCGATGCTGTTCCCGCGTCACGCGATCGGCTAGATCGGCGAAATGAACCTCACCCTGTTCGATTATTACCGGTCGTCGGCCAGCTACCGGGTCCGCATCGCGCTCAATCTCAAGGGGCTCGAATTTGAGCGCGTGCCGGTCAACCTGCTCGAAAGCGAACAGAAGGGAGAGGCCTATCGGCAGCGAAACCCGCAGGGCTTCGTGCCGATGCTCGAGGCGGACGGTGCGCGCCTGACCCAGAGCCTCGCCATCATCGACTGGCTCGAGGCCGCTTGTCCCGAGCCCCCTTTCTACCCCGCCGATCCCGGGGAGCGCGCCCACGTCCTCGCCTTGGCCCTGACCGTCGCCTGCGACATCCACCCGCTCAACAATCTGCGGGTGCTGAAGCATCTTTCCGGCATGGGCATCGACCAGGCGGGGCGCGATGACTGGTACCGCCACTGGGTGGCCGAGGGCCTTGCCGGGCTCGAGGCGCTGGCGGCGCCGCGCGCCGGCCGCTTCCTGTTCGGCGACACGGTGACCGCGGCCGACATCTGCCTGGTGCCGCAGCTCTACAATGCCCGGCGGTTCGAGGTCGCGCTCGACGACTTCCCGACGCTGGTCCGAGCCGACGCCGAGGCGACGGCGCTGGCGCCTTTCGCCGAGGCACATCCCGACAGGGTCGCGCCGACGGCGGCTTAGGGCTAGAGAGATAAAGCACGAATCAAGGAGCCGATGATGGGACGTGTGGACGCAATCGCCCAGAGCATGGCCGAGGCCCATGTTCTCTCGACGGTCGAGATTCCGCCGATGCAGGACAAGGTCAGCCCCGAGGAGTGGAAGATCCGGGTCGATCTCGCCGCAGCCTACCGGCTTGTCGCGCATTATGGCTGGGACGACCTCATCTTCACCCATCTCTCCGCCCGCGTCCCCGGCCCGGAGCATCATTTCCTGCTCAATCCCTACAACCTGATGTTCGAGGAGGTGACCGCCTCCAGCCTGGTCAAGGTTGACATGAACGGCAATGCCGTCGAGCCGACGCCGTTCATCACCAACGCCGCGGGCTTCACCATCCATTCGGCGCTGCACATGGCACGCGAGGACGCCCATGCGGTCATCCACCTCCACACCCCGAACGGCCAGGCGGTTTCCGCCCAGGGCGAAGGCCTGCTGCCGCTGACCCAGACCGCGATGCTGATCCGCGGCGACGTCGCCTATCACGATTATGAGGGCGTCGCCGTCGACCTCGACGAGCGCGAGCGGATCATCGCCGACATCGGCGACAAGGGCGCGATGATCCTGAGAAACCACGGCACGCTCGCGGTCGGCGAGACGGTCGGCGAGGCGTTCATCCGCATCTATTTCCTGGAACGCGCCTGCGAGGCCCAGATCAAGGCGCTCTCCGCCAGCGATCTCAACAATCCGCCCCAGGGCTCGCCCGAAGCCACCGCCGAAATGGGCAAGGTCGGATTGAAGCTCAGCGCCAACATGCTCGCCTGGCCGGCCTTGCTGCGCAAGGCGTACCGGCTGGATCCGAGCTTCGCGACCTAGGCTCCGAACCAATCCTTCTTTAGCCGCGCCGAGGCGACGAAATAGATGGCGGAACTGAGCAGGTAGAAGCCGAGCCCGTAGAGGATCGAATATTGGAGCGAATCCGCGCCGTGCGCGGCCTTCATCGCGTCCGACATGAAGCCGAGGAAGAAAATTCCAAAGCCGATCCCGATCAGATTGTTGATGAACAGGAAGCTCGCCGAGGCGGTGGCGCGCATGTTGGGCGGGACGATATGCTGGACTGCGGCGATGACCGGGCCGAGCCAGGCGAGCGCGAGCATCTGGCCGATCGCGAACAGCAGCCAGCCGAGCCAGAGCGACGGCGCGAACAGGCCGAAGGCGAAGCAGGGCGCCGCGATCAGGAAGCAGATCGCCGGCACCCGGGCATAGGCGCCGGGATCACCTGGCCCGGTCCGGTCGCCGAACCAGCCGCCGAGCCAGGTCCCGGCGACGCCGCCGACCAGCACGATCGAGCCGTAGAACCAGCCGACCTCGGCCAGCTCGAGATGAAAGCTGCGCGCGAAGAAGCTCGGCAGCCAGAAGATGAGGCCGTAGCCGAGGATCGAGCCTGACGCGGCGCCGAAGGAGAGCAGCCAGAAGCTCGGCGTCCGGGCCAGGGTCGCGGCGACGGTGGCGAAGGGCGGTGCCGGCTCGCTGGCGCTGCCGTCAATGCTGTCATGGCCGCCGCGCACCGGCTCGGGGATGAAGAAGCGGACGAGCAACGCAGCGGGCAGGCCGGCGAGGCCGACGATGAAGAAGGCCGAGCGCCAGTCGAGATGGCTGGCGATCCAGCCGCCGAAGAAGACGCCGAGCGCAGAGCCGATCGGAATGCCGAGCGAGAACAAAGCGAGCGCCCGCGCCCGCCGCTCTCGCGGATAGAAGTCCGAGATCAGGGCGTAGGAGGGAGCGACCCCGCCGGCCTCGCCGATACCGACCCCCATGCGCGCCAGGAACAAATGCCAGAAATTCTGGGCGAGGCCGCAGGCGGCGGTGAACAGGCTCCACAGCCCCACCGACCAGGCGATGATCGCGACCCGGCTCCTGCGGTCGGCCAGCCAGGCGATGGGGATGGCGAGGCCCGAATAGAAGAGCGCAAAGGCGATCCCGCCCATCAGGCTGAGCTGGGTGTCGCTGAGCGCCAGCTCGGCCTTGATCGGCACCGCGAGGACGCCGATGATCTGCCGGTCGATGAAGTTGAAGATGTAGGCGAGGAGCAGGATGAGGAGGACGCGTCCACCCGGTCCGCGCTCGATCCTGCTCCCCGTCATGTTGTTTCCCTAGAAATTCAGCCCGAGGCTCAGGAATACCTGGCGCGGGTTGCCGTAGAAAGCGGTGACCACGCCTTCCCGCCCGAGGCTGGGAATGACGTTGCCGCCGGCGTTGAGGAGCGGAACCCCGGTGATCGGATTGGTCGACAGGAACTGATAGCCCGACGTGATATATTGCTGGTCGAGGATGTTCTTGGCGTGGAGGCCGATCGTGTAGCGCCTGTCCGGGCTCGTCCACGACAGGTGCGCGTCCCACAGGGCATAGCCCGGCTGGTCGAGGAACGGGCTCGGCGTCTCGAACTGGTAGGTCTTGCTGCGGTAGGACAAGGTGGTGATCGCCGACAGCTCGCCGCCCAAAGCGGGGGTGGTGAAGTCGAGCGTTCCGGACAGCGTCCACTTGGGCGTGTTCTGGATGCGCCGGAAATCGGCGACGTCGACCGGGCCGGTGCCGGGAATGTTGGTGATGAACTCGTCATATTGGGCGTCGAGATAGCCCATCGTCCCGGCGAAGTTGAGCCGTGAGCCGTTGGCGCCGCGGAAGAGGGTCGCCACCATTTCCAGCTCGACGCCCTTGAAGGTCGCGGCGCCGGCGTTGGTCGTCACGCCGACGAAGGTAGGAATACCGTTGATCACCGCGCCGACCGAGCCCGGCACCTGGACGTCGCGATAGTCGGCATAGAAACCGGCGATGGCGAGACGCAGGCGGCGATCGAACAGATTGGCCTTGTAGCCGATCTCGTAGCTAGTGACCGTCTCGGGCAGGAACTCGAAATAGTCGAAAATCTCGGCGGGCTCGCGGGTGCCGTTGCCGTTGAGGTCCGGCGCGGCGGTGGAAAGGCCGCGCGGATCGAAGCCGCCGCCCTTGAAGCCCCGCGAGTAGCTCGCATAGATCGTGTTGTTGTCGTTGGGTTGATAGCTCAAAGAGGCGCGCGGGGTGAATTCGGCGAACGTCTCCTCGCCCCGGAAGTTGGAGGTCAGCGCGCCCAATTGGGTGCCGTTGCCGCCGAGCGCCGGCGACGGGCCGTTCAGGTAGTTGGCGCGGATCACGGTCGCCCGGCGCTGGTCGCTGGTGTAGCGGCCGCCGACTGACAATTGGACCTGCGGGCTGAAGTCGTAGGTGAAGTCGCCGTAGACCGCCCAGGTCTTGGTGTTGACGTCGCCGAAGGTCGAGGCGGTGAGGCCCGGCAGGCCGACCGGATTGGTGGTGGCGAGAATGACGTCGAAGACGTTGTTGGCGTTGGCGTCGAGATAATAGAGGCCGATGATGCCGTTGAGCGGCCCCGACCCCTGATAGGCGATCTGGAATTCGTTCGAGAACTGGTTGTTGCGGTAGATGGCGGGGACGTCGACGTCGGCCGCGGGCAGCGAGTCGAAGTCGATCGGGGCGTCGCTGCGGTCCTGGCGGTAGGCCATGATGTTGCGCAGGGTCACGTCGCCGAGCCGGAATTCGGCGCGCATCGCGCCGCCATAGGCCTCGACCCTCTGCTGGGGCGAGTTCAGGCCGGCGCGGGTGTCGTAGACGTTGGCCAGCACCGGCGCGCCGCTGAGCTGGCCGGGGATCAGCCGGTGGCCGTTGCGCGGATCCGAATTGTCGATGCTGTAGTCGCCCGAGAAGCGGATGAAGATGTTCGGCGCAGGTTCGAGCTCGACCGTGCCGCGCGCGGCCCAGACGTCGCGATTGTAATTGTCGAGGCCGTTGTTGAGATTGTCGCCGAAGCCGTCGCGGCTCAATCGCGCGGCCGAGGCGCCGATGCGGACCTGGTCGGAAATCGGCGTGCTTCCCGAGACGATCAGGTCGATCTGCTCGTCGGTGCCGAGATTGGCGCGGACGCCGAGCGAGGGCCGGTCGGAAAGGCGGCGGGTAACATATTTGATCGCGCCGCCGATCGTGTTGCGGCCGTAGAGCGTGCCCTGCGGACCGCGCAGCACCTCGATCCGCTCGACGTCGTAGATGTCGAGCACGGCGGCCTGCGGGCGGTTCAGGTAGACGTCGTCGAGGTAGAGGCCGACGCCCGCCTCGAAGCCAGCGACCGGATCCTGCTGGCCGACGCCGCGGATGAAGGCGGTCAGCGTCGTGTTGGTGCCACGCGAGGTCTCCAGGGTGACGTTCGGCGTCGTGTCGTTGAGGTCGGTGATGTCGGACGCGCCCTGCCGCTCGAGCGCCTCGCCCGAGAAAGCGGTGACCGCGATCGGCACGTCGATCAGATTCTCCGCGCGGCGCCGGGCGGTGACGGTGATCACCTCGTCCGAATCGCCGGTCGCCGGGGCGTTGGCGGCCTGGTCCGGCGCCGGCTGGTCCTGGGCGACGGCGGGGGTGGCGGCGGCGAGCGCGGCGAAGGCCGTGCCGAGCTTCAAAGCGGCGATCAGATGGTTGTTGCGGGTCATGACGTGTCTCCTCACGAATGCGTGGCTTGGGCGGTGCGGGGGCGCGACAGGCGGCCCGCGAATTCCTTCAGGGTGCGGTTGAACAATTCGGGCTCTTCCAGGTGGGGGGCGTGGCCGGACCGGTCGAAGCGGATGGCGCGGGCGTCGGGCAGCGCCGCGACCAGATGGTCGGCGGTGTCGTCGCCGTAGAGCGTGCTCTGCGCACCGTGGACGATCAGGGTCGGGTGGCCGATGCCGGTCAGGAGCGCACGCACGTCCTGGCGGATCAGCGAAGCCCAGACCGCGCCGATCGCGCCCGAATCGTTGCGGGCGAATTCCAGGCTCGCCCAGTCCGCCAGCGCCTTGTGCTCGGGCGGGATCGGCTGGGCGAAGATCGCCTGTCCGGCGCCGAGCGCGAAGCTTTCGAAATCGTCGCTGATGGCGAGGCCGCGCGCCTCGCACGCCTCGGGCGAAAGGCCGAGGTCCCATTCCTCGTCGTTGCGGACGCGCGCGGTCATGTCGACCACCACCGCGCCAGCGAAGCGGGATGCGGCGGGGCCGGAAAGCACATGCCACAGGATCGTCGCGCCCAGCGACCAGCCGACGCCGATCGCGCCGTCGAGGCCCAGCGACTCGGCCAGCTCGGCGACGTCCGCCGCCATCCGCTCGACGCTGGGTTGCGCCGCCGCGCCCCGCGATTCGCCGTGGCCGCGCAGGTCGACGGTAATGATCCGGAAATCCTCGGCGAGGGCGGCCTGGTCACGAAAGAAGCCGCCATGCGCCATCAGCCCATGCAGCAGCACGATCGGCGTGCCGCTGCCGCTGTCGCGATAGGCGATCTGGGCCCCGTCGGATGCGGTGAAATGCAGCAAAACCCCTCCCCACGCCGCGCCCGCCCCTGTTCGGGGTTCTGGCGGCCATGGGGTGCTACTGCCCTAATCTGAAACCTGAGTCAATATTCAAGTTGGTGCGATTGAGGGGATTCAGGCGGTGAGGTTGGGAAAGCCGCCGAAGGCCTCGCGGCGGCAGCGGCCGCTGCGCAAGGTGGCTGTGGTATCGACGATCTCGGTGTCGGCGAAGATGCCGGCGGGCAGCGCGACCATGATGAAATGGCCGCCGCTTTCGACATGGCTGTCGCGCAGGACGGCATGGCCTTCGGCGGTCTCGCCGATCGATTCGACATTAGCGCAGTCGCCGCGGCACCAGAGGCGCGCGCCGAGATCGATCCGGTACGTCACCTCGATCGGCTCGCCGACTTCCTCAGGCAAAGCGAGCCCGATCGGGCCGGTGCGGACGGTGCCGGCGCAGACCAGGTTGAAGGCGACCGCCAGTTGCAAAGCCTGGAAGATCATGGGGGCCTTCATAGGCCTTATTGCTTAAGCGGCGGTTGCGGCCCGCAGGGACGGGATTGCGTAAAATTGAGAGTCGGTTCAAGTTAGGGGCCTCGGGGAGAGGTGCATGACCGATATGGGCCAGGCCGCGGTATCGGCCGACAAGGCGCCGCGGACGGAGCGCGGCCGCCGCACCGTGCGCAAACTGCTCGAGGCGGCGGCGCAGGAATTCGGCGAGCGCGGCTATCACGAAGCGGCGATCACCGGCATCACCCAAAGGGCCGGCGTCGCGCTCGGCACCTTCTACACCTATTTCGAGAGTAAGGAGGAGCTGTTCCGCGCCCTCGTCCGCGACATGAGCCGGGCGACCCGCGCCCATGTCGCCGAGGCGGTGCGCGGCGCCCCCGACCGCATCGCCGCCGAGCGGATCGGCCTTGCCGCCTTCATCGGCTTCACCCGCCAGCATCCCGAGCTCTACCGGATCATCGAGGAGGCGCAGTTCGTCGCCGAGGACTGCTACCGCGAACATTATCTGACCTTCGTCGAAGGCTATCGCGAGGGCCTCGCCGCGGCCGCCGCACGCGGCGAGATCGGCGAGGGGCCGGACGAACTGCGCGCCTGGGCGCTGATCGGGATGAGCGTCTTCCTGGGCATGCGCTACGCCATCTGGAACGCGGACATGGACCCGGCCGAGGTCGCCGACCATGCCATCGACCTGGTCTCCGAAGGGCTGAGGAAGCGGGAGCCATGATCGGCGACATCCCCGACCTCATCGCCAAGCGCGCCGCTCTGACGCCGGACAGGGTCGCCCTCGAGGACGCCGCCTCCGGACGCACCTCGACCTGCGCCGATCTCGACGACCGCGCCGGACGGGTCGCGGCGCTGTTGGCATCGCTCAGCATCGGCGAGGGCGACCGGGTGGCCCTCCTCGCCCGCAACCGCGTCGAGTTCTTCGAGCTCTTGTTCGGCTGCGCCAAATTGGGCGCGATCCTGGTGCCGTTGAACTGGCGGATGCCGGCCGCCGAACTGAACGGGCTGATCGCCGACGCCGCGCCGGCTTTGCTGATCCATGGCGCCGCCGAGGCGGAGCAGGCGGCGGCGCTGGACGCCACGCCGCCCACGCTCGACCTCGACGGCGTCTATCGGGCAATGCGCGACGACGCCGCGCCGCGGCCGTGGCGGCGGACCTGGCCGGCGGCGGCGACCTGGTATCTGATCTACACGTCGGGAACGACCGGGCTGCCCAAGGGCGTGATCTACACCTACCGGATGGCCGTCGCGAACTACGTCAATATCGGCTCGTGCATCGACCTCAGCCCGGCCGACACCACGCCGGCCTTCCTGCCCTTCTTCTACACCGCCGGCATCAATCTCCACGCGCTGCCAACCCTGATCGCCGGCGGGCGGGTCATCGTCATGGACGGATTCGACGCCGACACGCTGGTCGGCCTGCTCGAAGCCCGGCGCCTCGACACGGTCTTCGCGGTGCCGACCATCTATCAGAGCCTGGTCGACCATCCCCGCTTCGCCGATCTGCCGCTGGACAATGTCCGGCACTGGGGCTGCGGCGGCGCGCCGCTCCCCGACGCGCTCGCCGTCCGCTACCGCGACCTCGGCGTCAGGGTATGCAACGGCATGGGCATGACCGAGACAGGGCCGACCGCCTTCCTGGTCGATCCCGCCGACGCCTGGGAGCGGATCGGTTCGGTCGGCAAGCCGCAATTGCTGTGCAGCGCCCGCATCGTCGACGGATTCGGCCGCGACGTCGAGGCGGGCCAGGTCGGCGACCTGCAATTTTCCGGTCCCGGAATCACCCCCGGCTATTGGCGCAACGAGGAAGCCACGCAGGCCGCCTTCACCGAGGACGGCTGGCTGAAGTCGGGCGACCTCGCCCGGCGCGACGCCGACGGCTTCTTCTACATCGCCGGACGAAGGAAGGAGATGTTCATTTCGGGCGGCGAGAACGTCTATCCGGCCGAGGTCGAGAATGTCCTGTCCGGCCATCCCGCCGTGATCGACGCCGCGGTCCTGGCCGAGGCGGACCCGAAATGGGGCGAGGTCGGCCGCGCCTTCGTCCAGTTGGCGCCGGACGGCGGCCATCCCGACGACGCCGAGCTGACCGCCTTCTGCCGAACCCGCCTCGCCCCCTACAAGGTGCCGAGGCGCTTCGACTTCGTCGCCGAATTCCCCCGCACCTCGTCCGGCAAGATCCAGAAGCATCTGCTCCTTTGACGGAGCAGGTGGACTCTTCCTTCAAGCGAACCAAGGTGCGGCGGGCCCGGTAGGGTGACCGAAGCCCGCCGCCGCCGGCAGCGACCAGAACAGGCCGGCTGCAATTGATCTAACACCATGGCGTTGACAGCCGCTTGGCCGAACACCTGTGGTGACTACCGGGTCGTTAACCTGAAAATGCGGTCCCGATGACACGCGCGCGCCAACCGTCTGCGCCGTGATTGGCCTTTGGCGCCGGCGCCGCTATGAGACGCGACGAGGGACAAGAGGATCAAAGTGAACGCAATTTGCCTGACAGGTCGTCATGTCGGCAGGGTCTGGGGGCGCCTTGACCTTCCCTGGTCATTCGCCGCGGGGACGGCCGCGGCCGAGCCGATCGGCGAGATCTGGTTCGAGGATCCGCGCGGCGCCGAGGCCGAGCTGCTGGTCAAGGCCCTCTTCACCTCGGAGCGACTGTCGATCCAGGTCCACCCCGACGACGTGGCGGCGCGCGCGGCCGGCCTCGCGCGCGGCAAGGACGAGGCCTGGTACATCTTGTCCGCCGAGCCCGGCGCGGTGATCGGCCTCGGCCTCAAGGCGCCGGTATCCCGTGAGGCGCTGCGCGCCGCCGCGCTTGACGGCAGCATCGAGAAGCTGATCGACTGGCGGCCGGTCGCGGCCGGCGACGTCTTCTATTCGCCGGGCGGCACCATCCACGCCATCGGCCCCGGCCTTTCGTTGATCGAGGTGCAGCAGAATCTCGATCTCACCTACCGCCTCTACGATTATGGCCGGCCGCGCGAACTTCACCTCGACCAGGCGCTTGGCGTCGCCGATGCCGGCCCCTGGACCGCGGCCGCACCCCCGTCCCTGCTTTCGCCCGGTCGCGAAATCCTGGCGGAGGGCGGCGCCTTCGTGCTCGAACGCTGGACCGTCACCGGCACGGCGACGATCTACGCCGACGGGCGAGAGATGCTGATCGTGCCGCTGGCTGCGGCCGGCATGCTCGACGGCCAGGCGCTGTCGCCGGGATCGGCCTGGTCGGTCGAGGGCCGATCGGCGCTCGACGCCGGCGACGGGGTGGATCTGCTGGTCACCTATGCCGGCGGCGCGGTGAACCCGGCGGCGATCACCCTCGCCTGATCAAAGCTTGGTGCGCAGGGTCCACAATTCCGGGAACGCGCGCTTGGATATGGTCGATTGGAGGTAGGGGACGCCGGCGGTGCCGCCGGTACCGCGCTTGAAGCCGATGATCCGCTCCACCGTCACGGCATGCTTGTGACGCCACGCCGCCATCGCGTCGTCGATGTCGACCAGTTTCTCGGCGAATTGATAGAAAGGCCACCAGCGCTCGGCGTCGCGATAGACGATCGCCCAGGCATCCTCGACGTCCGGGCTCGGTTGGTAGGGCAGGCTCCAGTCGCGATCGAGCGTTTCGGCCGGCAGGGTGAATCCGCCGCGGGCCAGAGCGGCATTGGCCTCGTCCCACAGGCTCGGGCGGTTGAGCGCGTCGGCCAGGGCCGCCTGCGCCGGTGAGCCTTCCGCCTGATATTTGAGGTGCGCCTTGTCCTTGAGCCCGAGCAGGAATTCGAACTGTCGGAACTGAACGGACTGGAAGCCGCTCGACGTGCCGAGGACGTCGCGGAACTTCACGTAATCGGCCGGGGTCAGTGTCGCCAGCACGTCCCAGCTCAAGGTCATCACCGCCTGGATCCGCGACACCCGCGACAAGATCTTGTGGACCTCGATCAGTCGGTCGCCGCGGACCAGGTCGAGCGCCAGGCCGAGCTCGTGGACGATCTGCTTGAGCCACAACTCCTTGGTCTGGTGGATGATGATGAACAGCAATTCGTCGTGATGGTCCGACACCGGATGCTGCGCGGCCAGGATCGGATCCAGCGTCAGATACTGGCCATAGGTCATGCTATCGGATTTGGTCATGGCCGGCGTCCTATCATGCCCTTCTTATGCAGCAAATCAGCGTTTCGTGCGTTAAACGACCCGCAACCTGCCTGGCGAGAGGGTGCGGTAATGGCACGGGGCGGCTTCCTATCGGCGATTCTGGGTGTGCTGGCGCTCGCCGGCTGCGGCGGCAATGGCGATGGCGGCACGCTGATGCCCGGCCCCGGCCCCGGGGCCAATCGCCCGCCCGCCTTCACCTCGCCGGCGACGGCCAATGCCCCGGAAAACGGCGCCGGCGTGATTTACACCGCCACCGCCACCGACCCCGACGGCAACTCGATTAGCTTCACCTTATCCGGCGGCGCCGACCGGGCCGCCTTCACCATCACCGCCGCCGGCGCCCTGTCCTTCGTCTCGCCGCCCGATTTCGAGGTCCCGGCCGACGCCGACGCCAACAATGCCTATCTGGTCCAGATCGCGGCCAGCGACGGCATGACCAGCACCACGCTCGATCTTGTGGTCACCGTCACCAATGTCGGGCCCGACGGTTTCCGCGTCGCCCGGGTCGGCGCCGGCTTCGCTTCGCCGCTCTATCTCACCGCGGTTCCCGACGGCTCGGGTCGGGTGTTCGTCGTCGAGCGCGGCGGGCGGATCCGCATCCTCACCCCGGCGACCGGCGCGATTCTCGCGACGCCGTTCCTCGACGTCTCGGCCCAGATCTCGACCGACGGCGAGCGCGGCCTGCTCGGCTTCGCTCCGGCGCCCAATTTCAACGCCACCGGGACCTTCTACGTCTTCCTCACCAACCCAAGCGGGCAGATCGAGATCCGGCGCTACACGACCCAGGCGGGCAATCGCGACGTCGCCAACCCGGCGACGGCCGATATCATCCTCACCATCGATCATCCCGGCCAGAACAACCACAATGGCGGCTGGCTCGATTTCGGGCCAGACGGCTTCCTCTATGCCGGCGTCGGCGATGGCGGCAGCGCCGGCGATCCGCCCAACAACGCCCAGAATCTGAATGTGCTGCTCGGCAAGTTGCTGCGGATCGACCCGGCGAGCGACGCTTTCCCGGCCGATCCCTTGCGCGATTACGCCATTCCCGCCGGCAATCCCTTCGCCGCCGCCGGCGGACGGCCCGAAATCTTGGCCTATGGCCTGCGCAATCCGTTCCGCAACGGCTTCGATCCCCTCACAGGGAATCTGTGGATAGGAGACGTCGGCCAGGGCGCGCGCGAGGAGATCGACCTGATGCGGCCGACCGACGGCGGCACCAATTTCGGCTGGCGGATCATGGAAGGCACCGCCGTCTTCAACGGCCCGGTCATCGCCGGCCTGACCGCGCCGGTGGCGGAATATCTCCACGGTGCCGGTCCTAGGGAGGGCAATTCGGTTACCGGCGGCTACGTTTATCGCGGGCCGGTCGAAGCGCTGCGCGGCCAATATTATTTCGCCGATTTCATCAGCGGCAACATCTGGTCGGTGCCGCTCGCCCGGGTCGGCCTCGGCACGACCCTGCCGAGCAGCGCCTTCATCCTGCGCCGGACCGATTTCACCCCCAATGCCGGCGCAATCAACAATATCGCCAGCTTCGGCGTAGACCAGGCCGGCAATCTTTACATCGTCGACTTCGACGGCGAGATTTTCCGGGTGGAACCGGCCTAAAGCCGCTCCGCCGTCGACACCACATCCGTCGCCCTGAGCGCGGCAAGGATCCGCATCAAATGCTGGACGTCGTGGACCTCGATATCGAGATCGAAGGTGTGGAAGCTGCCGTCGCGCGAGGTCTGGTCCATGCTGACGATATTGGCGCCGTGGTTGCCGAGGATGCCGGCGATGACGGCGAGCGATCCCGGCTGGTTCTTGATCACGATCCTGAGGCGCGCGGCGCCGCCGTCGGACTGGTCGCCCCAGGCGAGATCGACCCAGTCGGCGTCGACGCCGTCGGCGAGGCTGGCGCAGCCGATCATGTGAACCTCGATCCCCTCGCCTTCGCGGCGCAGGCCGACGATGCGGTCGCCAGGAATGGGGTGGCAGCATTCGGCGAGGTGGAAGGCGACGCCGGGGGTCAGGCCCTTGATCGAGATGGCGGTGCGCTGCGGCGGCGGCTTGGCGCCCTCGGTGGTGGCCGAGCCCGGCATCAAGGCTTCCATCACCGCGACGTCGTCGACTCGCTTCAGCGCAATCGCCTCCATCAGCGCCTCGTCATTGGGCAGGTGCAGGCGGCGCAGCGCCTCGGTGATCGCTTCCCAGCCAAGCGCGGTCGGCAGACGCTGGACGATCTCGTCGAAGATCTTGCGGCCCAGCGAGACGGTTTCCTCGCGCTCCTTCGACTTCACCCAGCGGCGGATCTTGGCCCGCGCCTTGCCGGTGACGACGTAGGAGAGCCAGGCCGGCTGCGGGTGTTGGGCCTTGGAGACGAGGATCTCGACCTGGTCGCCATTGTCGAGCGGGGTGCGCAGCGGCATCACCCGGCCGTTGATCTTCGATCCCACCGTCTGGTCGCCGAGATCGGTGTGAACGGCGTAGGCGAAGTCGACCGGCGTCGCCCCCTTCGGCAGCTGGATCAGCTCGCCCTTGGGGGTGAAGGCGAAGATCCGATCCTGGTACATCGCCATTCTTGTATGCTCGAGCAGCTCCTCGGCGCTGCCGGCATGCTCCAGGATCTCGACCAAATCGTTGATCCAGGGATGGTCCGAGGTCGCCTCGACGATGCCTTCCTTATAGGCCCAGTGGGCGGCGAGGCCGTGTTCGGCCTGGGCGTGCATTTCCCGGGTGCGGATCTGGATCTCGATCCGCATCTGCTCGTCATGGATCACAGTGGTGTGGATCGAGCGGTAGCCGTTGCGCTTCGGCGTCGACACGAAATCCTTGAACCGTCCCGGCACCACCGGCCAGCGAGCGTGGATCAGGCCCAGGGTCCGGTAGCATTCCTCCACGCTTCCGACGACGGCGCGAAAGGCCATGACGTCGGAAAGTTGCTCGAAGCTGACGTGGCGCTCGGCCATCTTGCGCCAGATCGAATAGGGATGCTTGGCCCGGCCCTGGACCTCGGCCTCGACGCCGTTGGCCTCCAAATGCGCCTTGATGCCGCGGCCGATGCGCTGGATGAGGTCGCCCCCGCCGCCCTGGTCGAGCCGCTCCAGCCTCTTGGTGATCGATTCATAGGCGTCGGGTTCGAGCTCCCTGAACGCCAGGGTCTGCATCTCGGTCATGAATTCGTACATGCCGATCCGCTCGGCGAGCGGGGCGTAGATATCCATCGTTTCGCGGGCGATGCGCCGGCGCTTTTCTTCGTTCTTGATGAAATGGAGAGTGCGCATGTTGTGCAGCCGGTCGGCAAGCTTGACCAGCAGCACGCGGATGTCGTCCGACATGGCGAGCAGGAACTTGCGCAGGTTCTCCGCCGCCCGCTGGCTTTCGCTCTGGGCCTCGATCTTGCTCAGCTTGGTGACGCCGTCGACCAGGCGGGCGACGCTCTTGCCGAACAGCTTCTTGATCTCGGCGGGCGTCGCCAGCGTGTCCTCGATCGTGTCGTGGAGGATGGCGGTGACGATGGTCTCATCGTCGAGCCTCAGATCGGTGAGGATGCCGGCGACCTCGATCGGGTGGCTGTAATAGGGGTCGCCCGAGGCCCTGGTCTGGCTGCCGTGCGCCTTCATCGAGAAGACATAGGCGCGGTTGATCAACGCCTCGTCGGCGTCCGGGTCATAGGATTTGACCTTCTCGACCAGTTCATATTGCCGCAGCACCGCACTAAGATGTGGTGCGGTGCGGCATGGATGCAACCAAAATCGCTAATTGGCCGCCCGGGCGTTGCAGGTTTCCAGCTCCTCGGCGCCGAAAGCGCGGCCGTCTACGCTGAAGCTGCGCAGGGCACCGACCTGGCGGGCAAGGGCGGCGCAGACGATCGCGGGCCTGGTGGACGTGGCGTTGGTCGAGACGCAGCCGGCATCGGTGCAGCGCCAGACGCTGTCGCGGGCGACGAATCGGTCCTGGCCGGGGCGCGCCGCCGGCTCGGCCTGAAACGTGGCAGTGGCGGCAAGCGCGGGCGTCGACACAATAGCCAGAGAAAGGAGGAGGTTGCGGACCATTGAAGGCGCTCCTTTTATTAGTAGTGGAACGCAACTTATATCTAGGTTAGTAGCGTTTCGCAACTGGAAAACGGAGGCGGTGACAATGGCCGAAATTCGCGTAATCTGGCGGCCATGATCCGTCCCGATCATCGCAAGGCGATCCTCAACGACTGCGCCCTGCCGGCCGCGCTCGAGGCCGTCGGCGAACGCTGGTCGTTCCTGATCCTCAGGGGCACCTTCAACGGCCTTGCCCATTTCGAAGAATTCCAGGCCACCTTGGGCATCGCCCGCAACATCTTGTCCAACCGGCTCGCCCGGCTGGTCGAGCACGGCATATTGCATCGCGAGCCGGATCCGGCCGATCGCCGCAAGGTCGCCTACCGGCTGACCGACAAGGGCCG
>DATDAU010000006.1:0-35418 GCA_036525215.1 Allosphingosinicella sp.
CAGCGCAAACGCATTCGTCAACGGCGCCACCGCGCTCGATGCCGACGACCGCATCCTCTACGACACCGCCACCGGCAACCTCTTCTTCGACGCCGACGGCAATGGCGCTGGGACGGCGGTGCTGTTCGCGACGCTGCAGGGGCACCCGCCGATCGCGGCGAGCGACTTTATCGTGATCTGATCCGGTCGCTTTCTTGCCTCATTCGCTTGGCACTTGGACCTGGCGAACCTAAAGGGCAGGCATGACCGACAGAGACGAGACCTTCGACAAGGTCGCCAAGCTGATCGCGCCGTTCAATCAGAAAGGCGTCGACCTCGATGAATCCACCACCTTCGCGGGCGATCTCGAATGGGACAGCCTGGTGGTGATGGATTTCGTCGCCTCGGTCGAGGACGAGTTCGACATCCTCATCACCATGAACATGCAGGCCGAGATCGAAAGCGTCGGCCAGCTCGTCGACGCGATCGAGAGCCTGAAGACCGACGGATGACCGAATCCGCCGAAACCCCCGACAACCCCGCCGACGCCGCCCCGCTCGCGCCGTCCGGCCGCGACCTCTTCTCCAAGTTCGACGCGCTGATCGGACAGCGCCAGTCGCTGCTCGACACCGGGGTCAAGGATCCGTTCGGGCTGGTGATGGAAAAGGTGCTCTCGCCGACCCGCGCCGTCGTCAACGGCAGGGAAACGATCCTGCTCGGCACCTACAATTATATGGGGATGACCTTCGACGACGACGTCATCGCCGCCGGCAAGAAGGCGCTCGACGAATTCGGCTCGGGGACAACCGGCAGCCGGGTGCTGAACGGCACCTATCAGGGCCACAAGGAGTGCGAGGAAGCGCTCAAGCAATTCTATGGCATGGACCATGCCATGGTCTTCTCGACCGGCTACCAAGCCAATCTGGGCGTCATCTCCACCATCGCCGGCAAGGACGATTACATCGTCCTCGACATCGACAGCCATGCCTCGATCTATGACGGCTGCGCGATGGGCCAGGCCCAGATCGTGCCCTTCCGCCACAATGATGTGTCCGCGCTGGAAAACAGGTTGCGGCGGATTCCGGCCGAGGCCGGCAAGCTGGTCGTCCTGGAAGGCGTCTATTCGATGCTCGGCGACATTGCGCCCCTGAAGGAGATGATCGCGGTGTCGAAGGCCGCCGGCGCCATGGTGTTGGTCGACGAGGCCCATTCGATGGGCTTCATCGGCCCAAACGGCCGCGGCGTCGCCGAGGAGCAGGGCGTGCTCGACCAGGTCGATTTCGTGATCGGCACCTTTTCCAAGAGCGTCGGCACGGTCGGCGGCTTCTGCGTCTCCAACCATCCCAAGTTCGAGATTTTGCGGCTGGTCTGCCGCCCCTATGTGTTCACCGCCTCGCTGCCGCCGAGCGTGGTCGCCACCGCCGCGACCTCGATCCGCAAGCTGATGCACGGCAGCAACAAGCGCGCCCATCTGTGGGAGAATTCGAAGCGCCTCCACGGCGGTCTGAAGGATCTGGGCTTCCAGCTCGGCACCGAAACGCCGCAATCGGCGATCATCGCGGTAATCATGCCCGATCTCGAGCGCGGCGCGGCGATGTGGGAGGCGCTGCTGTCGGAAGGGCTCTACGTCAACCTCGCCCGCCCGCCCGCCACCCCCGCCAACATGACCCTTTTGCGCTGCTCGCTCTGCTCCGAGCATAGCGAAAAGGAGGTCGGCGAGATCCTCACCATGTTCGAACGCGCCGGCAAGGCCGTGGGCGTGATCGGCTGATCGGGCGGCCGCAAGGACCATCGAAACCATGGTGAAGTGCGGCGAACCGAGCCTCCGCGGGGGGCGGACGGGTCGAAACGGGATTCCAACGCCCGCCGCGATGGCCTAGTCTCACGCCCATGGCGGAGGAGGCGTTCGCGCGCGCGGCCGAGGAGGGCGGCCAGCCCTCCGGGCGCGTGATTTTCATCAGTGCCGCGGCGCTGCTGGCGACGCTTGCCCTGATCGGCCTGATCCTGATGATCACCTGGTCGAACCGCGCCCGCGACGAGGCTTTGGGCTGGGAACGGCGCACCTATGAGGTGATGTTCCTCACCCGCACGATCGACGCGACCGTCGCCCGCTCGGAAGCCGCGCTCGGCCGATACGTGCTCGACGAGAACCGCAATACCGGCACCGCTTATTACAATGAGTGGCGCAACGCCGGCTTCCAGCTCCATCAGCTCGAACGGATGGTGCGGAGCGATGCCGAGCAGCGCCGCCGCGTGGCCGAGATCAGGATCCTCTTCGACCGTCGCAACGGCGAGCTCGCACCGGCCGCCAGCGCCGCCGAACGCCATCAGGGAACCGGTGGCCTCAGCCTCCTTTACGGCGCCTCCCGGTCCCAGACCCTGCCGCGGCTGCGCTTCCAGCTCGACGAGGTCGCCCGCGCCGAGCGTGACAACCTCAACGGCCGCATGGCCGAAACCCAGTTCCTGGTCGCCCGCGCCGACAAGTTCACCGAATGGCTCGGCTGGCTGGCGATATTGATCGGCCTCGGCGCGGTCTGGCTGGCGATCATGGCGGCCCGGGCCTTTCTCGAGGGCGTCCAGGCGCGACGCGAGGCCGAGGCCCAGGGCTGGCGCGCGCTCGACCTCGACCAGGCGGTGCAGGCCCGCACCCGCGAGTTGAGCGAAGCCAATGCCCGGCTGCAGCAGGAGGCGGCCGAGCGCGCCGCCGCCGAGGCCCAATTACGCCAGGTCCAGAAGATGGAGGCGGTTGGCCAGCTCACGGGCGGCATCGCCCACGACTTCAACAACATGCTGGCTGTCGTCGTCGGCGGCCTCGATCTCGCCCGCCGCAAGCTCCACGGCCCCCGCCGCGAGGTCGAGTTCCACCTCGACAATGCTATGGAGGGCGCGACCCGCGCCGCCGCCCTTACCCGCCGCCTGCTCGCCTTCGCCCGCGCCGAGCCCCTGCTTCCCGAGGCGGTGGCGCCGGCCGAGTTGGTGGAGAACATGCTCGAGCTGGTCGACCGTGCGATCGGCGAGCGGATCACCGTCCATACCCGCTTCGCCGAGGATCTCTGGCACGTATGGGCCGATCCGACCCAGTTCGAGAATGCGATTCTCAACCTGGCCGTCAACGCCCGCGACGCGATGGAGGGGAGCGGCGACCTCAGCCTCCAGGTCGACAATGTCGCCCTCGTAGAGGCGCAGGTCGCCAATCTGCCGGCCGGCGACTATGTCCGCGTCCGCGTCCGCGACACCGGCAGCGGCATCGCCCCGGAGCATCTCGACCGGGTGTTCGAGCCCTTCTTCACCACCAAGGCGGTCGGCAAGGGCACCGGCCTCGGCCTCAGCCAGATCTTCGGCTTCGCCCACCAGTCCGGCGGCGACGTCGCCATCGCTTCGGAGATCGGCCAGGGCACGACGGTGTCGCTCTACCTTCCCCGCTCGGCCGCCGCCGCCGAGCAGGCCGCGGTCCGTGCCGCGCCCCGGGTCCGCTACGAGGAGCCGGCGAAGGGCCGCCACGGCGTCGCCATCCTGGTCGTCGAGGACGACCCGAGGGTCAGCCGCTCGACCACAGGCGCGCTTGAGGAATTGGGCTATCGCCCCTACCCCGCCGCCAGCGGCCGCGAGGCGCTCGAAATTCTCGCCCGCCAGCCGGAGATCGTCCTCACCGTCACCGACGTGATGATGCCCGAAATGACCGGCACTGAGCTCGCCGCGCAGATCGGGCGGCTCTACCCGGAGATGCGCCTGCTGTTCGTCACCGGCTTCGTCGGCGAGGCGGGCGACGCCGAGGATCTGAGCGGCCACGCGCTGCTGCGCAAGCCGTTCACCGTCAACGCCTTGGCCGGAGCGGTCGCCGCCGCATTGGGCGAGGATTTCAGCGGATCGCACCCCGCCGCAACAGACGAGGCAGCAGAGTAAGCGCGCCGAGGATCGGCCAGCGGCGCTGCCACGGCTTGACCTCGATCCGCGTGCCGGCGTGGCGGTTGATCTTCCAGGCGAGATAATCGACGCCGCCGGCGAAGGTGGTCGTCGCCTTGGCGAGCCGCACCAGGCTCATCGTCTTGCCGCGCCGGCGGAAGCGCCGCCAGCGCCGGGCGGCGTCCTTCGCGCCCTCGACCGGCATCGCCGCGGCGCCGAAGCGGCGATAGCGTTCCGGATCGGTGTCGACGATCGAGCCCGACCGCCCCTGGCGCTCGGCTCTCAATTCGCTGTCATAGGTGAGCTCGAAGCCCCGCCGCCACACCGCCAGCGGATCCGAAGCCTGACCGGTCATCGGCAGGGCGAAGCCGAGCAGAGTCGGGGCGGCCCTGGCCACCGCGGCGGTCGCCGCCGCCCGCGCCGCCTCGTCCTTGGCCCATACCAGGCGCGATGGCTGGGCGAAACGCGCCCAGACCGACACCGTGCCCGCCTCGGGCCCGTTCTGAGCCAGGAAATCGGCCTTGCTCAGCACCGCATATTTGGCGGCGAGCCCGTCATGCTCGAACGGGAAGACGTTGGGCGGCACCAGCTTGTTGGCGAGGGCGAACCAGCCCCTGCCATAGGCCTCCCGGTAGGAGGAGACGATCAGGTAGAAATCGAGCATCAGCCCATCGAGCACCCGCTCGCGCAGGCACGATCCGTAGAACAGGACCGCCCGGGCGGCGTCGCCATAGTCGGCCGCGATCGCCGCCGCCATCGCCGCCACGCGGGGATCGACGGGCTCCGCCAGCTCGCCGGCAACCAGGGTTTCGAGGGATTCGCCCATCACGGCGATCCGATAGCACAGAAGCGGCTTTGTCCACGCCGGGTCATGAGAAACCCTACTTGTCTTTCGCGCGCGCCCGGCCATGGATGAAGCGATGATCGTGACACCTATCCTCGCCGTTTCGCTGGGCGCGGCCGTCGCCGCGCCGACCCGTCCGAGCGGAACCGCGACCGACGGCCTGTTCCAGTGCGCGCTGACCACGATCGTCGACGGCGACGGGCTGATCGAATGCGATGGGCGGCAGAGAATACGGCTTCCGGGAATCGTGGCACTGCCGCCGACCGGGATTTCGTCCGTCATCCTCGCGGCACTGAGCGTCTCCTTCACCACCGACCCGCTTGCCTGCGTCCAGGTCGGCGAGCGCGGCGGGCATGCGGTGGCATGGTGCGGCACGACCCAGGGAGAGGATCTCGCCTGCGAGATGATTCGCGAGGGTGTGTCGAGGCGCGATCCGGCGACCGACCCGGAAGGACGCCTCCGCGCCTGCGTGGCGCGGCCTTAGGGGTTAAGCCGCCAGCCTCAGGAAGGGGACGGGGGAGGTCGCGCTGAGGACGATGGGGCGGCCGAGGCCGGTCTCGAACATCTCGCCGTCGAGGATGACGTTCGACTGGTGGCCTTCGATGTGGATGACGTCGCCGCGCTCGAGGTGGACGCCGTTCATCCGGGTGAGGCCGAGCTTGCCCCGCAGCGAGGCCAGGAAGGCGCCGAGGATCGAGAACAGGTTGCGCTCGATGACCATCAGCTGCATCGCCCCGGGATGCTGGCCGTTGCCGCCGAGGTTGGAGTTGAGCAGCAGCCGCTCGAGCGTCGTCACCATGATCACCGCGAAGCTGCCCGACATCTCGCCGCTTTTCACCACCGAAACCTTCATCGGCGCCCAGGTCGCGGGCAGCAGAGGCGAACTGCGGCCGATGATCACGGAGGCCAGGCCCAGCACCGCCGCCAGGCCGTGGGCGGCCCAGTTCGGCATGCCGAGCGGATAGATTTTGTGGCGGCAGTAGAGGATGGTGTCAGCGAGGCCGGCGCCACCCAGGAACATGCCGAGCACCGGCGGCCCGTCGGCCTTGCCACCGGTGAGCGCGATCAGCTCGCGCGAGACGATGTGCGGCACGATGTCGGTGCGCGACAGGTCGAGCACCCGCTGCAGCGCCTCGATCGGGTCGCCGCTGGCGCCGAGATCGTGGGCGATCAGGTTGGTCTTGCCGTTGGGCAGCACCGCCACCGGCGGCGGATTGTCGCCGAAATGCCCGCCATGGTGCAATTCCGTCAGCACCGCCTGCACCGTGCCGTCGCCGCCGTTGATCACCAGCACCCTGGGCTTGACCCGCGCGATCGTGCGCAGCGCCTGGCCGATCTGGTGGGCGTGCTCCACTTCATAGTGGAAGATGTCGTGATGTTCGGCGCAAAAGCTCCGCACCCGCGGCAGCAGGGACCTGTTGCCGGTAGAACGTGGGTTGGAAAGCAAAGCGACCGAGGACATTCCGAAGTTAACCCCTGACCGGGTGGACCGAGAGACCGAAGCGATAGTTGAGCACGACGTTGATCGGGATCGGCCGTTCGGCGACGCTGAAGACGACATTGTCGAACGAGGGCCGAAGGCTGGTCAGCGACAGGCGCGGATTGCGCGAGAAGCCGCCGCCGTCGCTCCAGCCGGAGCGGCCGTTGCCGTCCTGGTCGTGGCGGACCGCGATCGCGTAGCGGCCGGCCTGGGGCAGAGCGACGCAGATCTGCATCGGCCCGGAGCGGGTCACCGGCAGGTTGATCTGGCGGATATACTGGCCGCGGGCGAGGAACCTGGCGCGATCCGAGCCATAGACGTTGACCCGGACATTGCCCGAGCGCTGCTGGAAGCCGTCGACATAAACGAGAACCGCGGGCCCGGTGGCGCCGGCGCGGCAGGCTGCGGCGTCGGGGCCCATGGCCGCGAACGCGCTGCCCGGCAGGGTGGCAAGGGCGAGCGCGAGCGACGCCGTCTTCGCCATCTTTTTCAACATGACCGCTCTACTCCTGGAAGCTATAGCCGCCCCGCATTCGCGGGTCCGGCCGGTTTACTCATGCCCCCATCCGGTCCACATCGGTTAAGCTTGCGGCCAAATTGTGGTCATGGAGCGTCGAAAAGTTGAGGATCGGCAACCAAATCGACCGTTACCTGGCGAAGCTCATCTTCGTCCCGCTGCTCGGCACCTTGTGCCTGGCGGCGATGCTGCTGCTACTCGACCGCATGCTGAGACTGTTCGATTTCGTGGTCAGCGAGGGCGGCCCGGTCAGCATCGTGTGGCGGATGCTGGCCAATCTCATTCCCGAATATCTGGGGCTCGGCATCCCGGTCGGCCTGACGCTCGGCGTGCTCCTCGCCTTTCGCAAGCTGGCCTTGTCGTCGGAGCTGGATTCGCTGCGCGCGGTCGGCCTCGGCTATGGCCGCCTGCTCGTTGTCCCCTATGCCTATGCCCTGGTCCTTCTGGTCTGCAATCTGATGATCGTCGGCTACGTCCAGCCACGCGCCCAATATGCCTATCAGAATCTGCGCTATGAGCTGAGCTCGGGCGCGCTCGGCGCCTCGATCAAGGTCGGCGAGTTCACCAATCTCGGCCGCAGCATGACCCTTAGGGTCGAGCGCAGCCAGCGCGGCGGCACCGATCTCTACGGCGTCTTTCTGAGGGTCGAGCGGCGCGACGGCCGCAATTTGGCGGTGACCGCGGACCGCGGCCGATTCCTCGCCACCGACGACCCCGAGACCATATTGCTGCGCCTGACCAACGGCCGGCTGGTCCACAATGCGCCCGGCTATCGCACGCCCCGAGTGCTGAGCTTCGTCCAGCATGATCTGCCGATCAACCTGCCCTCGATCGAGGCGTTCCGGGGGCGCGGTAACGGCACCAAGGAGCTGACCATCGCCGAGGAGTCCGACATCGGCTGGAACCCGGCGACCCCGGCCCAGCGCCGCAACGCGGTGCGCGCCAATTTCTATTTCCGGCTGGTCGAGGTGGCGATGATGCTGCTCGTGCCGCTGCTCGCGGTCGCGCTCGCGGTGCCGCCGAAGCGAAGCACGTCCGGCCTCGGCATCTTCATCGCGATCATCTTCGTCGTCACCTATCACAAAGTGAATCAATATGCCGAGCAGATGGGCGCGCTGGGGCGGGTCGACCCGCTGATCGCCCTTTGGGCGCCGTTCCTCGTCTTCGCCGCCTTCATGGTGTGGATGTACTGGACGCTGGCCTACAAGCCGGGCGGCCAGCCGATCGGCGGGCTCGAGCGGATCTTCGCGAAGGTGAGCAAGACGATCGGCCGGCTGATTCGCCGCCGCTCGCACGGCGCCGCCGCCGCATGATCAACCTTCGCTTTTTCCCGTCGCGGCGAATCGCCTTCTACATGTCGCGGCTGTTCTTCAGCCGCAGCCTGGCCGTCCTTCTGTCGCTGGTCGGCATTTTGATGATGCTCGACCTGCTCGGCAACAGCGGCAACATCCTCGCCCATCCCGGCAATGGCGATGCCGAATTGTGGCGCTATGTCGGCCTCAGGATTCCACAGCTCATCTCGCGCTTCCTGCCCTTCTCTGTCCTGCTCGGCACGTTGATTACCTTTGCCGGCCTCAACCAGAACAGCGAGATCATCTCGATGAAGGCGGCGGGCATCTCCGCCCACCAGATCATCGCGCCCCTGATCCTGGCCGCGAGCCTGGTCGCCGCCTTCCATTTTGTCTTTGCCGAGCGGGTGGTGACCCGCGCCAACGCTGCTTTGGATGCCTGGGACGCGGTCGATTACGGGCCGATCCCGCCGCGCAGCGACATCAGGGGCAATGTCGCTTTGCTCCACGGCGAGGACCTGATCTTCGTTCGCACCGTTGCCGGCGAAGGGAATGCCGTCCGCCTCGCCGGCCTCACCCTCTACGACCGCACCGGCGGCACGCTCCAGAACATCCTCACCGCCGAAAGCGGCCGCGCCGCGCCGGGCGGCGGTTGGATCCTCGACAGCGTCACCCGGTTCGGTGTCGAGAGCGGCCGGCTCCAGCGCCTGCCCCATTACCGGCTCGGCGCCGACATCACGCCCGAGCAGTTCACCCTCGCCCAGGTGAAGCCCGACCAGCAGAATTTCTGGCGCCTCAGGCAATCGATCGCCGAGCTTCGCGCCGCCGACCGGCCGACGGCGATGCTGGAATCGAACCTGTGGCACAAGATCGCCGGCCCCTTCTCGACCCTGCTCATGCCACTGCTCGCCGCCGTCGCCGCCTTCGGCATCGCCCGTTCGGGCCAGCTGCTGATGCGTGCGGTGATCGGCATGGCCCTGGGTTTCGCCTATTTCGTCGCCGACAATTTCGCGCTGGCGATGGGCAATCTCGGCGCCTACCCGCCCTTCCTCGCCGCCTGGGGTCCCTTCCTCCTCTTCCTGCTGGTGGGCGAGGCGGTCCTCATCCGGACCGAGGAGTGAACGAGGAAGGCGCGCCCTCCCCCGCCGTCACCCGCGGCGAGGTCGCGCGCGGAGCGGGGCTCGCCGGCCTGTCGCGCGCCGGCGCGCTGATCGAGGCGCTGGCCCAGCCGCTCTACACCTGGCTGTTCGGGATCGCGACCTACGGCATCTATGTCGTGCTGTGGGGCGCGGTGAACCTCATCACCAATTTCATCCACCTCTCCATGCCGCTGGCGCTGCAGCGGGCGGTGCCGACCCAGGCCGACGAGGAGCGGGCGCACGCCGTCGTCAAGCTCGCCATATTGATCGGGCTCGTCCCGGCTTTGCTGATCGCTTTGGGCGTGACCCTGAACGCCGCCCGGGTCGCTTCGCTCTTTTCCGCCGCGCCGGCGGACGCTGCCCACTTGCCAACCGCCGTCGCTTTGTTCGTCTGGGCCCTGCCCTTGTGGACCTTCGTCGAAGTCGCGACCTCGGCGGCGCGCGCGCGGCGGGCCTTCGGCCCCGAGATCCGGTTGCGCATCTTCTGGGAGCAGGTCGCCCGCATCCTCTTCGCGATCGGCTTTTTCCTGCTCGGCGCCGGCAGCATCGGCCTGATGGCCGCGCACCTCTGCTCGCTGGCGGTGACCGCCGCGCTCTGTGTCCCCCTGCTCGGCCGCTATTACGATCTCGGCCTGCTGGTCCGGGCGCCGGTGAGCGGCGCGATGCTGCGCGACCTGGTGGTGACCGGGCTCGGCCTTCTCCCCTCCAACCTCTCGCGCCGCGCTTTGATCGACGCGCCGCCGGTGGTGCTCAACCTGATGCTGCCCGGCGCGCGCGGCGCCTCGGCCGCCGGCCTGTTCGAGATCGCGCGCAAGCTTTCGACCGTGCCCTTGGTGGTCCGCCAGGCCTTCCAATATGTGCTGGGGCCCCTGGCGTCCGCCCAGGCCCATGCCGACCGCGCCGAGGTCGCGCCGCTCTACCATTTCGCCAGCCGGGTCTCGACCGCCCTGGTCGTGCCGCTTGCCGGCCTGCTGATCTTCGCCGGCGTCGACATCCTCAGCGTCTACCGCGAGGGCGCGGAGGCAGCCCTGCCGATGCTCTTCATCCTGGTCTCGGCCCGTGCGATCGAGGCGATCGTCGGCCCGGCCTCGACCATCGTCGAGATGATCGGCCACCGCGTCCTTCCCTTGCTCAACAGCTTCATCGCCATCTCCCTGTGGATCAGCCTCGCCGCCTGGCTGACCCCGCTTTACGGGCCGCTCGGCATGGCGATCGCGATCGGCGCGGCGACGATCGCCTCGACCTATGCCGCCACGATCGAGCTCCAGGTGAGCGACGGCCTCACCCCGTTCGACCGCAAGCTCTTCCAGAACCTGGCACTCGCCCTCGCCGGCGTCGGCCTGATGGCGCTGGCCGAATATCTCTTCCACGGCCCGGTCCGGTTCATCCTGGTCCTGCTGATCTGGGCGGGCACGTCCTGGCTGACCCTGCGCTACGGCCTCACCCGCCCCGACCGGGAGGCGCTGGGCGGATTGTCGCGCAAGCTGCGCCTCGTCTAAGAGGGCGGCGATGGAGACCAACCCCGTCCTCGCTTTCGGGCACTGGCTCGCCGAGGCGCCGCCCGCTTGGCCCGAGGCCGCTTTGGTCTCGGCCCACCGCCAGTTCATCGACACGATCGGCGTGACCATCGCCGGCGCGGCCGAACCGGTGACCTGCCGCGTCCTCAGCACGGTGCGGCATTGGGGCACGGGGCCGGCCACCGTCATCGGCAAAGGCGAGCGCCTCGCCGCCCCTTGGGCGGCCCTGGTCAACGGCACCGCCGCCCACGCACTCGATTTCGACGACAATTTCGATCCGGCCAAGGCCCATGCCAGCGCCGTCCTCGTCCCGGCCATTCTCGCGCTGGCCGAGCAGGAGGAGGCGTCCGGCCGCGCCTGCCTCGACGCTTATGTCGCCGGACTGCAGATCCTCGGCCGCGTCGGCCAGGGGGTGAATCCGGCACATCGCAACCGCGGCTGGCACGCGACCGCCACGGTCGGCGCGATCGGCGCCGCCGCGGCCTCGGCCCGCCTGATGGGGCTCGACGCCCGGCGGGCGGCCTATGCGGTGTCGATCGCGACCAGCATGGCGGCGGGCTTCATGTCGCAGTTCGGCACCATGACCAAGCCGCTCCACGCCGGCCTCGCCGCCAAATCGGGGATCGTCGCCGCCTCCCTCGCCCGCGCCGGCATCGATGCCGGCCTCGACACGCTCGACGGCCCGACGGGAATGAATCGGCTGATGGTCGGCCCCGATTACGAGCAGTTGCGCGACACCCTCACCCATGTCGAGCACGGCCAGAATCTGCGTTTCGAGACAGAAAAGGTCGGCGAGCCGCTGCTGATCCTGTCGAGCGGCCTCAAATTGAAGCGCTTTCCCAATTGCGGCAGCGCCCACCGCGCCATGGACGGCCTTTCCGCGCTGATCGGCGAGCATGGCTTCGCCGCCGGCGACGTCGCCGCGATCCACGTCCGCGCCCCGGTCACCCATTTCAACAACCTGATGTACCAGGTGCCCGAGGACCCGCTCCAGGCCAAATTCTCGATGGAATATGCGCTCGCCGCGATCCTGCTCAGCGGCAATTGCGCGCTCGGCGACTTCACCCCTGAGGCGGTGCGCCGGCCGGGGCTCGCCGCTTTCTACCCGCTGATCCACCGCCATCCCGTCGACAAGGCCGAGGGCGAGTTCCCGACGGACGTCGAAGTGGTGCTGAAGGATGGAAGGCGCTTCGAGACCGCGGTGCCGATGCCCGCCGGCAGCCTAGCCGTGCCTTTCACCGACGCCCAGATCTGGGCCAAGTTCGACGGCTGCACCGCCGGCATCGCGCCGGACCGCGCCGCCGCCGTACGCGCGGCGCTCGAGTGTTTCCCGGAGCTTCCGTCCATTGCCCCGCTGATGGACCCGCTTTACGGAGCGATGCCATGACCAAGGCGCGTTTCAACATCGTCGTCCTGGCGGCGAGCCGCGGCAATCTCGATCCGCTGGCGCAGGCCGGCGGCGTCAGCCACAAATGCTTCATCGACATCGCCGGCCAGCCGATGCTGCGCCGTGTCGTCCAGGCGGTGCTGGAGAGCGGCCGGGCGGCGCGCACCATCGTCGCCATCGAGCCCGACAGCATGGAGGAGGCGAAGGCCATCCTCGCGCCTTTGCCGGGCGCCGGGGCGATCGAATATGTCGCCTCGCGCGACACGATCGGCACCAGCGTCGCCGCCATTGCCGACGAGAGCCTGCTGCCCCTGGTCATCACCACCGGCGACAATGCCCTTCACACCGCCGAGATGGTCGCTTTCTTCTGCGACGCGCTGGACGGCGTCGACGCCGATGGCGCGCTCGGCTTGACCCCGGCGAGCTACGTCCTCGAAAAATATCCGGAAGGGAACCGCGCCTTCCACCGCTTCCGCGACGGCGCCTTTTCGAGCTGCAATCTCTACGCGATCCTCACGCCCACGGGGATGGAGGCGCCCAAGGTGTTCAATTCGGGCGGCCAGTTCGGCAAGAAGCCCCGCCGCCTGATCGGCGCCTTCGGCTTGTTCGCCTTCCTCCTCTACAAGAGCCGCCTATTCACCCTCGCCACCGTGCTCAAAACCCTGTCGCGCGGCATCGGCGTCAGGACCGCGCCGGTGCTGATGCCCTTCGCCGAGGGCCCGATCGACGTCGACCGGCCGGTCGACTGGGAGCTGGCCAACCGGATCGTCGCGGCACGGGAAGCGGCGGCCTGATCCCGCCCGATTCCGGCCACATCCGGCCGCGCGCGCCCAAAAAGCGCCTCATTGCAAATTCATGACGCGCTCACATATCGGCCGATAATGCCTGGCGCGAAGGCGCTCCCCTTATCGGTGCCGGCACGTTACAAGGAATGATTGTGAAGACCGCACAGGCCATCAGACCGTCTTTCTGGAGACGCGAGCATCATCTCGACAAGATGACGTTCCGCGAGCTCGTCATCGCCTATTTCCAGTATCCCGCGATCATCGCCTATCTGGCGCTGAGCGTGGCCTCGATGGGCGCCTGGATCTGGCGTCCGGCGCCCTTGCTCCCGACCCTGCTCGCGGTCGCGGCGGCGAGCCTGATCTATCCTCTGATCTGGTATCTGCTTCACCGCAACATCCTGCACAGCCGCTGGATGTGGAAATCGAAGCTGCTCGCCAGCACCTGGAAGCGAATCCATTACGACCATCACCAGGATCCCAACCATCTCGAGGTCCTGTTCGGCGCGCTCCACACCACCCTGCCGACCATCGCGCTGGGCGTGATCCCGATCGGCTGGGCGATCGGCCTGCCGTGGAATGCCGGCTTCGGCGCCGCCGCTGCCGCGATGGCCGCCGGTTTGCTGACGACCTGCTTCTACGAGTTCGTCCACTGCATCCAGCACCTCGCCTACAAGCCCAAGTCGCCCCGACTGGCGGAAATGAAGAAGCGCCACATGGCCCATCATTTCCACGACGAGGACGGCAATTACGGCATCACCACCTTCTTCTGGGACAAGGTGTTCGGCACCTATTACGACCGCCCCGAGCGGCCGGTGAAGAGCGAGACCGTGTTCAACCTCGGCTACACGCCCGAGGTGGCGAAGAAATATCCCTACGTGGCCGAGCTCAGCGGCGGCGTCGCGACGGGCCATCCGCGGCAGCGCGACAGGAGCTAGCCGCCCGCCGCCACCCTCGCCCAGTCGAGCCCGAAGCGCTGAAGGTACTTCCGCAGCCGGTCGGCGTCGTTCGATGAGGACCGGCGCGCGCGCGAGGCGCGGAATAATTGCCGGCCGGCGTCGGACAGCGACCGGCTGCGGCGACAGACTCGGATCACTTCGGCGAGCTGGACCCGGTCGAACGGGTCGATCGCCCCGAGGCCCTCCCCGATCAGGTCCTCGAGCCCGTCGGCCGCCTGCGTCGCCGTACCCGACCAGAAGCGCTTGAGCCGCACCTTCTCGGCCTCCACCGTGTCGACGTCGATCCGCCCCGAGGGCGCGAAAGTCGCCATCCGGGTGACGCAGGCGGCGAGATCGCGGAAATTGCCGGTCCACAGAGCATCGGGCGCGGTGGCGAAGGCGAGGAAGGCGCGCCGCGCTTCCTTGTTGAAGCTGACCCGCATGCCCTCGCGCTCGGCGAAGCGGTCGAGCTCATAATCGAGATTGGGCTCGATATCCTCGATCCGGTCGCGCAGCGCCGGAAGCTCGAAGGTCCACAGATTCAGCCGCGCGAACAGATCGTCGCGGAAGGTGCCGGCGGCAACGGCGATGCCGAGGTCGCAATTGGTGCCGGCGATGAGCTGGAAATCGGACGAGGATTCGCGGTCGGCGCCGACCGGCAGGAATTTCTTGTCCTCGATCGCGCGCAGGATCATCGCTTGCTCGTCGAGCCCGAGCTCACCGATCTCGTCGAGGAACAGGATGCCGCCGTCGGCGGCGCGGAGCAGCCCCGGGCGGTCGGCGGCTGCGCCGGTGAAGGCGCCCTTCCGGTGGCCGAACAAAGCCGACATCGCGCTGTCGCCCTTCAAGGTCGCGCAATTGACCTCGACGAAGTCGCCGCCGACCTGGCGCTTCAGCCGCTTCAATTCGTAGATGCGGCGGGCAAGCTGCGACTTGCCGGCGCCGGTCGGCCCCATCAGCAGCATCGGCGCCTTCGAGCGGACCGCAACCTGCTCGATCTCGTCGATGATCCGGTTGAAACCCGGGTTGCGGGTGGCGATGCCCGATTTGAGAAACGAGCTGCCCTCCGCCGCCGCCGCCGCGAAGCGGGTGGCGATGCTGTCGTAGCGCGACAGATCGAGGTCGATCACGCTCCACATGCCGGCGCCGCCGGGGCCCCCGCCGCGCGACGGCTGGGTCTGGAGCAGCCGCGCCGGCAGGTCGCGCGCCTCGGTCAGGAGGAACAGGCAGATCTGGGCAACGTGGGTGCCGGTGGTGATGTGGACGAGATAATCCTCGGCCTCGGGATCGAAGGGATAGGCGCGGGCGAAATCGAGCAGCTTCCCGTAGACCTCCTCGAAATCCCAGGGATCGTCGAAGTCCATGACGTGCGGCCGGACCTCGGTCTCGGGCGAGACTCCGGCGATGTCGGCGGTGATGTAGCGGGCGAGGCTTTCGTGGCGGGTGCCGTGGATCAGCTCGAACCGGTCGACCCTCAGATCCTCGTGCATGCACAGGCCGACACTCGGCCGCCACTTGTTCCAGCGGATCGGCCCGAGCTTGCTCCCATCGAGCGTGGATCCGAGGAATCCGATGACCACTGTTGGTTTCATTCTTATCCCATGGGATAATATCCTATCTTTGTCGATAGCAAATGAGTGAACGCCCAAGCGGCGATCGCCTTGTCATTTTCAAAGCGATGCCTTTTTGTCGTTTAAACTCAGTTGCTTTGGAGATTACCCGGAATGCCGCCGGCACTTGGCACGCCCCCTGCAATGATATCGGCGTCGGGTGGCCGAAGCCCGACGGCGGCAAGCGGGGCGGCTGGAATGGGCCAGCCGCCCCCGAAGTCCAGAAACACGAAGGAAGATGCAATGGCGAACAAGGGCCTTTTTGCTTCCGCGCTTGGCCGGCTCCTCCCGGCCCCGGACGCGCTGAACCGCGAATTTGCGCCGGCCTATGCATATGGGCCGCAGCACAAGCTCGCCCAGCTCGCGGCGACCGGAATGCTCCAGGACAATTTCTACATGGGCGCCGAGGCGCAGCTGGCGGAAGTGCTCGATGCGGCCCGCGCCTGCGATCCGGCGTTCGTGGCCAAGGCGGCGGTCTATGCCCGCGCCCGCGGCGCGATGAAGGACATGCCAGCTTTGCTGACGGCCTATCTGACGCTGGCCGATCCGGACCTTTCGGTCCGGGTGTTCGACCGGGCGATCGACAATGGCCGCATGGTACGCAATTTCGTGCAGATCATGCGGTCCGGCGCGGTCGGCCGGCGCTCGCTCGGCACGAGGCCGAAGCGGCTGGTCCAGCTCTGGCTGGAGCGTGCTTCGATGCAGGCGCTGATGCGGGCCGCGACCGGCGGCGATCCGTCGCTGGCCGATATCGTGCGCATGGTCCACCCCAAGCCCGGCGATGCTGCCCGCAAGGCCTTCTACGCCTGGCTGATCGGGCGGCCCTATGACGTCGCCGCGTTGCCGGCGGAGATCGCCGCGTTCGAGGCCTGGAAGCAAGCGCCGGACGGCGAGCTGCCGGACGTGCCGTTCGAATGGCTGACCGCCTTTTCGCTGTCGGCCGAGCAGTGGGCGACGCTTGCCTCCCGCATGGGCTGGCAGGCGCTGCGCATCAACCTCAACACGCTGGCGCGTCACGGCGCGTTCGGCGTGGAGGGAGTGACCGATACCGTGGCCGCCCGCCTGGTGGATCGCGATACGCTCCGCGCCGTGCGGCCCATGCCCTATCAGCTGATGGTGGCGATGGACAATGCGGGCGACGGCGTGCCGATGAAGGTCCAGGCGGCGCTCGAGGAGGCATTGGAGCTGTCGCTCCGGGGCGTTCCGAAGCTGCCCGGGAAGGTGGTCGTCTGCCCCGACGTGTCGGGATCGATGGCCTCCCCGGTCACGGGCTACCGCAAGGGCGCCTCGTCGAAGGTGCGTTGCATCGATGTCGCGGCCCTGGTCGCGTCGGGGGTGCTGCGGCGCAACCCTGACGCGGAGGTTCTGCCGTTCGAGGTCGGCGTGGTGCCGATGAATCTGGATCCGTTCGCGCGGGTCGCGGTCAACGCCAAGCGGTTGGCGGGCATCGGTGGCGGAGGGACCAACGTCTCGGCGCCGCTGGCCATGCTCAACGCCCGCAAGGCGGCGGTCGATCTGGTGGTGATCGTCTCGGACAACCAGTCCTGGGTCGACGCCACGCGGTCGGGCGCCACCGCGACGATGCGCGAATGGGACGTGCTGAAGCGGCGCGTGCCGACGGCGAAGCTCGTCTGCATCGATCTGCAGCCCTACGGCACGACCCAGGCGTCGAGCCGCAAGGACATATTGAATGTCGGAGGCTTCTCCGACGCGGTGTTCGAGACGCTGACGCTCTTCGCCTCCGGCGAGAGCGGGCGCGACTGGGTCGCCGAAGTCAACGAAACGGAGGTGTAGGAGAAGGGAACGCGGCGAATGCCGGAAGGACTACATGGACTCCTAATCCCCAGGTCGCGGGTTCGAATCCCGCCGGGCCGTACATGCCGGCCCGTAGCTCAGCGGTAGAGCGGGAACGTCTTTCCAAAACCTCGTCGCCGCGTTCCCAAGGAATTGCACCGCAGCGAATGCCGAACGGACTACATGTGCCGCGGGTTCAAGTCCCGCCGTGCCGCAAGGCGCGTAGCTCAGTTGGTTAGAGCGGTCTTTCGAACCTTGTCGCTGCGGTCCGAATGAATTGCCGACGCCCCAGGGAATGAAGGTGTGGACTACATCCTGCCACGATGAAGCCGTCCTCACCGATCCTCGTCCCGGAGCCGAAGCGAAGCACGGCGAATGCCGGCCGGACTACATGGAGAGAGCGCCTGCCTTCGGGCGGGAGGCCGGCGGTTCAACTCCGCCCCCGGGCAACCGGGTAGCTCAGCGAAAATGTCCGGCCAAATTCTCATCGCCTATGCCTCATCAAGGGGCGAATGCAGGTGGGACTACATCGGTATGAAAGGAGGTTCGAACCCTCCCCTCGGGCGAAAGTCCGGGAGACGTCCCGCCGACACCCTTGTCGCCCCGCCCGATGGCGGTAGACACGAACATGAAAAGGAGGCCGACATGGCCGAGCAGAGTTTTGAATATATGCACGTCGAGGGCGGGTCGCCGGTCAAGATGTGGACGCGCGGCGTTCCCGTCGACGACAAGGCCAAGGACCAGCTGTCGCGGGCGGCGAAGATGCCGTTCATCTTCAAGCATGTCGCGGCGATGCCCGACGTCCATGTCGGGATCGGCGCGACCGTGGGTTCGGTGATCCCGACCAAAGGCGCGGTGATTCCGGCGGCGGTCGGGGTCGACATCGGCTGCGGGATGATTGCGGCGCGCACGTCGTTGATGGCGCATGATCTTCCCGACAATCTGGAGGGCGTGCGATCGGCGATCGAGGCGGCGGTGCCGCACGGCCGCGACGTCGGCCGGGGCAAGCGCGACAAGGGCAGCTGGGGATCGCCCCCGCCCGAGATCGTCGAGGCCTGGGCCACGCTCGCCGCGCGCTTCAAGCGGATCACCGACAAATATCCGAAGCTCGGCAACACCAACAACCTCGTCCACCTCGGCACGCTCGGGACTGGGAACCACTTTATCGAGCTCTGCCTCGATACGGAGGCGCGGGTGTGGGTGATGCTCCATTCGGGGAGCCGCGGCGTCGGCAACGCGATCGGGACCTTCTTCATCGAGCTGGCGAAGAAGGACATGCGCAAGTGGTTCATCAACCTGCCTGACGAGAATCTGGCCTATTTCCCGGAAGGGACCGAGCATTTCGACGATTATGTCGAGGCGGTCGGCTGGGCCCAGGATTTCGCGGCGCTGAACCGGCGGACGATGATGGCCAACGTCATCGCCGCCCTGCGCGGCGCGATCGCCAAGCCGTTCGACGCGGAACTAGAGGCGGTGAACTGCCATCACAATTATGTGACGCGGGAGAACCACTTCGGCGAGAACGTGCTCGTCACCCGCAAGGGGGCGGTGCGCGCGGCGAAAGGCGTGATGGGGATCATCCCGGGCTCGATGGGTGCGAAATCGTTCATCGTGCGCGGCCTCGGCAACGCCGAATCGTTCGACAGCTGCAGCCACGGCGCCGGCCGCGTCATGTCGCGGACCGAAGCCAAGAAGGCGGTGACGCTCGCCGAGCACATCGCCGACACCGAAGGCGTGGAATGCCGCAAGGACGAGAGCGTGATCGACGAGACGCCGAGGGCCTACAAGCCGATCGAAAAGGTGATGGCGGCCCAGGCCGACCTGGTCGAGATCGTCCACACGCTGAAGCAAGTGGTGTGCGTGAAGGGGTGATGCGACAATGAGCGGCATGCCGCGGGCATGCCGCGTCGCATCACACCCCTTCACGCCGCCATTTTCATTGGAAACATGAAAATGATCGTCATCGACGGATCCGAAGGCGAGGGCGGCGGGCAGGTGCTGCGCACTTCTCTGTCGCTCTCGCTGATCACCGGCCGGCCGTTCCGGATCGAGAAGATCCGGGCGAACCGGTCGCGCACCGGGCTGATGCGCCAGCATCTGACCGCGGTCGAGGCCGCGTGCGCGATCGGCTCGGCCGAATGCGAAGGCCACCGGGTCGGCGCCTCCGAGCTGGTCTTCACTCCCGGGACGGTGGTTCCGGGGGACCATCATTTCGCGGTCGGCACGGCGGGGAGCACCAGCCTGGTGCTGCAGACCCTGCTGCCGCCTTTGATGCTGGCCGGCGCGCCGTCGCGGCTGATGCTGGAAGGCGGCACCCACAATATCCACGCGCCGCCCTTCGACTTTCTCGAGCGCGCCTTCCTGCCGATCCTCAACCGGATGGGGCCGACCGTCTCGGCGCGACTGGTCCGTCACGGCTTCTATCCGGCGGGCGGGGGGCGGATCGAGGTCGAGATCGTGCCCGCCGCGGACAAGCTGGCCCGGCTCGACCTTCTCGAGCGCGGCGCGCTCCGCCGCGTCCATGCCCAGGCCAGGATCTCGGCCCTGCCCGGCGAGATCGCGGTGCGCGAGCTGGCGGCGGTCGAGGAGGTGCTCGGCTGGCCCGAGGAAGCGCGGCGGATCGAGCAATTGCCGGAGCGGGTCGGGCCGGGGAACATCCTGCTGCTCGAGGCCGAATTCGACCATGTCACCGAGATCGTCAGCGGCTTCGGCCAGCTCGGTGTGCCGGCGCAGACCGTGGGCGGCAAGGCGGCCAGGCGCATGGCCGGCTATCTGGCCTCGAGCGCCGTCGCCGGCCCCTATCTCGCCGACCAGCTCCTGCTGCCGATGGCGCTCGCTGGCGGCGGCAGCTTCACCACGGTGAAGCCGAGCCAGCACAGCCTCACCGCGGCCGACGTGATCGCGAAGTTCCTGCCGGTGCGGGTGACGTTCGAGGAGCAGGAGAACGGGGTGCATCTGGTGACGGTGGCGGGGAACGGCTGACCCGCTCCCTGCATAAGCCTGCGGCCGCTCAGTGTTTGAAGCTATTCTCTCGGTGCCAGGCCAAATATGTCGGGTGCGGGCGATGTGCGGCATTGCCCGGAGGGTTCGCCCGCCGGGACCGGTTGACCAGATTCCACACGCTCTCGACATCATTTACCTGTCGCGAAACCAGCACTTCGAGTTCGTCAGAAAGGCTGATCAGGCCACGATCGAACATCCAATGCGCAGTACCTGACAACGCCAGACCGTTGGTGATAATGTCGGGGCCGTGTGCTTCGACCGGCTTGATATGCGCCGCCTGCACCTCGGCTCGGCCGCCGCCATTGATGAATTTGAGACCTGTGACTGCACAACGGCAATCGTAGGCGTCCAGGACGATGCGCCGGAATATTCGATCACGGATTATTCGCGAGCTGTAGACCTCCACTCGCTCGCGCTCGACGTCCGTCACGAACGGCTGTTGATCTTCTTGCAAGAGGTTTTCGAGCGGACCTTCCGGCCATGCGTCGGAGCGGGGCAACAGCGGCTCTTCGTCAGGAAGTCCGAGATCAAGGATGCGGTTGAAATCCTCGAAAGAGATCGGCCGAACGGCTGCCTGGGCACGCCCCGAGATCTTGCCACCCTCATTCAACACGCCCCTCTCCACTACGCCCTCCGAATCGGAAAACGGCACGGGACGCTCGAACTGCAAGTAGGAACCCGGCTCGATGAGGGCGATATACATTCCCCCAGCTGTTGGGTCGGGGACTATCTGTTCAACGCGGGCTATTGCGAAATAGCCTTTGGCAGTCGGGCCTCGCCGCGGCTCGTAATACACGACCCAATCACCGACGAACTGGGAGGCTCGGCTGAGATACTGACTTGGGAATTGGTACCGCTCGGCTGGCAGATCGTTGTAGATCGAGTCTTCCCGATGCAGGAACACGCCTCTGGTCAACGTTCACCTCCAAACGGTGGCTCGATTCAAACCTGCATGAACTGTGCTGGCATTCCGGCCCGTGTAAAGCGCATTCTCCCAAAGGTATTCCCAGGATCGCGAGTCCGTGAGGAGTTGTCGCTTCCAAATTCCTTCGGCCGGGCTGGAACCCGGCGCGCACGCACTCTAGGAAGCCCCATGCCCGACTCCGCCGCTCCCGCCCCCGCCGCCGCCCTTTCCGTCCGCCTCGTCGCTTCCAAGGCCGACAGGAAGGCGTTTATCGAGCTCGCCTATTGGCTGAACCAGTCCGATCCCAATTGGGTGCCGCCGCTGAAGGACGAGGTAAAGGGACTGATCACGCCGGGGAAGAATCCCTGGTTCGAGCATGCCGAGGCGGAATTCTTCCTCGCCGAGCGCGGCGGCAAGCCGGTGGGGCGGATTTCGGCGCAGGTCGACCAGCTCGTGCTCGAGCATATGGGCGCGGGGCTAGGCCAGTGGGGCATGTTCGAGGCCGAGGATGAGGCGACCGCCCATGCGCTGCTGGCAGCGGCCGAGGCCTGGCTGCGCGGCAAGGGCATGACCCGGTCGATGGGCCCCTTCTCGCTCGGCATCTGGGACGAGCCCGGCCTGCTGGTCGAGGGCCACGACCATCCGCCGATGGTGATGATGGGCCACAACAACGCCGCTTATCCGGGCTGGGTGGAAAGCGCCGGTTACGCGGGCGTGAAGGACCTCTACACCTACGACGTTCCGGTTGACCGCCCCTTCCCGCCGCTCATTCAGCGCATTGTCGCCTCGGGCGAGAAGAACCCCCGAATCCGGATTCGAAATGTCGACAAGAGCCGCTTCGACGAGGAGGCGGCCCTGATCCTGTCGATCCTCAACGAGGCATGGTCGGAGAATTGGGGCTATATTCCGCTGACCGCCAGCGAGATCGCCTATGCCGGCAAGAAGCTCAAACCGATCGTGATCGAGGAGATGATCCTGATCGCCGAATATGACGGCGAGCCGGTCGCGTTCATGTTGTCGCTGCCCGACATCAACGAATTCATTATGGACCTGAAGGGCGAGCTCTTCCCCTTCGGCTTCGTCAAACTGCTGTGGCGGCTGAAGAAGATGCGCCCCAAGGGCGGGCGCGTGCCGTTGATGGGCGTGCTCAAAAAACTCCACGCCAGCCGGCTCGCCAGCCAGCTCGCCTTCATGATGATCGAGTATATCCGCCGCGCCGGCAACGGCCATTATCTGATCAAGCGCGCCGAGGTCGGCTGGATCCTCGACGACAACCAGCCGATGATCTCGATCGCCGACGCGATCGACGCCCGCCGCAACCGCACTTACCGGATTTACGAAAAGCCGCTCTAACTACAGCGGGTTATTTCGCCGCCGGTCAAAGCACCGCCTTTCCCAAAAGGCCTTGAAGCGCTATGTTCCCGGCATCGGGATTGGGAGCCAGGGGCGATTCATGACCAAGCGGGCGACCTTCGCCGCGGTAGCGGCCTTGCTTGCGCTGTCGGGCTGCGAGCGGTTCGGCATCGGCACCGGCACCGGCAACGACGCCAATGCTTCGGCCAATGCCTCGGGTGGCAAGGACGTCAACGCGTCGGGCAATCAACTGGCGTCGAACGACCCGGCGCCGCCTCCCGGCGGCAAGGATCCGAATGGCGGCGCCGTGCCTGCTGCCAGCAATGGCGGCGGCGTGCCGGTGCTCGACCGCGCCTTCGTCGTCGGCCGGTGGAGCGACCGGGGCGATTGCACCGACTGGGTCGAGTTCGCCAGCGACGGCAGCTTCAGCAGCTGGGACAACGTCACTGGCATCTGGAACCTTCGCGACGACCGGCTGACCGTGACCGGGGCGCGCTCGATCAGCTTCCAGGTCGCCGTGGTCGACGAGAACACGCTGAGCGCGACCAACCAGGCCGGCGAGACCGGCCAGTCGACCCGGTGTTGAACATGCGTGCTTTGGGGGGAGAGAGAATGAATCGCTTGCTGCTGGCCGCCGCGGCCGCATTGGCGTTCGGCGCCGCCGGATCGCCCGCTTTCGCCCAGACCGGCGACGTCGAGGGCGGTGACATGTTCGGCAACGCCCAGCAGGCGCTTTCGGTCGACGAGGAATTCCTGATCGGCCGCTGGACCGACGACGGCAATTGCGGCGACGCGGTCGAGTTCGCCGAGGACGGCGTCTTCCACACGCCAGAGGGCGCGGTCGGCAGCTGGTCGCTGAACGGCGATCGCCTCACCGTTTCAGGCACGGGCACGCTGACGATGCGGATCGTGCCGGTCGACGACGACACGATCGACGTGATCAACCCCGACGGCGGCCAGGGCCGATCGACCCGCTGCGAGGCCGCCGACGACGTGATCGGCGGCACGCCGCTGCTCGTCACCTGATGCGCCGCCGCATCCTTTCCGGGTGCGGCTTCCTTTGCCTCGCTCTGGCCGCGCCGGCCCTAGCGGCCGCCAAGCCGCCGGCGCGCGCCACGCCTCCGGCCCGTGCCGCGCCGGTCACCGCCGCCGAGCTTGTGGGCCGCTGGGGCGACAATGGCGATTGCGCGAAGTACATCGTCTTTCGCAGTGACGGCGCCTTCCTCTCCTACACTGGCGGCGAAGGGCGCTGGTCGCTGACCGGCAACCGGCTGGTCATGACCGGGTCCGGCGGCAGCTTCACGCGCCGGGTCGAGCGGATCAACCGCACCAGCATCCGCATCACCAACCCCGACGGATCGGTCGGCATGTCGCAGCGCTGCCCTTATTCGTCGCGGTAACGCGCAATTCCGACTCATAGGCCCTCCCCATCGAGGGGAGGGCTTTTGAGCCGAGATCGATCTGCCCTACTGCGCATTCCCCGGTGGGGCCGGCGGCGGCGTCCCGCTGGGTCGAGCGGGACTGGCCGCGCCGCCGCCGGCGGACGGCGCCGTCGCGCGGTCGTTGATCGACCAGAGCGAATCGACGCCGAGCAGGCCGTTGAAGATCGCATTGTTGAGCTGATAGATGGCGAGCGCGTCGGGCCCCGGCGGGCTCTGCGCCTCGTAGCTGCCCCCGCCCCAGGCCGCCCGATGGTGGCAGTTCATGCAATTGGTCCGGATCGGATGGGCGGCGGCGAGCTCGATATAGGGGTTGAACTGGATCGGCCAGTTCGTGCCTCCGGGCGCCGGAATGCCGTAGGTCGAGGCCATCAGATAATGCCGCCAAGGGCCGGGCGCCTGCGCGGGCGGGATGTTGGGCCGGTCGGCGGCATAGGGGCCGGCGTCCGGGCGGTCGTGCCACCAGACCGACTGGAAGGTCCAGGCCGGCTGCTCCTTGGTCATCATGTGCATCGCCACCACGGCGAGATAGTCGCCGGCGCGGAATTCGCGGCCATAAGCCCAGTAGGCCGAGGCATCGAGGATCGCCCGGTCGCACGGCGCCATGCCGTCGAGGCTGGGGAAGCGGAAATGGTAGAAGCGCTGGATCGGCACTACCGGCGCGGCGCGATAGGTGAGCGGCCCGATCAGCCGCCGCCCCAGCATGTTGTTGGTCCAGACGCCGTAGAGGTAGGTGACGTCGGCATTGGCGATGGTCGATTGCGGCGTGGTGGTGATCGCCACCGCCCGCGGCCACATGCTCTGGATCTCGTAACCGGCATATTGGCCGTTGTCGGAAGTCGGGCCGTCCCACACCGGCAAGGCGGTGAGGCCGTCGCCGCGCACCGGCCACATCATCGGCTTGAGCACGATCGAGCCCGCGGGCATCGCCGCCATCTGCCGCGTTTGATTGGACGGGGGCAGCTGGGCCTGGAGGGTCGAGGCGAGATAGAGGTTCTGGCTGCGGATCCAGGAATAAGCGGCCGCATCGTAGATCACGCCGGCGACCATGATGTCACCGTTGTTCTGGAAGGTCGGGCCGTCGAGCAGCTGGCCGTTATTGCTGTTGTAGCATTGCGGATAGCGGGCCTGGATCTGCTGGGGCACCGGATAGTAAGGCGGGTTCGGGAAATTGATCGGGTCCTCGCCGGTGGTCGGCCCGTTGATCATGTTGCGCGCGTTCATTGCATTCTGGCCGCGGATCGGCGTGGCGCTGTCCATCGCCGCGCCGACGCCGGCGGTCGAGAAGGCCTGGGTCGAGGTGCACCAGCTGCGCCATACCGGCGTGCCCGCGGGCGCGGTGTTGAGCGCCGCCCAGACGTTCCAGCCATGGACCCGGGCGCGGGCGGCGTTGCCGCTGTTGACCCACTGGGTGACCGTCGCCGCGGTTTGCGGATAATCGAAATTGGCCGGAATCGGCAGCGGGTTCTGGCAAACCTGGACCAGGCCGTCGCTGGCGGTAGCGAGCGCCGCGTCGCCGGCGGGCGGAGCGGAGCTGCGATTGCAGGATGCGAGTAATCCTGCGGCTATTACTGCATTTACCAGGATTCGGGCGCGGACCGGGGAAGTATTCATGCGACTCACCTCCAGTTGAGTCGCTGCTTATTACTTTCCCGTTCTGTTGTCGCGCACAAATTTCGTGTAGGCCAGAAGGAAGTCGGAAGGCGACGGAAGCCGCTTTCTCCATTTCCCCTTGTCCCCGGCTCTGCTATGGTCGCCACGGCGCGCGTGACACGGTAAATCTTGCCGCCGTAGCACGGGCCCGGCCCTCAGGCCGTCCGATGCGTATGTGGGGAAAGCAAGTCCCACCGCGCGCCAACGATCCGCTCCGGCTGCGCTGCTAGTCACCAAACATCTTCGCCAATTCATCCGTCATGCGAGGAGCGAAGCGACGCGGCAATCCAGTTGCGCCGCCGCCGTACTGGATTGCTTCGCTACGCTCGCAATGACGGGATAAATGGGTCGGTCCTACCCCTCGATCTCCACCCAGGTCGGGGCGTGGTCGCTGGCTTTTTCGCGGCCGCGATATTCCTTGTCGACGCCGGCATCGCGGAGGCGATCGGCGGCCTGCGGGGACATCAGGAGATGGTCGATGCGGAAGCCGGCGTCGCGCTGCCAGCAGCCGGCCGTATAGTCCCAGAAGGTATAGACGGCGCCGTCGGGATAGCGGGCGCGGATCGCGTCGGTCCAGCCCTGGCCGAGGATGCGGCGCAGCGCCTGGCGGCTTTCCGGCTGCATCAGCGCGTCGCTGGCCATTGCCTTGGCCGAAAAGACGTCGTCGGGGTCGTCGGTGGGGATGACGTTCCAGTCGCCGGCCAGCACCGCCGGCCGTTCCTCGGCGAGCAGTTCGGCGGCATGGGCGCGGAGGCGATCCATCCAGGCGAGCTTGTAGGCGAATTTCTCGGTGCCGACCGGATTGCCGTTGGGAAGGTAGATGGACGCGATGGTGACGCCGCCGACGTCGGCCTCGATATAGCGGCTGTGGCTGTCGTCTGGATCGCCGGGAAGGCCCACGCGGCGGAGCGTGGGCGGGGCACCCGGGGTCAGGATGGCGACGCCGTTAAACCCCTTCTGGCCGTGCCACACCCCGTCATAGCCGGCCGCGCGGATCTCGCCGATCGGAAAGGCATCGTCGTCGCACTTGATCTCCTGGAGGCAGAGCGCGTCGGGCTTCTGTTCGTCCAGATATTCGATCAGCCGCGGCATCCGGGCGCGGACGCCGTTGAGGTTGTAGGTGACGATCTTCATGGGCGCGACTTAGCAGGGCGCGGGCCGGGTGGGGAGAGGTGCTCGGCGGCAGGCGAGGCCGGCCTTCGAGCCGTTGCGAGCACGCACCGTTCCGCCTTCGCCGTCAGGAGACGCCCCTGCTCGCGTCACCGGCCTGAAAGTGCGCGATTTGATCGGCGCGCGCCTTCCGGAACGAGTCCCGGTCGCAGGCACGATCGATATAGGCATCGATGACGGGGGAAGCGGCGAAGTCCCGCAGGGTCGGAACGCGCAGAACGTCCGCCATCAGGATGTCGGCGACGGTGAAGCGCGAAGCAGCGAGCCATTCGCGAGTCCGAAGCACGTCTTCAAAATGGCCCAGGCGCTTTCTCAGCCAGCCGGCGAGATCATTTTCCCGGTCGCCGGAGAGAGACAGGAACCACCAGGGCACGGACACCATTTCAATCGAGTTGAGGGCGGCGATCACCCATTGCAGCGTCTGCGCCTCACCGGCGGCATCGCGCGGCATCAGCTTGTCGCTCTTCCTGGCAAGGTGGAGCAGGCACGCCCCGCTCTCGAAGATCGAAATGTCGCCATCGGTGAGGAAGGGCACCTGTCCGAAGGGCTGATGCTTCAAATGCTCGGGCCCCCGATGATCGAACGGCGTGCTGCGCACCGAATAGGGCAGACCGGCCTCTTCGAGCGCCCACCTAAGCCGCAGATCGCGCACGAAGCCGCGCGGCCCGTTCTCGCCCCCGGGCACCCAGTCGTAGGTCCAGACAGTCAGTGCCATGATCCAGCCATCCTTATCTTCATCGCCGCCGCATGAAGTCCAAGCGCCCTAACCGTCCGCTGACTTCTGCACAATTTCTCCTTATGATCGGGATCAGGGCTGCAAGATCGTCTGTTAGGTGCAGGATCGAAGACCTCACCGACCGGCGGAGACAAAAAGATGACGGGACAGACGGAAAATGGCGGCGGACGGCGCGTGAGCCGCCTGCGGATCGCGGCCTGGGGCCTGGCGGCGTGCCTGCTGCTGACGCCCGCCGTGGCGATGCGGTTCACCGACGAAGTGGTCTGGGGTCCGGTGGATTTCGCCACCTTCGCCGCCATGCTGCTGGTCGCCGGCGGCACGTTCGAGCTGGCCGCGCGGATCAGCGGCAACCGGATGTTCCGGGCCGGCGTCGGCGTCGCGATCGCGGCGGCCTTCCTCCTCGTCTGGGTGAATCTGGCGGTCGGTTATCTCGGCGACGAGGGCAACCCGGCCAATCTGATGTTCCTGGGCGTGCTCGCCGTCGCCATATTCGGCTCCGGAATCGGCCGGTTCCAGGCCGCCGCCATGTCCCGGGCGATGCTCGCCACCGCGGCCGCGCAGGTCCTGGCCGGCGTGATCGGGCTGGCGGCGGGGTGGGCCTCGCCCGGCACGGAGGGCCTCTACGAGGTCACGCTGGGAACCGGCCTGTTCACTCCCCTGTGGCTGGCCTCGGCTTGGCTGCTTCGGCAATCGGGTCGGGGAGAAGCCAAAGGCCAGCACGCCGCGGCATGACCGCCAGCGCGAACTAGCGGCGCCGCGACGTGCCGCTTAGATGCTGAAGCTGGTCCCGCAGCCGCAGCCCGAGGCCGCGTTGGGGTTGGTGACCTGGAAGGCGGAGCCGCCGAGGTTTTCGACGAAATCGACGACCGAGCCGCGCACCAGATCGAGCGACACCGGATCGACGATCAAAGTGACGCCGTCGCGGACCGCGGCGACGTCGTCCGCTTCGACTTCGTCGGCGAGGCCGAAGCGATACTGGAAGCCGGCGCAGCCGCCGCCGTCGACCGACAGCCGCAGGATCGCGGGCTTTGCCTGACGCTCGGCAATCGCCGCCACCCGCGCGGCGGCGGACGGGCTCAGATCGATGTCGACGCTCTCGCTCATGGCTCAAAGATAGGAGGTGCGGGGGCCGGAAACCAGCCCTGCCCCGGGATCGGGCTCAGTCCCGCGCGCGGTAGCCGCAGACGATGCCGAACAGGAAGGACATGAACAGGCCCATCTGGACCTGGCCGTGCGGATCAGACCAGCCAAGGAAGCTGTTGCCGAAGGCGAACAGGCCGATGAAACAAACCAGTGCGATGCCCATCATGGGCCGTCTCCTCGAACACGAGGCCCAAGGCTCGCACTTTTTGGTAAACGATCCGTGAACGCTTGCGGCGGACGGGCCTTGCCGCCATAGCGCGGCCAACATTTCGCAGGCCTCAAATTTCCGGGAGCGCGCCGTCCAGATGAAGATCCGGGTCTATGTGACGCTGAAGAACGGAGTGCTGGACCCGCAGGGCAAGGCGATCCACCACGCCCTCGAGGGCCTCGGCTTCGCCGGCGTCAACGACGTCCGCGCCGGCAAATTGATCGAGCTCGACGTCGCCGAGAGCGTCGGCGACGAGCAGGTCGAGGAAATGTGCAGGAAGCTCCTCGCCAATACCGTAATCGAGAATTTCCGCATCGAGCGGGGCGGCGCGGCGGCATGAACAGCGCCGTCATCGTCTTCCCCGGCTCCAACTGCGACCGCGACATGGCCGAGGCGCTGCGGCAGGTGACCGGAAAGGCGCCGGCGATGGTGTGGCACCGCGAGAGCGCGCTCCCCGACGGCATCGACCTGATCGCCATCCCCGGCGGCTTTTCCTACGGCGATTATCTGCGCTCGGGCGCGATGGCGGCGCAATCGCCGATCATGCGCGCGGTCGGCGAGGCCGCAGGCCGCGGCGTCGCCGTGCTCGGCGTGTGCAACGGCTTCCAGGTGCTGACCGAGGCGCGGCTGCTGCCCGGGGCGCTGATGCGCAACGCCGGCATCCGCTTCGTCTGCCGCGACGTACCGCTGAAGGTCGAGAACAGCCAGTCCCTCTTCACCGCCCGCTACGATGCCGGCGAGGAGATCGTCATTCCGGTCGCCCACCATGACGGCAATTACCAGGCGGACGAAGCGGTGCTCGACCGGCTCGAGGGCGAAGGCCGGGTCGCCTTCCGCTACAGCGACGAGGTCAACGGCTCGGCGCGGAACATCGCCGGCATCCTCAACGAGGCCGGAAACGTTCTCGGCATGATGCCCCACCCCGAACGCGCGGTCGAACCGGCACACGGACGGACCGACGGGCGGCGGCTGTTCGAAGGCCTGCTCGAAATGGTGGCGCAGCCGGCCTGAGCCGTGCGCGCGACTCCCCGATGGCGCTTACCAGCCGAGGATGTCGCGGGTCTCGATGAGCAACGCTACCGTATCGGCCCGCGCGGCGAAGCTACGAAGCAACGCAGCCTCGTCACGATCAATAGAGAGACAGCGTAACTCGCGGATCGCGCGGGCAAGGTCGCGGCGACGCTGCCGGTCATAACCCTCCTCGCCCATGAAATGGTTGCACATCGCCCGGCGCTCGATGAATTCACGAACGGCCGCGGGCTGGGCGGCCACGCGCGCGCGGATGAACTGCGCCTCGACCTCGCCCGGGATGTCCTGCGCGAGCGCAAGGGCGAAAAGCCAGGTCAGCACATCAATCGTGCTTCGCGATCCAGTCCTCGACGATCGGGGCGATGCGGGTGCGCCACTTGCTGCCGTGGAAGATGCCGTAATGGCCGACCGTTTTGGCGAGGTGGTAGCGCTTCTTCGCCGCCGGCAGGCCGGTGGAGATGTCGAGCGCGGCCTTGGTCTGTCCGACGCCTGAAATGTCGTCGCGCTCGCCCTCGATGGCGAGGATGGCGACGTCCTTGATCGCCGCCGGATCGACGCGGCGGCCGCGGTGGATCATCTCGCCCTTGGGCAGAAGGTGGCGCTGGAAGACGCGATCGACCGTCTGCAGGTAGAATTCGGCGGTCATGTCGCAGACCGACCGATATTCCTCGTAGAAATCCTTGCTCGCCTCGGCGCTCTCGCCATTGCCCTGGACGAGATGCTTGAACATCTCCCAGTGGCTGGTGAGGTGGTCGCCGAGGTTCATCGCCATGAAGCCGGCGAGCTGGAGGAAGCCCGGATAGACCTTCCGGCCGCCGCCCGGATAGAGATAGGGGACGGTGGCGACGACATTGTGCTCGAACCAGGCGAAGGGCCGCTGGGTGGCGAGCGTGTTGACCGCGGTCGGCGCCTTGCGGGTGTCGATCGGCCCGCCCATCAGGGTCAGGGTCCTGGGCCGGCACTTGTTCCTGGCCGCGCTCATCACCGCCGCGGCGGCATAAGCCGGCACCGAGGGCTGGCAGACCGCCAGCATGTGGGCGCCCGGCCCGATATGCTCGAGGAACGCGATCAGATAGTCGATATAATCGTCGAGATCGAAGCCGCCCTCGTCCAGCGACACCAGTTTCGCGTCGCGCCAGTCGGTGATGTAGACGTCGTGGCCGGGCAGCATCCGCTCCACTGTGCCGCGCAGCAGGGTCGCATAATGGCCCGACATCGGCGCGACGATCAGCAAGCGGGGCGAATTCTCGATGAAATTGCCGTTCTGGTCGGCTCGGCGGAAGCGCTTCAACTGGCCGAACGGCTTGCGCAGCGCGATTTCCTCGGTGACCGTGACGCGCTTGCCGTCGACGATCGTCGTCTCGATCCCGAATTCCGGCTTGCCGCGCGGCGCCGAAGCATGGGCGAAAACGTCGAGGGCCGATGCGACGATCGGCCCTGCCTGGGAATAAGCCAATGGATTGACTGGATTTTGCATCCAGCCGGCGCCGATATCGGCGAGAGCGCTGGCCCCCGCGAGCAGCGAACGCTGCATTTCATACGCGTCGTATAACATTCGATCTTTGCCCCCGTTGGAGCGCCTTATGAGCGGTCACGCGCGCATGGTCCATATGGTATTAACTGATCCCACCATCAATGAGTCCGCTGCGGGATTCCGCTCCCGATTCCGGCGCCATTGAGCGCCCGCGCGCGCGCTGCTAGGCCCGCCGATATGGCGACGAACCCGATCAAGGACGGACCGAAGGGCAAGATCGGCGATCTCGTCCTGATCTGGCGCTACGCGATCCGCTACAAGGCGATCATCGCCGGCGCCGCTTTGGCCCTGCTGTGCGCCGCCGGCGCCACCCTCGCCATCCCCGACGGCTTCCGCCGGGTGATCGACCGCGGCTTCGCGGCCAGCGGCGGCAGCATATCGGGCGAGTTCAATTATCTGCTCGGAATGGTGATCGTCCTCGCCGGCGCGACGGCGCTGCGCTTCTATTTCGTGTCGATGCTCGGCGAGCGCGTGGTCGCCGACGTCCGCACCGCGGTACAGGACAATCTGCTGCGCCTCGAGCCGGCCTTCTTCGAGCATAACCGTCCCTCCGAGATCGCGTCGCGGATCACCTCCGACACGGCGGTGATCGAGGTAATCGTCGGGACGACCGTCTCGGTCGCCCTGCGCAACGCGGTGCTCGGCGTCGGCGGAACCATCTATCTGCTGTTCCTCGCGCCCGCTCTGGCGGTGCAGCTGCTGATCGGCATCCCCTTGATCGTCATCCCCGTGGTGCTGCTGGGGAGGCGGGTGCGCACGATCTCGCGCCATAGCCAGGACCGGATCGCCGACCTCGGCTCGGTCGTTTCAGAGACGCTGGGCGCGATGAAAATCGTCCAGGCCTTCGGCCAGGAGGCGCGGGAGAGCCTGCGCTTCCGCGAAGCCGTCGCCCAGGCTTCCGCTACCGCGCGCCGACGGATCCGGGTTCGGGCCGCCTTGACTTTCATCGTCATCGCCCTCCTGTTCGGGTCGATCACGATGATGATGCGGGGCGCGGCGCTCCAGGTTTCGCACGGCACGATCAGCGGCGGTACGGTCACCGCTTTCGTCGTCACCGGCGCGATCGTGGCGAGCGCGTTCGGCGCCCTCACCGAAGTCTATGGCGACCTGCTGCGAGGCGCCGGCGCCGCCGGCCGGATCTCGGAGTTGATGGCGGCGGTGCCCCAGATCAAGGCGCCGGCCAGCCCGATGCCGCTGCCCATGCCGGCGCGCGGCGCCCTCGCCTTCGACCAGGTGACCTTCCGCTACCCGACCCGGCCCGACGTCAGCGCCCTCCACGATTTCAGCCTGGCCGTCCTTCCAGGCGAGACCGTGGCGGTGGTCGGCGCGTCGGGCGCCGGCAAGACCACCCTGTTCCAGCTCGCCCAGCGTTTCTACGACCCCGATGCCGGCGCGGTGCTGCTCGACGGCGTCGATGTCAGGACCGCCGACCCGGCCGAGGCGCGGGCGCGGATGGCCATGGTGCCGCAGGAAACAGTCATCTTCGCCGCCTCGGCGCGCGACAATCTGCGCTACGGCCGCTGGGAGGCGAGCGACGCGGAATTGTGGGCCGCCGCCGAAGCCGCCAACGCCGCCGAATTCCTCCACCGTCTGCCCGAGGGGCTCGACACCTACCTCGGAGAGGGCGGCGCGCGGCTTTCCGGCGGGCAGCGCCAGCGCATCGCCATCGGCCGCGCCTTGTTGCGTGACGCGCCTTTGCTGCTGCTCGACGAGGCGACCTCGGCGCTGGACGCGGAATCTGAGCGGCTGATCCAGGCCTCGCTCGAGCGGCTGTTCGTCGGGCGGACCACGATCGTCATCGCCCACCGGCTCGCCACCGTCCGCGCCGCCGACCGGATCGTGGTGATGGAGCAGGGCCGGATCGTCGAGGAAGGCAATCACGACGCGCTGAACGCACGCGGTGGCGTCTATGCCCGCCTCGCCCGCCTCCAGTTCGAGGGCCTGGCGGCCTGAAGCGAAAGGAAGAGAGCATGAAGCGGCTTCACCTCCATGTCGGCGTCGCCGACCTCGATGCCTCCATCGCCTTCTATTCCACCCTGTTCGGCGCCGCGCCGACCACGCGGAAAGACGATTATGCGAAGTGGATGCTCGACGATCCTCGGGTCAATTTCGCCGTCTCGAGCGGCCACCACGCCGCCACGGGGATCGAGCATCTCGGCATCCAGGCCGAGGACGCAGGCGAACTGGCCGAAGTCTACGGCCGCCTGAAAGAGGCGGGGCGGCCGGTGCTCGAGGAAGGCGCGACCACCTGCTGCTACGCAACGTCGGAGAAGAGCTGGATCAGCGATCCCGACGGCATCGTCTGGGAGGCCTTCCTGACCAACGGCGACGCTACGCACTATGGCGAAAGCCCGATGCTGAGCGCACTTTCGGAAGCAGCGGCCGCCAATGCCTGCTGCGCGCCCGCCACGCCGGCCGGGGCGCCCGCGAACCCCTCCTGCTGCGGCTGACTAGCTCGGCTAGCGCAGCGTCACCACCTGCCCGGCGGCGTTGAAGGCGAGGACCTGGAAGGGTTCGCGGGAGCCGTCCGGCACTTCCATTCCCGGCGATCCGACCGGCATGCCCGGCACTGCCAGACCCCTGATCGCACGTGGGCGCCGCGACACAAGGGCCGCCACCTGATTCAGCGGCACGTGGCCTTCGATCACGTAATTGCCGATTGACGCGGTATGACAGGATGCGAGTTGCGGGGGCACACCGAGTCTGCGCTTGACGCTGGCCATGTCGCCGCTTTCAATCACGGTGACGTTGAAGCCCGAACGGCGGGCCAGAGCAGCCCAGTTGAGGCAGCAGCCGCAACCGGGATCGCGATACATCGTCATCGGCGGATAGCGCAGCGGAGCGGTCGCCGTGCCGGCGCCGGCGATGGCGAGAAGGGGCATGGCGGCGGCGCTCCTTATCAGGTCGCGGCGCGAGATCGGGTTCATGGCAATTTCCTCCGTTCGCGCTTGTGGCCCGGCTGCCGCGTCCGAGGCAATGATGTTTCGCGGGCACAATGCCGGTTCGCGGACAAAGAAAAAGGGCGGCGTCGCGGCGCCGCCCTTCGATTCTGGCAAAAGCCCGGGCCTACCAGCTGGTATAGGCTTCGTTGCCGACGAACCCCATCGACTGGACGTTCGCCCGCTTGGTGACGGCCAGGACTTCGTCCACCGTCTCGTAGCGCGCTTCCGGATGCGGCTGCAGGTGCAACTCGGGAACCGGAGTCATCGTCGTCGTGATGTCGAGATACTGGCGCAGCGTCACCAGATTCACCTGGGCGCCGTTCCACAGGATCGCGCCGTTGGGCATGATCACGACCTTGTTCTTGACCGGGTCGATCGGCGGCGGCGTTGCGTTCGTTTGCTGCGGCAGATCCAGCTTCACGGCGTGGGTCTGCACGGGAATGGTGATGATGAACATGATCAGGAGCACCAGCATGACGTCGATCAGCGGCGTCGTGTTGATTTCCATCATCGGTTCGGATGATTCGGGATTGAGAACCGTTGCACTCATCGAATTACTCCTGGCTCGCCACGGTCACAGACGAATCGTGCCGTGGGGCTCGGGCTGCGAGATGAAGCCGATCCGCGCGAAGCCCGCGCGCTGCATGGCGAAAATGGCACCGCCGATGCAGCGGTAGGGCGTGTTGATGTCGCCGCGGATATGCGCCTCCGGCATATTTTCCTCGGTCAGGTTCTGGACCCCGCCGACACGTTCGATCTGCCGCTCGAGATGTCGGACGCCGCGATCGAGCAGTTGCTGAGCGTCGACCCGGGTCAGGTCCCAATAGACCTCGCAGCGGCCACCGACCGCGCGAACGGAGAGATTGACGTTCTCCGGCTTGGTCTGGTTCACCTCGAACTCGACCTTCGGCAGCACCACGTCGACGGTCTGCAGCACGACCGGGACGGTGATGAGGAAGATGATGAGCAGCACCAGCATGACGTCCACGAGTGGCGTCGTGTTGATGTCGGACATCGGTGTGTCTTCGCCTTCTCCGGTTTCGCCGACCTGCATTGCCATAATATCAGTTCCTGTTCTGGCTTGGCGCCGCCGCCGCGGCGGCGCCGGAAAGGCGCGGCGGGGCC
>DATDAU010000007.1:0-10486 GCA_036525215.1 Allosphingosinicella sp.
CCCCCCCCCGGCAGGGTGAAGTGGATCAGTATGCCGACATCGCTGAGGGCGGTCACCGCGCCGTCCTTGACGTGCATCGCCGAAATGCCGCCGAATCGCATATCATCGCTTGCCAGCACCCAGCCGCCGAGAAAATGCAGCCCGCCGAGGTCGTGCCGGGCCGGATCGGCGGGATCGAGCGCGACCGGCGCGATCCGCATTACGGCCGAACCCGGCCCCGGCGGCGCCGGCCGCGGTGGAACCGCGATCACCGTCGCCAGGAGGAGAAACAGCAAAATCGGAAGCACGATCCGCGCCGGGCGGCCGGGCGATCTTCGTTCAGGAAAACCCCCAGGTTTCATGAACGGCGGCTGACAAATGCATTCAGAACCGGGTCAAGCCCGATGTGGGAAAAGCAATGCATGTCGAAGGCCTTACCGCCGATTCTGGCAGCCGGCCAACCGGACGAAGGAGTTTGTGTCATGTTCAGGAAGATCGCCCTTTCCACCGCCATCGCCGCGTCGGCGCTGACCGTCATGCCGGCCGCCGCCGAGGGCCAGAGCCGCTACGGCTATGACCGCTACGGCAACAGCTATTACAACAACGGCTATAACGGATACGACCAGCGCTACAGCCAGCGTTATTACAACCAGCGCGCCTACAACCAGCGCTACGCCAACAGCTACAATCAGGGCTACGTCGACCCCTACAATCGGGGCAGCTACGGCCATTATTACGGCCAAAACTGCAGCGGTTCGACCGGCACCATCATCGGCGCCATCGCCGGCGGCCTGCTCGGTAGCCAGGTGGCGGGCCGCGGCGACCGTGCGATCGGCGCGATCATCGGCGGCGCCGCGGGCGCGCTGGCCGGCAACGCGGTCGATCGCAACGGCTGCCGCTACCGCTACTAAGCGTTCCAAACCAACAGCATCCCTCGTGTAGCGTTGCGAGGGCGGGGCCGGTCATTGCAATGGGTGACCGGCCCCATCTTTTTTGAAGTCAGGACTGGCTCGCTTCAGTCCTTGTCGAACAGGCTGGCGAGCTGCTCGACCATCGTCCCGCCCAGTTGCTCGGCGTCCATGATCGTCACCGCCCTTTGGTAATAGCGGGTGACGTCGTGGCCGATGCCGATGGCGATCAGCTCGACCGGCGAGCGCGCCTCGATCCAGCCGATCACCTGGCGCAGGTGGCGCTCCAGATAGGTCCCCGAATTGACCGAAAGGGTCGAATCGTCGACGGGCGCGCCGTCCGAGATGACCATCAATATCTTGCGCTCCTCGACCCGCGCGATCAGCCGGCCATGGGCCCAGAGCAGGGCCTCGCCGTCGATATTCTCCTTCAAGAGGCCTTCGCGCATCATCAGGCCCAGGCTCTTGCGCGCCCGCCGCCACGGCTCGTCAGCCTCCTTGTAGACGATGTGCCTGAGATCGTTGAGGCGGCCGGGGCTGGGCGGGCGGCCGTCGGCGAGCCATTTCTCGCGGCTCTGCCCGCCCTTCCAGGCGCGGGTGGTGAAGCCGAGGATCTCGACCTTGACGCCGCAGCGCTCGAGCGTGCGCGCCAAAATGTCGGCGCTGATCGCGGCGATCGAGATCGGCCGGCCGCGCATCGATCCGCTATTGTCGATCAGCAGGGTGACGATGGTGTCGCGAAATTCGGTGTCGCGCTCGGTCTTGTAGGGGAGACTGTGGACCGGATTGACGATCACTCGGGCGAGGCGGGCGGCGTCGAGCATGCCTTCCTCCTGATCGAATTCCCAGCTGCGGCTCTGCTGCGCCATCAGCCGCCTTTGCAGCCGGTTGGCGAGCTTGGTCACCGCGCTCTGGAGATGGACGAGCTGCTGGTCGAGATAGGACCTGAGGCGCCCCAGTTCCTCCTCGTCGCACAACTCGGTGGCGGCGACGATCTCGTCATATTGCGGGCTGAAGATGCGATAATCGAAATGGGGCGGCAGGTCCGACAGAGGCCGGTTGGGCCGGACCGGGAGCATCCCCTCCTCGCCTTCCTCGCCAAGGCCCTCCGAAGCGTCCCCCATCTCCTCCTCGGACCAGTCGCCCTCGCCTTCCTCGTCGCCGCCGTCCCGCTGCTCGCCGCGAATCTCGGCCTCGCCGCGGCCGCCGCCTTCCTCGTCGCCAACCTGGTCGTCGCCGCCCTCGGATTCGTCCTCGCCCTCGCCTTCCTCGCCGGTCTCGGGCTCGAGATTGTCCTCGGCATCGCCTTCGACCAACTCGAGGTCGCGGAGCACCTTGCCGGCGAGCGCGGCGAAGGCGGCTTGGTCGTCGAGGGCGAGGCCGAGCGCGTCGAGGTCGGCGCCGGCTTTCTCCTCGATCCATTCGGCGACCAGAGCGAGCCCGTCGCGGGCGGCCTCGGGCGGCGGCGCCCCGGTCAGCCGCTCGCGGACCATCAGCCCGATCGCCGAGCCCAAAGGCACTTCCTCGCGGCTGCGCGCGCGGACCAGCGGATCGGTCTTCATCCGCATCTCGGCGAGCCGGGCGAGATTGGCGCGCACGCCGGCCATGCCCCGCGCGCCCAGCGCCTCGACCCGCGCCTGCTCGGCGGCGTCGAACACCGCCCGCGCCGTGTCGTCGGCCGGGGCATGGCGGCGATGGAGCGCGGCGTCGTGATGGCGCAGGCGAAGGGCGGCGGCGTCGGCGAAGCCGCGCGCCTCGGCGACTTCGTCGGCGGAGATCGACCGGCCCGGCATCGGCGCCTTGACCGCCTTGCCGGCGACACTCGGTATGTCGCTGGTGAAGCTGAGCTCGACCTCGGAATCGCCGGCGATGGCGCGCGTCGCCCCGGCCAGAGCGTGGCGAAAGGCTTCGAGGGGATTTTCTTCGGCCACCGCCGGACTAGGCCGCCCCGACCACGCTTTCGGGCAGGTCCTTGCCGAACACGCGCTGGTAATATTCGGCGACGGTCGCCCGCTCGGCCTCGTCGCATTTGTTGAGGAAGGTGAGCCGGAAGGCGAAGCCGACATCGCCGAAGATCAAGGCGTTCTGGGCCCAGCTGATCACCGTGCGCGGGCTCATCACCGTCGAGATGTCGCCGTTGACGAAGCCGCGGCGGGTGAGATCGGCGACCTTGATCATCTTCTCGACCTCGGCGCGGCCGCCTTCATGGTCGTACTCGCCCGATTTGGCGAGGACGATGCGCGCCTCGGTCTCGGCCGGCAGGTAGTTGAGGGTCACGACGATGTTCCAGCGGTCCATCTGGCCCTGATTGATCTGTTGTGTGCCGTGATAGAGGCCGGTCGTGTCGCCCAGGCCGACCGTGTTGGTGGTCGCGAAGAGGCGGAAATAGGGATGGGGGCGGATCACCCGATTCTGGTCGAGCAGCGTCAATTTGCCCTCGGTCTCGAGCACGCGCTGGATGACGAACATCACGTCCGGCCGGCCGGCGTCATATTCGTCGAACACCAGAGCGGTCGGCGTCTGCAGCGCCCAGGGCAGAAGGCCTTCGCGGAATTCGGTGACCTGCTGGCCCTCGCGCAGCACGATGGCGTCGCGGCCGACCAGATCGATACGGCTGATATGGGCATCGAGGTTGATGCGGATGGTCGGCCAGTTCAGCCGCGCCGCGACCTGCTCGATATGGGTGGACTTGCCGGTGCCGTGATAGCCCTGGACCATCACCCGCCGGTTCTTGCCGAAGCCGGCGCAGATGGCGAGGGTGGTGTCCGGATCGAAGACATAGGCCGGATCGTGATCGGGAACGCGCTCGTCGGCCTCGGAGAAAGCCGGAACCTCCATGTCGCTGTCGATGCCGAAGACCTCGCGGACCTTCACCATCCGGTCGGGCGCGTCCATCACCGTCGCCGAGCGGCTGTCGGGGTTCACATTGGGTATGTCTGCCATCACTCTTCTCTGTTCGACGCCGGCGGGCGCCCTGCCGAGCGCCGTATAAGCCCGGGCCTTCCGGCGCAACTTCCGTGCGTGCGATTGTCACATATGTGTAATCTCTACCGTGGTAGTAGACAATCAGATGCGCGACACGATTCGTCCTGCCTGCAAGGATCACCCGCTTCGGGTGGCGCTCCTCAATTACACCTTCGGCCCCGACGACGCGGCCCTGTCTTTCCGGGATAGGCTGGCGCGCGAGAATGGTTGGAGCGCGGCGCAGGCCGATCGCGTGATCGTCGAGTATAAGCGCTTCTGCTTCCTCGCCGTCACCGCCGGCCACGAGGTCACGCCCTCGGATGCGGTCGACCAGGCCTGGCACCTCCATCTCACCTACAGCCGCGATTATTGGGAGCGTTTCTGCCCGGAGGTGCTGGGGCGGCCGCTCCATCACGGCCCGACAGCAGGCGGCGCCGACGAAGAGCACCGCTTTTTCGAGCAATATGCCCGCACCCTGCACAGCTATGAGCGGATCTTCGGCGAAAGCCCGCCGGACGATCTCTGGCCCGATGCGCGGCGGCGCCTGGTCGAGGATCCCAAAGCGCGGCGGGTCCATCCCCGCGACGGCTTCTTCGTCACCTGGCTTCAGGCATGGCTGATCCTCGGCGCCGCCGCGCTCGCCGCCATCGCCCATCTCGCTTTCTGGTAAGGAGGACGGACACATGTCGCTCGGACCCTTCGATCTGACCGGCGGACCCTTTCTGATCCTGTACATCGCGTTCTTCGTCGCTACCGTCGTCGCGGGCCTCGTCATTCCACGGCGGCTCCGCCCCGAGGGCCGGCGCCAGCGAGTCACCGACGTCGACCAACTCGCCTTCCTCGCCGGCGGCAAGCGGCGCTTCGCCGACGCTTTGGTTTCCCGCCTGCTGGCGGTGAGGGCGCTGGCGATGAACGGCAAGACCTTCACAATCGGCGCGCGCCTGCCCGAACTCAGCCAGGCGGAACGAAGCGTCCTCGCCTTGTCCGCGCCGATAAAGTGGCGCGACATCCAGGGAACGCTCTTTCCCTATGCCGAGCCGCTCGAGCGCAGGATGGTCGCGGCCGGCCTGCTCACCAGTCGTGAGGAGAATTCCAATCTCCGCTTCTGGGCGATGCTTCCCTATGCGGTGCTGCTGATGTTCGGCGCGACCAAATGGGTGATCGGCGACCTGCGCGAGCGGCCGATCGGCTATCTGACGGTGCTGCTGGTGATGACCGCGGTTTTCGCCCTGATCCGCTGGCTCAGCATCGACCGGCGCACCGAGGCGGGCCGCAAGGCTTTGGCCGACGCCCAGGAGACCAGCCTGCGCATCAAGCGCGCGCCCACCGAGCCCGAGGTCGGCCTGGCCGTCGCCTTGTTCGGCACGGTCGTGCTGGCCGGCTCGGGTTGGTCCGATTTCCACAAGCTGCGCACCGCCGGCGACGGCGGCGGGTCCTGCGGGAGCAGCGACGGCGGCGGTGGTGGGGGCTGCGGCGGCGGAGGCTGCGGCGGCTGCGGCGGCTAGGCGCCACGCTCAGGCAAAAACCGGCCGCCCCTTGAGCGCGGTGTAAGCCTCGATCACATCCTGAAGCGCCTTCTCGTGGCTGCGGTCGCCGCCATTGCGGTCGGGATGGTAGCGGCGGACCAACTCGGCATAGCGTTTGCGAAGATCGCGCCGGTCGGCGTCGAGTTCGAGGCCGAGTATGCCGAGCCGCCGGCGGTCGGCCTCGCTGAGCTCGCGCCCGTCCTTGCGCCGGCGCGTGTCCAGCTTGCCCTGGAAGCGAGCCCCGATCGCGTCGAGCGGATCGACGAAGTCGGCCCAGCGCGGCGGCGGCGAGCCGCCGGCGGTGCCGAAGGCGCGGGTCTCGCGCTCCCAGCCGCCATAGGGATTCTGCGCGGCGCTGATCTCCTCGGCGCTCATCCCCTCGAAATAATCATAGTCCGAGTTGAACTCGCGGACGTGGTCGAGGCACAGCCAGCGCCAGTCGCCGGGACCGTCGAAGCCAGGCCGCTGGACGCCGGGCGCGCGAAATTCGCCGGGCGCGTCGCAACCGGGATGGTCGCAGCGCTGCGTCCGCCCTTCGACCCGTCCGTGGAACCGCGCGCTCTTGCCCGTGCTCGCCAATCGAAACTCCCTTTCCTCTCCGACCCCATTATATAGGCGCGAATGAGCAGCGCTTTAACAGGTCCCGTCGCCCGGGAAATCGACCGGCGGCTGCGCGCCGCCCTCTCCCCGACACGGCTCGCCGTAATCAACGACAGTGCCAAACATCACGGCCATGCCGGCGACGACGGCAGTGGCGAGAGCCATTTCACCGTCGAGATCGAATCGCCCGCCTTCGCCGGCCTCTCCCGCCTCGCGCGCCAGCGCGCGGTCAACGCCGCGCTCGGCGACCTGATGCAGGAACAGGTCCACGCATTGGCGATCCGGGCGCGCGCGCCGGGCGATAGCGGATGACCTACGACCTTTGGTATTGGGCAGAGATACCGGGCCGCGGCGAGTTCATCCGACTGACGCTCGAAGCCGCCGGCATCGCCTATCGCGATAGGGCGCGCGAGCAGGGCAGCGGCGCGATGATACGGGACATGGAGAAGCGGCTTCCCCGCCCGTTCGCGCCGCCCTATCTGGTCGCCGGCGACCTGTGCATCGCCCAGACCGCCAACATCCTCCATTACCTCACCGAGCGGCACGACCTCGCGCCGGCCGACGAGGCCGGCCGGCTGCTCGCCCATCAGATCCAGCTGACCATCGCCGATCTCGCCGAGGAGGCCCATGACGTCCACCACCCGGTCGACGTCGGCCTCTATTATCACGAGCAGAAGGACGAGGCGCTGCGCGCCGCCCGCGCGTTTCGCGGCCATCGCATGGCCAAATATCTGGCCTGGTTGGAAGGCCTGCTCGCCGACAGCGACGGCGACTGGCTGACCGGCGTGCGCTGGTCCTGCGCCGATTTGTCTCTCTACCAGCTCGTCGCCGGCCTCGATTACGCCTTTCCCTTGCGGATGGCGGCGCTGGCAGGGGACATGGGCCGCGTGCGCGCGCTCCACGACCGGGTGCACCGACTCCCCGAGCTCGCCGACTATTTCGCCAGCGACCGCTCACTCGGTTTCAACGAGGACTGCCTGTTCCGCCATTATCCCGAGCTGGACGGTGCGTGAGGCCACCAAAGCCGGTAAGGAGTTCAAATGACCGACGACCTGATCCTCCAGACCCTGCTTCCGACCACCCACGATCTTGGCGGGTTCAAGGTCCACCGCACCCTGCCCCACCGCGAGCGGACGACGATCGGGCCGTTCATCTTCTTCGACCAGATGGGGCCGGCCAAGCTGGCGCCGGGCGGCGGCCTCGACGTCCGCCCCCACCCGCATATCAACCTCGCCACGGTCACCTATCTGTTCGCCGGCGCGATCGACCATCGGGACTCGCTCGGCACCTTCGCGACGATCGAGCCCGGCGCGGTCAATCTGATGACGGCGGGGAGCGGCATCGCCCATAGCGAGCGCACGCCGGCGGCGTTGCGCGCCGACGGGCCCGAGCTCGCCGGCATCCAGACCTGGATCGCCCTGCCCGCCGCCAGAGAGGAGATGGACCCGGCCTTCGAGCACGTCGCCAAGGCCGATCTGCCGCTGGTCGAAGGCGACGGCGCCCGCGCCCGCATCGTCATGGGCAGCCTCTGGGGCGAAACCGCGCCGGTTACCTGCCACAGCCCGACCATCTACGCCGACATCAAGCTGGCCGCCGGCGGCGCGATGCCGATCGACCCGGAAGCCGACGAGCGCGCCCTCTATCTGGCGGAAGGCGAGGCAAGTCTGGACGGCCAGGAACTCGAGGTTTCGACCCTCTACGTGCTGCGCCCCGGCATCCGCGCCACCCTGCGCTCGGCCGCGGGTGGCCGGATCATGCTATGCGGCGGCGCCCCGATGGACGGTCCCCGCCACGTCTTCTGGAACTTTGTTTCCTCGCGCCGCGAGCGGATCAACCAGGCCAAGGAAGACTGGAAAGCCGGCCGCTTCATACTCCCGCCCGACGACCATGACGAATTCATCCCTTTGCCCGAAGTGCCGCTCACGGTGAGCTATCCGTGACGTTGGGAAGAGCCCAAAGCCAGGAGTCTTCATGACCGAACTCACCACGACCCGCATCGCGCTCCCGACCGGCGTCACCCTCAATGTCGCGACGGGCGGAGCGCGGGGGGGCGAGGCGGTTCTCTTTCTCCACGGCTTTCCCGAATCGCACCGGACCTGGCGCAAGGTCGCGCCGGCGCTGGCCACCGACTTCTTCGTGATCGCCCCCGACCAGCGCGGGTTCGGCGCGTCCGACAAGCCCGAAGGGGTTGAGAATTACCGGACCGACCGCATCGTCGAGGATCTGATGGCGCTCGCCGACGCGCTCGAGATCGACCGCCTCACCCTGGTCGGCCACGATTGGGGCGGCGCCGTCGCCTGGCTGGCGGCTTTGCGTCATCCCGAGCGGATCAAGCGGCTGGTGATCGTTAACGCACCCCATCCGCTCATTTTCCAGAAGAGCCTGATCGAGGATGAGGCCCAGCGCGCCGCCTCGCAATATATGAACGCCTTCCGCAACCCGGCGATGGAGCAGGGAATCGCGGCGATGGGCTGGGAGAGCTTCTACGCCAAGACCTTCGGCAGCCATGCCGACCTCAGCCTGGTGCCGGACCAAGAGAAAGCAGCCTATCTCCACGACTGGTCGCAGCCCGGCGCGCTGACTGCGATGCTGAACTGGTACCGGGCGAGCGAGATCGTCGTGCCGGCGGTGGGCGAGGCGGTCGAGGCCCCGGCCTGGACGCAAATGTCCTTCCCGCGCCTCCAAATGCCGGTGCTGGTGATCTGGGCGCTGAAGGACAAGGCCCTGCTTCCCGTCCAGCTCGACGGCCTCGCCGACCTGATCGACGACATGCGGATCGTCACCGTCCCCGAAGCGGGCCATTTCGTGCCCTGGGAAGATCCCGAGCCGATCGTTGCCGGAATCGCCGACTTCATCCGGGAGACGCAAGGGGCTTGAGATATTTAGCGAACATGCTAAATGTCGCGGATGGCAGACGCCGCCCCGCCTCCCGACGCCTATGAAGCGATCTTCACCGCGCTGGCCCATCCGGCGCGGCGGCGGATCCTGATCAGCCTCAATTTCAGCGGGGGCGAAATGAGTGCGGGGGGCATCGCCGGCCTGTTCGGCCATGCTTGGCCGACCACCACCCGCCACCTCCAGATTCTGGAGGCGGCCGGGCTGCTCGCCCACGAGCGGCGGGGCCGCGCCCGCATCTATCGCCTGAACAAGGATCGCCTCGCGCTCGCCCGGGACTGGCTGGGCTGGTTCGACCGCGATCCCGTCACCGCAGAGGAAATCGACAGAAATGAATACCGACACCGCGCCCCGCCTGTTCCGGCTCAACATCGAAGTGGGCGACATTGAGCGCGCCGCCGCATTCTATTCCGAACTGCTCGGCATCGAGGGGCGGGTGCAGATGGGCGCCCGCTGCTATTTCCGCGCCGGCCACGTGACCCTGCAGGTGGTCGCCGTCGTAGCGCCCTACCCCGCCGCCAAGGCGCTCTATTTCGCGGTCGCCGATCTCGACGCGTTCCATGCCCGCGCCAAATCGCTCGCTTGCCTTTCGGCCGATATGGTCCACGGCACGCCGGCCGGCGAGGCGGTGGTGCGCCCCTGGGGCGAGCGCAGCTTCTATGCCGACGATCCCTGGGGCAACCCGCTTTGCTTCGTCGACGAGGGCACGATCTACCAGGGCTGAGCAAGGGACCAGAATCAATGGGGGGTTGGGATCGCGGCCAGTGGCCGCTATGCGCGGCCCCATGTCGTCCACCCCCAAACGTTCCCGCTCCCGCTCCGCCGCGCGGCTCGCCGCCGTCCAGGCCCTCTATCAGCAGGAGATGGAGTCGACCCCTCTCGCCACCCTGCTCCTCGAATTCCACCACCACCGGCTGGGGGCGACGATCGACGGCGTCGAATATGCCGAGGCCGAAGTCGCCTTCTTCGACGACATCGTCCGCGGCGCCGATGCCCGCGCCGAGGAGCTGGACGGCCTGATCGCCGCCAACCTCGCCAGCGGCTGGTCGCTGGCCCGGCTCGACAAGCCGATGAAGGCGATTTTGCGGGCCGGCGCCTACGAGCTTGCCGCCCGCGCCGACGTGCCCGCCGCCAGTGTAATCAGCGAATATGTCGACGTCGCCAAGGCCTTCTACGACGCCCGCGAGACCGGCTTCGTCAATGGCCTCCTCGACGCAATCGCCAAGCAGGTGAGGAAATAGAAGCGAGCGCCGAATCCGCCTTCATCGACGCGCTGCGGGCCTTGGCCGGCGATCCGGCGGCGCGGGGGTTGGCCGACGACGCCGCCGTGATCGAGATCGGCGGCGAGACCATCGTCCTCACCCACGACATGATCGTCGAAGGCGTCCACTATCTCGCGGACGATCCGCCCGGGGACGTCGCCTGGAAGCTGGTGGCGGTGAACCTCTCCGACCTTGCCGCCAAGGGCGCGCGGCCGCGCGGCGCCCTGCTCGGCTATGCGCTGGGCGACGGCGATTGGGACGCTGCCTTCGTCCGCGGCCTCGCCACCGCCCTGTCCGCCTTTGGCGTCGAATTGCTCGGCGGCGACACCGTTGCCATGCCGCCGGGCGCGCC
>DATDAU010000008.1:0-2266 GCA_036525215.1 Allosphingosinicella sp.
CTCCGGCCCTTTCTTGTTGCGCGTTTTGAATATTTTACCTGCCTTTAAGCCGCGCACGCTAGTGATGGTCATGGTGTTGACGGCGTTTAGCGCCGGTCTAGAATCTTTCGATGGCCGGGTGCGGCCGACCGGGGGGTAGAAAATGTCCGAATCCGTCTTCATCCGCGTCCAACGCGTGCTTTCGGCGAGCGCGGAAAACGCCGCCGATGCGCTGGAGCGCGCGAGCGGCACCTCGCTGATGCGCGAGGCGATCAGGGAAATCGACCGCGCAAGCGACAAGCTCCGCGCCCAGCTGGAATCGGCCGAGTCGCGCCGGCTCCAGGCGACCCACCAGCAAGGCGGCGTGCGGGAGAAGCTCGAGAAGCTGGCCGAACAAGCGCGCTACGCCCTCGGCAAGGGCCGCGACGATCTCGCCGAAGCCGCGGTCAGCCAGCAGCTCAATTGCGAGGCCCAGCTCTCCTCGCTCCGCAAGATCCAGTCGGATGCCGCGGCGGAAGAGCGCGAGCTCGAGGCAAATCTGGCGGCGCTCAAGGTCCGCAAGAGCGAGATGGAGCGCGAGCTTGCCTCGGTCGAAGCCGCCCAGCGCGCGGCCGCCTCCCCCGCCGGCGGGGCGAAAGCCGCCAATGGCGTGAAGCACAAGGTCGAGCGTGCCGAGGCCGCCTTCGAGCGCGCGATGGAGGCCGTCGGGCGGACCGGGGCTAATCTCGCCGATGCCGACGACGCCGCCAGGCTGGCCGAGGTCGACGCCCTGCAGCGTCAGGACCGTGTCGCCGAACGCCTGGCCGCGCTCCGCGAAGCCATGGCCCAGGCGAAACCTTCCGGCGGCAAGGCCGCGAAGGGCAAGAAGGCGCGCTAGCTTTTGGTCACGCCCGCGCGGTCTCGGCGGACGTCGCGTCCAAGGGCTCTTTTTGAATTTTGAACCAGCCCAATGAATCCGCCACCACCCAGGCGGCGCCGACCAGAGCGAAATTGATCGCATTGCCGCCCCAGGCCATGTGCACGTGCGGCGTGGCGAAGAGCTGGGGCAACCAGACAAGCAGTCCGAAGCCGACGAACATCGCAATGAGCAGGCGCGCCGCGACCTTGGCCTGGACCCCGGACAGCAAGGCGAGGCCGGCGAGCAGGTGGCAGAAGCCTGTAATCTGGGCCCAGAGGCGGGTGCCGCCGGGCATGAATGCGGGAACCATGGCTGCGGTCTGGACGACGTAGACCAGATGGGCAGTGCCGAAGGCGACAAGGCACAGGCCGAAGACCAGCCGGCCGCTCAGCGCCAGCCGGTTCGCGCCGGCGCTCTCCCGAGGGCCGAGGCGGGCGAAGGCGATCAGCCCGGCGACGGCCAAAGCGACCGGCTCGGCCATGCCGGACCAGGTGCCGAAGATGGCGGGAAAGCCGATGACTCGCTTCGCCCAAAGCAGGGCGAAGACGGCGTAAAGCGCCGCCAACAGCAGAGCGCCCGGCTTCGCCGTGTGCCGCCACTGGAGCGCGGCCCCGCCGGCGACGAAGGCCAAAGCGGTGACAAGGGCCAGGGTGGCGCGCCCCGGTACTTCCGAGGGCACCGGCTGCCAGGGCGCGGCGAAATCCGCCCAGACCAGGCCGACGAGGCCGAGCGCGATGGCCGCGAGGCCGTAGACACGGATTCCGAGTGTGAGCATGGGCGTCCCTCCCCGCTGGCGCCCACCAAAGGTGCGGGGATATTAGTCGCTGCGGGGCGAAGGGCAAGCCGGGCGGGAGAATCCTTCCCGGCTAGAAGAACAGCTTCCTGACGGTGAGCAGCACCGCGCGTCCCTGCGGATCGATATAATCGGGCTGGTAGCGGAGCGGCGTGTTGCCGGCGGCGTCGCGGACCCGCTGGTGGCTGTCGAAGATATTGTTGACCGACAGGCTGACCCTCAGGCCCCGCGCCCAGCTGTGGAGGCCGAGGCTGCCGACCTGTGCGAGGTCGGCGAACAGCCTGAGGTTCACCGTCGCCAGGTCCGAGAAGAAGAGGTCGCTGGGGGCGGCTCCGGTGCCGCCACGCACCGTCGTTCCGCTCTGCCAATTGGCGCTGAGCCGCGCGCCGAGGCCGTTCTTCATATAGCCGGCCTGGGCCTCGATCAGGTGGCGCGGCTGGCCGCCCGACGATCCGGCGGCGGCGCCGTCGAGCTGATCGAGCACGGGGACGCCGGGCCGGATCAGGATGTCGTCGCGGAAAACCCAGGTATGATAGAAAGCGAATTGCAGCCGCCCGGAACCGGGTCCGCCCGGCCCGCCGAAGCCGCCGCGCCCG
>DATDAU010000009.1:0-7247 GCA_036525215.1 Allosphingosinicella sp.
ATCGGGTGGGCGATCCACCCATCCTTTTCCTCTTCGGTGCGGGCGAGGACGCGGTCGCCGACGCCGAGCGCGGTACTCCGGCCACTCTTGCGTTCCATCACCCGCAGCCGCGGCGGCAGCCCCTCCGCCTCCCAGCGCTCGGGCACCGCCCAGGCGCGGCCGCTGTCATCGACGTCGACGACGCGCAGCACGGTCACCTTGGGCACGCCGCCCATCTTGTGGAAGGCGCGGCCGGGGGCGGAATCGATCAGCCCCTCGTCGGCCATGTCGCGGAGCAGGGCCTTGAGCGCGATCTTGTCGTTGGCCTTGAGGCCGAAGGCGCGCGCAATCTCGCGCTTGCCCGCCGGCTCGTCCGACGACTGGATGAAGTCGAGAATCTGCTGTCGGGTCGGGAGGCCGGCATTCGCCGGAGGCTTCTTGCTGGGCATTCGGGCGTCGCCGCTCCAAGGGTCGTTGCAGTGCCGAACGCCCTAGCAGGCCGGCGGATGCACGCCTAATATTGCGAAGGGGGAGAAACTTCATGGAAGAATTGCGAAAGGCCGTCCGCGCGGACCAGTTGGCGAGCTTCGTGCGGCTGAAGGGCGGCTTCCCCTTCCCTCTGGCTGGAGCGGTCTACTGGATCGCGCTCGGAGTCGCCGGCTATCATCTCCGCCTCCAGCAATGGAACCTCGCCGCCTTCGTGTTCAGCGGCGCGATCTTCCCGCTCGCCATCCTGCTTTCGAAAATCTCCCGCAGCGACTTCATGAAGGACAAGACCGCGACCGGCGACATCCTCGGACCGGCCTTCGTCTCGATGCTGCTCTTCTACCCGATCGCCTTTTCGGCCTTCTGGCAGTTCCCCGAGCTGGTCTCCCTGATCGTCGCGATTGGCATGTCGCAGCATTGGCCGATCATCGGCTGGAGCTACGGCAAGCCCGGCCTCTATGGCGCCCATGCCGTGGTCCGCGCGATCGGCACCTTCATAATCTGGAACTGGATGCCCGACGGCCGCCTGACCCTGATCCCCTTCTGGGTGGCCGCGGTCTATCTCGGGACCGTGGTCGCGATCCTCATTGCGGTGAAGCGGCAGGCGGCAGCGGCAGCGGCCTGAACGCCCCGCCCGGAACCGCCGAGGCGACCGGGCTTTCCGAGCCGTCCGCCGCGACCGACGACACGCCGAACACCCAATCGTCGACCCGGACATGGGGTAGAGTCACGCGGCAGGTATTGGCCGCCCAGTCGCGAACCGGGAACCGGCTCTCATACATGCACCCCGTGGAGTCGGGGCTGTGACCTGTTCGATCACCCAAGCCTGGCACTCTCAGACTATGCTCCCAAGCGGCTGCGTCCGTCCGCCGCCACCTGACGACATATTCGACGGCGGCCAGATTCATCGGCCAGGTCAGGCGCGTGTCGGTCGAGACAGCTCCTTCGACGGCCGGCTCCGGCGGCGCAGGCGCGCGAGCCAGGGCGGCGATCGTCGCGACGTTCAGCGCCGTTACCCGCCGCAGATAGGGGAAGTCCATATGGTCGATCGCGTCGCCATAGGCCTTGCCGTTCTCGGTCCTGAGATCCTGGTGCTGCCAGTCGTAATTCTCGATCGCGGCCGAGAAGCGGATGGCCGGGAAGCCGAGCTGCTGGAAGGAGATATGGTCGCCGCCCCGGCCGAAGCGGTCGGTGCGCCAGATCTGGCGGACGTCGAGGCCGAGCGAGAGTTGCCGGGCGAGGCTGTCGACGAAGCGCGAGAGGTTGCGTGACGGCGAATCGTTCTCGCCGCCGAGGCTGCGCTGCTGGGCGATCAGCTCGGGCGTGGCGTCGCGGCGGACGCCCTCGGAGATGACGCGGACGTGGGTGTCGTCGCATACGCCGTCCGAGCCGCAGCTGTTGCCGATGATGTCGTTGTTGAGATTGGCTTCGACCCGCCAACCATGATCGCGGGCGTAGCGGGCGAGGATTTCGCTGCCGTTCAGGCCCTGCTCCTCGGCCGAGACCACGCCGTAGACGATGGTCGCCGGAAAGCGGTGGCGCGACAGGACCCGCGCCGCTTCGAGCACCGCGGCGGTGCCCGAACCGTCGTCATTGGCGCCCGGCGCGTCGGCGGTGGCGTTCATCACGTCGGTGACCCGGCTGTCGATATGGCCGGTGATGACGATGACGCGGTCGGGATCGGTGGTGCCGTGCTGGATGGCGACAACGTCCTCGACCAGGGTCGGCGTCGGAATGCGGCGGTTGGTGACAGTGTCAGACGGCCGCACGATCTGGAGGCACCCGCCACAGTCGCGCGACATCCGGCGGAACTCGGCCTCGGTCCAGTTCAATGCCGCGCCGATGCCGCGGGTCGGATGGTCGCGCACCGACAAGGTGTGGCGCGTGCCGAAGGCGACCAGCCGCTCGACCGTGGCGTGGAGGTTGTCCCGCGACACCTGGTCCGCGAGCGCGCGGAGCGTCGGCTCGGGAGCGGGAACGACGGAGCGGGCTCCGGCGCCGGCGGAAGTGGCGAGGAAGGCGGCGATGAGGGCGGCGGCGAGCTTTTTCATGGCGCGGATCAGTGGACCGGGAGATCCGGCTTCGCAAGTCCTGGGCGCGACGGGGCGAGGCTGGATGATCATGCTTGCGAAGTTGGACCGGGCCATTGCCAGCCCCCACGCCGCCTGCCAAACAATGCGGCGCCAGACCGGGGGTGGGGAGCTCGAAATAAATGCTTGAACTCAACGACGTCAGTCACGTCTATGCCAACGGCACGCGGGCGCTCGACCATGTGACCCTATCGATCCCGCGCGGCATGTACGGCCTGCTCGGCCCCAACGGCGCCGGCAAATCGACCCTGATGCGGACCATCGCGACGCTGCAGACGCCGACCGAGGGCGCGATCAGCTTCTGCGACATCGACATCATCGCAGAGCCCGAGAAATTGCGGCGGACCCTGGGCTATCTGCCCCAGGATTTCGGCGTCTACCCGCGCGTTTCGGCCTATGACATGCTCGACCATCTGGCCGTGCTGAAGGGGATCGGAAGCAAGTCGGATCGCAAGGCGGTGGTCACGGCTTTGCTCCACCAGACCAATTTGTGGAACGTGCGCAAGAAGGCGCTGGCCGGTTTCTCCGGCGGCATGCGCCAGCGCTTCGGCATCGCTCAGGCGCTGATCGGCAATCCCGAGCTGATCATCGTCGACGAGCCCACCGCCGGCCTCGACCCCGAGGAGCGCAACCGCTTCCTGAACCTGCTCGCCGAGATCGGCGAGAATGTGGTGGTGATCCTCTCAACTCATATCGTCGACGACGTGTCGGACCTCTGCCCGCAAATGGCGGTGATCGCCGACGGCCGCATCCGCCTGGAAGGCGCGCCGACCGACCTCATCGCCAGGACCCGCGGCAGGATTTGGATGAAGCTGATCGACCGCGACCAGCTCGATGCGTATCGCGAACGACACGAGATCATCTCGACCCGCCTGTTCGCGGGCCGGACCGTGATCCACATATTGTCCGAGACCGACCCCAAATCCGGCTTCGAACCGGTCGAAGGCGGACTTGAGGACGTCTATTTCTCGACCCTCGCCCAAACTCGCCGCGCGGCCTGAGGAGCAGACCATGCTGCGCAGGATCGCCGGTTTCGAATTCCGCTATCAGCTGAAGAACCCCGTCTTCTGGGTGGCGGTGGTCGCCTTCTTCCTGTTCAGCTACGGCTTCGCCGCGAGCCCCATCGTCAAGATCGGCGGCGCCGGCGGCAACACCCATCAAAACGGTCCATTTTCGATCGCCCAGGTTCAGGCGGTCTTCTCGCTGTTCTACATGTTCATAACGACCGCGTTCGTCGCCAATGTGATTGTCCGCGACGACGACACCGGCTTCGGTCCGATCGTCCGCTCCACCCGTGTAACCAAGTTCGACTATCTGATCGGGCGCTTTTTCGGTGCCGTCCTGATCGCCGCTTTCGCGTTCCTCGCCATCCCGCTCGGCATCTGGATCGGATCGGCCATGCCTTGGGTCGATTCGGAGACGGTGGGACCGGACCGCCTCATCTACTACGCCTGGCCCTATTTCGTGCTGGCGCTGCCCAACATTCTCATCACCTCCGCCATCTTCTTCACCCTGGCGACGGCGACCCGGTCGATGATGGCGACCTATGTCGGCGTCATCGCTTTCCTGATCCTGTTTTCGATCGTCAACGCTACGTTGGGGCGCGAACCGGACTACCGGGTCCTGGCGGCGATGGCCGATCCGTTCGGGATGGGTGCGATGGAAGAAGCGACCCGCTACTGGACAGCGGCCGAACGCAACAGCCTCGTTCCGAGCTTCACCGGACTCATGCTGTGGAACCGGCTGCTGTGGATCGGCGTGTCGCTCGCGTTCCTGGCCTTCGCCCATTTCCTCTACAGCTTTTCCGAAAAGGGCATTTCGAAGCGCAAGCGCAAGGCGCAGCGGCTGGAAGCGCAGGCCGACGCCGGCGCGCGTCCGGGCGCGGCGATTGCTTCCCAGCCGCTGCCGGCGCCGCGGTTCGACAGGCGCGCGGCCCGCGGACAATTCTTCGCCCGGATGCGCCTGGAAATGCGGCAGGTGTTCCGCAGCCCCGCATTCCTGGTGCTGATGGCGCTCGGCCTGCTCAATTCGGGCTACGGCCTCTGGCTCGGCGGACAATTGTTCGGGACGCCGACCCTTCCCGTCACCTTCATTCAGATCCCGATCCTGCGCGGGTCCTTCGCCATCATCCCCGTCATCATCGCCATCTATTATTCGGGCGAGTTGGTCTGGCGCGAGCACGACCGCAAATTGAACGAGATCATCGACGCGACGCCCTTGCCCAATTGGGCCTTCGCCGTGCCCAAGGTCATCGCCGTGGCCCTTGTGCTGATGACGACGCTCCTGATCGGCGTCGCCGCTGCGATCCTGATCCAGGTCATCAAGGGTTATACAAATTTCGAGATCGGCAAATATCTGCTCTGGTACGTCCTGCCGTCCAGTTTTTCCCTGATCCTGATCGCGATCCTGGCCGTCTTCGTGCAGGCGCTCAGCCCGAACAAATATGTCGGCTGGGGCGTGATGGTCCTCTATCTCGTCGCAACCATCATCTTCTCCAGAATTGGGCTTGAGCACAATCTCTACCTCTACGGCGGCGCGCCGGAAGTGCCGCTGTCGGACATGAACGGCGCCGGCATCTACTGGATCGCGTATTGGTGGTTCCGCCTCTATTGGGGCGCGATCGCGCTGCTCCTTATGGTGGCCGTCCATCTGCTCTGGCGGCGCGGGTCCGAGACGAGGTTGAAGCCGCGCGTGAAGCTCGCAATGGCACGGCTGCGCGGCGCCCCGGGCGTCATCGCCGCAGTCGCACTTCTGGTCGCCGCCGGCACCGGCGCCTGGATCTTCTACAACACCAACATCCTCAACGAATACCGCACTCGCGACGATGGCGAGCGCTTCGCGGCGGGATATGAGAAGCGCTATCTGCGCTTCGAAAATCTGCCGCAGCCGACGATCAGCCACGTCGTGCTCAATGTCGCGTTGTATCCAGACCTGATCCGCGCGGAGGTGACCGGCAGCTACCGGCTGACCAACCTCACCGGCGCGCCGATCCGCCAGGTCCATGTCCGCAATCCCGACCGGCAGTTGAAGCTTCTGGCGGTCGATTTCCCCGGCGCGCGCCTGGCGGCGCGCGACGAGGAATATGATTATCGCGTCTACCGGCTCGACCGGCCGATGGCGCCCGGCGAGACCCTCGACCTGAGGTTTCGCGCGCGCCGCGAGCAGGTCGGCTTCCGCAATGCCGGCGCCGACGAACGGCTGGTGCCCAACGGCACCTTCCTCAACAATTTCGAACTGGCGCCGGCGATCGGCATGAACCGGTTCGGCATGCTCCAGGAACGGACCACGCGTCGCAGATACGGCCTCCCCTCGGAGCTTCGTTCGGCTCGGCTGGAGGACCTTGCAGCGACGCGGCGGAGCTATTTCGGAGGAGGCTGGTCGACCGCCGACATCACCATCTCGACCAGCGCCGACCAGGTGCCGATCGCGCCCGGCCGCAAGATCTCGGACGTGGCCGCCAATGGCCGGCGGACGGCGCGCTTCGTTTCCGATGCGCCGATCCTCACCTTCTTCTCGATCCAGTCCGCCCGCTATGCCGAGCGCAGCCGAATGCACAACGGCGTCAGGCTCTCGGTCTATTACGACCCGGCTCATGCCTGGAACGTCGACCGGATGCTCAACGCCTTCCAGAATTCTCTCGATTATTACCAGGCCAATTTCGGTCCCTATCAATTCGATCAGGCGCGGATCATCGAATTTCCGGGCTACGAAACCTTCGCCCAGGCCTTCGCCAACACCATGCCCTATTCCGAAAGGATCGGCTTCACCGCCGACAATAGCGACCCGAACGAGATCGATTACGTCACCTACGTCGCGTCGCACGAACTTGCCCATCAATGGTGGGCGCACCAGGTGATCGGCGCCGACATGCAGGGCGGGACGATGCTTTCGGAGACGCTCGCGCAATATTCGGCGTTGATGGTGATGAAGCGCCTCTATGGCGAGGACAAGATCCGCCGCTTCCTCCAGTTCGAGCTCGACAATTACCTGAGGAGCCGCGGCGGCGAGGCGCTGGAGGAGATGCCGCTCGCCCGGGTCGAGAACCAGCAATATGTCCATTACCGCAAGGGCTCGCTGGTCATGTACCTCTTGCAGGAGCGGCTCGGCGAGGCGGCGGTCAACCGCGCGCTGGCGAGGTTCGTCGCCCAATACCGATTCCACGGCGCGCCCTATCCGCGCTCGCTCGACCTCATCCGCCTGTTCCGCGCCGAGGCGACGACGCCCGAGCAGCAGGCCCTGATCACCGACCTGTTCGAGCGGATCACCATCTACGACCTCAAATCGGTGGCGCCGACCGCGGTGCGCCGGCCCGACGGCCGCTGGGACGTCACCGTGACCGTCGAGGCCCGCAAATATTACGCCGGCGGGCGCGGCGAGGAGAGCGAAGTGCCGCTCAACGACCGGATCGAGATCGGCCTGTTCACGGCCTTGCCCGGCCATGGCGCGTTCAATCGGTCCAACGTGATCTCGATGGAGCGCCGCCCGGTCCGCAGCGGCCGGCAGGTCTTCCGCTTCGTCACCACGAGGCGGCCGACCCATGTCGGCGTCGACCCCTATAATTTCTACATCGACCGCAACAGCGACGACAATGTCGCTGCGGTGGGGTGACACTTAGCAATCCTCCCTGTGAGCGTAGCTCATGGGGAGGGGGACCGTCCGTAGGACGGTGGAGGGGCTAGCAGCGCCCCGGGG
>DATDAU010000010.1:0-9054 GCA_036525215.1 Allosphingosinicella sp.
GCCGAATTTCTTGAGGCCCCCGACCTTGAAGTTCTCGACCACGACGTCGCAATTCTTGGCGATCTTCCGCACGAGCTCCGCGCCCTCCGGCCGGGCGAAGTCGATGGCTGCGGACTTCTTCCCTCGATTGGCACTCAGGAAATAAGCGGCGACGCGTTCGTCACCCTCGCCGTGCCACGGCGGTCCCCAATGCCGCGTATCGTCGCCGACGCCAGGCCGTTCGATCTTGATCACCTCCGCGCCGAGGTCCGCCAGCAGCTGCGTGCACCAGGGCCCCGCGAGCACGCGCGACAGGTCGAGGACGCGGATCCCGGCGAGCGGCGGAGTCACGGCTTCCGCCTGCTCCACGGCTTGCGATCGGCGAGCACCGCCTGCGCAGCGTTGTGGCCGGGAGCACCGGTCACTCCGCCGCCCGGATGTGCGCCCGATCCGCACAAATAGAGGCCCGGGAGGGGCATGCGATAATCGGCAGCGCCGATCATCGGTCGTGCGCTGAACAATTGATCGAGGCTCATCTTGCCGTGGAAGATGTCGCCGCCGATCAGGCCGAACCGCCGCTCCAGGTCGAGAGGTGACAAGGCCAGCCGTCCGATCACCGATTTCTTGAAGCCCGGCGCGTAGCGGTCGACATGGGCGATGATCGCGTCCGCCGCCTTGTCGCGCTTGGCGTCCCAGCCGCCGGCCACCTCATAGGGGAAATGCTGGCAGAACAGGCTGGCGACATGCTGTCCGGCCGGCGCCAGGCTGTCGTCAAGCGTCGAGGGGATCAGCATCTCGACCACCGGCTCCTTCGACCAGCCCTGGGTGCGGGCGGTCAGATAGGCGCGGTCCATGTAAGCGAGCGACGGCGCGACGATGATCCCCGCGGTCATCTGGTCGCCGGGCTCGGGGAGGCTGGTGAAGCGCGGCAGCTCGCTGAGCGCGACGTTCATCCGGAAGGTCGCCGATTCGCTCGCCCAATGGGCCATGCGCCGCGCCGTCGCCTCCGGCACCGCGCCCTCGGGAAGCAGGTCGCCGAACAGTCGCTTGGGATGGACGCCGGCGACCACCGCCTTGGCCCGCCAGGTCTTGCCGCCCGCCGAGACCCCGGCCGCCTTCCCTTTCTCGACGATGACCTCGTCGACCGGCGTGTCGAGGACGATCCGCACCCCCGCTTCGGTCGCCGCCTTGGCCATCGCCTGGGTGATCGCGCCCATGCCGCCGATGGCATGGCCCCAGGCGCCCGCGACTCCCGCCGCTTCGCCGAACACGTGGTGGAGCAGGACATAGGCCGATCCCGGCGCCTCGGGGCTGGCATAATGGCCGACGACGGCGTCGAAGCCGAACAAGGCCTGGACCAGGTCGTGGCTGAAATAGCGGCGGAGAATGTCCGCGGCCGACTTGGTGAAGAAATCTACCAGGTGGCGCTGCTCCTCGAGGCTCAGCCGGTTCACGCCGTGGCCGAGCTTCAGGAGCGCGCCGATGTCGGCAAGGCCGCCGCCGGCATTGGGCGGCGCGCGCAGCAGCCATTGCCGGAGCACCCCGACCACCGAATTCAGGGCCGTGGAATAGGCGTCGTAATTGGCGGCGTCGGTCGGCGAGTGGCGGGCGATCTCGCGCCGGGTGAGGCCGTCCCGGCCCGACAGCAGATAGTCGCTGCCCAGGGTCGGCAGGAAATTGTCGATCTTGCGCAGCACCACCTTCAGGCCGTGCTGGTAGAGCCGCATGTCGCGGATGATCTTCGGGTTGAGCAGGCTGACCGTGTAGCTCGCCGTCGAATTGCGGAAGCCGGGATGGAATTCCTCGGTCACCGCCGCGCCGCCGACCACCGAGCGCGATTCGAGCATGGTGACCTTCATGCCCTTGGCCGCGAGATAATACGCGCAGGTCAGCGCGTTGTGCCCGGCGCCGACGATCAGGATGTCGGATGTTTCGTTCTGCCCCATGGTCGCGGCGTATAGAGGGCGCCGCTCCGGGCTTCCACCCCGCTCCGCTCTGGGTCCGCTCTTTACGGCTTAACTCTTTTTTGGGCCAAATCTGCCTATCAGCATCCCTGTGCGGAAAGCGGCGATTCCTTCCGTCGCGCCGACGCCGGTTGAGGCTTCGGCGCCGGGCGTCGACACCGCTGGCGGTTCCCATGCCGCGGGCGGCCCCTTGAGCATGTCCGAAAGCGGGGCGCCGCGATGATCCGTTTCCGCTTCCGCAGCATCCGTAACCGGCTGTCCGCGCTCTATGCCGGCCTGTTCACGCTCGCCATCGTCGTCATCGCCCTCCTCCTCCAGGCGATGATCGTCCAGAACGCCACCCAGTCGGTGCGCGCCGAACTGGCCGCGAGCAGCAGCGTCTATGACCGGATCTGGAATCTGCGCAGCGCTGCCCTCGCCGATTCCGCCGACGTGCTCGCCCGCGATTTCGGCTTCCGCTCTGCGGTCGCGACCAACGACGTGCCGACCATCCGCTCGGCGCTCGACAACCTTCGTAACCGCGCCCGCGTCGACACCGCCTTCATGATCGGCGAGGACGGCCAGGTCGTCGGTACTGGCGACCCGCGGCTGCGCGCCCGCGTCGCCGGCCTCCCCTGGGAGCTGGAGGACGGCCAGAACAGCGGCCTGTTCAGCCTCGACGGCCAGGCCTTCCGCGCGATCGTGGCGCCGATCCGGGCGCCGGCGGTGATCGGCTACATCGTCTTCGCCGTCCATATCGACCGCCGCGAAATGACCGCGATCGAGCGGCTCTCCGCCATCCCGCTCCAGGCGACCGTGCTCCACCGGGTCCAGGGGCAGGCCTGGCACGCCGACGGCATCGCCGCCGCCGACGTCGCCCGGATCGCGCCCGCCGACGGCGCCGCCGCCGCCCGCGCCGAGGCGGCGCCGATCGAAACCGGGATCGGCGGGGTGAACTCCTTCGTCCTGCTGCGGCCCCTCCCCGCCGCCGGCTCGACCGAGGCCCTTTTGGTGCTGCGCTATCCGGTGTCGCTGGCGCTGGCCGATTTCCGGCCGCTTCAGCTCGGCATGCTGATGGCCGGCCTGGTCGGCCTCGCTCTGGTCCTGCTCGCCAGCATCCGCCTCGCCCGCACGATCGCCCGCCCGATCAGCGCCTTGGAAAGCGCCGCCCGCGCCCTCGAGGCCGGCGAACGGACCGAGGTGGCGGTGGTCGGCGAGGACGAAATTGCCGGCCTGGCCCGGAGCTTCAACGCCATGGCCCGCGGCATATTCGAGCGCGAGGACCGGATCACCCACCTCGCCTTCAACGACGTCCTCACCGAATTGCCCAACCGCGTCTTCTTCCGCCAGCAACTCGAGGCGCGGCTGCGCCAGGCGGACAAGAATGGCGAGCAGGTCGCGATCCTCACCCTCGATCTCGACGGCTTCAAGTCGGTCAACGACACGCTCGGCCACCCGTTCGGCGATCAGGTTCTCAAGCAGGCCGGCGCAATCCTCCAGCGCGAGGCGCCGGAAAGCTTCGTCGCCCGCCTGGGCGGCGACGAATTCGCGCTCATCCTGCCGCTCCATGCCGGCAGCGAGGAGGCCCGCACGCTCGCCCAGCGCATCTGCACCGCCCTGGTCGAGCCGATCATGATCGCCGAGCAGCAGACCCTGATCGGCACCAGCATCGGAATCGCCATCGCCCCCGGCGACGGTGCGACCGCCGACATCCTGCTCAAGAACGCGGACCTTGCCCTCTATCGGGCCAAGCAGGACGGCCGCGGCCTGTTCCGCTTCTTCCAGGTCTCGCTCGACATCGAGGCCCAGGCCCGCCGCCAGATGGAGATCGATCTTCGCCAGGCGCTCAAGGACGGCGATTTCGAGCTCAATTTCCAGCCGATTTTCGACCAGCGCGAAGGCCACATCGTCTGCTTCGAGGCGCTGATGCGCTGGCCGCACCCCGAGCTTGGCCTGGTCCCGCCCTCGCGCTTCATCCCGATCGCCGAGGAATGCGGGCTGATTGTGCGGATCGGCGAATGGGTGCTCCACGAGGCCTGCCGCCAGGCCAGCCGCTGGCCGGGCGACATCCGGGTCGCGGTCAACGTCTCGCCGGGCCAGTTCCGCAACCCCGGCCTCAACGCCGCCATCCTCCAGGCGCTCGCCAACAGCGGCGTCGATCCGTCGCGGCTGGAGATCGAGATCACCGAATCGATCTTCCTGGAAAGCTGCGCCGACACCATCGCCATGCTGCACAGCCTGCGCGCCTTGGGCGTGCGCATCGCGCTCGACGATTTCGGCACCGGCTATTCCAGCCTCTCCTATCTGAGCAATTTTCCGTTCGACAAGATCAAGATCGACAAGAGCTTCGTCGACCGACTCGGCGAGGGCGAATCGGCGAAAGCGATCGTCCAGGCGATCATCAGCCTCGCCACCGCGCTCGGCATGGAGACGACGGCGGAAGGCGTCGAAACCCAGGCCCAGTTCGAGGCGCTGCGCGCCCAGGGCTGCGAATCGATCCAGGGCTTCCTGCTCAGCCGCCCGCTCAGCGCCGCCGACGCCTTCGCTTTGTCCGGCGGCGTGGCGAAGGCCGAAAATGTTTCAGAAAGACGGCAGATCAGCAATTTGGCGGAAGCTTCGGCGGAGCAGCCGGCTTCGGCTCGGGCGAAGCGCTCGGGCTCCGCCTCGGCCTAGTAGGTCGGAGTCCTCGGCGGTGGCCGCAGCGCGACGCTGACCGTCTGCGCGATCCGGCCGGACCCGGGTAGGGTCCAGCGCATTTCCGTCTGGTTACCCGGCGCCCGCAGCCAGGGGTGCCAGACCCGCGCCGTCAGGCCTCCCGCCGCGACGCCGGTGAAGGCGGCGCGGCCGGCGCGGTCGGTGACCGCGGCGAAGCCGGTGTCGACCACGTCGACATAGGCGATCATGCCGTCATGGATGTTGCAGCCGATCGGGACGATTCCGACCCGGTCGAAATGGACGCTGCGCGACTGCTCGCGGGCGAACAGCCTCAGCTCGAAGCGGCGCACCGGCGAGAAGGAATAGACATGGTGCCGGACATTGTCGAAATTGGGAAAGGACACGTCCGCTCCCACCGGCACGGCGATCACGAACGGCTGGAACTGGAGGTCGCGCTGGGCGATCTGGAAGGACATCCGCTCGCCGGCCAGCGTGGCCGGACGTCCGCCCGGATAGAGGGTGACCACGGCATTGGCCACCGGCGCGCCGCCGGGGCCCTGGACCTGGACGACGAGGTCGGTCGCGGCCGCCGGCGCGGCGGCGCAGAAAGCGAGCGTCAAGATCAGCCTGCGCATGGCGTCTCCCTGCCTCCGGGTTCGAGGGCTCCGCATTTCACAACCTCAGCCGCATCGCCGCCTGCACCACATTCTGCGCCTGGTCGGCGTCGAGGCCGATCCTGGCGCGGGCGGCTCGCTGGCTGTCGAGGTGCATATATTCGAGGATCAGGTCGGCCTGGCCGCTCAGCCGCCAGTCGAGCGCGCCGGTCAGCGCCCAGCCCTCCTCGTCATCCTCGGCGGTCAGAGCCGATCCGCGCTGGCGGGTGTCGAACAGATCGGCGCGGCCGGAGAGCGCGACCCGCCCCACTTCCTGGGTGAGCCTGAGATAGGCCGAGCGATAGCGTGTATCGACCCAGATGCCGCCATTCTCGACATAGCCCATTTCGGTCGTGCCGGTGAGCGCCTGGGCGAGGATGCGGGTATGCGGGCCGAGGTCGATCCGCGCCCCGACATTCCAGAAGCGCGTGTCCCATCCCCATTGGTTCATCGGGGTGAACGCCTCCGGATCGCCGCGATTGTTGTAATAGACGACCTCCAGCATCACCGGCGCCGCCATTTGCCAGGCGACCCGGCCGTAGAAGCCAATGCGGTGATCGACCTCGAGGGTCGGCGTCGTCCATTGCGGCTGGACCGTCGCCATGAACGCGTTGAGCGGCGGCAGCGCCTGGCGGCTGAACGCGCCGGTCTTCTGGTCGTGCAGCGCCCAGCCGCGGAAGGCGAGCAGGGTTCCCGACGTGTCGTTGAAGCCGAACAGGCCCAGCGTCCCGGTCACCCGCCCGCCGGCCAGCGGATGGCTGACCGAACCTTCGACGCCGGCCACCTTCACTTCCTCGCCGATCCAGCTGTTGATCGCCGAGGGCGTGATCATGTCCGCGACCCGCCATTCCTGCCCTTCATGCTCCAGCGAGACCGGCGGCCAGAACATGCCGGCGCGGGCGGAGAAGCGCGTCTCGCCGTTCGGCAGCGGCCGCCAGGTCACGAAGCCTTCGATCAGGTCGACCGGTTGGTCCTGGTCGTCCTGTGCGGCGATGGCGATGGTGCCGCCGAAATTCCAGGCGAGCGGGCCATGCCAGACGATCTCGGCGGTCGCGGGAACGGCATGAGCGTCGACATCGTCACCGCCGCCGCCGAAGCGGGACTTGCCGAAGCCGCCGTCCGCCCAGCTCCGCTCCCCGTTGGTCAGCACGATCCGGAAATCGATCACGGCGGTCAGGTTCGCCGGCATTTCCAGATGCGGCAATTCGGCCGACGCAGGCCCGCTCCAGGCGAACGCGGCCGTGGCCGCGGCGAAGGCGGCGGCGATCCGGCGGCGGATCGTGCCCGAATACATGCCCGCCGCTGTGCCCGAATATGGTTAATATCGGGTTCTTTCCGAGCTTTATCGCAGGGTGTCATTTGCGGGTTCAAGCCAGCGGTACGGCCAGGCTCGCTTTCACCCGTTTCTTGACGATGCTGGTTTCGAAGCGGCGCACCGCCGGCTGCTCCAGCATGGCCGCCGCGAAGTCGTTATAGGCCTCCATGTTGGCGGCGACGACGAGCAGCAGGATGTCGGTCGCGCCGGCCATGTCGAGGCAGAGCTGGACATTGGGGCTGGCGGCGAGGCGGCGGCGGAGCGCGTCGACCTCGTGCGGGGCGTGGCGCTCGAGCAGGACATGGACGATCGCCGACAAGGGATGGCCCGCCGCCTCGTCGGAGACCACCGAAACGTCGGCCGCCACCGCGCCGCTCGCCCTCAGCCGCCGCACCCGCCGCGCCACCGCCGAGGGCGATCGCCCGACCTGCTCGGCCAGCCGGTCGGCGGTCTGCAGATTGTCCTCCTGCAGGCAGGCCAGCAGGCGCCGGTCCAGCCTGTCGAGCTTCACGCCCATGTCGCGCGGCCTCCCCGCCAAATTTGCCAGAATCTGGCACGAACTCCCGCTTCTTTGCCTGAAATCTCACCCCTTCCCAAGGGATAAGCGGGAGAGAGATATTCGCGAGTGGGAGTGATCATCATGCGGCGTACCCAAATGCTCGTCCTGGCCGGCCTCGCCGCCGGAGCGTTGGCCTCCACGGCCTTCGCCCAGCCATCCGCGCCGGCGCCCGCCGCGCCCGCGACCGCGCCCAGCGCCGCGCCGGTCGACAGCCGCGCCGTCGTCGCCGAGGTCCGGCGGATTATCGCCGAGCGCTACGTTCTTCCCGAGCGCCGGCGGGTGCTCGACGCCGCCCTTGCCGCCTCTCTCGCCGCCGGCCGGTACAACACAAGCGACCCGGCCTTGCTCGCGGCTCGGATCAACGAGGATCTCGAGCGCGCCGGCCACGACCGCCATCTCAACTTCAACTTCAATCCGCGTCAGGCCGCGATGATGGCCGCCGGCCGCGGCACCGGGCCCGGCACGGGTCCGGCCCAGCCCAGCCCGGCGGCGTTCGAGGCGCGGATGCGCGCCGCCAATTACGGGGTGAGCGAGCTTCGCAACCTGCCCGGCAACGTCCGCTATCTCGCTTATGACGGCTTCATGTGGACCGGCCCGGAAAGCGCCGCCGCGCTGGACACCGCGATGCGCTTCCTCGCCGGCGGCGACGCCGTGATCATCGACCTCAGGCGCAACGGCGGCGGGAGCCCCGAGGCGGTCCAGTATATGATCAGCCATTTCCTCCCCGCCGGCCGGCCCCTGGTAACCTTCTACATGAATGGCCGGCCCGAGCCGGAAGGGCTTTCCACTTTGTCCGAGCTTCCCGCTGCACGGATGGTCGGCAAGCCGCTCTACGTCCTGATCAGCGGCGGCACCGGTTCCGCGGCCGAGGAATTCACCGGTCATGTCGGCGGCTACCATCTCGGCGAGCTGGTGGGCGAGCGCACCTCAGGCGCCGGTTTCCGCAACGAAGTCGTGCCGGTCGCCGGCCAATTCCTGCTCAGCGTCTCGGTGGGCCGCGCGGTCCTCGCCTCGACCGGCCGCGACTGGGAGGCGGTGGGCCATGCGCCGACCATTCCCACCAGCATCGAGGCCGCGCTCGACACCGCCCATGTCCTGGCCCTGCGCCGCATCGCCGCCGGCGCGCCCGAGGCGGACCGGGGCCGGCTGGCGGCGATGGCCGACGGCATCGAGGCGCGCGGCCAGGGCCGGGCGCCGGCGCTTCCCCTCGCCGCTTATGCCGGCAGCTATGGCGAACGGGTGGTGAGCGTCGACGCCGGCCGCCTTTACCTCAAGCGCGGCGCCCGCGCCCGCGCCGCCCTGATCGCGCTCGGCGGCAACGTCTTCACCCTGGAAAGCGACCCTGCGACCCGCCTCACCTTCCAGGTCGACGGCGCAAGCGCCGCCTCGTTCGAGGTCGGCGCCGCGGGCGGGCCGAGCCAGGGGCATTTCGACCGCACCGGCTGACGCCGAGGCGCGGCGTCTAGCGCATCAGTACCAGCTCTTCCGACATGGTCGGGTGGAGCGCGACGGTGTCGTCGAACTGGGCCTTGGTTAAGCCGGCCTTGACCGCGATGGCCGCGGCCTGGAGGATTTCGGGGGCGTCGGGACCGATCATGTGGAGGCCGACGACCCTTTCGCTGTCGTCGACGATCATCTTGTAGAGCGAGCGCTCGTTGCGCCCGGCCAGCACGTTTTTCATCGGCCGGAAATCGGAGACATAGGTCTTGTAGCTGCCGAACTTCTCGCGGGCCTGGCCCTCGGTCAGGCCGACGCCGGCGATCGGCGGGTGGCTGAACACGGCCGAGGGGATGTTGACGTAATCGACCCGGGTCGGCTTGTTGCCGAACATGGTGTCGGCGAACGCCTGGCCCTCGCGGATCGCGACCGGGGTGAGCTGGACCCGGTCGGTGACGTCGCCGATCGCGTAGATGCTCGGCACCGAGGACTGGTTGTCCTCGTCGACCAGCA
>DATDAU010000011.1:0-2173 GCA_036525215.1 Allosphingosinicella sp.
ACCCCGCCCCTATGGTCGAGATTGGCGAGGATCTGGAGGCCTTGGGCGATTATCGCGTTGGAGGGCCGGTTCTTCACATCGGCGACAAAGCCCATGCCGCAGCTGTCCCGCTCGTGGCGGGGGTCGTAGAGCCCCTGAACTGGTGGCGGCTGCGCCAAAACCCGTCTCTCCCGAATTCGCGATCTGTCTCCGTCGTCGCCCGTCTAAATCACCCCCGCCGAATCGAAAATCGACCCGGCGGCAGCGCACACTATTGCTGCGGTGCAGCGAAAGTGTCGCAGCTTGGCACCCGGCGCAAGCAGAATCGGTGCTGAGGGCCATAGGAAGTTGCGGTTTCCCAGCCCCGCTTACACTCAGCGCCCAGGCGGGTCGTCCGGTTGGAGCGCCCGGATCAGCCGCACCATGTTGGCGATATAGGTCGCCGTCGAGATGCCGGTGACCGGGTGCTCGGCCAGATAAGGCGAGGTGTCGCTGTCGTCGCCGACCCGCCCGGTGCGATAGTCGCCGGGCACGGCGCGGGTCGGGCCGTCGCCGCGATACGGGTTGCTCGTCGCCTTCAGCGGCGTCGGCCACCAGCCCGCCGCGTTGAGGCTGCGGACCACGGCCTCGGTGCTGCCGGCGGGAGCGGCGTTGAGGTCCGAGCCGGCGTCCTCAGCGGTGACGACGAAACGGGGCAGAGGCGCATGGCCGGGTGCGCGCAGCGGCGAGGTGGCCAGCAACTGGTCGCGCGGCGTCGCCACGAGGGTCGCATATTCGCGGCGCAAGGCGGGGATGTTGATCGCGCGCCAGGCCGAATAATGGCCAAGCGGGGCATCGGCGCTGTAATCCCAATAATAGGCGCCGTTGATCACATTCGAGCCGCGCCGGTGGACGTAGATTGGCCGGTTGGTGCCGATTTCGATGAAGGTCGGAAAATCGCGGCTGCCCCGCGCCGGATCGGGCGGCAGACGCAGGGATTCGAGCCAGTCGAGCGCCTCGGGGATGCGGGCGAGGAAGCGCCGGTCGCCGGTCATGCGGTAGAAGTTCATCAGCGCCCGCAGGTTCGCGGCGGTGGTGTGGGTCGCGAAGGCCCTCGGCTCATAGGTGCGGGCGGCGGCGGGTTTGAGGCCGAGGGTGTGCTGGAGGCCCCAGCCCGGCTGCGGCATCGGCTGCTGGGTGATCCTAAAGACGTTCATCGCCCGCAATATCGCCGGCCTGACCCGCGCCTCGCCGAGGCTGTTGTAGCACATCAAGAGGAAGCGGATATTCTCGGCGGCGACGTCGTCGTTGAAGGTGATGTAGTCGGCATAGGCCGGATAACGGGCGTCGTGCGGCCAGCGCTGCGGCCAGCCGCCGTTCCGATACTGGCTGTTCAGGACGAAGCCGATCGCCCGGTCGAGCGGCGCCCGGTAATGACGGTCGTGGCGTTCCAAATAGAGGCGCAGCAGCAATTGCATCGCCTCGGACGAGCCGGCGTCGTCGAACGTGGCGTTGTCAGAATAATGCTGGAATTCCTCCATCCGCCAGGCGTTGCGGCCGATCGTCGCATACCATCGCCGCGTCGAAGCCGGGCCGGCGAAGTCGATGAAGTAATTCCAGCCCCCGCTGCGGTGCTGGCCTCGGATCAGAGCGCCCGCTGCCGCCTCGGCAGCCGAGTAGTAATAAGGGTCGCCAGTGGCGTGCCAGGCATCGAGGAAGAGATGGCCCATGGTCGCGGTGCCCGGCGGCTGCACCCAGACCATCGAGCGGTTCGCCTCGATCTCGCCCCAGCGGCGCGACATGTCGGGCAGATAGGACCAGACATAGCCGCCATTGGTCGCGACATGGTCGACCATGAAGGCCGTCGCCCGGCGCATGGTGCGCTGAATCTCAGCGCGGTCGGGTTCGGCCCGTGCGGCAGCGGGAAGCGCCACCAACAACAGAGCGGCAAACATGCGCAGAATCATGTCCAAAGTCTCCGATGTCGGCCCCAGGCGAGGAACAGGTCGGGCCAGCGTTCGACCGATTTGCCCCGCGCGAGCCTGAGGCCGAAACCGTGGCCGCCGTCGGGGAAAAGATGCATTTCGGTGGCGATGCCGCGCGCGCGCAGGGCGGCGCGCAGCATCAGGCTGTTCTGCACCGGCACCGAGGCATCATCCTCGGCATGGAGAAGGAAGCAGGGCGGCGCGTCCGGCGTGATGTGGAGGTGCGGGCC
>DATDAU010000012.1:0-18273 GCA_036525215.1 Allosphingosinicella sp.
TAGGAGAGTGCCGAAGGGCGGGCCAGATAGCCCGGCCGCGGTGCTCGACGCCCCCAGCCGCCTTCCCCGGCCGACCGCAAAGCGGCGGGCTGTCCTTTGCCGCCTGGACTGCGTCCCTCGATCGGTCACGATGAATTTTCATCGCTCCCTCCTCACTCCTTGCCAGACAACAAATGCCAACCCGTCACGACCGCCTCCATCCATGAGTTTGGACCCCGGTACCTGGGGCCATCCTAGGCCGCGGCCTCGCCCAGTATCTCGGAGGCGACGGAAATATATTTGCGGCCGGCCTCGCGGGCGGCGGCGACGGCGGCGCGGACGTCCATCGTCTTGCGGGCGCCCTCCAGCCGGATCAGCATCGGCAGGTTGACGCCGGCGATCACCTCGATCTTGTCGGATTTCATCAGCGAGATGGCGAGGTTCGAGGGCGTGCCGCCGAACAGGTCGGTGAGGATGATCACGCCCTTGCCGCCGTCCACGGCGGCGATCGCCGTGGCGATGTCGTTGCGCCGCGCTTCCATATCGTCGTCCGGGCCGATGCAGATCGCTTCGATCCGCTCCTGCGGGCCCACCACATGCTCCATCGCGACGACGAACTCCGCCGCCAGCCGCCCATGGGTCACCAGAACCAATCCAATCATTCATTCACCTTGAGATGCCGCCGCTTCTGCCGAACCGTCTGCCTTTGTCCCTGGCGATCGCTCGATTCCGTCGCGGGGCGGCGTGGCGAGGTCGCGATGTTCCAGAGTGGGCGAAAAACCCGCCGCGCGCAACCGTGCCGCGACTCGCTCGGCCACATGGACCGAGCGATGGCGCCCGCCCGTACAGCCGAATGCGATCGAGACATAGGATTTTCCTTCGGCGCGGTAGCGGGGAAGCAGGATCAGCAGCAATTCCTCGATTCGCGACAGGGCGTCGGCATAGGTGATGTCGCCGGCGATATGGTCCGCCACCGCCTGGTCGAGCCCGGTGAGGTCCTTCAGCGCCGGCTGCCAGTGCGGGTTTCTGAGGAAGCGCATGTCGAGCACGATGTCGGCGTTGCGCGGCACGCCGCGGGCGAATCCGAACGACATGATGGTCAGGGTCGGCGCGTCGTCCTCGGTGCCGAAGCGGCTGCGCACCTGCTGCTGCAGTGCGTTGGTGTCGGTGTCGGAGGTGTCGATGATATGGTCGGCCCAGCGCTTCAGCGGCGCGGTCATCTCGCGCTCCTCGGCGATGCCGTCGGTCGCCGGCCGGTCGGGGGCGAGCGGGTGGCGGCGCCGAGTCTCCGAATAGCGGCGGATCAGCTCCGGCCCCGAACATTCCAGATAGAGGGTCTCGACCGCATATTCCCTGGCGCCGGCGACGGCGCGGATCTGCTTGACCAGGCGGTCGGCCTTGAAGCCGCGGGTGCGGCTGTCGAGGCCGATCGCCAGCGGCCGTCCCTTGTCGGCGCCGGGCGAGGGCGGGGTGGCGAGCAGGGGGTCGAGCAAAGCGAGAGGCAGATTGTCCACCGTCTCCCAGCCGAGGTCTTCCAGGGTCTTCAGCACCGTCGACTTGCCCGCGCCGGAAAGCCCGGTGACGAGCAATATCCGTTCGGGCGCGGCGACCATCAATCGGCCAGGCCGATCAGCCTCAGCGCGGTCTCGACCCGGATCGGCGCGGAGGCATTGTGTCCCTCCAGCCCGATGGTCGGGATCGGCACGCCGGCCACGACCCGTCTTTCCTCGAGATCGGGCAGCCGCTCGGGCGTTCGGTCGAGATCGATGAACAGGGCGACGGGAACGTCGGGCACCGAACTCATCTCGGCGATGCCGACGCCGCGCACCTCGATCTTGCCGGCGATGGTGGCGGGCGCGGTCGCGATCGCCTTGCCCTCGACGCGGCGGACATGGGTGTAATCGTCGCTGACCAGGCTCGCGCCGCGGTCGATCAGGCGCAGCGCCAAATCGGACTTGCCGGAGCCGGAACGGCCGCCGATCAGCACGCAGCGGCCGCCGATCGCGACGCTGCTGCAATGGACGGTTTCGGATGAAAGCGGTGACAGGCTCATGACGAAGCTCCCGGAAAGCGGACGACGAAACGGGCGCCCCTTTGCCCGTCATGCCGATTCTCGATTTCGATCCGCCCGCCATGACCTTCGACGATCGCCCGCGCGATCGCCAGCCCCAATCCGGAATGGCGTCCGAAATCCTCGTCCGGCCTGATGCTATGGAAACGGTTAAAGATCGCTTCGCGCGCGTCCTCGGCGACGCCCGGCCCCTCGTCCTGGACGCTGACCTCGATCACCCCGCCGACATTGGCGGCGCCGATCTCGACCAGGCCGCCGTCGGGCGAGAAGGAAATGGCATTGTCGACGAGGTTGTCGAACAGGCGGGCGAGCCGCGATTCGTCGCCGGGGACGATGGCGGTGCCGACCCGGGGCCGAGCGAAGGCGACCTCGACGCCGCGCCGGCTGCGGTCCTCCCACACCGGCACCAGCGACTCGATCAGTCGGCCGAGGTCGACCGGTTCGAACTTGGCCCGCGACAGTTCGGCGTCGAGCCGTGAGGCCTCGGCGATGTCGACCACCAGCCGGTCGAGCCGGCCGACATCCTGGCGGACCAGGTCGAGCATCTGCCGGCGCAGCGCCGGATCCTCGACCCGCTCGAGCGTGTCGACCGCCGAGCGCAGCGAGGCGAGGGGGTTCTTGAGCTCGTGGGTGACGTCGGCGGCGAAGGCGTCGGTGGCATCGATCCTTTGCCGCAGGCTCTGGGTCATGTCGGCCAGCGCCCGGGCGAGCTGGCCGATCTCGTCGCGCCGCCGCGGCAGCACGGGCACGGTGACCTCGCGGTCGCGGCCGAGCCTGACCCGGTGCGCGGCATGTGCGAGCAGGCGCAACGGGTTGGCGATGGTGCGGGCGAGGAAGCGCGACAGCAGGATCGAGAGGATGAGGGTGAGGGAGAGGATGATGACCAGCGAGAATCGCTCGGCCCGCACCACCCGGCGCACGTCGCGGGCGTTGACGGTGAGCAGCAGCACCGAATCGGGATTGCTCGCGATCCGCTGCGCCGAGGAGATGAAAGGGGTGCCGTCGGGCGCGCGCCGCACCATCGTCGTCGGGCCGCCGTGGCGGAGCGCGGTCACCGCCTCGGGCCAGGCGGCGAGCACGTCGCGCGTTTCGGGCACATAGGGCGGCGGTCGGCGGGCGCCGACGATCGCGTCGAAGCCGTTGTCGAGCCAGCGCGCCACTTCCCGGTACCAGGGCTCGATCATCGGATCGCGCAGGGTGTAGGTGGGCCGCGCGCCGGTCCAGCTGTCGGCCAGCAGCCGGCCGTCGATGCCGTAGATGCGAAGGCGGGTGCGCGAATCCTGGCCGAGCGCGACGAGGATCGCCGCGCGCCGCTCCTGCGGGACCGCCGCCAGCGTGTGGCCGATCATCACCACTTCAGATTGCGCCTGGTCGGTGCGCGCCTGGGTCAGCCGGGCGCGGAAGCCGTCGAGATAGAAGATGCTGCCGGCGAAGATGGCGACGGCGAAGATGTTGACCGCGAAGATGCGCTGGCGAAGCGAGAAGCGCCGCGACCATCGGAGGCCGAAGGCGCCTCCCTCGTCGGTGGCGTCACTCCTCGCCAAAGCGGTATCCGACCCCATAAAGCGTCTCGATCGCGCCGAATTCGTCGTCGACGGCGCGGAACTTGCGGCGCATCCGCTTGATATGGCTGTCGATGGTGCGGTCGTCGACATAGATGTCGTCCTGATAGGCGACGTCCATCAGCTGGTTGCGCGATTTGACCACGCCGGGCCGCTGCGCCAGCGCTTCCAGGATCATGAATTCGGTGACGGTGAGGGTGACGTCCCTGCCGTCCCATTTCACCCGGTGGCGGGCCGGGTCCATGACCAGGCGGCCGCGCTCGATCTCGGCCGCCTCGGGTTCGTCGTCCTCCGCCGGTGGACGGGCGCGCATCTCGGTCCGCCGCAGCACCGCCCGGATGCGGGCGAGCACCAGCCGCTGCGAGAACGGCTTGGCGATATAATCGTCGGCGCCCATCGCCAGGCCCAGCGCCTCGTCCAGCTCCTCGTCCTTCGAGGTGAGGAAGATCACCGGAAAGTCGCTCTTCTCCCTCAGGCGGCGGAGCAACTCCATGCCGTCCATCTTGGGCATCTTGATGTCGAGCACGGCGAGGTCTGGCGGGTTCTCGGTCAGCGCCTTCAGCGCCGCCTCGCCGTCCGAATAAAGGCGGGTGATGAACCCCTCCGACTGGAGGGTCACCGAGAGGGAGGTGAGGATGTTGCGGTCGTCGTCGACAAGCGCGATCGTGATCGACATTGCGGCCGTCATCTCCTTCCGAGCCGTGGTCTAGCCGGGCCGAAAGGAAGGCGCCACCCTTTGACGCGGCAGGGGGCGTCCGATATGGGCTTTCCCATCTGGCGCGCTCCCTCGCGGGGAGGGCGCCGCTATCGCATGGGAGCAATTCGTGGCCAATAAGGTCCCCTCGTTCACTCTGTCGCATCAGGGCATCGACACGCCCGCCGCCCTTCACTGGAACCTCGGCCCGGCGGTCCTGGTCGAGCAGGCGCTGGCGCGCGGCGAAGGCCTGCTCGCCAAGGACGGCCCGCTGGTCGTCAAGACCGGCAAGCACACCGGCCGCTCGGCCAAGGACAAGTTCATCGTTCGCGACGCCGAGACCGAATCGACGATCTGGTGGGACAACAACAAGGCGATGAGCCCCGATCATTTCGCGGCGCTCAAGGCCGATTTCTTCTCCGCTCTGGGGGCGAAGGCGGATCTGTTCGTCCAGGATCTCTACGGCGGATCGCAGCCCGAGCACCGGGTGCGTGTGCGCGTGGTCAACGAATATGCCTGGCACAGCCACTTCATCCGCACCCTGCTGGTGCGGCCCGACGAGATCGACCTCGCCGGCTTCGAGCCCGAATTCACTATCATCGACCTGCCCAGCTTCCGCGCCGACCCGGCCCGCCACGGCACTCGCTCGGAGACGGTGATCGCATTGAACCTCACCGAGAAGCTGATCCTGATCGGCGGCACCGAATATGCCGGCGAGATGAAGAAGTCGGTCTTCTCGATCCTCAATTACCTGCTGCCGGTGCGCGGCGTGATGCCGATGCACTGCTCGGCCAATATCGGCCCGGCCGGCGACACCGCCATCTTCTTCGGCCTTTCCGGCACCGGCAAGACGACGCTCTCCGCCGACGCCAGCCGTACCCTGATCGGCGACGACGAGCATGGCTGGTCGGACAGCGCGGTCTTCAATTTCGAGGGCGGCTGCTACGCCAAGATGATCCGGCTCTCGCCCGAGGCCGAGCCGGAAATCTACGCAACCACCCGGCGCTTCGGCACCGTGCTCGAGAACGTCGTGATGGATCCGGTGACCCGCGAGCTCGACCTCGACGATGCCACCCTGGCCGAGAATACCCGCGGCGCCTATCCAATCGACTTCATCCCCAATTGCTCGGCCGACAATATGGGGCCGGTGCCCAAGAACGTGATCTTCCTCACCGCCGACGCTTTCGGCGTGCTGCCGCCGATCGCGCGGCTGACACCCGAGCAGGCGATGTACCACTTCCTTTCGGGCTACACCGCCAAGGTGGCCGGCACCGAGATCGGCGTCACCGAGCCGGAGGCGACCTTCTCGACCTGCTTCGGCGCGCCGTTCATGGCCCGCTTCCCCTGGGTCTACGGCAATCTGCTCAAGGAACGGATCGCCAAGGGCGGGGTGCATTGCTGGCTGGTCAACACCGGCTGGACCGGCGGCAAATACGGCGTCGGCAGCCGCATGCCGATCAAGGCGACCCGGGCCCTCTTGAACGCCGCGATCGACGGCAGCCTCGCCAGTGTCGAATATCGCAAGGACCCGAATTTCGGCTTCGAGGTGCCGGTGAGCGTGCCCGGCGTCGACGGCGCGATCCTCAACCCGCGCGACACCTGGGCCGACCGCACCGATTATGACGCGACCGCCGCGAAGCTGGTGAAGCTCTTCACCGATAATTTCGCGACCTTCGCCGACCATGTCGACGCCCGGGTCCTCGATGCCGCCCCGCAAGCGGGGCAATCGACCCATCAACTCAAGGAGCCCGTCATCAGCGCGGCCTGACGCCTAAATCTCGCGGCCTTTGAAAGGGAGCGTGCCGGCGGCAGCCGGCGCGCTCCTTTCTTTTTGGCCCTGTTCCTTCAAGGGGGAAATGCAATGAACGACCACGAACCGCGGCTCTGGCCGCACGACGATTCCATCCGCCATATCGGCGAGGGCCTGATCGACCGCACGCTGGAGCGGCCCGAATGGACCCACGAGGCCCATATGGCCGCCTGTGCCTGGCTGATCCTCGAACGCCCCGACATCGCGCTCGAACGCGACCTTCCCGACCTCATCCGCCGCTTCAACGAGAGCGTCGGCGGGGTCAACGACGAGACCCAGGGCTATCACGAGACCATCACCCAGGTCTTCATCCGCGCCGTCCGCGGTCATCTGGCCCGGACGGAGGGGCGGGGGCTGACAGAGCGGGTCAACGCCCTGCTCCTGGCGCCGGAAGGGCGGCGCGACTGGCCTTTGCGGTTTTACAGCCCGGAACTGCTCTTCTCGGTGCCGGCAAGGATGGGCTGGGTCGAGCCGGATCTGGGTGAGTTGCCGTAAACAACAACCGTCATTGCGACCCCGGCGAAAGCCGGTGGAAGCAATCCAGTGTTGCGCCTCCGCCCACTGGATTGCTTCGTCTCTACGCTCCTCGCAATGACGGGTAATTGGACCGGGTTCCTCAGGCTAGCAGCAGCCGAACCCCTTCTGGATGATGCGCTGGCCGTTGAACGAAACCGTGACCTCGACGCCGCAGGGAACGCCCCATACCGTGCAGATGTCGAGGCACGCTTGTACCGTCGCCCCACTCGGCACCCACGAAGGAACCGGCAGGCATATCGAGCCGAGGCCCAGCGGGAGGTTGAGGCACACCTGGCCGTTTTGGACGCTGAGGCTGATGCATTGCGCGCTGACTTTCAGCTCGCCGTTGTCGGTACCGATGTTGCGGGCGCCTGCCTTGGCTTGGACGGCTTTGCCGTGACGCCCAGCCGTTTCAATAGCTTGATCAATCGCTTTCGAGTCGAAGCTTGGATATGACTGAGTCGGCATCACAATTCTCCTTCCAATGGTAAGTATCTCCCGAGTCGAGAGGCTCAAAAGTTACCATTGTGGAGGAAACATGACTATGAATATTCGAGGAAACAGCCGAAACTGAACATCAGTGGACTCTACCTGTAGAAATTGACATCGATGTGTCAGTTCGCTTCCATACCTTGAGACTCAAGGGTGTGCTCCAAAGTACCTAGCGATACCATTCGCGTACGACGGCCGGTATCGTCCGTCCCTCGCGGGCCGCTGCCCATTGTGAATAGTGTTGTCATGGTAGAGCGGCAATGTTGGTATTCATAGTCACCAGATAGCCCCATCCGATCAAGCGCGCAGAATTCTTCCGGCAATACTGCGGAATACCCTGTGACAGTGACTGTAGGGTGACTGTGCACCACTTTGTCGTGGGCCCTGTCCTGAAAAATTCCTCCCCGATGGGCAGGGTCGCCCAGCTGCCCATCGGAAGGCATTACAGTTGGCTCAGGCCGCCCCACCGCCGCGCCGCGCCGCAATATGGGCCTCGATGATCCGCCCAAGCACCACCAGCGGCACATTCCCCCCGGTCACCAGCGCGTCGTTGAACAGGCGGAAGTCGAACCGCTCTCCCAGCGCCGTCCGCGCGCCCGTGCGCAGCCGGTGGATCTCGCTGTGGCCGACCTTGTAGCCGCAGGCCTGGCCGGGCCAGGCGCAATAGCGGTCGACCTCGCTGCGCACCTCGGTCGGCGAGGAGCCGTTGGTGGTGACGAAGAAATCGATCCCCTGCTCGCGGGTCCAGCGCTTGGCGTGGATGCCGGTGTCGACCACCAGCCGGCAGGCGCGAAAGGCGATCGACTGGAGATAGCCGAGCCGGCCGAGCGGATTGCCCTCATAGACGCCGAGTTCGTCGCCGAGCTGTTCGGCGTAGAGCGCCCAGCCCTCGGAATAAGCATTGAAGGCGAGCAGGGAGCGGACCAGCGGCAGCCGGTAGGTATATTCGCCCTGCCAGACATGCCCCGGAATGCCTTCGTGGAAGGCAAGGGTAGTGAGGCCGTAGCGGGGAGTCCGTTCGGTATTGCGCAGATTGACGTAGAGATTGCCAGGGACGGTGCCGTCGATCGACCCCGCCGCCGCATAGGCGCCCGACGAGCCGGCCTCGATCTCCACCGGAATCCTCTTCACCACCAGATTGCCCGGCACCAGGGTGGCGAAGGCGCGGGGCAGGCGGGTGCGCATGTCGGCGATCGCCGCACGCATGAAATCGAGGATCCCCTCGCGGCCGGCGTCATTGTTAGGGAAGAGGTTGGCGGGATCGCGGCCCAAAGCGGTCATCCGCGCGCCGACGCTGCCCTGGGTAAGGCCCTGGGCGCGCAGGATCACGTCCATCTGCGCGTGGAGGCCGCGCAATTCCTCCAGCCCCTGGGCGTGGACTTGGTCGGGCGTGCGGGTCGTCGTCGTGCCGGCCTTGAGCGCCCAGGCGTAATAAGCCTCGCCGTCGGGGAGCTTCCAGACGCCTGCGTCGGCGGTGGCGCGGGTGCGCTGGCGGGCCAGCTCGGCGATCTGGCGGTCCATTGCCGGCGCCACCTTGTCGGTGACCAGGCTCTCGGCGCGGCGGGCGAAACCGCCGGGCATGGCCGAGGTCCGGCGTGCAATCGAGGTGACCAGGCCCCAGGTCGGCATCGGCGTGCCGCGCACCGCCCGCATCTGGCCGAGGCTGCGGTCGAGCAGGAAATCGGGTGCGACGACCCCGATCGAGGAGTCATGGGCGAGCCGCGCGGTTTCGCCGTCGAGCACCGCGGCATAGGCTTCGAGCCGGGCCAGATAGGCCTCGGCGTCAGCCGGCCCGGCGATCGGGTGGTTGGCATCGAGCAAATCGGGCACTTCGACGAAGGCGCCGGTATTCTGGGCGACCGCGTAAGGCGCGTTGCGATAGGACCAGTTCTGGTTGAGCACTGCGACTTCCCCGAACGGAAAGGCGAAGCCCTCGCGCGCGGTCTCGTGCGAGGTGCGGACGACGTCGAGATCGATCCGCTGGGCGGGGGTCAGGCCTGCCGGGTCGATCGCCCGCAAAAGGCCAAGCCGCCGCTCCACCCGCGTCGCGATCGCGCGCTGGCCGGCGGGCGATCGGTCGCTGAGCCGCGACTTGAGCGCGGCGCGGGCGCCGTTGTCGAGGCCGAGCGCGCTGGCATTTTCGGGATAGTCGGCGAGCAGTTCCTCGGCGATGCCGCCGAGCACGGCCTCCAAGCTGCCCTCGGCTGCGAAGGCGCGGGCCGGGAGGGCGGCGGTGAAGGCGAGCGCGCTCGCGCCCAGAAGCAACTCGCGGCGGTCGATCACTTTCTTGTTCCTCGCAATAAACAGGGACGAATCAGGCGTCCGAAGCGCGCTCCACGGTCAGGCAGGTGCCGTCGGCGGCGACCACCACCACCGAGCTGCCGGCGGGGGCGTCGGGGCCGCTGGCGTTCCACACGCCGTCGCCGACCGTGACCCGGCCCTTGCCGTTCTCGATCGCGGTCTCGACCGTCACCGTCCGGCCGATCAGCCGCGACGCCCGCTCGTTGAGCTGGGGATCGGCGCTGGCGATCGGATTGCGGGCATACCAGATCCGGCCGGCATAGACCGCCAGGAACGAGAGCACCGCGAACAGGGCCGCCTGATAGGGAAAGCCGAGGTCGACGAAGGCGAGGACCAGGCCGACGATGGCGGCGGCCGCCGCGATCCACACCAGGAAGATGCCTGGCAGGAAGATTTCCAGGATCGCCAGCAAGGCGGCGGCGGAAAGCCACAGCCAGTGGACGGCGATGCCGTCGAGAAAAGCCGGCAGCTGCATCACTGGCCTCCCTGGCGCTGGCCGCCGGACGAAGCTTCACCCTGGCTGAGCGCATCCTTGGCCAGCGCGCCGATTCCGCCCAGCGTGCCGATCAGCTGCGTCGCCTCGACCGGGAACAGGATGGTCTTGCTGTTCGGCGAGGTGGCGAAGCGGCTGATCGCCTCGACATATTTCTGGGCGATGAAATAGTTGATCGCCTGGACCGAGCCGCTGGCGATCGCGTCGGAAACCATCTGCGTCGCCTTGGCTTCGGCCTCGGCGGCGCGCTCGCGGGCCTCGGCGTCGCGGAACGCCGCTTCCCGCCGGCCTTCCGCCTGCAGGATCTGGCCCTGCTTCTGGCCCTCCGCCTTGAGGATCTCCGAGGCCCTCAGACCTTCCGATTCGAGGATCAGGGCGCGCTTTTCGCGCTCGGCCTTCATCTGCCGGCCCATGGCGTTGACGATGTCGGCGGGCGGGCGGATGTCCTTCACCTCGACGCGGGTGATCTTGACCCCCCACGCCTCGGTCGCCTGGTCGACGACGGTCAGCAGCCGGGCGTTGATCTCGTCGCGCTTCGACAATGTCTCGTCGAGGTCCATCGAGCCCATGACGGTACGAAGGTTGGTCGTCGTCAGCTGCATGATCGCGAGATAGAGGTCCGAAACCTCATAGGCGGCCTTGGCGGCGTCGAGCACCTGGAAGAAGACGATGCCGTCGACCCCGACCATGGCATTGTCCTTGGTGATGATTTCCTGGCCGGGAATGTCCAGCACCTGCTCCATCATGTTCACCTTGCGGCCGACACGATAGAAGAAGGGCATGTAGTAATTGAGGCCGGGCTTCGCGACGGCGGTGAACCGCCCGAAATGTTCTATCGTATATTGATAGCCTTGGCGGACGATCTTCAGACCTGAAAACAGGTACAGCACCACCAGAACGATGACGAAGACGAAAAATACGGCCATGTCGGCTCTCCCTCCCGCGGGCCATTATCATGTAGACAAAGCCCTCCCGTTCCAAGCAGAATCGCAACCGTCATGACCGTGACCGACATCCGCCTCTGCCGCTCGCTCCTGTTCCTGCCCGCGTCCAACCCGCGCGCCATCGAAAAGGCGCGCGGACTCGCTGCCGACATGATCGTCCTCGACCTCGAGGACGCGGTCAGGGCGGAAGACAAGGGCGCCGCCCGCGAGGCCGCGGTCCAGGCCAGCCACGAAGGCTTTGGCGGCCGGCCGATGGCGATACGTGTCAACCAGGCTGGCAGCGCGTTCTATGGCGACGACGTCGTCGCGGTGCGCAAGAGCGCGGCCGATTTCATCATCCTCGCCAAGGCGGAAAGCGCCAAGCAGACCCACGACGCCGGCTGGCTGACCGGAAAGCCGGTCCTGGCGATGATCGAAACGCCCCGAGCGGTGATCGACGCGGCGGCGATCGCGCCCTCCTCGCGCGGCCTGATCGCCGGCACCAACGACCTTTCGGCGGCGCTCGGCCTCACCACCGACGACCACCGCCACGGCCTGGTCTACGCGCTGCAGCGGATCGTCCTCTCCGCCCGCGCCGCCGGCGTCGCCGCCTTCGACGGCGTCTACAACCGCCTCGAGGACGACGAAGGGCTCGCCGCCCAGTGCGCGGAAGGACGCGCTTACGGCTTCGACGGCAAGTCGGTCATCCACCCCAGCCAGATCGAGACCGCCAACCGCGTCTTCACGCCCACATTGGCCGAGCTCGAAGCCGCCCGCCGCCTGGTCGACGCCGCCACCGACGGCGCCGAACGCCACGAAGGCCGGATGATCGAACCGATGCACGCCGAAGCGGCGCGGAGACTGATCGCCAAGGCCCGGGGTTGAGGGAAGGGCGCTGAAGTCACTCCCTCTTCCCGCCGGGGAGAGGGTTCTAAAGGGCAACCCAAGCGTCCGGGCTCTGCAGCCCGCCGAATCGCTTGCGACTCCCTCTATCCCTCCTTAAGCAGCGCCATGTTCCAGCCCGTGCTCCGCGCCGCCGCGCCTATGCTCCTTTTCCTCGCAACCCCATTGGCCGCCCAGCCGGCGCCGATCAGCGCCGCCGACATGCTGCGCCACATCAACATCCTCGCCGCCGACGACTTCCAGGGCCGCGCGCCGGGCACCGAGGGCGAAACCAGGACGGTCGACTATATCGTTGCCCAGTTGCGCCAGCGCGGCTTCGAGCCGGCGGGCGTCGACGGAACCTGGTTCCAGCCGGTGCCTTTGGTCGAGCGCACGCCGCGCAGCTCCCGCGCGACCTGGACGGCGAACCGGCGGCCGATCGCCTTCGACCAGGGCAATATCGTGCTGCAGGGACGCGACGCCCATCTCGCCATCGCCAACGCGCCGGTCGTCTTCGCCGGCCACGGCGCCCGCATGGCCGATCGCGGCATCGACCAGCTCGCCGGGGTCGACGTCCGCGGCGCCGTCGTCCTCATTCTCTACGATGCCCCCCAGGTCGCCAATTTCCCGTCGATCGGCCAGCGCACACAGGCGATGGTCGACGCAGGCGCCGCCGCGGTGATCCGGATCGTCGGTCCGGACACCGACTGGCAGACGGTGCGCAGCGGCTCCGTCGTCCCGCGCACCCGGGCCGCCGGCCAGGCCGTCGCGCCAATGCTGGGGATCATGCCCTATGCGGCCGCGGATGCGCTTGTCCGCGCCGGCGGCGGCGACATGGCGCGCCTGCTCAACGACCAGCCGGGATCGAGCTTCCGGTCGGTGACTCTGCCGGTTCGCGTGTCGCTCGAATCCGACATGGCAATCCGCCCGTTCGACAGCCGCAACGTGGTCGGCCGCCTCCGCGGCACCGGTAATGGCGGCGAATCCCTGCTGCTGCTCGCCCATTGGGACCATCTCGGCCTGTGCCGGCCCGAGGGCGCGGGGGACCGAATCTGCAATGGTGCGGTCGACAATGCGAGCGGCATCGCGATGATGATCGAGGCCGCCGGCCGGCTCGGGCAGGGGACTCGCCCGTCGCGCGACGTCCTCGTCCTCGCCACCACCGCCGAGGAGGTCGGCCTGGTCGGCGCCGGCTGGTTCGCCGCCCATCCCACCGTGCCGCTCGCTTCGATCGTCGCCGCGATCAACATGGATACGGTCGCCGTCGCGCCGGCCGGCGAGCCGGTCGCCCAATTGGGCCGCGGCATCCCCGCGCTCGACGCCCTGGTCGCCTCGACCGCGCGATCGATGGGCCGGCGGCTCGACGAGGCGCACGAGGCCGACGTCATGATCAGCCGCCAGGACGGCTATGCGCTGACCCGGGCCGGCGTGCCCTCGATCATGGTCGGCGGCTCCTTCGCAAGCATGGCGCGGCTCGAGGCTTTCCTCGAAGGCCGCTACCACGCGCCCAACGACCAGGCCGATGGCGAGATCGTCATGGACGGCGCGGTCGAGGACGCCAATCTGCTGGTCGCGCTCTCCCGCCGCCTCACCGATCCGCAACAATATCAACGCCCGCAAAGGCCGACCGAATGAGCGACGTGCATATCCCCCTTGGCCTCACCTTCGACGACGTGTTGCTGAAGCCGGCGGCGTCCAGCGTCATGCCGAGCCAGGCCGACACAAGGACCCGGCTGACCCGCGACATCGCCCTCAACATCCCGATCCTGTCCTCGGCGATGGACACCGTGACCGGCGCCGAAATGGCGATCGTCATGGCGCAATTGGGGGGCCTGGGCGTCCTCCACCGCAACATGGAGGTCGACGAGCAGGCGGCGGCGGTGCGCAGCGTCAAGCGCTACGAAAGCGGCATGGTGGTCAACCCGATCACCATGACCCCGGAGCAGACGCTCGCCGACGCGCTCGAACTGATGGCCCGTCACAAGATCTCGGGCATTCCGGTGACCGAGAAAGGCGGCCGGCTGGTCGGCATCCTCACCAACCGCGACGTCCGGTTCGCCGAAAATCCCCGCCAGCCGGTCTCCGAGCTGATGACCCGCGACAATCTGGTCACCGTCGGCCCCGGCGTCAGCCAGGAGGAGGCGCGGCGCCAGCTCCACCAGCACCGGATCGAGAAACTGCTGGTGGTCGACGAGGACCGGCGCTGCATCGGCCTGATCACGGTCAAGGACATCGAAAAGGCGGTCGCCTATCCCGACGCCACCAAGGACGCCTCGGGTCGCCTCCGGGTGGCGGCGGCGACCACGGTCGGCGATGCCGGCTTCGAGCGCTCGCAGGCCCTGATCGACGCCGAATGCGACCTGATCGTCATCGATACCGCCCACGGCCACAACCGCGACGTCGCTGCCGCGGTCGAGCGGATTCGCAAGCATTCGAACGAAGTGCAGATCGTCGCCGGCAACGTCGCCACCGCCGAGGCGACCAAAGCGCTGATCGGCGCCGGCGCGGACGCGGTGAAGGTCGGCATCGGCCCGGGCTCGATCTGCACCACCCGCATCGTCGCCGGCGTCGGGGTTCCCCAGCTCACAGCGATCATGGACAGCGCTTCGGCGGCGGCGCAATCGGGCACGCCGGTGATCGCCGACGGCGGGCTTCGCACCAGCGGCGACGTCGCCAAGGCGCTGGCGGCGGGCGCGTCGGCGGTGATGATCGGCTCGCTGCTGGCGGGGACCGAGGAGGCGCCGGGCGAGACCTTCCTCTACCAGGGCCGCGCCTACAAATCCTATCGCGGCATGGGCTCGGTGGGCGCGATGGCGCGCGGCTCGGCCGACCGTTATTTTCAGCAGGACATCAAGGACCAGCTCAAGCTGGTGCCGGAAGGGATCGAGGGCCAGGTCGCCTATAAGGGCCATGCCAGCGACGTGATCCACCAGCTGGTCGGGGGGGTGAAGGCGGCGATGGGCTATACCGGCGCCGCCACCGTCGCCGACCTCCAGAAGGCCGAATTCATCCGCATCACGAATGCCGGCCTTCGCGAAAGCCATGTCCACGACGTCACCATCACCCGCGAGGCGCCAAACTATCCGACGCGCTGAGGCGATCATGACCTCGATCAAGCCGGGTCTTGCCTTCCGCGCCTGGATCGGGGACCCTGTAGGTTCGGCCGTATTCCCGGCCGGATCCAGATTGGGGGCCCCTTATGCACCTGTCCCGACTGAAAGCCGGCTCGACCGTGATCGCGCTCGCCGCGATCGCCTTGCTGTCCGGCTGCGTCAATGTCTCCAGCCTCGACTGCAGCGAAATCGCCGAGCAAGCCAAGACGATCTCGCAGGCGCAGGCGATCAAGATCCAGAACGTCACCAATTCGCGCGAGACTTCGCGCACCGACGCCGAAGCGCGCTGCAGCGCCGATGCGACATTGAGCGACGGCCGCAACACGACGCTCTATCTTCGCGCCTATGAAGAGAACGGCAACACCATGGTCGCCTATCAGGAGACCGAGTTCCAATAGGGCGCCCTTGACGCCCTGCGAAGGGGGCGGGCGGTGACTCCGTCCGCCCGCCTTCAGGCCGCGATCGAGCTCGCCGACCAGATCATCGACGCCGCCCGGACCAGCGGCGCGGCCGCGGACACTTTGATCGCGCGCTATTTCAAGACCCGCCGCTACGCCGGATCGGGCGACCGGCGTGCCGTCCGCGACCTTGTCTTCGCCGCCGTCCGCCGCGCCGGCGAGCGCCCGGCCTCGGGCCGCGCAGCCCTGCTCGGGCTCGCCGCGGACCGGCCCGAGCTTCGCGCCCTGTTCGACGGATCGCCCCACGGCCCGGCCGCGCCCGGCGAGGGCGAGGAGGGCGCCCCCCCCGGTGTTGCGCCGGCCTGGCTGATCGACCGTTTCGACCCCGCAATTCTCCCCGCCGAGCTTCCGGCGCTGCTTGGCCGCGCGCCGCTCGATCTTCGCGTCAACCGCCTCAAGGGGACGCGCGAAGCAGCGCTTGCCTTGCTTCCCCAGGCGGCGCTGACCCGCTGGTCGCCGGTCGGCCTGCGCCTGCCCGAAGCCCTCCAGGTCGAGCAGAGCCCGGCCTGGCGCTCGGGCCTGGTCGAGATTCAGGACGAAGGCAGCCAGCTGATCGGCCTCGCCTGCGCCGCCGCGCCCGGCATGAATGTGGTCGATCTCTGCGCCGGCGCTGGCGGCAAGACCCTGGCGCTCGCCGCCGACATGGGCGGCGAGGGCCGGATCGTCGCCTGCGACACCGACCGCGGCCGGCTCTCCCGGCTGCCGCAGCGCGCCGCCCGCGCCGGCGCGGTCAATATCGAAACCCGGCTGCTCGATCCCGACCGGGAGGCCGAGACGCTGGCCGATCTCGCCGGCCTTGCCGATCTGGTGGTGATCGACGCGCCCTGCTCGGGCACCGGCACCTGGCGGCGCAATCCGGAGACCCGCTGGCGGATCACGCCCGAGCGGCTCGACCGCCTGGTCGCGCTCCAGGCCCGGCTGCTCGACCTCGGGCTTTCCCTGATCAAACCGGGCGGAATATTGGTCTATGCGGTCTGTTCGCTGCTTGCCTCGGAGGGCCGCGACCAGGCGGCGGCGCTGGGCGCTCGTTCAGGCCTGGTTCCGGAGACTCCGCCGATAAGGGCGGGAAGGCCTGCCGGTTCCGGGCTCCTGTTGAGCCCGGCGCAGGACGAGACGGACGGCTTTTTCGTCGCGCGCTGGCGCCGCCCATGCTAGAGCGGCGCCACGACAGTAAGATGGAGTTATTGATGCGCTTTTCGCCAATCGTGCTCACTCTGGCCTTCGCGGCCGCGACCATGGCCAGCGCCGGCAACGGCCAGCGGCCCGACGATCAGATCGATCCGCGCTCGACGGCTCTGGTCCAGCGGGCGCAGACCCACAGCGCCACCGGCAATTATGACGAGGCCAACAACCTCCTCGAAACCGCGCTTGCCGTCGATCCGCGCAACCGCGGCGCCTATATCGCGCTCGGCCGCGTCGCCCAGGCCCAGCGCCTGCCGGGCAAGGCGGTGCGCCTCTATGCCGACGCGCTGCGGCTCGAGCCCAACGACGTCGCCGCGCTCTCCGCCCAGGGCGAGGCCTATGTCCAGCGCGGCGCCGTCGACCGCGCCCGCCAGAACCTTGCGCGCGTCCAGACCCTCTGCCGCCAGCCATGCCCGGCCGCCACCCAGCTCGCCGCCGTGATCCAGCGCGGCCCGCCGGCGGACGTGCTGGCCGCGCAAAGGCCGGAGCAGGGTGCGCCGAGCGATCGGCCCGCGCCGCGGAATAACTAGAAGGTTTTTTCCTTCACCCTCCCGGCCTTCGTCCAGGTGGGAGGATGCAGGGTCAGCCTATTCGCCGCGCCACCGCCACGAAATCCCCCACTGCAAGCGTCTCCGCGCGCCTCTCCCCATCGATCCCCAGCGCCGCCAGCGCCTCGATCGCGCCCGTCACGCCCTTCAGCGACTGCCTCAGCATCTTGCGCCTTTGACCGAACGCCGCGGCGGTCAGCCGCTCCAGCACCGCCGCGCTGACACCCTCCGGCTGCGCCGCGGGTACGATATGCACCACCGCCGACATGATCTTGGGCGGTGGCACGAAGGCGGAGCGGTGGACCTTCATCGCCAGCTTCGCGGTCGAGCGCCACTGGGCGAGGACCGAAAGCCGGCCATAGGCGCCGGTGCCGGGCGCGGCGACGATGCGGTCGGCGACCTCGCGCTGGAACATCAGGGTCAGGCTCTTCCACCAGGGCGGCCAGGCCTCACCGCCGAGCCAGCGAACGAACAAGGCGGTGCCGACATTGTAGGGCAGGTTGGCGACGACATGGCCGCCGCCTGCCAGCGCCGCCTCGTCCATCGCCAGCGCGTCGCCCTCGACGATCTTCAGCCGCCCCTCCGCGGCTTCGGCGAGCTCGGCGAGCGGCGCCAGGCATCTCTTGTCGCGTTCGACCGCGACCACTTCGGCGCCGGCGCGAAGCAAAGCGCGGGTCAGCCCTCCCGGGCCCGGCCCGACCTCATAGACCCGTTCGCCGGCCAGCGGCCCCGGCACGCGGGCGATCCGGTCGAGCAGATTTTCGTCGAGCAGGAAATTCTGGCCGAGCGATTTCGAGGCGCTGAGCCCGTGCCGCGCGATCACCTCGCGCAGAGGGGCCAGGTCCTTCACGCCGCGGCGAGCCGCGCCGCGCACTCTCCCGCCGTCCGGATCGCGGCAATCATCGCGTCCGGATTGGCGACGCCCTTGCCGGCAATGTCGAAGGCCGTGCCGTGGTCCGGCGAGGTGCGGACGATCGGCAGGCCGAGCGTGACGTTGATCCCCTCGTCGAAATGAAGGGTCTTCAAGGGGATGAGCCCCTGGTCATGGTACATGCAGAGCGCCAAGTCATAGTCGCAGCGGCGGTGCTTGTTGAACATGATGTCGGGGGGATGCGGGCCGGTGACCTCGCAGCCCTCGACCCTGAGCTGCTCGATCGCCGGCATGATGATGTCGATTTCCTCGCGGCCCAGGGTGCCGTCTTCGCCGGCATGGGGGTTGAGGCCCGCGACCGCGATCCGTGGATATTCG
>DATDAU010000013.1:0-23567 GCA_036525215.1 Allosphingosinicella sp.
GGCGATCGCCGCCGGCGTCACCCTCAACTGCGAGTCGGAGGGCGAGGCGGAGCGCGCCGTCGCGACCGGCGCGCGGCTCGGCCGGGCGCCGCGGCTCGCGGTCCGGGTCAATCCGGACTTCGAGATCAAGGGGTCGGGGATGCGGATGGGCGGCGGCGCCAAGCCGTTCGGGATCGACGCCGCGCGCGTGCCGGCGCTGGTGCGCCGCATCGTCGCGGCGGGCGCCGAGTGGCGCGGCTTCCACATCTTCGCGGGCTCGCAGGCGCTCGACGCCGCCGCCTTGATCGAGGCGCAGGCGGCGACGCTCGCCCTCGCCGCCCAGCTCGCCGACGCGGCCGGCGCGGCGCCGCCGACGGTCAATCTCGGCGGCGGCTTCGGCATTCCCCATTTCCACGGCGAGCAGCCGCTCGACATCGAGAAGGTCGGCGACGCGCTGGCGGCGGGCCTCGCCGGACGGGCGGCGATCCTCGCCGACACCCGCTCCGCCATCGAGCTCGGCCGCTGGATCGTCGGCGAGGCCGGCGTCTATCTGACCCGGATCGTCGACCGCAAGGTCAGCCACGGCAAGACCTTCCTGGTCACCGACGGCGGCATGCAGCACCAGCTCGCCGCCTCGGGCAATTTCGGCCAGGTGGTGCGGCGCAATTATCCGGTGGCGATCGCCGGCCGCTTCGGCGCCGCGCCCGAGGAGGAGGTCAGCATCGTCGGCTGCCTCTGCACCCCGCTCGACCGGCTGGCCGATGACGTCATGACGCCACAGGCCGGCGTCGGCGATCTCGTCGCCGTCTTCCTCGCCGGCGCCTACGGTCTTTCGGCGAGCCCCCAGGCCTTCCTCGCCCAGCAGCAGGCCCGGGAAATGACGGTCGGCGGCGGCAATTAACCTCCGGGCACCGCCCGGTTAACCTCCGCATGCGGCCCGGTCCCGATGTGGGACGGCCTCCAAAACCCCCTTGTTCCTAACGTTAATTTTACCTCTTCGCGCCATAGCAGCCCCAAATCCTTCGCCCTCATCCCGCTCTGGGACGTGCGGTGCAGGGGCCAGCGAGTGAAGAGGATCGACCCTGATGCGCGTATCCGTAAAAACCCGGACCCTGTTCGCGGTCACCGTCAGCGCTCTCGCGCTTGCCGGTTGCGCCGGCGGCTCACGCACCGGCCGCACACTTCCCGCCGCCGGTTTCGTCAGCGACGGCAACGCCGCCGACCAGGTCAGCGAGAATTACGTCATCGGCCCGCTCGACGAGATCACCATCTTCGTCTGGCGCAACGCCGAGCTCGGCGCCCACGTCCAGGTCCGCCCCGACGGCCGCATCACCACGCCCTTGATCAGCGACATGGTCGCCGCCGGCAAGACTCCGGCCCAGCTGCAGGACGATATCCGCCAGGCCCTCGCCTCCTACATCCAGGATCCCCTGGTCTCGGTGATGGTCGATCGGCCGCAGGGCACCTTCGCCCAGCAGGTCCGCATCGTCGGCGCGACCGCGCGTCCCGCGGCGCTGCCCTACCGCGCCAACATGACGCTGCTTGACGCCATGATCGCGGTCGGCGGCCTTTCCGAGTTCGCCGCCGGTGACCGCGCCCGCCTGGTGCGGATGGACCGCTCGACCGGCCGCCAGCAGGAATATGATCTGCGCATCGCCAGCCTGCTTCGCCGCGGCGACGTCCGCGCCAACGTCCGGCTCGAGCCGGGCGACGTCATCATCATTCCCGAGAGCATGTTCTGACGACGCCCACCCCGCTTCCGGCTCCCGCTGAAGGACGAATTTGATCGATGGACGGACTTTACGACCAGCTGAGGATTGCCCTGCACCAGGTCTGGCGTCGCCGCTGGCTGGCGATGGCCGTCGCCTGGAGCATCGCGGTGCTCGGCTGGCTGGTCATCGCCCTCATTCCCAACAGCTATGAATCGAAGGCGCGCCTGTTCGTCCAGATGCAGTCGATCCTGCCCAACCAGGTCGGCATCACTCCCGACGAGCGCAACAACCAGCTGCTCCGGCTGAAGCAGACCCTGACCTCGAACGAGAATCTGGTCCGCGTCGTCCGCCGCTCCGATCTCAACTCGCTGGTCGCCAGCGACCGCGACATGGCCGGCGTCGTATCCGGCCTGCGCACCCGCATCACCATAACCGCGCAGCCCGACGGTGCCCTCGAGATCAAGGCGACGTCGAACATTTCGGGCTTCTCCAACGCCCAGAACGCGCGCACCGCCGCGACCACGGTCCAGGGCCTGATCGACCTGTTCGTCGAGCAGAATCTGGCGGGCGACCGGCGCGAGACCGGCCAGTCGCTCCAGTTCCTCGACCAGGAGCTTCGCCGGCGCGAACTCGCGCTCCAGGAAGCTTCGCAGCGCCGCGTCGAGTTCGAGCAGCGCTTCAGCGTGTTGCCCGGCACCGGCTCGATCACTGACCGCATGGCCACCGCCCAGACCGAGCTCGCCGGCCTCGAGCAGCAGATCGCCGCCGCCCAGGGCGGCCTCAATTCGATGCGGGCCCAGCTCGCCGCGACGCCGCAGACGATTGCCGGCGTCGGCGACTCCAACAGCACCGCCAGCGGCCAGCTCGCGGCGCTGGAAGGTCAAGTGAACCAGAACCTCGCCCGCGGCTGGACCGAATCCCATCCCGACATCGTCGCCGCCCGCCAGCAGATCGCGCGCCTGCGCCCCTATGCCGCCGCCGAGCGACGCAGCGGCAATACCGGCGGCATGTCCAATCCCAGCTACGTCTCGCTCCGGGCGATGATGTCCGAGCGCGAAGCCCAGCTCGCCGCCGCCACCGCGCGGCGCAACCAGCTTCAGTCCGATCTCGGCCAGTTGAGCTCGCGCCAGTCGACGGAGCCCGGCCTCGCCGCGACCCAGGAGCGGCTGACCAACGATTACAACGTGCTGAAGCAGCAATATGACACGTTGCTTGCCAGCCGCGAGCAGGTGCGGCTGCGCAGCGACGTCCAGCGCTCGACCAGCCCGATCAACGTCAACGTCGTCGAGCCGCCGAGCGTGCCGAGCGTCCCGGCCTTTCCCAACCGGCCGATCTTCCTCACCCTGATCCTGGCTTTCGCGTTCGGCGCAGGGGCGGCCGCGGCCTTCGTCGCCGGCCAGCTCCAGACCACCTTCCCGACGCCGCAGCGCCTGATCCAGGTCACCGGCCTCAAGGTGTTGGGCACGGTCAGCGAGGTCGTGACCGCCGCCGAGCGCTTCCGCCGCCGCAAACGGCTGCTCTGGCTGGGCGGGGCGGGCGGGGCGCTCTGCGCCAGCTACGCGGTCCTGATGCTGATCGAATTCTGGCAGCGAAGCACGGTGGCATGAGGAACGACATGGCCAAGCATATCCCCCAGACGCTGCTCGAACGCGCCGCCGAGGCCTACGATCTCGGCGCCGCCTTGCGCGCGCCGCGGCCGGTTGAGGCTTTCCCTGCGCCGGCGGCCGCGCCTGCGCCCGAATCGCGGCCGGTTCAGCCCGTGGAGCCCGCTGCGCCCGTGCTGCGCGCGCCGAGCCCCGTCGAGGCCCCGCCGGCCCGCCAACGCGCGGCGTCCGCTGTCGCCGGCATCGACCATGCGGCGCTCGCCGAGGCCGGCTTCATCGTCCCCGGCGGCCCGGTGACGGGAATCGCCGAGGAATTCCGGCTGATCAAGCATCAGCTTCTCCACGACATCGAGACCGCCCGCCATCTCCCTGAGGAGCGCCGCCGCTCGATCCTGGTCTGCGCGGCCCAGCCACGCGCCGGCAAGACCTTCTGCGCGATCAACCTGGCGCTGTCGCTGGCCGGTGAGCGCGAGGTCGAAGTGCTGCTCGTCGACGGCGACGTGCTGAAGCCCGATTCCTTTGCCCTGCTCGGCATCGAAAGCGGGCCGGGGCTGGTCGACGCCCTCGCCGATCCCTCGTCGGATCCCGAATCCTTCGTCATCCGCACCGACGTGCCGGGCCTCTCGGTCCTGCAGGCGGGGCGCAAGACCAATAATGTTCCGGAGTTGCTGGCTTCGGACAGAAGCAGGGAGGTGCTGGCGAAGCTGATCGCCGGCAATCCGCGTCGGATCATCCTGTTCGATTCGCCGCCCGCTTTGATGGCGTCCCACGCGACCGTGCTTGCCGCCCTTGTCGGGCGCGCCTTGGTCGTCGTGCGCGCCGACCAGACAACCGAAGCCGACCTGCGCGAGACGATCGGGCTGCTCCGGGGCTGCGAGACCAGCCTCATCCTCAATGGAGCGGGCCTGGCCGTCACCGGCCGCAAGTTCGGCGCCTATGATGGATATGGCCATGATGACTGAGCTTGCACTCACGCGCCGGCTCCGCCGGTTTGCGCTGGCGGCCGGGCTGACGCTCGCCGCCGCCGCCGCGCACGCGCAGGACCTGCCGCCCGCTTCGGCAAGCGCCGCTGCGCCGACGGGCGGAGACGGCTATGCCGCCGCCGAAGCGCCGCAGGACGCGGACCAGGCCGCGCCGCAATCGGAGTCGCGCTCGCGCCGGCACCGCGCCGAAATCCATCCCTATCTCGAGGTCACCCAGGTGCTCAGCGCCGAGCTGGAGAGCGGCGGCGAGACCTTGACCTACACGACCGTTGCGGCGGGCGTGGACGGCAGCATTTCGACCCGCCGGGTGACCGCGCAGGTCAGCTATCGCTACGAGCGCGACATCGCCTGGGAAGGCAATGTCGCCGATCAGGACGTCCATTCGGGTGTCGCCATGGTCAGCGCCCAGATCGTTCCCGGGGCCCTCAGCCTCGATGCCGGCGCGCTCGCCACCCGCACCGCCGGCGACGGTCGCGTGTTCGGGGTCACCAACCGCGACTCCGCGGTCAACGTCTACAGCTTCTATGCCGGGCCGACCGTGGCGACCCATGCGGGGCCGCTTGCGATCAACGCCGCCTACCGCTTTGGCTATGTCGAGGTGGACGACGACCGCGCGAACGGTACGCTCGACGACGATTTCGATCATTCGAGCGTCCACAGCTTCACCGCCAGCCTCGGCATGGCGCCGGGCACTCTGCCTTTCGGCTGGACCGTCGGCGGCGGCTATGTCCGCGAGAATTCGGGCGGCCGCTTCGACCAGCGCTTCGAAGGCGGCTACATCCGCGGCGACGTCGTGGTCCCGGTCGGCCCCACGCTCGCCCTCACCGCCGGCGTCGGCTATGAGAACATGCAGTCCGACCAGCGCGACTTCGTTCGCGACGTCAACGGCTTCCCGGTCATCGGTCCGAACGGTCCGATCCCCGATCCGAATGCGCCGCGGTTGCTCACCTACGATCTCGACGGCGTCATGTACGACGGCGGCATCCTGTGGCGGCCCTCGTCGCGCACCGAATTGCAGGTCCGCGCCGGCCACCGCTACGGCGGCACCACCGTCGTCGGCTCGGTCGATCATCGCTTCAATCCCGATGCCGCCCTGCACGGCGAAGTGTTCGACAGCGTCGAGACGTTCGGACACCTTTTGACCACAGATCTCAATCGTTTGCCGTCCAACTTTGATGCCGGACGTGACGTCCTCACCGGCGGCCTCGGCGGCTGCGTGTTCGGCGGCCAGGGCGGCGGCGTCTGCCTCGACCGTTCGCTCCAGTCGATCAACGGCAACACCTTCCGCATGCGCGGCGGCAACCTGGTCGTCTCGGGCACGCGCGGACTGTGGAGCTACGGCGTCGGCGCCGGCTACGCCAACCGCCGCTACTACGTGCCGGTGGGCCTCGGCCAGACCAGCGTCGCGACCGAGGACGAGACCTACAGCGTCTATGGAACGGTCGGCCGCCGCCTGAGCCGCACGTCACAGATCGACTTCACCGCTTTCGCCAGCTGGTATGACAGCGACCTGGTCGGCACGGACGGCGTGTCCACGATCGGCGCCAACGTCGATTACAGCCGGACCTTCATGCTTGACCGTCTCCAGCTGCTGGCCGCGCTCGGCCTCTACCACAGCGACAGCGGTTCGGACTCGAGCACGGTAGCGTCGGGCCTCGCCGGGCTCCGGTACACCTTCTAAGCTCGCGGAGACGAGACCATGTACACCGATCATTACGGCCTCAGCGGACCGCCCTTCCAGCTTACGCCCGACGCGCGTTTCTGGTTCGACAGCCGCACCCATCGCAAAGCCATGGCCTATCTCGGCTACGGCCTTGCCCAGGGCGAGGGCTTCATCACCGTCACCGGCGAGATCGGCGCCGGCAAGTCGACCCTGGTCGCCCATCTGATGGCCAATATCGACCGCGGCCGCCTCAACGCGATCAGCCTGGTCTCCACCCAGGTCGAAGGCGACGACATGCTGCGGCTGGTCGCCCAGGGCCTGGGCATCGGAACCGGGTCCGTCGAGAAGTCGCGCCTGCTCGACGCTGTCGAGGCCCGGCTCGAAGAGGAGGCGCGGGCCGGCAAACGCACCCTGTTGATCGTCGACGAGGCTCAGAATCTGCCGGTCTCGGCGCTCGAGGAGCTCCGGATGCTGTCCAACTTCCAGGTTGGCGGCCGCGCGCTCCTCCAGACCATCCTGCTCGGCCAGCCCGAGTTCCGGGACAAGCTCGCCGGGCCGGGGCTGGATCAATTGCGTCAGCGGGTGATCGCCAGCCACCATCTCGACGCGATGGGCGCCGACGAGGTCGAATCTTACGTCCGCCACCGCCTCACCCGGGTCGACTGGCAGGGCAATCCCGAATTCGACGCCGACGCCTTCGACGCGGTCCACGCCCATAGCGGCGGCATTCCGCGCAAGGTGAACCAGCTCATGCACCGGCTGATGCTCCACGCCGCGCTCGAAGGCGCCGAGCGTGTCGGCGCCGCCTCGGTCGAAGCGGTCGCCGCCGACATGGGCGCCGACGCCGTCGCCGCGCCTCAACTTGTTCCAGCCGCGGCGTCCGTGCCTTCGGACGAAGAGCGCGTCCTGCCGCTGCGCGCGGCCCGGCTTGCCCCGGTCGCCGCCAACGAGCCCGCGCCGCACTTCGTACCGGTGCCCGATCCGGCGCTCGAGCGCCGCGTCGCCGCCTTGGAGGCCCGCGCCGAGGAGCAGGAGGCGATGCTTCGCCGCGTCCTCGTCCTGCTCGTCGACTGGGTCGAGAATGGCAGCCCGGCAACGGCATATCGGTCGAATGCCGCCTGAGGAGGGCCGATGCGCAATGCCCTCTCCGTCGATGTCGAGGACTGGTTTCAGGTCGGCGCCTTCGAGAAGGTGATCGGCCGCGACGCGTGGGAGACGCTCCCGCGCCGGGTCGAGGCCAATACCGACCGCGTCCTGGCGCTGTTCGAGCAAGCCGGGGTGAAGGCGACCTTCTTCACTTTGGGCTGGGTCGCCGAACGCCACCCCGCTCTGGTCCGCCGCATTGCCGCCGCCGGCCACGAAATCGCCAGCCACGGTTGGGACCATCGCCGCGTCTTCACTCTCAGCGAGAAGGAATTCCGCGCCGATCTCGACCGCGCCCATCAAGCGATCGGCGAGGCGGGCGGCCAGGCGCCCACCGGCTATCGTGCGCCGAGCTTCTCGATCGACGCCCGAACGCCCTGGGCCCACGAAATCCTCGCCGAGCGCGGCTACGTTTATTCGTCGAGCGTCGCGCCGATCGCCCACGATCATTATGGCTGGCGTGACTCTCCGCGCTTCGCCTGGCGGCCGGTGGCCGGTTCGGACCTGATCGAATTGCCGGTGACCACCGTCGCGCTCGCCGGGCGGCGCTTCGCCGCCGGGGGCGGGGGCTTCTTCCGGATCCTGCCTTACGGTCTTTCGAGCTGGGCGATCCGGCGGGTGAACGGCGCCGAGGAGCGGCCCGCCATCTTCTATTTCCACCCCTGGGAGGTCGACCCGGACCAGCCCCGGGTCGCCGAGGCGTCGGCGCGTTCGAAGCTTCGCCATTACACCAACCTCGACGTGATGGAATCCAAGCTGCTGAGATTGCTCGGCGAACATCAATGGGGCCGCACCGACGAAGTGGCCGCGGCCGAGCACAGGCGGCTGGCATGAACGCGCCTTCGCCGCTCCTGGTCGATAGCCGGGCCGACGATCCGCGGGTCGAGGCCTTCGTCCGCGCCCATCCGGAGGCGACGCCCTTTCACCTGCCGCAATGGAGCCGGGCGATCGAGCGCGGCACCGGCCACCCCGCCCACATGCTGGTCGCCGAAGCCGGCGGCGAGGTGCAGGGCGTCCTGCCCCTCACCGAAATCCGCTCACGCCTGTTCGGGACGGCGCTGGTTTCGGCCGGTTTCGGCGTCGACGGCGGAATTCTGGCGCTGAACGACAGTGCCGCCCGGGCGCTGGCCGATCAGGCCGTGCGTCTTGCTTTCGACCTCAAATGTGGCGCGATAGAGCTGCGCGGCGGTCCGCTGCCGCAGCGCTGGCAGCGCAGCGAAGGCGTCTATGCCGGGTTCGTCCGCGACCTGCCGGCGGACGACGAAGCGATCCTCGCCGCCATTCCCCGCAAGCAGCGCGCCGAGGTACGCCGCGCGCTTGGCTTCGGCCTCGATGTCGGCTTCGGCGACGGCGACGCTCATTATCGCGTCTATGCCGAAAGCGTCCGCAACCTCGGCACGCCGGTTTTCCCGCGCGCTCTGTTCGACGCGGTGCGCGCGGAATTCGGCGGCGACGCCGATATCCTCACCATCTCCCGGGACGGCGTGCCGCTCGCCGCTGTGCTCAGCCTCTATTTCAACGGGACGGTCTATCCCTATTGGGGCGGCGGCACCCGCGCTGCACGCGACGCCAGGGCCAACGAACTGCTCTACTACGAACTGATGCGGCATGCCGCCCGCCGGGGCTGCACCCGCTTCGATTTCGGCCGCTCCAAGGCCGGCACCGGCGCCTTCGCCTATAAGAAGAACTGGGGGTTCGAGCCGGCGCCGCTCGCTTATGCGAGCTGGGGCAGGGCGCGCGAGATCAACCCGCTCGACCCCAAATATCGGCTGAAGGTGGCCGCCTGGCGCAAATTGCCCCTGTGGCTTGCCAACCGCCTTGGCCCGTCGATCGCGCGAAGCCTCGGCTGATGGCTGAGATTCTCTTCCTCGCCCAGCGCATCCCTTACCCGCCCAACCGGGGCGACAAGATGCGCTCGTGGAACATCCTTCGCCATCTCGGGCGGATCGGGATCGTCCATCTCGCCGCCTTCGCCGACGACCAGGCCGATGCCGAGCATCTCGCCGCCTTGCGCGAGGCGATGGGCGGCAGGCTCGGCGAGGCCTGTGTCGAGCCGGTTGACGGCAATCGCTTCGCCTGGGCGGCGCGGGCGCTGGCCCGCCGCGAGCCGATCGGCTTCGCCGCCTTCCACAGCCGCTCGATGCACGACTTTGTCGGCCGCATCCTCGCCCCGCCGCAGGTCCGGTCCGCCTACGCCTTCTCGTCCCAGATGGCGCAATATGTGCCCGCCGGGTGCCGCCAGCGCTTCGTCATGGATTTCGTCGATCTGGATTCGGCCAAATATGCCGGATATGCGGCATCGAGCCCGATCCGCAGCCGCCTAGTTTTCGCCCGCGAGGCGTCGACCTTGCTGGCGGCCGAGAAGGCGATCGCCGATCGGGCCGACCTCTCCCTGTTCGTCAGCGATGCCGAGGTCGCCTTGTTCCGTGACCGGGGTGCGCCACCGGGCGCAGACATCCGCGCCCTGCCCAACGGAATCGACCTCGATTTCTACGATCCCGCCGCGCGTTTTGCGCCGCTCGATACGGCGCCAACGGGGCCGCTGATCGTCTTCACCGGGCAAATGAACTACCGGCCCAATGTCGAGGCGGTGATCGGCTTCGCCGACTCGGTGCTGCCGCGCATCCTTGAAGTCCATCCCGAGGCCCGCTTCGCCATCGTCGGCCGCCAGCCGACGCCCGAGGTGGCGCGGCTCGCCGAACGCGACTCCGTCATCGTCACCGGCGAGGTGGACGACGTCCGGCCCTGGCTGGCCGCCGCCTCGGCGGTGGTTGCGCCGCTCGCCATCGCCCAGGGCGTGCAGAACAAGGTGCTTGAGGCGATGGCGATGGCCCGTCCGGTCGTGGCCTCGCCGCAAGCCTTTCTCGGAATCGACGCGCGGCCCGGACGCGACCTGCTGGTCGCCGATGGGGCCGAGGCGCAGGCCGACGCCGTGCTTTCCCTCCTCGCCGACGCGGCCCGCGGCCGCGTGCTCGGCCGGGCGGCGCGGCGGCGCATGGAAGAGGGCTATTCCTGGGACGCCCAACTCGCCCCGCTCGCAGACATGATCGGCCTCGGCGCCGGCAAGGCGGCGGCATGAGCGCGACCCTGGCCCTGAAGCACGAGGCCGCCATGTCCTCGGCCTGGCGCACCCATCTCGCCGCGCTCGGTCTGGCCTGGGCGGCGATCCTCACCTTTTTCCACCGCGACGCCGCCGCCATCGCCTCGATCTGGTGGAACAGTTCCACCTTCAATCATTGCCTTTTGATCCCGCCGATCATCCTCTGGCTGGTTTGGCAGCGCCTGGACGCGCTTCGCGCATTGACGCCCGCCGCCTTGGCGCCCGGGCTCCTGCTGGTGGCGGCCGGGGCGGGGGGGTGGCTGCTCGGCGAAGCGGGCGGGATCGGTTTCGCCCGCCATCTCGGCCTTGCCTTCATGCTCCAGGGCGCCGTCGTCGCCTGCCTGGGCAAGGCCGTCGCCCGGGGCCTCGCTTTCCCGCTCTTCTACATGCTCTTCCTGGTCCCGGCCGGCGAGGAGCTGGTGCCGGCGATGCAGACCGTGACCGCCAACATCGCCACCTTCCTGCTCGGCATCGCCGGCGTCCCGGCCCATCTCGAGGGCGTCTTCATCACCACGCCGACCGGCTATTTCGAAGTCGCCGACGCCTGTGCCGGGGTCAAGTTCCTGATCGCCATGCTCGCCTTCGGCGCCCTGGTCACGAACGTCTGCTACCGAAGCTGGGCGCGCCGCGCCGCCTTCCTCGCCATCGCCGTCGTCGTTCCGGTCCTGGCCAATGGCGTGCGCGCCTGGGGCACGATCTACATCGCCCACCTCACCGACATCGGCTTCGCCGCCGGCTTCGACCATGTCGTCTATGGCGGCATCTTCTTCGCCCTGGTGATCGCGCTAATCGTCGGCCTCGGCTGGCGATTCTTCGATCGCGGCGTCAACGACCCCTGGTTCGATCCGAAAAAGCTCCAGCCGGTCCCGCCCGCCGGCTCGCGCCTGCCGCTGGTTGCCGCCTTCGTTCTCGCCGTCGCCGCTCTACCGTTGCTCTGGTCGGGCGCGATCCGCGCCTCCGGGTTGGCGGAACTTCCACCGCAGGCGGGCGCGCCTGAAATCGCCGGCTGGCAGCGGACTCCGAACCAGACCGGCCGCGCCTGGCAGCCCCATTTCGCCGGCGCCGACCGCATCCTCTTCGCTCATTATCGCGACGGAAGGGGCAGGTCGGTCGATCTGGCGATTGTCGTCTTCGCAAGCCAGGACGAGGGCCGCGAACTGGTCGGCTTCGGCCAGGGCGCGGTGGCGCCCGAAAGCGCCTGGGCTTGGACCGCCGACGCCGCGCCGCCGCCGGGCGGACGGGCGGAACGGATCGCCTCGCACGGGGTGGCGCGCGAGGTTGTCAGCTTCTACCGCGTCGGGGACGTCGTGACCGGGAGCGGGGTGGAGGTGAAGCTGGAAACGCTGAAGACGCGCCTGTTCGGCGGGCCGCAGCGCGCGGTCGCGATCCTGGTCTCGGCCGAGGACAGCGCCGCCGGAATCAGCGCCCGCCCGGCGATCGAGGATTTCCTTCGTTCGCTGGGTCCGATCGACCGCTTCGCGGACCGCGCCGCCGGGCTGGAGGCGCGCTAGACCGTATGTGCGGCATCGCCGGCATCTTCCACCCGCAAGTGCCCAAGCCGGTCGATCCGGCGCGGATCGAGGCGATGACCGAGGCGCTGGCCCATCGCGGCCCCGACGGCAGCGGCCTGTGGACCGCGGCCGGAATCGGCCTCGGCCACCGCCGCCTCGCCATCATCGACCTTTCCGACGCCGCCGCCCAGCCGATGCTCGCCGAGGACGGCAGGGTCGCGGTCAGCTTCAACGGCGAAATCTACAATTTCCGCGAGGTCCGCGCCGATCTCGAGGCCAAAGGCCATGTCTTCCGCACCGAGAGCGACACCGAGGTGATCCTGATCGCCTGGCGGCAATGGGGCCCGGACTTCCTCTCCCGTCTCAACGGCATGTTCGTGATCTCGCTCTACGACGCCGCCGAGGACAGCCTGTTCCTCGCCCGCGACCGTCTCGGCGTGAAGCCGCTCTTCCTCGCCGAGCTTTCGGACGGCGCCCTGATCTTCGCTTCGGAGCTCAAGGGCCTGCTCGCCCACCCGATGCTGCGCCGCCGGCCGAGCGCGACGGCGATCGACGATTTTCTCGCCTTCGGCTACGTCCCCGACGATGCTTCGATCGTCGAAGGCGTGCGCAAGCTTCCCGCCGGCCATTACCTCCACCTTCGCCGCGGCCGACCCGTACCGGCGCCGGTCAAATGGTGGGACGTCGATTTCTCCAACCCAGCCCGCCGTTCGGCCAAAGCGCTCGAGGAGGAAATGGTCGAGCGGCTGCGCGCCGCGGTCCGCTCGCGCATGGTCGCGGACGTGCCCCTCGGTGCCTTCCTCTCCGGCGGCGTGGACAGCAGCGCCGTGGTCGCCTTCATGGCCGAGGCGAGCCGCAGCGCGGTCGAGACCTGCTCGATCGGCTTCGACCGCGCCGACCATGACGAGAGCGGCCATGCCGCCGAGATCGCCGCTCTGTTCGCCACCAATCACCGCACCCGGACCGTCGCCGCAGACGATTTCGGACTGATCGACCGCCTCGCCGAAGCGTTCGACGAGCCTTTCGCCGACGCCTCCGCCATCGGCACCTACCGGGTGTCGGAGCTGGCGGTCGAGAAGGTGAAGGTCGCCCTTTCCGGGGACGGCGCCGACGAGGCGATGGCCGGCTATCGCCGCTACCGGATGTTCGCCAATGAGGAGCGGGTCCGCCGCCTGCTTCCCGGCCCGCTCGCTCGCGCCGTCGGCGGTCTCGGCCAGCTCTATCCCAAGCTCGACTGGGCGCCGCGGATGTTCCGCGCCAAGACCACGCTCCAGGCGCTCGGCCAGGAGGCGGGGGCCGCCTATGCCGACGGCGTCGGGGTCACGCCGGCCTTGATCCGCCGCCAGATACTCACTGCGCCGCTCCATGGCCATGTTGCCGAGCAGCGTTATGTCGACGCCTATCGCGATGCGCCCGCCAGCGACGCGCTGTCGCGCGCCCAATATGCCGATCTCAAGATCTGGTTGCCCGGCGACATCCTCACCAAGGTCGACCGCGCTTCAATGGCGGTCAGCCTCGAGGCGCGCGAGCCCTTGCTCGACCACAGACTGGTCGAATTCGCCGCGAGCCTGCCGGCGAACATGCGGCTCCGCGGCGGCAGCGGCAAATGGCTGATGAAGCGGGCGCTCGAATCGCGCCTGCCGGCCCATATCCTCCACCGCCCCAAGATGGGCTTCGTCACGCCGGTATCGGACTGGTTTCGCGGGCCACTGGCGGGCGAAGCCAAGGCGATCGCCCGAGGTTCGGCGCTCGCGGAGACCGGCTGGTTCGACGCCGTCGCCATCTCGCGCTTAGCCGAAGCCCATTTGAGCGGCCGCTCCGACCATGGCCGGCTGCTCTGGCAGCTGCTGATGCTGGAGAAATCGCTGCAGCGGGTGTTCGGACTCGGCGCCCTCAGCGCTCGCCCGGATAGTAAGCCTCGGCGAAATAGAGCCCGTCAGGCGGCGCGTTGAAGCCCAGAGCGGCGCGCTCCTTCGCTTCCAGCGCCGCCTTCAGGTCCGCTTTCGTCCATTTCCCCCTCCCGACCAGCTCCAGGCAGCCGACCATCGAGCGCACCTGGTGGTGGAGGAAGGAGCGGGCGACCGCCTCGATCTCGATCGTGTCGCCCAGCCGCCGCACCGTCAGCCGGTCGAGTGTCTTGACCGGGCTGTCCGACTGGCAGTGGGCCGAGCGGAATGTGGTGAAATCGTGCAGGCCGACCAGCACCTGCGCCGCCCGGTTCATTTCGTCGGCGTGAAGCACGACCGGCACCCGCCACGCTCGGCCTGCCTCCAGCGCCAGCGGCGCCCGGCGGTTGGCGATCCGGTAAATGTAGCGTCGGCCGATGCAGGAGAAGCGGGCGTGGAAATCCTCCTCGACGATTTGCGCGCCCAGGATGGCGACGGGGAGGGGCCGCAACTTGGCGTTGATCCCGTCGGTGAGACGGAAGGGCGAGATGGTCCTTTCCACGTCGACATGGGCGGTCATCGCGAAGGCGTGGACCCCGGCGTCGGTCCGGCCGGCGGCGTGAAGGGTCACTTCCTCGTGGATGATGCCGTGAATCGCCTCCTCGATCGCCTGCTGGACCGATGGGCCGTGCGCCTGGCGCTGCCAGCCCATGAACGGCCGTCCGTCATATTCGATGAGGAGCCGGAAGCGGGTCACGCCAGCCGCGTGCCCGCCGGAATCGCGAAGCCGCGCAACAGCTCGCCCGGCGCCATAGCCCCGCGCCCGGCGCGCTGGACCAGGGTTGGCACGATGGCGCCGTCCCCGCAGGCGATGGTCAATTGATCATCCAGCACGGCGCCAGGCGCGCCGCTTTCAGGTGAAATATCCGCCGCAAGCACCTTTATTCGCTCGTTTTCATATTCGAAATACGCGCCCGGCGCCGGATTGAAGGCGCGGATCTGCCGCTCCACGTCGGCAACGCTCCCGGCGAAGTCGAGCCGTGCCTCCGCCTTGTCGATCTTGGCGGCGTAGGTGACGCCTTCCTCGCTCTGCGCCGTCGGCTCCGGCTTTCGATCGAGCACGTCGACCAGCAGGGCCGCGCCCATCGCCGCCAGCTCCGCGGTCAGCGCCCCGGCATTCTTGCCGTCGACCGAGGTTTCCTGGCGGGCGAAGACCGGGCCGGTATCGAGCCCTTTCTCCATCCCCATGATGCACACGCCGGTCTGTTCGTCGCCTGCCAGGATCGCGCGCTGGATCGGCGCCGCGCCGCGCCAGCGCGGCAGCAAGGAGGCATGGACGTTGATGCAGCCGTGCCTCGGCGCCTCTAGGATCGGCACCGGCAGGATCAGCCCATAAGCCGCGACCACCGCGACGTCGACGCCCAGCGCGGCGAATTCGGCCTGTTCCTCCGCGCCGCGCAGCGAAACCGGCGTGCGCACCCGGATCCCGGCCGCCTCGGCGCGCCGCTGGACCGGGGAGGGCGACAGCGCCTTTCCCCGCCCGGCCGGCCGCGGCGGCTGGGCATAGACCGCGGCGACCTCGTGCCCCGCCCCGATCAGGGCGTCGAGCGTCGGCACGGCGAAGTCCGGCGTTCCCATGAAGGCGATGCGCATGAGGCCTGCTCTATCGCCCCCGCCGTCGGATGGGGAGCGGAATGATCATGGCGAACAGCGTTGACGACCATGGTCAACGCGTGGTCAAGATGGCGTCGTTAGCGGGAAGAAATGAACGATGTCGGTGACCGTTCAGAATCTCGACGGCGAGAACAAGCGACGGGTCGAATCGCGCCTCGACCAGGTCCTCAAAGAATCGGATCTTGACGACCTGACGGTCAGCCCCCTCTGCGCTCACGTGATCTTGGAAAGCGCAAGATCGCTGAAAGCGAAGGAAGACGCGAACTGGGTTCTGTCCTCATCGACGATTTTCCTGACGGCAATGTTGTTCAGCATCCGTCTCGCCGACGAGGGGCTTCCCGATATCGACGCGGCCGAACTGAAGGAGCAGGCCACGCTGCGGAATTGGGGTGCGGTCCTGCGTAATGATTATTCCGAAGTTGTGGAATCGCTTGTCGCCGAATTCTTCGCCAACCCACCAAGGCCTGCCCGGAGCGTGTTCGAAAATCTTGCGGACGAGCCGCCCTCGAAAATCCAGATCGGTCCCAGCCTTTCGCGAACCCTGAAGACTGCGGCGGAGGCGGGACCCCTCACGGCGCCGGACATGTTGCTGCACCTTGCCCGCGACGAGCAGTCCGGGATCGCCGAGCGGTTGCGGGAAAAACAGGCACAGAAACTGACGGACTCGCTGTTGGAGAGCAACGGAGACACCACGGACAGCACGGACGCGACAAGCGCGACGGCCACGTCTCCCGATCCGGAGGTCCCGCAGGGGTGGCGGCATGCACATATGTTTCGCGAGGCCGAACATGACGAGCTCGTCCTCGGTGTTGGGGCCTATGCGAAGGCGATCGCCACCGTCCTGCGGGCCGCGAAAGGCGAATTCACCTTCGCGCTGCTCGGTCGCTGGGGCAGCGGCAAGACCACCCTGGTTTCGCAGCTTGAACCCCTGCTGCGCGACGCCGATGCCTATCGAAGAGCGATCGGCGCTCCCGCGAACACCAGGGAACATTATGCTCGGCGCTCATACCGGGTGGTCATGCACAACGCTTGGAAATACCCCTCCCGCCCCGAAGCCTGGGTCTATGCCTACAAGAGCCTCGCCGATGAGGCCTCGCGCGGCTTCGGGCCGCTCGGGCGCCTACTGCTGGCGATAAGGACGTCGGTGCATCGGCGGGGACTCTGGCCGATTGCAGGAGCCTTGATGATTCTCGCCCTCCTGGCTCTTCCGCTCACGGCGAAGCTGCAGCTGGCGGTCATGGCGCTGTCGGTCGCCGGCTTCTCGACGATGGTCTATCTGGGCGCAGTCGCCTCCAGCGTTTCCGGCAAGGTGAGGGCCCTGTTCGCTAAGCACCTTCGCCTCACCCAGGTCGATGAGCGGCTGGGAATGCTTGCTCTCATCGGCGACGACGTTCGCGCCCTGCTTGCAGGCTGGACGGTTCCGAAGGGAGAAGATCGTTCCCGGCGCGGCTTCCAGGCGGGAAAGCTCTTCCTGCCACTCCTAGCGCTGGTTTCCGTGGCTGTCGTCTGGTTGGTCGGCCTGAGTCGCTCCGGCCTTGAAGTTCCCAAGGCCTCGACGAAGGAGGTGCTTGCCGGCCTGGTTCCAGACGCTTGGGCCGAAGCGATCGGTCCGCTTTGGAACGCCACGCCACTCCCGCCCTCGAACGGCGAGTGGCTGGTCTTCTACCTTTGGCTGATTATCGCTTTCTGCACGTTGGTGCTGCCCTGGCTATGGCAATTCGGCCGCCCCAATCGCGTCCTGATGGTGATAGACGACCTCGATCGCTGCTCCGCCACGGAAATGCTCGACGTGATCGAGGGCATGAAGCTGTTGGTCGACGATTCGACGGTGAACAATCGCCTGCAGGTCATGATGCTGATCGATGAATCGGTGCTCAATCACGCCATCGCCAAGCGCTATGCGGCGATGATCGAGGATCGGATCTCGCACTTCGACGCCAATGCCCGCAAGGCCGCCCGGGCGGCGGCTCGTGACGAAGTCACCATGGAGCAGAACGAGAAGCTGTTCGCATGCCACCTCAGGCTTGCTCCGTTGAGCGAAGCGGATGTAACGGAAGTCGTCGGCAGTCTGGCCGGTCGCGAACCGCGCCAATTCGCCCAAGACCGGCTTCGCCGGGCGGAGGATGAGGTCAATTCGACCGAGAAGGAATATCAGAGGATCCTGAGCGGAGCTGCCGAATTCGCTCCTACTGATGAATTGCAGGACCCCACGGTCAAATGGCAATCGGCAGAGGACCGCGCCAGTATTGCCGATGTTGTGGCACTCAACAAAAAACGCGCGCTTCAAACGCAGGAGGAACGGCTTCGGGACAATCCGGAGGTCATTCGGGCGCGCGAGAATGCGGCAAGGGAGAAGGAAGAGGCCGCAGCCGAGGTCGAGGAATTGGGGATGTCGGCGGACGACCCAGTGACTGCCGCGCCGGCGTTATTCCAGAAAGACGCCGACGTGCGCTTCACCGGAGCAGAGGTCCGGGACCTGCGCGCCCAGGTTCCGACCTTTCTCAAGGCGCTGAATCGGCGGCCTTCGCCTCGGGCCATCCGTATTCTCCTGTTCAAGGTCCAGCTTTGCCGCCTGTTGCTACAAACCCGGTATCCTGGACAACCTGGCGAGCGGACGGTGGCCAAGATCCTCGAGGCCTTCAGGGAGGCATCGGAAACGCCGGAGCCGGTAGCGGGCGAACGGGCGGCCGTCACGATCGCAAGGCAGGTTATCTAGCCGCGCCGCACATGCCGCTTGGCAAGCCGCGCATTCTGCCCATATCCCTCCGCCATGGCTTCTTCCGAAATCGAGGCGCTGACCCAGGCGCTGGCGCGGCTTCCCGGGCTCGGGCCGCGCTCGGCGCGCCGCGCGGTGCTGCACCTGCTCAAGAAGCGCGAAACGACAATGGCGCCATTGCTGCGCGCGCTCGAACGGGTGAACGAGAAGCTTTCGGTCTGCGCCGTCTGCGGCAATGTCGACACGTCCGATCCCTGCACGATCTGCGCCGACACCCGCCGCGACACCCGCCTGCTCTGCGTCGTCGAGGAGGTGTCGGACCTCTGGGCGCTCGATCGCTCGCGCCTCTTCCCCGGCCGCTTCCACGTCCTCGGCGGGCGCCTGTCGGCGCTCGAAGGGGTGCGTCCGGAAGATCTTGGCATCGACAAATTGGTCTCGCGGGTCGCCGCCGGCGGCATCGACGAAGTAGTGCTGGCGATGAACGCCACCCTGGAGGGCCAGACCACGGCCCATTACCTCGCCGAGCGGCTGGAGAATTTCCCGGTGCGGATCACCCAGCTCGCCCACGGCCTGCCGGTCGGCGGCGAGCTCGACTATCTCGACGAGGGCACGCTCGCCCAGGCCCTCCGCGCGCGCAGGCCGGTTTGATCCTTCGCCGTTGCTTGAAGAATCGGCGGTTTCGCCCTACCTTTCGGCCATGGCCATTCTTCCCATCGTTGAGGTTCCGGACCCGCGCCTTCGCCAGATTTCCACGCCCGTCGAGGACGTGAACGATGAGATTCGCGCGCTGATCGCCGACATGTTCGAGACGATGTACGCCGCCCCCGGCATCGGCCTCGCCGCCATCCAGGTCGGCGTGCCCAAGCGGCTGCTGGTCATCGACCTGCAGGAGCCCGAGGAGGAAGGCGGCGAGCCGGTCCGCGACCCGCGCGTCTTCATCAACCCCGAAATCCTCGACCATAGCGCGCAGCAGATCCCCTATCAGGAGGGCTGCCTCTCGGTTCCGGATCAATATGCCGACGTCGACCGGCCGCACGAAATCCGCGCCCGCTGGCTCGACGAACATGGCGCCGTCCATGAACAGGATATCCACGGCCTGCTCGCGGTCTGCCTGCAGCACGAGATGGACCATCTCGAGGGCATCCTCTTCATCGACCACCTCTCCCGCCTGAAGCGCGAGATGATCCTGAGGAAAGTCGCCAAGCTCCGCCGCGACCAGGGCAAGAAGGCCGCCTAAAAGCCGTCCAGCGCCACGCGGCAGTCGCGTGCGCAATCCTCGGCCGACTGCACGCTTTGACTGCAATGCGGGTGTTCGAAGCCCGCGCAGAATTGCACGCGCCGTTCGCAGGCGGTGGCGCAGGCCTCCAGCATCCCTTTGATCACCGCCTCGTTCGTCCCGCTTTGCCGTGTCGCCAGCCAGGCCAGCGCTTCGCAGACGCTGCCGACCTCCGGGCCGTCCCGCAGATGTTGGGGAAGGCTCATCACCTCCTCCACCCCGGCATCGGCGCAGGACGTGCACTGGACCGCGCAGGTCACCGCGCTGCGTACGGCCTTGGTCAAAGCACTTTCCGGCGCACCGTCGCCCGGCGGGACGAGGTCGCCATTGGATTTCGTCATTGAGTCCCCTCTATTGCTATGTCTGACTCGTTGCGCGGCCAAGCGCAAGTGGCTTGAGCGAAAGGACAAGCTGCTCTAGGTTCGCTCTTCGTTCCACAAGGAAGACGGATGGACCCCCTCATTCTCATCATCGGCGCGCTGCTCGTCGCCGGAGCCGCCGCGGCCGGCTGGTATGCCGGGCAGGGCAGGGCCGGCGGCCTCGCGGAGGAAAGGGGCAAGGCGGCCGACCAGTTGCGCGCGGACCTCGCCGAAATCACCCGGGAACGCGACGAGGCGGCGCGCGATCTCGCCGCCGCGCAGGCCGACGCGCGTAACTTCGACGCGCGGATGAAGGAACTTCGCGAGGCCAAGGAAGCCCTGGCGGCCCAGTTCCACGAAATCGGCGCGAAATTGCTCGGCGACGCGCAGAAGCAGTTCCTCGAACGCGCCGACGCCCGTTTCGACCAGGCCAGCCAGAAGAACGACGCCAAGCTGAAGGCTTTGCTCCAGCCGGTGGAAACGACGCTGAAGCGTTACGAGGAAGGCCTCAGCAAGGTCGAGAAGGAGAGGGTGGGGAGTTATGAGGCGTTGCGCGAGGCGGTGACCCTGCTCCACGCCGGCCACAGCCAGGTTCGCGAGGAGACCGCGCGGCTGGTCAATGCCCTCCGCTCAAGCCCCAAGGCGCGCGGCCGCTGGGGCGAGCAGAGCCTCAAGAACGTGCTCGAGCAGGCCGGCCTGTCGCCCTACGCCGATTTCCAGATGGAGGTTTCGGTCGACACCGCAGACGGTCGGCTTCGCCCCGACGTGATCGTCCGCCTGCCCGGAGGGCGCAAGCTGATCATCGACGCCAAATGCTCGTTGAACGCCTTTCTCGATGCCAGCGAGGCGGCCGACGACGCCGCGCGCGGCGCCCATCTCAAGGCCCATGCGGCCTCGATCCGCAACCACGCCCAGCAGCTCGGCTCCAAGAATTACTGGGAGCAGTTCGGCGACGCCGCCGATTATGTCGTCATGTACATTCCCGGCGAGCATTTCCTCACCGCCGCGCTCGAGCAGGACGAGGGCCTGTGGGAATGGGCGTTCGAGCGCCGCGTCCTGCTCGCCACGCCGACCAATCTGGTGGCGATCGCCCGTACGGTTTCCAGCGTCTGGCGCCAGGAGACCGTCGCGGCGGAGGCGGCCGAGATCGCCCGCCTGGGCCGCGAGCTCCACAGCCGGCTGCTGACCATGGGCAGCCATGTCGCCAAATTGGGGCGCAACCTCGACCTCGCGACCCACGCCTACAACGCCTTCGTCGGCAGCCTCGAGACCCAGGTGCTGACCCAGGCCAAGCGCTTCGAGACGCTGGAAGTGTCGAGCGGCGCCCGTGAGATCGAACCGCTGCCGATCATCGAGGCATCGCCCCGCCCGCTGTCCAAGCTCGCCGCCGGCGAGGATGCGGAAGCCGCCGAATAGGTCCGCTTGAGGTGCGAGCTATTGCAGCAGCCGCATGGAGCCGCCGGGGCCGGTCAGCACCATCGTGTCGCCGTCGACCCAGGTGATGCGGAGCGGTCCGCGCAGGATGGCGAGGGCCCGCTGCTCGAGCGCCAGGCGCGCAGCCGGGCAAGTGGTCCGGGTCACCGCCATCCGCCCGAGGGCGAGGACGGGCCGCCGCTCGCGATAGAAGCTGGTGAATTCATTGCACCCCGCCCGGCCGGTCATGCGGCCCTCGCGGAAACCTATCCGATAGTCGTCGGTCGGGTCGTCGAGGACCGTCCCGCCGATCGAAAGGATGTACCACCAGGTATCGGCCAAGGCCCGCGGCGCGACGCCGATTCCGCCGCATCCGTCGTGGAATTGCCCATCGAAGGTCACGTTCACCGTATCGGCGAAGTCCCGCCCGGCATAGGATTGGCAGACGGTGTGGCGGACATCGACGGTCAGCCGCGGCGTGACATATTGATAGCCGTTGCGGACCGGCCGCCGGCGCGGCACCGCCATATTCAGCGTCGGTTCCGGCGTGCCGGTTTCATAGGTCAGCCGCCCCCGGTCGACCCGAAGCACCCAATTGGGCTCAAAGCCGCCGGCCTCGTAAGGCGCGACCCGACGGGGCGGCGCGGCGCCGATCGTCGCCGCCGCCGCCAGCAGCAGGATCAAAATCCTCATTCCACCCCTCCCAAGGTTCGAGCCGCCGCGGCCCCTCCCATCGCCACAAGCGCGTCCCGTTTCAGGGCCGCAGCCGGATCGACCCTCCGTTCCCGGTCAGCACCAGGCTGTCGCCGTCAACGAAATTCATGATCACCGGGCCGGAAAGGATGCGGACCGCGAGGCGCTCCAAGGCCATGCGCGGGGCCGGGCAGGCCCGGCGCGTCACCGCCAGGCGGTTGATGGTCAGGATCGGGCGCCGCTCTTCATAGCTGCCGGTGAAATGGTTGCAGCCGGCCTGGCCGTTCACGCGTCCGCCGGCGAAACGCAGGCTGTAGCCGTCGCCGCTTACCGCCGTTCCGCCGACATCGGTGATGATCCAGTCGGTATCCGCCAGCACCCGCGGCGGAAGGACGGTGCCGCCGCAGCCTTCCCAGGTCTGCCCGTAAGCGGTCACCCGCACCGTGTCGGCATAGTCGCGCATCGCTTCGTCTTCGCAGCGGACCTGGCGGATCTCGATCGTCAGGCGCGGCGTGACGTAGCGATAGCCGTTGCGGATCGGCCGCGGCCGCGGCGCCGGCACGACGATCCCCGGATTGCCGTCGGCGGGATCGTAGGTGATCCGGCCGCGCTCGATCCCAAGCGACCACCAGGGCTCGCTGCCGCCGGCGCCGTAGCGGGTGGGGATGCGGGGCCCCGTCACCGGCGTTTCCACCGCCGTCGCGAGCATCAGAGCAAGCAGCGAGGCGACCATTCAGTGGTCCTGCCGCAGCCGGATCTGGCCGGCGCGATTGCCGATGACCAGGACGTTGGCGGCGAGGAAATTCATCGAGACCGGCGCCGACAGGATCCGCAGCACGCGCTGCTCGTGCGCCAGGCGGGGGCCGATACAGGCCATGCGGGTCGCGGCCATCGCGCCCGGCCTGAGGTTCGGACGCCTTTCGACGTAGGGGCCGGAAAAGCGGTTGCAGCCGGCCTGGCCGGACAGCCGCTCGAGCTCGAAATCGAGGAAATAATCGTCGCCCGTCACGGCCTGGCCGGCGATCGAGACAATATGCCAGCGGGAGCCCGCCAATTCCGGCCAGGGGACCCTCGCGCCCCCGCAGCCTTCCAGCCCGCGGCCGGTCCGCCGACCGAACCAGACCCGCACCGTCTCCTGATAATAATTGTCGCTCATGCCGTCGTTGCAGCGGCCTTCGCGGGTGATCTCGACCGTCAAGCGCGGCGTGGCGTAGCGGCGGCCGAGGCGGATCGGGGTGGGCCGGGGCGTCGCGACTTGAACCGGCTCGCCATCATAGGTGTCGTAGACCATGCGGCCTCCGCCGATTCTCACATTCCAGAAGGGTTCGGTGCCGGAGGCGCCATAGGTGGATCCCGGGACGGGGAAGGCCGCGGCTGTGCCGGCCATTGCCCCCGCGCCAGTCAGGATCAGGATCGCTAGTTTCGACGCCATTGGTTGATCACCTCATAGGCCATCACCGCCGTCGCTACCGCGGCGTTGAGGCTGTCGGCCTTGCCCAGCATCGGCATTTTCACCAGCACATCGCATTCGGCCTCATAGGCCGGCGGCAGGCCGGCCTGCTCGTTGCCGACCAGGATGAAGGCCGGCTTCTGATAACGGGGTTCCTGATAATCCTGCACGGCATTGAGACTGGTTCCGATCAGCTGTCCCGGTCCTGAACGCAGCCACGGTACGAATTCGTCCCAGCGGGCGACGGCGATCTTCTGGGTGAACAAGGCGCCCATCGAGGCGCGCACCGCCTCGACCGAGAAGGGGTCGGCGCAATCGTCGATCAGGATCAGGCCGCCGGCGCCGGCCGCGTCCCCGGTCCTCAGGATCGTGCCAATATTGCCGGGATCGCGCAGCGCCTGGGCG
>DATDAU010000014.1:0-51876 GCA_036525215.1 Allosphingosinicella sp.
CGACCATGGTGTCGGCGCCGATGCCGCCGTCCAGCGTGTCGTTGCCGCCGAACCCGAACAGGATATCGCTTCCGCCGGCGCCGTTGAGCGTGTTGGCGCCGTTGTTTCCCCAGATCTGGTTGGCGAACTCGTTGCCGGTCAGATCGATCGCCGCCGTGCCGGCGATGAAGCCGGTGGCCAAAAGCTCGATCTCGGCACCCGCGGCCAGCACGTAGCTGACGCCGGCCGAAACCGTGTCGTTGCCCTCGCCGATCGCCTCGTTCACGGTATCGCCGGCATTGTCGACGCTGAAATTGTCGTTGCCGAGCCCTCCGAACATGGCGTCGGCGCCGGCGCCGCCATCGAGCGAGTCGTTGCCGCCAAAGCCCCTCAAAGTGTCATTGCCGCCAAGGCCGTTGAGAATGTTGGCGGCGCCGTTGCCGCTGAGCGTGTCGGCGTCGGCATTGCCGTTGATCGTGATGCTGGACGCGGTGATGGTGCCGCTAAACGTCGCGATCCCGCCCACGCCGGGATCCACGTCGAACGCGTCGGCAAAAGCCTGGACGGTGCCGACGTTGAGCGTCGAGGCGCCAAGCTGATAGATGCTCTTGCCGCGCAATATGAGGTCGCCGGTCAGGGTGAGCGACGATTGGAGCAGGATTTCCGAGGCGCTGTTCACGGTCAGGTCCTCGACGAGGAATCCGGACATGAAGCCGCTGAAATCGACGGGGCCGGTATTCGCGTCGCCGATCACGAGGTTCAGCGTGAACATCTTGTCGAACTCCGCGTCGGACAGCGACAGCGCGCCGGTGATGTCGATGACGGAGCCGAGATTGACCGCTCGCCCCGCGGTGGTCGGCCGGATCGTGACCTGGCCAATTCCGGTCGTGTTGAGACCGCCGCCCTGGATGTTCACCACGTCGGCGACGAGAAAGATATCGTTCGTGGTCTGCACCGTTCCGGCGAAGGCGGAGTTCTGCGAGAATGTGCCGCCCGGGCCGGTCACCAGGGTCACGTTCCCCTGAAAGGCTTCGATGGTCGCATTGCCGCCATTGGTATTGGGCATCGAGATGTTGCGGCCGGCCTGGATGAAGATCTCGCCGCCGACCACGCCGCCGAAGGCGCCGGTGCGGAGGTTGGAGGTGCCGTCGAGCACGAAGTCCCGACCGGCCTGGATGGCGATCGACCGGGTGGCCAGCAGATCGTTGTTATAGTTCATTCCGCCCGTGCCGAGGTAGATGTCGCGGCCGGCGGTGAGGGAAATGCCCCCGCCTTCGGCGCCGATCACGGGGCGGTCGATCGTGGCGAAGATGTCGGCATCGTAGCCGATCGCGTTCAGGGTGACGTTGCCCGACAGATTGCCGCCATGAATTATTCGGGGGCCAGTGGAGTCGGCGAGGAAGATGAAGCCGATATTGGTGAGATTGATGTCGCCGTTATTGGCGACGTCGAGGCCGCTGACGTTCGACGAGATGCCGCCGATCTGGAGCTGGCCGTTATTGGAGATGTTGATGCCGCCGTTGACGGTCTCGGCCTCGAGAAAGGTGACCTGGGTCTCGATCGCGTTGGCGGCGGTGCCGACGCCGGTAGCGGCGCTCAGCACAAGAGCGGCGGCGGTAACGTCCGCCGTGATGTCCGAGCCAAATTCGGTGATCGATCCGTTTGAGACCAGGGTCACGAAACCGTTGGCCAGCAAATAGTTGACGACGATCGAGTCGGGCGACGCCGACGCGCTGGTCTCGCTGCCGACGGTGACGACGGAGGTGTTGAACGGATCGGCGACGTTGAAGATCAGGTTCACACCGGCGGTGAGCGTGGTGAAGGTGAGCGAGTCGGAAGGGTGAGCGAAGGTGACGATCACCGCGCCGGTGGAATCGCGGATCACCGAAATGTTGTTGCCGCGGATGCCGTCGTCCTCGATCGTGTAGGTGCCGGGATTGGTGAAGATGATGGATAGCGGCATGACGTCCTCCCTTTCGCGAAGGAGGCACGCGTCGGCCTCTTCGCCGTGCGGCAACTTGCCAAAATGGAGGAGGCGATCCTGTCCCGGAGCGCGGAGGCGGGCGGGCACAGTTCGCCCCACCCCGAAAGGCCCTGATACATCCTTGGCGGCTTCATCGCCAGACCCGGCTGAAGAGAGTCGCGCGCGGCCGGTTCAGCGGCGGCGGGCGGCCCGCCTGCTCAGAATGTCTTGCTGTTCATCCGGGCGATGATCTTGGCGGGGTCGGCGATGAAGCCCTTGAGGTGGTTGATCTCGACGTCGGCCAGGCCGAGCGCCGGGCCGTTGTCGACCTGCAGCTGCCAGCAGACCACCTCGGCTTTCTCGCCCTGAAATTTCTGGCCGTTGTCGTGCTGCCAGACATGGTTGGCGTCGTGGACGATGCAGGAGGTCGTCCAGGCCGGGGTGACGAGGCTGCCGTCGGAGCGCCTGAATTCGTCGCTGTCGTAGAAGAAGATGTCCGGCTTCACGTCGGCATAGGAGCGGGCCATCTTGCTCGAGAAGACCACGGCCCGCAAATTCGCCAGCGCGGCCTGCGCCTGCTTCGAAAGCGCGGGGTAGCAGGATTCGAGGCGCTGGGCGGTTTCGGCGATCAGCCCCCATTCGGGCGAATCACAGGGGACGCTGTTCTTGTCGATGACAAACAGGATTCTGCCCTTGCCCGTCGGCACGTAGGCGCCCGCCGTATTGTCGAGCCGCAGCTTCTTCTTTTCCTTGAAGAAGGACTGGCGGTCCGTCTTTTCGTCGCGCAGCGGCGAAGGTTTTCCGGAGCCCGGCCGCATCAGGCTGTGATGCTGATAGGTCTTGCCCTCTACGACGATCGGATCGTTCACGAACGGCTCCTCTCCTTGCCAGCTCTTCTACAGTGGGCGGGCGCGCCACCCGATCACTTCAGGAACGGCAGGCCGGCGATCTTGGTGACCACGCCGGCGACCAGGTCGACCGCCTTGGTGATCCCGGCGACCGTCTTGGCCGCGTTCTTGATCCGGTCGGCTTCCGCTTTCGCCTTCTTCGACAGGTCGGAAATGTCCTGCACCAGCGTTCCCGACGCGACCGCGTCGTCGATCTGCTTGAGGCCGGAAAGGGCGAGCAGGCGGAGCTGGTCCTGGATCCGGTCGGCCTGGGCGTTGCCCTTCACGAAGTCCGAAGCGGGGTCGTCCGAGAAGGGGACGTCGTCGAGGAAATCGAAGGTCGTCGCGAGATTCTGGACCAGGGTGTTGCGGGCCTGCGTCCACGCGCCCAGCACATTGACTTTAGTTGCCATTGTTGTTGCTCCCCTGCTCCGGCGTGAGCGTCGTGACGGTATCGTGCGCGGTCCCGGCAAGGTGGATGATCGCCTGGATCGCGGCGGCAAGGTCGGCCGCCGAAGCATTGGCCCGGGCTGCGCGCACCAGCTGGGTGTGGGCGGCGCCGATGGCGCGGAAACGCTGCACGCCGGCGGCGTAGCGGTTATAGGTCGCGACCTCGGCGAACAGCGCATCCTGCGCCGCGCGCATCGCCGTGGCGCTGGTGCCGGGGTTCGCGGCCAGGCGCCGGGCATTGTTGGCCGTCGCCCGCAAATGCAGCAGGAGGGCGTTGCGGTTGTAGAGATCGATGCCCGCATCGGCGCCGGTCAGCAGGTCGACCGCCCGCTGGACGGTGGGATCGCCCGCGATGATGATCCGCTTCAGGACCCGGCTGCGCTCGTGGGCGAAATAGAGGTTTCCGGCCTCGGCGACGAGCGTGGCGACCGCGTTGAGCTGCGGTTGCGAAGCGGCCCGATCGCCGCCGGTCACGCGCTGGATCGCGCCGTCCAGCCCGCCCAGCGACGTCGCCAGGGCCGAGAGCGAGCCCGCGAACGCCTTCTGGTCCTGGCTGCTATCGGCGGCCAGGGCGATCAGGCTGTCGGCATAAGCGGACAGGGCCGCGCCGAGGGCAAGGATATGCTCGTAGCGCGGCGCGTCGGTGAGCGAATTTCCGTCGGCGCGAGCGACCGTGCAGACCGGCGCCGGCGGATCGGCGGTGCCGGTGTCGTTCGGGGCGAGCGTCTCGGCACAGCTCGGGGCGAGGACCAGGTCGACCCGATTCGCGGCGAGCTGCGCGCGAATCCGTTCCTGCTCGGTGGCGCTGATCGCCGCGAGCTGCTGACCCTGGGCAGTGACCGTCGTCTTGGTGACGGTTCCGAACTGTCCGACCGAATCGCGGAAGGCCGGGCTGATGCAGCCCGATGTGATCGCCAGCATCGCGACCAGCGCGATCTTCCGGCTGACCGGAACGAGCCCTGGCCGGATGCCGCCGGGCCCCACCTGAATGGACATGATCCTGCTCCCTCCCCTGCGACTCCGGGGCCGCCGCCTCCGTTCCAGGCACTTTGACGCGGTCTGGGGAGAATCGCACGAACTAGTTTTCCGAGGCGGCCGCCGTCCGCAAAACCGACTCCCCTCCCTTCGCCGTAACTTTGGAGGTAAGGCGCCGGCGTTCGAAAGGGAGGGGTCAGGGGGTGGGTTTCGCCCCAATCGCCTGGCGGCGATCGACCCACCCCCGGCCCCTCCCTCTCCGAAGTCCAAGAGTCGCGATCACTGCGGGGCTAAGGGAGGGGAGATAATGGGCGAATGCCGGCCGGGGAAGTTCCCGGCCGGCGCCCACCCCCTCGCGGACATAAAGCGGTTGGGGCACGGCCGCGCCCCGCTCAGCGCACCGTGTTCGTCTCGGGCCGCGCCTGGTTGCCCTGGGATTGCCCGATCTGGTTGCCGGCATTCGTGTTCTGCGTCACCGACCGATTGCCGCCGGCTTCGCGGCCCTCCCGCGAAGGGCCGGCCGGCGCGCAGATTTCCGGCTTTTGCCCGGCCATCCACAGCAAGGCGAGCCCGGCGAGAAAGATCGCGATCCAGGCCGGCAATCCCTTCAGCGCCTCGAGCACGCCCTTCAGCGCCTCGAGCAGCTTCACCGGATCGACGGCCGGGACCACGGACTCGGTCAGGACCTTCGCCGCCGCCGGCGCTTCGAATGCGGCCCGTATTTTCGGCAACAGCACGACGACCGTTTCGACCAGCGCAACGATCAGGGCGATGATCAGGAAGGCCTTCGCCATCGCCAGCGAGAAGCCGGCATAGTTGCCGCACCAGTCGGCCACTCCAGGCGGAAGCGCCGCGATTGCGTTGGACGTTGTGTTGGATGCCGTGTTCATCATTTCCTCCCTGTTTCCAAGGCTGCGGCGGCCCCTCTGAGCGCGACTGCCGCAGCCCGCTCCCTGGTCAGAAGATCAGGCCCAGGCCGAAGCCGAGGACGTCCTCCTCCTCGAAGGACAGCTCGTTCGTCCCCTTCGTGTAGGTGAAGCCGACATCGATCCCGACGTTGCCGGCGGTCCAGAATCGGTGGCCGATCTTGATCTCGAGCCGTTCGATGTCCTCCGGCGGACCGTGGACGACCGGGAGAAAGCGGTAGTTCAGACTGGCGAAGAACCCGGTCGCCGCATCCTCGCTGGGCAGGGTCGGCAGAAAGAATTCGATGCCGGCCCGGCCGCCGAGAGCCAGGTAGGAATCGTAATTGCCGAGCTCTGTCGTGCCGCGCCTCAGGACTCGTGCGCCCTGAATCTCGGCGGAGAATTCACACCGGCTACGCAACGGCCCCCTGCTGAAAACGCTCACCCGGCACAGACCGAGGTCGATTACCGGCCTGGGCGTCAGGATCGCCCGTAGCCGCAGTCGGCTCGCATCGTTGGCAAAGTCGAAAATGGTCGCCATCTGGAGGTTGAGCTCGAGAGGGAGCCCGTGGGCGCAGCCGCCGAGGCAGCCAGCGTATTGACCGTCGATGCCGAGCGCCAATGCGTTGGTGTCGTCGTCGCTTTCGCTCTCTCCGGCGGCCAGGGTCGGCGGCGGGCGGGTCCGGTCCTGTTGCAGGTTGTAGGTCGCGAAGAGATAGGCGTGGAAATCGCGACTGGTGTCGGGCGTGACCCGCAGGCCGACCGTGCCGTCGATATTGAAGCTGGTATTGGTCTCCCGCGTTCCGTTTTCGAGCACGGAGCGCGAACGCTCGAAGCCGAGTGCGAATGCGCCGGCCTTGCGGCGCGCCCGCCCGGTGAGCCACAGCTCCTCGGGCGTTTCCCTGATCGCAAATCGCGCCGGCGGCGACGGTGGGTCTGCGGGATTGTCGGCGGGGTCGGGAGCCTTGCAGGTGATCCGCCAGGCGGGCTGGCCGTCGGCGAACAGGGAGATGGGCTGGTTCCCCGGGCGGACGACCGTCACGCGTTCCGACTGGTCGTTCAGCCGGTCTTCGAGCGCGTGCACGCCGAAGCGAAGTGCCGTCCGTCGCGGGCCGGGTACATCTTCGGCCAGAATCCCCCTCACTTGCGCGACCGGGGCGGCCTCGAGGATTCCGGCGAGGATTTCGTCGAGGCTGTGACCCACATCCGAAACTTGAAGCGTCCGACCCGTGATGATCTCGGCGGCCGGAATCCCTGCTTCGACGAGCATTGCCCTGGCGATGTCCGTACGGGTGATCTCGCCCTCCCCCTTGCCGTTGCACGCCCGATCGAGCACCGCGGCGGGCATTGGCGCGACCTGGGCCTCGGCGGGCGAGGTCATCACGAGGGCGATAGCGCTGCCAGCCAGGGCAAGCGCGAGGCGGGGCCTATTCATCGTCCGCACTCCCGGACGGACCTTCGAAGCGGGCGAGCCGCGCGGTCAGCCCGATCGTATCGGCCAGGTCGACGATATGCTGGTGGAAGAGCCCGAGCGGCTTGTCGTAAAAATAGCGGATCGCATTGTCGACGGCGGTCGCCTCGGGGTCGATCTGCACGCCGTTCGGATCGAGGTCGTTGAACCGGACGATCATGTGGGCGGCCACGCCTCTCCACGCGACTGCGGCGAGCTCCAGGTCGGAATCGGGCGTCAGCTCGCGCCAGGCCGGCAGACGTTCGGGCATGTGCTCCTCGAACCATTGCCTGATGGCCAGGGTCGCGCGGGCATCGTTGCTCCCGAAATCGCCGAACACACGGATTGTAGTGCTCATCGGTCGTCCTCCCTCCATTTGACGCCACCAATGTCCGATGGTGGAACCCGGATTGCGCGTGACGGCGGTCACGCTTCCTGTCGTTTTTCGCGCGCTCCGGCCTCAGCCGACCTCGAACGTCATCGACGGCCCCGCAGCGCTGATCCGGAGCAGCTGCAGGCCGGAGGCGGACTGGTCCCACCAATTGCTGCTGGGGTTGGTCGCCGTTGTGAAGCTGTCCTTGTGGTCGGCACGGAACAGGTCCTGCGCATCGCCGAGGTCGATGTTGCGTTCGAGCTCGCGCAGGCCGTCCGCCTGCATCAGCGCGCATTCGTAATGCAGCGTGGGCGTGCCGCCCTGGTTCTCGTTGTCGCCGCGCCGGTCGCAATGCCAGACCGCGAGTCCGCTGCCCGGGAGCATGGCGTCTCGCCCGGTGGCCGCGCGGTTCTCGACGATGAAATATTCATCCTGGTTCTTGCGGCGGATGGCGAACTCGTTCGCCCCGGCCACGAGCGTCACTGAACTCCCGGGGTCGAGAGGGTCGAGGCTGCTGGTCCAGCCCGCGGCGTGCTTGAGATAGGCGCCGACCTGCGCGGGATTCTTCGCGCCAGCGTCGCTCCCGCCCGCGCACATCAGGCAGAAGACGCCGACGCCCTGTGAATTCACCTTGTCGTCGGCATAATCGTAGAGATCCGGGAAATCGCAGATCAGGTGCCCGTTCTCGTGGCAGAAAGTGCCGAGGCTGAGCTCGTTGGTCAGGTCGGTGATCTGGTAATCATAAGCGATCTTGCCGGGCGCCAGCTGGTAGCCGCCGCCGGAAACATAATGGGCGTGCGGCCACAGTCCCTCGCGCCAGTTGTTGATTCGTCTGCCGGCGTAGAAGACATTGACCGCGTAGACATAATCCTGGTCGTCCGAGGTCAGCGCCGACGGATCGAATCCGCCCGCCATGAGGTGGTCCAGGGCCTCGCGGATCAGCTCGATCGCCCGCAGCGTGTATTCGACCTTGGGGTCGGTGTAATAACACCGCTTGTGCTTCGCCCGGTAATAAGGCGTCACATGGTTGGTATATTCGAGCCTGCCGTCCGACACGGCGTGGAAATAGTCGCGCACCGACCCGTTGTTCGAGAATCCGGTGTAGCCGGGCTGATTGCAGAAGGCCTCGATCTGGTCGCGCGCGATCGTCGCCGGAAAATCCTCGAAGTCGATGAGCAGGGTCAGCCCGACGAAATTGCCCACGGTCCGCCGTGAGGGCGGCGCGAAAGCGAGGCCGGAGTGCTCGGCGAAAGCGCTCAACTCGAGTTGCTGGCGAAACGCTTCGCGCCGCTGGCGCCAGCGCATGCCCGAATCGTCCAGGCCCTCCATGACCGGCGGAGGCATGGCGGAGCCCGGGATCGACGGCTGGCGGAGACCGGCCTTCAGACCCAGCAGCTTTGGCTCGGCTGCGCCCGGTCGGATGCCGGCGGATTCGAGCGCGCCGCCGGGCCCGGGCCGAGCATAGTGATAGAAATGCGAGACTGGGTCCTGGACGATGGTGAAGCCGTCGAGCGTCTCGAATGTCGCGGCTTTCTGGTTGCCGGTGCCGCGCGCCTGAAAGGTCGTTCCGTCAGGCTGGGTGAAGGTGAACTCTTCGTCGATGAAAGGCAGCGACATGGCGGGTCTCCTCGCGCACCTTGTGGCGCTCACGAGATCCTGATCGGGCACAGTACCCCGACTTGCGCGTGACGGCCGTCACGCTCCGGAACTCTCCACCGACACCGGGCCGTCAGAGCGACTGCCCTCCCTTCCCCGTGTCTTTGAAGCGACGGAACCGGCGTTTGAAAGGGAGGGGTTGGGGGTGGGTTCGGCACCTTGGCCGGCGGCGATCGACCCACCCCCGGCCCCTCCCTCTCCGAAGCTTGAGGGTCATGATCACCGCGGCGTGGAGGGAGGGGAGTCTGTGGGGACGCCTTGCCTTCGTCCCGCGCCGCACCCATCTCGCGCTCTCGCGTTGACGCCCGGCGCGGCCCCGTTTAGAAATAGAACAAATCTGGAACAACTTCGCTTATGCTGACTCACCTTTCCGTCCGCGGCGCGCGCGAGCACAATCTCAAGAATGTCGACATCGACATTCCGCGGGAGTCGCTGACGGTCATCACCGGCCTGTCGGGTTCGGGCAAATCGTCGCTCGCCTTCGACACCATCTATGCCGAGGGCCAGCGCCGCTACGTCGAGAGCCTTTCGGCCTATGCGCGCCAGTTCCTGGAGATGATGCAGAAGCCCGACGTCGACCATATCGAGGGCCTCTCCCCCGCCATCTCGATCGAGCAGAAGACGACCAGCCGCAACCCGCGCTCGACGGTCGCCACCGTCACCGAGATCTACGACTACATGCGCCTCCTCTGGGCCCGGGTCGGCGTGCCCTACAGCCCGGCGACCGGCCTGCCGATCGCCGCGCAGACGGTCAGCCAGATGGTCGACCGGACGATGCTTCTGCCGGAGGGCACCCGCCTCTTCCTGCTCGCCCCGGTCGTGCGCGGGCGCAAGGGCGAGTATCGCAAGGAAATGGCGGAGTGGCAGAAAGCCGGCTTCACCCGCGTCCGCATCGACGGCCGCTTCTACGAGATCGACGACGCGCCGGCGCTCGACAAGAAATACAAGCACGACATCGAGGTGGTCGTCGACCGGCTGGTGGTCCGCGAGGGGATCGAGACGCGGCTGGCGGACTCGCTGGAGACGGCGCTGAAGCTGGCCGACGGGCTGGTCTACCTGGATCCCGCGGACTCGGCGTCCTCCACCGACGCCACCCCACAATCAGTGGCCGAGGCGCGCGCCACCTTCACCGTGCCCAGCGACGACGTCGGTGGAACCGACGATTCCTCCGCCCGCACCGGCGTGGCCAAAGCCCTCGAGGAAGCCCACGAACGCCAGGTCCTCGCCACCAACGCGCCCGAGGGCCGGATCACCTTCTCCGAAAAATTCGCCTGCCCGGTCTCCGGCTTCACCATCGCCGAGATCGAGCCGCGATTGTTCTCGTTCAACGCGCCGCAGGGGGCGTGCCCGGCCTGCGACGGGCTGGGCGAGAAACTCTTGTTCGATCCCGACCTGATCGTCCCCAACGAGAATCTGTCGATCAAGAAAGGCGCGGTCGTACCCTGGGCGCGGTCCAACCCGCCCTCACCTTATTATATGCAGGTGCTCGGGTCGCTCGCGACCGAGTTCGACTTCAGCCTCGACACGCCGTGGAAGGAATTGCCGGAAGAGGCCCAGGACGTGATCCTCAACGGCACCAGGGGCCGGCCGGTCACCCTGCGCTTCATCGACGGCCGCAAATCCTACGAAGTGCGCAAGCCGTTCGACGGCGTGATCGGCAATCTCAACCGCCGCATGCTCCAGACCGAATCGACCTGGATGCGCGAGGAGCTCAACAAATATCAGTCGTCGGCGCCGTGCGAGGTGTGCCTCGGCGCCCGCCTCCGGCCCGAGCCGCTGGCGGTGAAGATCGCCGGCGAGGACATTTCGATGTCCACCCGCCGCTCGGTCCGCCACGCGCTCGCCTGGTTCCAGGCGCTCGACGACAAGCTGACCCCGACCCAGAGCGAGATCGCCCGCGCCATCCTCAAGGAGATCAACGAGCGGCTGGGCTTCCTCAACAATGTCGGGCTCGACTATATCGAGCTCAGCCGCACCTCGGGCACCTTGTCCGGCGGCGAGAGCCAGCGCATCCGCCTCGCCAGCCAGATCGGATCGGGCCTGTCGGGCGTGCTCTACGTGCTCGACGAGCCGAGCATCGGCCTCCACCAGCGCGACAACGACCGGCTGCTGGTCACGCTCAAGCGGCTGCGCGACCTCGGCAACACCGTTTTGGTGGTCGAGCATGACGAGGACGCGATCCGCACCGCCGATTATGTGATCGACATGGGCCCCGGCGCCGGCATCCACGGCGGCGAGGTGGTGACCCACGGCAAGCTCGAGCACGTGCTGGCCTGCACCGAGAGCCTGACCGCCGATTATCTCACCGGCCGCCGCGCCGTCGACATTCCCGCGGTCCGCCGCAAGGGGACGGGCAAGAAGCTCACCGTCCACGGCGCCGTCGCCAACAACCTCAAGAGCGTGACCGCGGCGATCCCGCTCGGCACCTTCACCTGCGTTACCGGCGTCTCGGGATCGGGCAAGTCGACCTTCACCATCGACACGCTCTATTCCGCCGCCGCGCGCCACCTCAACGGCGCCCGCGTCCAGGCCGGCCGGCACGAGAAAGTGACCGGGCTCGACTGGCTCGACAAGGTGATCGACATCGACCAGTCGCCGATCGGCCGCACCCCGCGCTCCAACCCGGCCACCTATACCGGCGCCTTCACCCAGATCCGCGACTGGTTTGCCGGCCTGCCCGAGAGCCAGGCGCGCGGCTACAAGCCCGGCCGCTTCAGCTTCAACGTCAAGGGCGGCCGCTGCGAGGCCTGCAAGGGCGACGGCCTGCTCAAGATCGAGATGCACTTCCTGCCCGACGTCTACGTCACCTGCGACGTGTGCCACGGCCAGCGCTACAATCGCGAGACGCTGGAAGTGAAGTTCAAGGGCCACAGCATCGCCGACGTGCTCGACATGAACGTCGAGGAGGCCGCCGAGCTGTTCAAGGCCGTCCCCCCGATCCGCGACAAGATGCGGATGCTGGAGGAGGTCGGCCTCGGCTATATCAAGGTCGGCCAGCAGGCGACGACCCTGAGCGGCGGGGAGGCCCAGCGCGTGAAGCTGGCCAAGGAGCTGAGCCGGCGGGCGACCGGGCAGACCTTGTACATATTGGACGAGCCGACGACCGGGCTGCATTTCGAGGACGTGCGGAAACTGCTCGAGGTGCTCCACGCGCTGGTCGAGCAGGGCAACACCGTGGTGGTGATCGAGCACAATCTCGAGGTCATCAAGACCGCGGACTGGGTCATCGACCTTGGCCCTGAAGGCGGTGACAAGGGCGGGGAGATTGTGGCTGAGGGGACGCCGGAGGATGTGGCGGAGGAGGCTCGGTCTTATACGGGTGGGTATCTCAAGACGCTGCTTCAGGGGAAGCGGGCGGAGCCGAAACCCGCGCCGAGGAAGAAGGCCGGGTCATCTGCCTCGATGCGCGAGCGAGAGCCTGCGGAATAGACTCAAGCTATCGCCAACTTCGAAGCGGCTCACGGAAACGCACCAAGTTGGAAACTTGCTTCATTCAAGCTCTTGACGTTAGGCTCCATTCACAAGGGGGCGCGATCATGAAAAAGCGTTGGCAAAAGTTCGAGGAGCAAGTGCGAGAGATTGCCTCTCTGATCCATGCCAAGCCTTGCAAACCCGGCAAGGTCGCTGGCACCGATATCGACGGTATCATTGATCTGGATCCCACAACCAAGCTCCTTATTGAGATAACAACCAATGTGACGCCAGACAAAGTGAGGGGCGACCTTGTTCGTCTGGAAAACGCTCGCAACGCGCTTTATCGAGATGGAATATTTGCTCGAGGGGTAGTTGTACTAGACAGAGAGCCAACAACAGATATGGCGGACGGAGGCCGCGCAGTTCATATAGACGTAATCAGTGTAAACCAACTCGCAGCACAATTTATCTATTATGATCGATACCGTTCAACGCGATTGCTTAGCCCATTCGGAAGCGCCGTCGATCCGCAAACTGGCGTCAAGGACAACATCGCGTATGTTCCCGTTACCTATGTCGACAAGCGGACGGGTACCCAATACACCCCGGCTCAAATAGCTGATCGCCTACTAGATGGATCGAATGTGGTCCTATTGGGGGAATACGGCAGCGGAAAAAGCCGTTGCGTATCGGAACTTTTTGAAACGATCTCAACTGCATGGGGAGACACGTTCCAATTTCCAATTGCCGTTAACTTACGCGAATGCTGGGGCCTTGAGCGAGCTGACGAAATCATCAGGCGCCATTTTGGTAAGTTGGGCTTGGACGATATGGAAGCCTCAGCCGTGCGAGCATTTAATAGGAAAAACGTTCTTTTCTTGCTTGATGGTTTCGACGAAATCGGGACTCAATCATGGAGCACGGACGATGCCCGATTACGCCAACTTCGGGCCCAAGCTTTGGTAGCGGTCAAAGATGCCGTCCTGCACTCTGGGACCGGAACACTAATTACTGGACGAGATCACTATTTTTCGTCCGACACTGAAATGTACGCAAGCCTTGGGTTGGAACCAAAGTCGACACTAGTCGTGCATGTCAGAGATGAGTTTTCCTTGGATGAGATGTTCGCTTATTTTCGGGCAAGTGACATAGACGTGACTCTTCCAGAGTGGCTCCCTCGGCGGCCACTAATCTGTCAAACTATCGCCCAGCTTTCGGAGACCGAGCGCGACGAGATGTTTGGCGTTGGTAGCAGCGAGGCATCATTCTGGAATTACTTTATCGTAGTCATCTGTAAACGAGACGCTCGCATTAATACGTCGTTCGACGAAAATACCATTTATGAGGTATTTCTAAAACTATCGGAAATAACTCGAAATAAACCGTCAAACGTTGGTCCAATAAATCAGCGGGAGCTTCAAGAGGCATTCGAGAGTGTAGTCGGAAAACTTCCGGTGGAAGATGCTGCCGTAATGCTACAGCGGCTGCCGAGCTTGGGACGCGTAGGCCCCGATTCCGGAGATAGGCAATTCATTGATACATACATTCTGGATGGTCTCCGGGCTCACCATATTGTTCGTCTAGTGGATGGGGACGAGAGCGAGCGCCGCGAAGCTGCAACAACACCTTGGGAGAACCCGCTGCAAGTTCTTGGGCAAAAGGTTTTGGCTTCCAAAGCGCAATCAAAAATGGGCGCATTCCTCACTCTTGCGAAGAGAGCGGGAGGTGGAAAGAATGGTACCTTGGCAGGTGACATACTGGCCGGGCTAATTCGCGTTGGCCAAAATAGGACTGATTTGGACGGACTGAAAGTCAGCGGTGCTTGGATTTCGGAATTGGATCTTTCTGTAAGTGACGTAGAGAATTTAGAGATTTCCGACTCGATAATCGATGAAGTGATACTCCCGACAGCTCCGCCGAAAAGGACAACCGTTCAGAGCTGCCTAATTGGAAAGGTCACAGGTGCGTCGTCGATCGACGGGGTGGGTGACTGGATCAAGCAAAACGAGATTTCTGAGTTTGACTCTGTAAGAACTCTTCGGCGCATTAGGGACGTCGGGCTTTCGCCAGGTCACGAAGTACTAGTAGCGATTATAAAGAAGACTTTTTTTCAACCGGGGTCGGGTCGCAAGGAAGAAGCGCTCCTACGAGGTTTCGCAGCAGGCGCTTTCAACAAAGTGGCGCCAAAAGTCCTAAATTTATTGGTGACGAACGGAATTCTCACCCATTTTCGGGGGGATGAGGGACGAGTGTACGCTCCAAATCGGGCAGCAGCGGGCCGCATGAAGCTAATGTTGGATGAACTCCGCGCAAGCAATGACGCCATTTGGGCTGAGGTTGAATCACTCTGAACCGCCCCTGTTAGTTTCGCAAAGAGCTAATCGAAACCCGGCGAGAGCTTACCAATTCAAGGCCCGCAAACCCTAGGCCCCGCCCGCGACTCGAGACGCGGCGGCGTGAGGCCGTGCCCTAATTCGAATAGGGTATTGAGTCCCCGGAACCGGGTCAGACGACGCGAGCGATAAGGGCTCATTCCGTCAGGTTGGCGCGGGGGAAGCCCTGAGCAGGGCTTGGCCGCCTAGCCTCCTGTAAGCTGCTCTTCGGCAGATTGCCTGGTGGTGTTCAGCTTGCCTTCGCCGTATCGCTTACCTGCAACGTGCATTACGGTCGTTTGGCGATAGCGGCGCCCGAAGCTGGAATAGGTGATCTCGATTCGAACGAAAACCGCGTCTGTGCCGTCCGTTATGTCTTGCCACCGCGCGACAATCTCCTCGGCAGGCAGGTTGACCTCCCTCAGCAAATTACCTTCGGGCGGTATGTCGCGTGGAGGACGCTCGACTTCCCGGTCCCATTTGTCCGGGATGATCGGCGAGTCTCGGTCGTAGGGCGCGACTGCCAGACTGATCTTGGTCACGCACTGAAAGGCCGGGGTTTGCCCGTAGTTCTTGATGTTGAACATCACCTTTCCAGTTTCAGCCGAGCCCCACTCGTATGGCTCCATCCCCTGACTTTCGATGCCTGCGTAGGCACGGAGCTGGCGCTCGGCGGTATCTTGGGAGTGCCTAATCTGAGTATCAGCGGCGTCCGCCATTTTTGCCATGGCTGACGCGGCTTTGGCGGCTTCAGCGATAGATCGCTCCATCTTGTCTGCCTGAGTCTCGCCGCTGATTTTCGCCTCGGTCGCGAGCTTGGTGGTGGCGCTCCACAATCTATAGGTGAAGAAAGCAAGCAAGCTTGTGACGAAGGCAAGCCAGAGCGTGGCGAGCACCAAAGGGTCACTCAGTGACGATTCCCCAGAGGGTTCGAGTGGGCGCTGTTGGGTGCCTGTGCCGTGAAGCTGTTGTTCACGGGGCGGCTCCGTCGCCTTGCTTTGTGGTACAATGGCCGCTCCAGGCGCACCTCCAAGTGACACCGCATTCCCCATATTTGACTTATGCCGCATCCGAAACGGCTTGGGGAGTCACGGATTCGACAAGAAATTAGATGACGGCAGAATTCCGGGGATTCTGGTGCCAGCGCACACTTTTCCTCCCGCCACGGCCGTCACAACTCGTCACGACACAACCGCCAAATACCGCGACCAGGCGTCGGTCATGTCGCCACGGCGATAGCCCTTGATCGTCACGCCGAGTTCGCGGAAGGTGGTCGGCCGGATCTCGTAGGGGCGGAGGCGCCGCGCCAGGCCGATCGCATCGAGAGGCTTGCCCCTGAGGTCGCCCCAAGGGGATTCCTCCAGCGCGTGCAGCGAGGCCAGGATCGTCCCAGTCGGAAGCTGGTCCTGCTCCCCGAATATCGCCCGCAGGTCGTGGAGCAGCCTGATCCCGAGGCTGGGACTATCCCGCCGGGAAGCCGTAACAGCCGTAACAGCCGTAACACGCGCCCGTGCCGGCCAGGGGCCGCCGGCCGCGTCGGCGACGGCGATGAGCGATTCCCAGAGATCGGCGTCGCGGTCGGCGATGCCGGGCGGCAGCTCCGGCATAAAGGAGTTCATCTGCGGCCTGATCGACAGGGCCCACTCCGCCAAAAGCGCGCGCAAGGCGTGCCCCTTGGTGTGATGGAGACGGCGGCGGTAGGGCTCGACCCGCTCGCCCGGGGCGCGGCGGCGCATGGGAATGACGATCGAGCGCGCGAGAAGGGTATCGGGCAACTTGCCGAGCCCGGCGACGGCGACGGCGCAATAGGCCTGGATCTCCTCCGTCCTGCCGCGGCCGGCGCAGCGGCCGGCCGAGGCGCCGCGCCGGTGGCCGGCATTGAGCATGCCCCTGATCTCCTCATTCTCGCGGGCGCGCGGGCCGAAGACGGTGTCGATCTCGTCGAACAGGATCGTCGGCCTGGTTTCGCCGCCGGCGCCGACCCTGCGGAAGAGATAGGAGGGGGTGACGTTGACCGCCTCGACCGGGTTGGGAACGAGCAGGGCGCTGATCTCCAGCGCCCTTGTCTTGCCGCTGCCCGGCTCGGGGGAGAGGAAGGCGAGGCGCGGGGTCGATTCCCAGGAGTCCATCAGATGGGCGTGGGCGATCCACAAGGTGTGCGCGACCGGCGCCTCGGGCGAGGGGTAAGCGACGAAGCGGCCGAGGAAGGCCTGGACCGCGTCGAGGATTTCGGCGCCGCTCATTGGCCGAGCCTTGCTTCGGCGGAAGGGGGGCGGAGACGAAGGCGGTGGCGGCGATCGCGCAGGGCGCGAAGGTCGCCTTTCGCCGCGGGCTCGAGCACCTTCATGGCGGGCGCTCGGGGGGAATCGGTCATCGGCTGCTCCTTTGTTTCGAGGAGCGATGACGGGCCAAATCCTATTTCACAAGTTTTATGTAGATAAAGTGGTGAAGGGGGAAGGCGAAAGGGATTCGGGCGCCCATTTACTCAATTCAGTGCCGGCAGAGCCGGGGCTATCGTTCAGGCCACCGCCATCAGCTGCGACGGGAAGGGCTGGGCCAGCGCGCAGGCGTCGGCGGCCTCGCCGTGCAGCCAGGCGTCGTAATCGTCGGGCTGGAGGATCACCGGCATCGCCTTGGGATGGAGCGGCGCGACCAGGGGATTGGGCTCGCAGGTGAGGAAGGCGAAGCGGGCGGCGCCTTCGTTGAAGCGCCAGATACCGGCGAAGGCGGCGACTTCGGAGGACGGCAAAGTGAACCAGTGATTGGCCGGCCTCCCCTCCTCATCCTTGCCGGGCTTGGGCTCGGCAAAGGCGCTGAACGGGACCAGGCATCGCTGCCCCGGCGCGGCGATCGTCGAGCGCCAGAACGGGCTGTCGAGGTTGCGGACGTTGGTCACCGCCTTCTTGATCATCACCCCTGGCCTTTTGCCGGGCATCGAGCGGATGATTCCCCAAGGCATCAGGTCCAGCGCCCGCTCCCCTGCCTCCTTGCGGACCACCCATGATTCGTATTTCGGGTAGATGGCGGTCTTGACCTCGGGTGGGTCGACCAGCGGCCGGGCGTCGAACAGCGTCGCGAGGTTCTCTTTCGACTTGGCAAGGCGGTAGAGGTTGCACATTCGGGCAGGATAGAGGTTGGCGCGCCATCGTAAAGGCCGGGTCGCGAATGTCCGCTTTGGGTGGAAAGCGGACATCGTCAGCGTCGGACAAACTCCGTTTCGTCGATGTCAGCGACGCCAAGAACGGCGGATGGTATTTCACATTGTTGTGCGATCTGCCGCATCAGCGTCACCGCCCGTTGAAGACCCATGAGATAGCCTTGATCGTACGCGTTGGCGCTACCTCGAAGTTTGGCAATCCTGTCATCAACGATCTGCCGAAACGCATTCCCGAACACAGCTACATAGCCCTCGTAGTCCGGCATCTTCACGTCGTTCCTCCCCAACTGCAGCCAGATGAGTGGCCTGTTGCGCGAATGACCGCAATGGGTGGAAAGCGGACATTGGCTGTTCCCCCGTCTACAGTCGCGTAGGTTCATCGGTTGGAGAAGCTAATTCGGCCCTGAAAAGAGTCACCACCCGCTCTAAGGCTTCGACTTCTGGCGTCCCTTGTTCTGAGTAAGCTCTAGCGACGTGACGCGCTACGTCCGCCAAGAGAAGGCCCCATGCGCCTGGGTCATCCCAGGTAGTCTGAAGGGCTACTTGTTGAGGCGAGTTGGATTTGGCCCAGACTCTCAGCACCTCTATTGCTCCAAACTCTGTGGCCATGGGCGGAGGAGCTAGTTCGTTCGTCGATTCAGGCACGGCTTGACCTCAGCTTTGGATTTCACTCTGCACAATGTGCCGAGCGGCCAATGTCTGCAATGGGTCGAAAGCAGACATTCACCGCCGCCGCCGCGCCTCGCGCGCCCAGTCTCCCCTGGACGGCATCGGCAGGCTTGTGTCGGTGGGCGCCATGTCGCCGAACTCGAGGCTCGGCCGCACCTTCACGCCGCGCTGATCCCGGCAGGGCCGGCAGACCAGCCGGCGGCGGACATGGACGAAGCGGTCGTTCCAGCCATTGCGGTTGAAGCGCCACCAGAGCGCGGCGAGGTTGAACACGACGCTGTGCCGGCAGCGGCCGCAGGTGATCCTGACCGCGCTATGGCGGATCGCGGCGTCATAGAGATCCTGGAAGGGGTGGAGATCGGCCATCACCCGTCACCGGCATCGGGATCGACGGACGGGGCGGGATTGCCGGCGGGATGTTCGATCGGCGGCCGGGCGACCTCCCAGCAGGCCTGGGCGAACTTGCCGGCCAGATATTGGGCCAGCGCGTGGCGGGGATCGAAGCGGTCGCGCGGCGCGGCGCCGCTCCCCCATTTGGCGACGGTCTCGCTGTGGAACCAGAAATCGTGCCAGGTCCGCTTCGGGCAGACCGTCAGCCAGACGCGCAGGGCCTTCTCCAGTTCCTGGGGCGTGATGGCGATTCGGGACTCGGGCATGATGCGAACATATCAGGAACATGTGGAATTGCGCCAGAGCCGTGCCCGGACTGCAAGCCTCTGGCATTCCCCCCCGCTTTTCCCCAGGATGCACGCGGGAACCGGACAGGGGGAAATCGATGACCTTCAAGGATCCAAGGGGGCTGGCACGCGTGGCGACCGGAGCCCTCGTCGCCAATATGATCGCAGAGGTGCTCGTCGCGCTGGCCGGGTTCGTCTTCCTGCCTGAGGACGATGCGATGCTGATCCTGGAACTGCTTTCTCTCGTGTCGCTCCTCATCTGCGTCGTCGTCGTGGGAATGTGGATCTACCGGACCAACGCCAATGCCCATTCGTTCGGCGTCGAAATGTCGATCACGCCGGGCTGGGCGGTCGGCTGGTTCTTCGTTCCCCTCGCGAACCTGGTCATGCCCTTCCAGGCGATGAAGGAGGTCTGGGACGAGAGCCACCGGCTGGCCGGCCGCCATGAAGAAATGGAATCCTCCCTGATCGGCTGGTGGTGGGGCCTGTGGATCGCCTCGAACATCGCAGCCAACCTCCCTTTCTATCCCGGGGGAGACACACCCGCCGCCGTGGACTTGTCGCACTCCCTCCAGCTGATCTCCGCCGGCGTGAGCGTCGCGGCGAGCGTGGCCCTGATCCTGTTGATGCGGCGCCTCGACGATGCCCAGATCGCCGCCTCCCGCGGCAGTGTCTTTGCCTGAGGAGGGTGCGATTGGAGTGCCGGTATGCTGATGCCCTGCCCGGCCAGCCTAGACAAGGACGGCCGGGGCAATGCCTGATTACTCCACCACCACCTCCAACCCCTCCTCCGCGCTGGGCGGCTCGAAGTAGCTGGTGATGAGGTCGAATTGCTCGTCGGTGACGGCGAAATCGTGGCCGCCGGCGGCGTTGCGGGCGTGGAGGCGGGCGCGGCAGGTTTCGTCGGGAACGTCGAGCCAGTGGAGCAGGTGGGGGGCGCCGGCGGCTTCGGCGACCGACTTCATCCAGGCGCGGCGGCGAACGGTGTTGGCCTGGAAGTCGAGCACCACGTCGAGGCCGGCGCGGAGCAAGTCGGCGACCAGGCCGCCGATCGGCGGGAGCAGCTTCGCCTGGACGCGGACATAGTCCGCCGCTTCCTTCATCTCCTCGCCGAACAGGGCCTTGAGCCAGGCGTCCTCGCTGATCGTCACCGTGTTCGGCGCCGCGCCGAGGCGGGCGCAGAGGGTGGATTTGCCGGCGGCGATCTTGCCGCAGACGAGGTGCAGGGTGCCGGGCGTTGCCATTCCTAGCTGGCAGCGCCTTGCGGCAGGTGCCGCAGCAGGCGCTCGACGATCATCCGGCCCTCGGCTTCGTCGAGGCCCTGGGCCGCGTAGACGGTGCGTCCGCCGTAGCTGAACTTGATCGCGCCGGTCCACGACCGCATCAGGAAGGGGATGGAGAATTGGTAGCGGCCGAAGGGATTGCTCTCGGCCGCCGACAAGTGGCCGACGTCGCGGCCGCGATAGAGGCGCGAACGGGTCCAGCCGAAAAGGCGCTGGCCGATCTCGAGGTCGCCGCCGGTCACGCCGATCAGCTCCGAACCCCAGATCATCCAGGCCAGCGCCCCGCCGACGAAGATCTCTCCCGCCGCCCAGCCGCAAAGCCAGATCGCCAGGAACGGCTCGCCGGTGCGCAGGAATTCGCCGACGGCGGCCACCCCGCCGATCGTCCAGATGGACAGCCAGAACGGGAAGAACAGCAAGGCGAAGACATTGCGCCGGGCGCGGATCCTGACCCTCTCGCCGCCCATGCCCTGCTCGATCTCGAACCTCGGCGGCTTCACCGCCACGTATCGCCCAGCCATCGCCGCCCCCCGACCTGATGCGGATGACAATAGACTCTTGCCGTTACTGCTCAAGCGGCGCCGGGACGCGCCCTCACATCCGCTCGACCATCTCCTTCGTCTCCCGAAGGCCGAGGCCGGTGGCGGCGCGGAGCTGCTTGATCGCTTCGATCTTGTTGCCGGCGGCGACCAGCCTGCGCACCTCGGCTTCAAGCTCGGGCGGCACGCTGCCGGTCAGCGGCGTGCCGGGAAGCGGCGTCGCCATCGGCGGCGGCGCGGTACCAAGTCGCGGCGGCGCCATCAGGTCGCGGTCGCCGCCGCGGCGGCGGAAGGCGAGGAAGACAAGGATCAGGAATGCGAGGCCGATCGCCGCCAGCACGGGCACGGGCAGGTACATGGCGGCCTTATTTCATCGCCAGCACGACCGGCCCCGAGGCCGGATCGGTGACGCCGCGGCCGTCGCCGAGATCGTCGAGCGTGTCGCGGAAGCTGTCGAGCGTGGCGATCATCATCGGCCGGGCGGCGACGAGGCTGTCCATGTCGTCCCATTCGGCGATGATGCAATAGCCGCCCTCGCCGGTCTCGACGATGTTGGCGTGCCTCAGGCCCGGCCAGTCGGTGGCGATGGCGCGGTGCGCGTCGAGGAACTCCCCCTCGCGGCCCGGTTTCACCTTGAAGCGAACGGCGTTGAAGGCGGTCATGAAGTGTCCCTCCTGTCTCGATCGGCGTCGACGATAAAGTAATAAAGGCGGCGGCGCACCCCTTTCGCCGACTGTCCGGACCTCGTTCAGCCAACCCAGCCGGGGCAGGCGAACCAGACGCAGAAACCGCGCATGCCCGCCAGCATTGCCCTGGTCAGCCAGCGCGATAATTCCGGAGACACAATTCCCAATTGGAATCGACTATTGTGCCTCCGGAACGCGGTCGTGTCATCGGAATGCGGTTCCGAGCTCCGTAATGCGTCACCGCCCTCCGTAATCATGAAAACGGGGGGCCGTCATCGGCTCAGTAGAACTCGACATAGCTTGGCGCGCTCCTCAACGCGCCCCGACAGCGGCGCGCATTGCTCGGCCATGGATCGCGGCTATTGCTGTAAGACCAGGTCGAATTCCCCCAGCCCCAGGCGAGGAGTCTCCTGCCTGGATGCCCGGCAACCTGCTCACCCAGCCAAGCGCGAAATGCCGTGCGAAGCGCCGCTTGAGCCCGGGCGCCATCCCCGCAACTACGAACGCCGCTCCATCCGGATGCCCGTCCCGCCAGATTGGCTTCGACCCGCAAAATCGAATCGGCGGGCACCAGTGCCGCGACTTCTGCGGTCACTTCCAAAGTACGGTTGGCAGGCAGAGTTTGCGCTGCCGCAGGCATCGCCACCAAAACAGCCAGCAAGCCAGTCAGTCCAAGAGTCGATCGCATCATGTTTCTCCCATCTGTGGAGAGGGCAGGCTAGAGCGCCGGGGCGGGATGAAGCGTGACGAGCGTCACGCGGAGAGCCGCTTTTCGACATGCAGCCCGCGAGGACACGGAGGAAGAGTCAGGCGCGTCAGGGATAGCGGCGCCTGTCTTCCGATTTCGGTTCCCTGCTCCGCTGCCCCTAGGCGCCCAGCGAATGCCAGGCGAGCCAGGCGTAGAAGGCGAGCATTCCCGCCAAAGTCGTCCCGGTCAGCCAACGCGGGCGGGCGAAGGCGGCGAGGGCCATGATGGCCAGCAGGACACCGTTCTGGGTGAGGATCGGGAAGGTCCAGAACTGGGGACGCGGCAGCAGGATCAGCGCGGTCACGATCAAATTGCAGATCAGGATCCCGCTTATCACCTGGCGCTTGTGCCGCGCCGCCCATTCGTCGAAATCGGGCCAGTCCTCGGGCTTGTCGGGGAACACCATCGAGGCCGAGAAATAATAGAGGCCGGTGACGGCGACGCCGATCAGCATCGTCCCGAAATTCGCCGGGATCGCGTCGCGGCTGCGCCAGGCGATGTTCCAGAAGCTGGTGAGATCGACCAGCACGAACAAGCCGAGCAGGGGCGTCAGCCAGCCGATCCGCACCGCGACTTTCGAATGCGGCCCCGGCGGATGGCGCAGCTTCAGGGTCCGCACCAGCCCGGAAAGAACCTCGACCAGGCTGAACCCCAGCAGCAGGCCGAACAGCGAAAAGACGAAATCGAACTCCCCCATCACTGCCCCCCGCAAAATCGCCGCAACGAATAAAGCACAAATTCCGCGCTTTGCCCCGCCTCTTCACGCCGCCGGCCGCGGCGACGGCCGCGGCGACGGCCTCAGCCCGACGGTCAGCGTGGCGGCAGCGCGCGTTCCTCGATCACGTCAAGCCCGATCGGCAGCGCGCCGGAGCGCAGGGTAATGGCGAGCTGGCCGGCGCTTTCGACGGTGAAGTTGCCGGCGATCTGGGCGGCGCCGCCAAGGATCGGCTCGTTGATGTTGGGGGCGGAGATGACGGTTCCGTCGACGACGATCGCCAGCTGGCGCATGACGTTATCCGCTGTCACCCGGGCGAACAGGCGGCTGCCCTCCTGGTCGAAACGGATCGTGACGACCGGCATGCCGGTATTCGGATCGAAGCCCTGAATCGCATTGGCGATCCGGTCGCCGGTCAGGATCGCCCGCCGCTGGACGGCGAGGCGGCCTTCGTCGCCATAGTCGGGAAAAGGCAGGATCTCGGTGCCGGGCGGCGCCTGTCCGGCGGCAAGCTGCGCCTGGTCCGCATCCTGATCGACCAGCCGGAGTTCGAGGCGGCCTGTGCGCCCGAGCAGCGCCCTGACCGAAGCGGAATCCCGAACCCCGGGCGCCCGGACGAGAAGACGGTTCGAACCCTGGCGGACGACGGAAGGATCGCGCGCGCCGATCGCGCCGAGCCGCTCAAGGATGATCCCGCGCGCCGCGTCCAGCGCCGCCCCCACTGCCGGTTCGAGGCCGGCGGGAGTCTGACGCATGACGATGCGGTTGCCGCCGGCGATTGCGGCTTCCCATGGGGGAGCGCCGGCCGGTTCGCCTTCCGCGGCTTTGGTGCGCGCGATCTGCAACGCCTGGTCGACCCGCGCGGGATCGGCGACCCGGAAAGCCAGCTGCCCGTCGGCGGTGGAGGATTCGGCGATCTCGACGTCGTGGGCGCGCATTGCGGGCCCGATTGCCTCCGCCAGCACCTCCCGGCGGGCGCGGGCGAAAGCTTCGATCCGCGCTTCCAGGACAAGCTCGACACCGCCGATGCGCTCGCCGAGGGTCGGCGCCTGCGCGGTTGCGGCAGCCGGGTTCGCAAGGAGCAGGATCGCCGCCAGGCCGAGAGTGAAACGCATCGTGATCCCCCGTTCCATCGCCCGGGGTTACGGCGGCGGCGCGCCAATTGCCAGTGCGCGCGCCCATGGCTTTACTTCCCCCGGCGGGACGCGTTTATTCGGGGCTCCGACCGGGGGGCCAGAAATGCGCATCGCTTCCGCTGTCTTGCTGCTGATCGCGCTCGCAGGCTGCAGCCGGCGGACCGACGAGGCCTATCGCAACGAGTTTCGAATGCATGGTGAGCGGACCTGCCGAAGCGCGGCCCCGGCCGAGCTGGCCGATATCGGCCGCTGGTCGGAGGAGACCTCCGCCGGCATCCCGATCATCTGCGGCTGCACGCTCGAGGTCGGGATGGCCGAGAAGAGCAGCGACCAGTTGCGGGACCAGTCGGTGCGCCCGCTGACCGACGCCGAGCGCGCAGAGCAGAGGGAGATTTTCACCGTCTGCGTCGACGAATATCTGCGCCGGCGGAGCGGCGACGGGGGCGGCGAGGCGGGCGGGGCGCCGGGGCCCGGCGCCGACCGAAATATTGCGGCGGACTCCGAACGCGCCGGCGGCGGCGCGGCGGCGGCGGTGCGCGCGCGGGCGGACCCGCCTTTGCTTTCCCTGTTCTCGCCGGACGATTATCCGGCCAGCGCGCTGCGCAACGAGGAGACCGGACGGGTCGCCTTCACCCTGGCGATCGGTCCGAACGGACGGGTCACTGAATGCGCGATCAGCCAGTCGAGCGGATCGGCGGCGCTCGACAGCACCACCTGCCGGATCCTGCGCTCGCGCGCCCGCTACCGGCCGGCCCGCGACGCGCGCGGCCAGGCGGTAGCCGACCGCGACCGGGGCGCGGTAAGCTGGCGGTTGCCCAGCTAGCCGAGCCGAGTAACCGGCGGCCCGATCGCGCGGGACAACAGTCACCGTACAATCCAGGATAACCGGCCCCGCTTGGTCATCTGTGCACTTTGTGACTTTGATCTGTCACATCAGATCCGATCACGGCACCAAGCCAAGTAGAAAACCGGCGCCAGGCGCAGCACAGGAATAGAGCTTGAATCAAGAGCGAGTCGGCTGATACGTCAGGCGTCCGGCCCTGTACGCGTCTATTGCAGAAACGAAGAAACGACGGGAACAGGGAGGGCCAATCATGGATATCTCGCACATATTCGCCGACGCCGCGCCGCATGCGAAGATGAACTATACGGCGGGACTCCAGATCGCAGCCCCCAAGTTCGCGAGCTTTGGAATAACGACGCCGATCAGAGTGGCCAATTTCCTGGCGCAGGTCCTCCACGAGACCGGCGGCGGCCTCGTCCTGTTCGAGAATATGAGCTATTCGACCACCGCCCGGCTTCTCGAGATATTCGGGGTCGGCAACCATTCGGCCAAGGTCACCGCCGCGGAAGCGCCGGGCCTGCTGCGCAACGCGCCGGCCCTGGCCGAGCGGGTCTACGGCCTGGGCAACCCGACCAAGGCGCGCGAGCTCGGCAACACCCAGCCGGGCGACGGCTTCACCTATCGCGGCGGGGGCGCGCTGCAGACCACCGGCCGCGCGGCCTATCGCAAGATGGGCAACCGGATCGGCGTCAATCTCGAAGCCAATCCCGGGCTGATCGTCGATTCCGCTTTTGCCTTCATTCCGGCGCTCGAGGAATGGAATGACGGCCACCTCAACGCCGAAGCCGACGCCAACCGCATCCGCCGCATCACCAAGGTGATCAACGGCGGCACCAACGGCCTGCCCGAGCGACGCAGGTGGTTCAAGAAAGTGTGGGCGATCGCGACCAACGGATCGCCGCCGCCGCCCTTCGGGGACTGAACTCGGACCGGGGAGCGGCCATGCGCACCTTGTTCGCCATCGTCCTGGCCGTCCCGCTGATGGGCCTCGCCGCCTGCGACCGGGAGCAGGAAGCGGCGGCGGCGCGCGAATGCGCGGCCGGCTTCGAGCAGAGCGACGACGACCTGTCCCCGGCGCTGGTCCGGGCGGCCTGCGCCTGCGCCGTCGACCGCCAGACCGCCGGCGGCCATGCCCGCGACCTGGCCGGCGAAGGAACGCCGCTCGAACGGCGCGCCTATCGCGACCATATGCCCGAATGCCTCGCCGCAACCGGCGGATCGGCGACCTCGGTCCTCGCCCGCGAGAGCCAGGGGCCGCCGCGCCGCGCTCCGGTCTTCGATCCGGCGACCGGCCGCACGATCGATCCCAATCCGCCGCTGCCGCCGCTGCCCGGAATGCCGGGCGCGGTGGACGGGCCGGCGCCGCCGCCGCTTCCGGCCCCGCCCGCGCCGGCGCCGGGCGAGTCGACACCCGCCCCCGTCCCGGTCGCCGCCGCCGATCTGGCGATCGTCCGCAACCGCTCGGGCGGGCCGATCCAGTGCGGCATGGCCGGCCGCGCGCTCGCGCGGGTCGAGGCCGGGGATTACGACGTTCCGCCCGGACATCATTATTGCGCACCGCCGGTCCAGCCGCCCAGTTTCGAACTGAGGGGCGGCCACACCTACGACGTGGGCCCCTGGACCGGCGGCCGGCTGTTCGTCCACGACGTGACAGGCGCCCGCTAGGCTCGTTACCGGTTGGCTTGAACCGGAAACGAGCCCAGCTAGATTTTCTTGCCGTGCTTTCCGAGTCGTCAGGGGGAGCGGGTGCGGATTTCCTTGCGGAAACCCGCAGCCATGCAAGGCATGGCGTCCCTCTCATCCTGACTTGAAAGACTTATTGAACGGAAAGGCGGGGCGTGAGCATGGTGTCCGGGCCCGAAAGGCCAGAACAGGCGCCCGACCGCGACCGGGGCGTGCTGACCTGGACGCTGCCGGCCGGCTGATTGCCAACCGGAACCCCTCCCCTCTCCAATGGTTCTGTCTACAGCGCGCCGCGTTTCGCGCCCTGCTTGCTCGTGCCCGGCGCGCGCGAAGGAGGACCTCCTATGAACATGCGAACTCTGTTGCCCGTCGCCGCGCTTGCGGCGCTGGCCCTTCCCGGCCTGCTCGCCGCCCAGGAAGGCGGCCGTCCCTATAACCTCACCATGACCGGCGCCGCCGAGCGGCCCGGCCCCGGCGATCCCGACGGCACCGGCACGGCCGAGTTCAGGGTCAATGCCGGCCAGAGACGGGTCTGCTACACGCTCGTCGTCAGCAATATCGGCACGCCGACGGCTGCCCATATCCACCGCGCCGGGCCGGAGTCCCCCGGGCCGGTCGTGGTTCCGCTGACGGCGCCGGCGGCGAGCGGCAACAGCCACGACTGCGCGACGGTGACCCGCGAGCTGGCCCAGGAGCTGATCCAGGATCCGGGCGCCTTCTACGTCAACGTCCACACCGCCGCTTTCCCCGCCGGCGCGATAAGGGCGCAGTTTAGCCGCTGAACCGGCGGCCCGGCGGCGCGCGCCGGGCCGTTCGCCCCTCCAATGTTTTCTTCGCTTGCTCAAGTAGAGCGGCGAAGCCGCGGCCTGCTGCGCGATTCCGTTTCTTCTGCTATTCTTGCCCGACTCATCGGGGAGAAGAGACATGTCCGCCGAAGCCAATCTCGCGACTTTGCAGGGCGCCTATGCGCGCTGGCATTCGACGAAGGGCGGCAATGCCGCCGAGATCCTCGACATGTTCGACGACGAGGTTGAAATGCATTCGGCGCTGAGCGCGGACGTGCCCGATGAGGTTTCCGGGGTGCACATGCGCCGCGCCGAGGCGGCCAATTATTTCGAGGGCCTGCTGCGCGACTGGGAGATGCTCTTCTACCATGTCGACCGCTTCATCGTCGGCGAGGGCGGGGACGAGATCGTCATGGTCGGCCGCTGCGGCTGGAAGAACAAGGCGACCGGGATCGAGATCGACGTCCCCAAGATCGACATCCACAGTTTCAGGGACGGCAAGGTCGTCCGCTTCCAGGAAAGCTACGACACTCTCGCCTTCGCCCGCGCGCTGGGGATGGTTTGAGCTAGGTCACTGGCAGCGGCGGACCGGGTCGCGGTTGCGCCAGTCGGGCTGGGATGAGTCGTTGTCCCGGCAATCGCGGCTGCCGCGGCCGTAATTGGAAGGGTCCCGGGCCGCGCCGCTGTCGGAGTCGGTGATGCCGGTATAATGGGCGACGCTGCCGTCCGGTCTTCGCTGGATGCTGTTGTACGAGGTGCCGCCGGTATTGCCGTGGCCCTGACCATAGGGGTCGGTCGGGTCGCGGTCGGTGATCCCGGTCTGGCGGCGCTCGCCGCGCCTGCCGCCGCCGCTTGGATCGGCATTGGCGCCGCTGTCGCTGTCCGAATAGCCGGTCTGGTTGTTCTGGGGCTGGGCCGGCTGGCCGTAGGCATTGCCGCCGGGGCCGCGGCCGTGGCCGGCATTGTCGGCATGGCTGCCGCTGTCGCTGTCGGTGACGCCGGTATAGGGGCCGGTCTGCCAGGCCCGCGCCTCGCCGCCGATGATGCCGAGCGCGCCGGCGGCGACCGCGCCGCCCGCGCCGCCCGCGACCTTCCCCAGGAATGAACGCCGATTCACGCGATGCGTGGGTTTCATGGCCATCCCCCCACAGTGTGAGGCTCGATCTTCCGCCTGTTTCGGCGATTTCGCAAGCCCGCCGGAATCCGGGCCCGGTTCGTCCGGCGGGCACGCAACTCTTTGGCTCGCGGTTCATTGTCTGCGCACCATCCCCCCAGGCCAAGGAGCCGCGCCATGAGCATTTTCGACACGATCAAGACCGCCATTTTCGGCTGGCGCCCGTCGGCTGAAGAGGTGGCGCGGGCCCAGGCCCAGCAGCAGCAGGCGCAGACCGGCGCGCACGGCTCCGGCCAGGTCTCGGCGATGCCGCAGGTCGGCCAGCCGCAAGCCGCGCCCACCGCCGCCGCCGCGGTCGACGTCGAGGCGATGCTCACCCAGAAAATGCACGCCAAGGGCGATCCCGACCTCAACTGGCGGACCTCGATCGTCGACCTGATGAAGCTGCTCGACCTCGATCCCAGCCTCGCCAACCGGAGCGAGCTGGCCACCGAGCTCGGCTATTCCGGCGCCAAGGACGGAAGCGCCGAGATGAACATCTGGCTCCACCGCGAAGTGATGCGCAAGCTCGCGGTCAGCGGCGGGACCGTGCCGGCCGAACTGCAGCATTAAGAAGGTATCAGGCGACGCATTGCTTCGGCCGCGTGCCCCCGCGTAAGTTGCGGCGACACCGGCCGGAGCAGCAAGCATGCGCAGACGCGTCGCCGCGACATTGATGCCGATCGCCCTGCTGCTGGCCGCGGCCGGGCCGGGCACCCCAGACCTCGGCACGCCGGCCGCGCGTGACGCCTATCGCAGCCAGGGCATCGGCGCCTGCCGACGGGAGCTTGCGACGCCGACCATGAGCGCCGGCGACATGGCGAGTTTCTGTGGCTGCATCTTCGACACCTATATGCAGAATGTCTCGCTCGACGTGCTGCCCGCTCTGGGTTCGCCGGCCTTCCAGAGCAGCATCCAGCCCGCGACCAATTATTGCGCCCTTCGCCTGCCGGCCGTGCAGGCCGCCGAAATGCAGCGGCGCCTGTATGACGCCACGCCGGCGGCGGCGGGCCAATCCCGGCCGGCGCCGGCCGCGACTTCCGATGCCGCGCTCGCCGAGTTGCGGGGGCCGGGGCTGCTCGACCGGATTCGCACTTTCGGCGAATCCACGCCGCTCTGGGCCTGGGCAGCGATCGGCCTACTGGTCCTCGCCTTGCTGCTGCGCGGGCTGTTCCGGCGCGAGAGTCGCAGCGATCTGATCGGGCCGCCGCCCGGAATGCGCCAGAGCGGACCGGTCCGCCCGCGCGACACCGACCGGCCGTAACTTTACATCGCCGCCGTCACCGGGCTTACTCGCCGCCGGACCACCGAATCGGGAAGTGACATGCGCAAGATCATCGCCACCGCCCTGCTTCCCATCGCCGTCCTGCTGGCGGCGGCAAAGCCGGTCGACAGTGTTCGCGACATCCAAAGCGAGGCGAGGCGCAGCATCTTTCGCGCGACGGCGACGGCGACGTGCCTCACCGACACGGCGTCGGACCCGGCGAACCGCCCGGCCAATTACGGCCGCGTCTGCAGCTGCGCGCCGCAACGCTATCTGGCCGATCATCCGGACGGCGACCTGCCGGCGATCAATGCCGGCAACTACCGTACGGTCCTGGCGGCCGAGATCGCGGCGTGCGGCGGCGAGGCGAGCGCGGACGGCAAGACCGCCATCGCCGCGCCGCCCGTGGCCGAGCCGCCCGCCGCCGTTCCGACCGCGATCGATACGAGCGCGCCGGCCACCGCCGACGCCAAGCCGGAGGGCGAATCGATGTTCGCCTGGCTCGACGATCTCAGCCTGCCGTCGCTGGGCGGCATGCCGGACTGGGGCTGGTGGGCGCTGCTCGGCATGGTGATCGTCTTCTTCTTCGCGCGCCGGGTGTTGCGCGGGGAACCGCGCAACAACCTCGACGGGCCGCCGCGCTCGATGCGGACCTCCGCCCCGGTCCAGCCCCGCCATCCCAATCTGCCGCCGCGCGGCTGAGGCGCGACGCTTCCCCTCAGTGCGCCGGTTCGGCGAGAACCGGGCGCATGCTTTCATGCTCGAGGCGGATGCGCAGCCGTCCGTCCCGATGGACGAGCAAGGCGGTGTAGGAGAAGAGATAGGGTGGCTGCCCCTCGGCCCGGCCCCACAGGAAGGCGCCGGCGACGACGACCGCGTCGGGTCCGGCGGGTTCGTAATGAAGATCGCGCCATTCGAACGATGCGGGCCTCTCCCAGCGAGCGCCCGCATAAATGTCGCGGATACGGTCCCAGGGCTCGAGGACATTGTCGCCATTGCCCTGCCGCCAGGCGCCGCTCCGGTCGTAGCGGTCGGCGATGGCGGCGCGGTTGCCCGCCCGGAGGTCGGCGGCATAGCTTTCCATGAAGGCGGCGGCTTCGTCGATGGTGTCGGCCTCTTGTGCGGCCGCCCTGACATTCGCGGCAGCGGCTTCCATTTCGGCCCGGGTCGATCCCTGCGCTCTTGCGACAGGCGGCGCGGCCGCGAGGGCAAGCAAGGCGAGCGCGCTAGCGATCGAAGTCGAGGATGATGAACTCATATTCGCCATTCTCCATCCGGCCGTCATGATCCTCGTCGTAAAATGCGATGAGGTAGAGACGACCGTTCATCCGCTCCAGCGGCGTCACGCCCTCCTCCCCCCAGGTCGACGAATAGAAGACGACATGGTTGGCGCGGTCCGGGCCGAGCCTGAGGCCGCTGAGGAAATTGTGGCCGCGATCGCTGAGGTAGAGCGTGCCTGAGCCCGCCACGGTGTCGGCCATGCCGGTGCCCGGCCCGAAATAGACCGCCTCCCGTTCGGTGTCGGCATTGTCGAGATCGACGCCGACCGGGGCGTCGCGGAAGATCGAATCGCTGGTCCAGGCGGCGATCTGGTAGACGTCGTCGCGGCCGTGGGTGGGCAGGAGGATGCGGAACGGCCCGGGCCGCAGCCGCACTTCAACGGTGTAAAGGCCGCGCATGTAGAGCCGCGCCGGCTGTCCCCCCTGCTCGAAGCGCAGGCCGAGCCACTGGCTGTGGAGCACTTCGTTGCGCGCCGCGGCGGGCGAAGGCGCGAGGGCGAGGAGAGCGACAGCGAGCAGGTAACGCGCCGTGGCCATGCTTCTCCCTCCCCTTTCTCGTCCGACGAACAGGACAGCATGAAGGACGAAGCGCGACAAGTGAAACATCCTCCCGATTTTACCACCTCCGGTCGCGCGGGCGGGAGCCTGTCCTTGCCGAAAGCGTTGAATTCGCGGGGGTTTGACTGGAGACAATGAACATCATGGAACAGACCATCACTCGCGACGGGACCACCATCGACAGGCCGAAGCGCCTGATCGCATCCAACCGCGTCGAAGGCACCGCCGTCTACAATCGCGACGGCGAGAAGCTCGGCCGTATCGAGAGCTTCATGGTCGACAAGAAAAGCGGCCAGGCGGAATATGCGGTGATGTCGTTCGGCGGCCTGTTCGGCCTCGGCGACAATCATTATCCGCTGCCCTGGGGCACGCTCGACTACGACCCGGACCGCGGCGGCTATGTCGTCGACCTGGACAAGGAGAAACTGAAAAGCGGCCCGAGCTTCCGCGCCGGCGAGGAGCCCGACTTCGACCGCGACTATGGCCGGAACGTCTATGATTATTACGGCGTGGTCTACACCTGGTAGCGCGCCGGCGGCGGGAGGCGCGGAGGCGGCGCTCGACAGCGTTTCCCCTCCGCGCCTCCCCCGCGAACCATCATCCTGTTTCCCGGATCGGCCTGTGACAAAGCTTCCGGAGCCGATATGAATCGGCTCGGAACAGGGGGAGCCGGACGATGACCGAATCGGAAGCGAAGCCGCGGCTGCGACTGGTGCGCAGCACCATCGCCATCCTGATCGCGGTGGCGATCAACGTCGTGCTGTCGATCGCAATCGATTCGATCTTCCACGCCACTGGAGTCTTCCCGCCGATGGGCGAGCCCATGCTCGAGGCCGGCGACAATCTGCTCGCGCTCTCCTACCGATTGGTCATCACGGTCTTCGCAGGCGTGGTCGCACTGCGCTTCGCCGGGTTCGCGCTGGGCTGGCACGCGGTCGTCCTCGCCCTGGTCGGCACTGCGCTCGGCATGTTCGGGGTGGTGGTGTCGACGATGGGGCCGGTGGATTTCGGCCCCGACTGGTATCCCTGGTCGCTCGCCGCCAGCGCGATTCCCTGCACCTGGCTGAGCTGGCTGATCGCCCGCCGCGGGCAAACCAACCCCTAGGGAACTACCCTTTATTCAAACCCGGTAGTTATCCACGATATCCCCGTTATCCACAGGTACAAACCCTGAGATTCCGCTGGCGCGAATCGGTTGGTCAGGACATTGTCGGGTTTCGCGAGGAAGAGCGGATCGACCGCAAGGAAGAGAAGCTCGGAGACGCGAACCGCCGCGGAAGCAGGCGTTGTCCTTCGGGACAAAGGCCACGGAAGCGGAGGTTGGGCGATCGAGAAAGAAGCGTGAGGCGCAAGCCGATCCCACTTTTTTCGGACGTCCTGCAGACCGGAGCCTTCGGGCAAAGGACCTGCGAAAGGGAACCGACCGAGGTCGCAAGACCTCGGCCGGAACCCGGCAGGAGTTTCGGAGGAGCTTGCTCCAAAGGAGTTCCGACCCGCTCGGGAATGACGCCAAGCCCTCACCGGCGCGGCAGTTCGGACCCGGGACAAGTGGGGGCTGGTCGCAAGATCAGCTCCCATTTTGTTTTCAGGGACCTTCGGGTCCCTTTTTTGCGTCTGTAGCTCTGGTGCCGGGCCTGGCCGGCGCTTTCGTTTCGCCGGTCGCCGCCTTATCCTTTCAGCGGAAAGGGAGAGCGAGATGGCCGAGGGACTGGAAGGCGGGTGCGCCTGTGGGGAGGTTCGCTACCGGCTGAGCAGCGGGCCCATGTTCGTCCATTGCTGCCATTGCACCAGCTGCCAGACCGAGACCGGCAGCGCCTTCGCGATCAACGCATTGATCGAATCCGACCGGGTGGAGACGACCAGGGGCGCCGCCGAACCGGTGATGACGCCGTCCGAGAGCGGGCGCGGCCAGCGGATCTGGCGCTGCCCGGCCTGCCACGTCGCGCTGTGGAGCAATTATCGCGGCGCGGGGGACGCAGTGCACTTCGTCAGGGTCGGCACGCTCGACACACCCGCTTCATTGCCGCCCGACATCCACATCTACACCCGCTCGAAACTACCCTGGGTGCGGCTTCCGGAAGGAGTGCCGGCGGTGGAGGAATATTATCACAGCAAGGCGCATTGGCCCGCCGAATCACTGGAACGGCGCCGCGCCCTGCTCAGCTGAGCCCTCTCTTATTTGCGTTTGGCGGCCAAATCGCCCATGGAGACCGGGCTACAGTCGCATGCGGCGGACTTTGACGCCTTCCGGCTTCTTTTCCCTCTCTACGCTTCTCGGCAAAGCGGACGCCATGTCGGCGCCCGCCGAAACAAGAAAAAGGAAAAGACTATGCCGATCGGCACCGTGAAATTCTTCAACACCGACAAGGGCTATGGCTTCATCGCGCCGGAAGGCGGCGGCAACGACGCTTTCGTCCACATCAGCGCGGTCGAGAAGGCCGGAATGCGCACCCTCGATAAGGACCAGCGCGTCAGCTACGAGCTCGAGACCGACAATCGCGGCAAGACCAGCGCCTGCAATCTCGCCAGCGCCTGAGTCGTATTGCATGAAGGGCGTCCGGTGACGGGCGCCCTTTCCTTCACCAGCCCGCGCGAGCCGGCCAGCGAAAGCCGCCAATGTCCACGACCATGGAGCTTTTCTACCGCGCCCGCGCCGCCGACGCCGCGCGCGACGCCAGCGCCGCCACGCTCGACCATGTCCGCGAACGCTGGCAGACCTCGGCCGATACCTGGAACGACCTCGCCGCGCGCGCCTCGCGCACCGACCGGATGCGGGTTCGAATCGCCGGCGAGAAGGCCGCGGCCCGCGCCGCCGAGGAAGACATCCTCGCCGACTAGGCTCGAACGGCCGACTTCCCGGCCCTGCGGCGGTCCGCCATCGCCTTGAGCGGCAGGCGCCAGAGCGGGATCGTGATCAACCCGAGCTGGCCGTAAGCGGGAACCACCGCCGACAGGACGACCGCCGTCGCCGCGCCCATGGCGACGCTCAGCCCCCGCACCCGAACATAGGCGATGTCGTCGGGCGAAGCCTTTTCGTCGACCATCGGCGGGCTGGTCGCGGTCCGGTTCACCTTGAGGTTGAGCAGAGCCGCCACCAGCATCACCATGCAATAGAAGATGGTCGGCACCCGCTGCAGCGAATTGGAGCTGAGATAGGCGGTGGCGAAGGGCATGAAGGCGATGACTCCGAGCAGTCCCATGTTCCAGCCGAGGATGCGCGGGCTGTAATGGGCGGCCAGTGAGAAGGCGCGGTGGTGCCCCATCCAGAAGAAGCCGATGACCATGAAGCTGATCGCGAAGCCGATGAAGCTGGGGAGGAGATTGGCGAGCGCCTGGATGTGGACGAGGTCGGCGGCATTCCTGGGCAGGTGCGGCGCGTGAATCTCAATGACGAGCAGGGTGATCGCGATTGCGAACACCGCGTCGGAAAAGAAGACCAGCCGTTCGAGCGGGTGGTCCGTCTTCGCGCTTGAGCTCCCCGCCATTCATCCCCCCTATGGCTGAGGGAAGACTATCCGGCGTGCGCGGATAGGCAAGCCTTCAGCCTGAATCAGCGATTGTCGAACAGGCGGATTTCGACGGCGTCCGGGTCGAAACCGTCGAGCAGGCTGGCGTTGACGCCCATCCGGCCGATGTCGCCGTCGAGGCTGCGCCAGTGGGTGAAGCAGCCGCAGATCGGGCAATGGTGGATTCCGATCATGCGGTCGCCCCAGATATAGGCGACGGTGTCGCCAGCGATCGTCACTTCGTTTTCCGGATAATAAGCCAGGAGCCCGCGCAATTTGGTGCACAAGGAGCAGTTGCAGCTGCCCACCCAGGCCGGCGGCGACGGCACCTCCACGGTCACCGCCCCGCAATGGCAGCTGCCGGAAACGCTCATGCGACGACGATCTCGCAATTGAGCGAATTGGCGATGAAGCAGCGTTCGTGGGCCTGATGATGGAGCCGGTCGAGCGCCTCCGCGTCGGGGCCTTCGCCGTTGAAGGCGATTCTGGGATGCAGGGTAATGCGGGTGAAGCCGATCCGTCCAGGCGCGACCCGGCCCATCTCGCCCTCGGCCGCGTCGCGATAGCTGGCGACCTCATGGCCCGCGGCCTGGGCCAGCGAAAGGAACCACAGCATGTGGCAGGCGGCGGCCGAGGCGATCAGGGCCTCTTCGGGATCGACCCCGGCGGGATCGGACATCGGCTCCGGCACCACGTCGGGCGAGGACGAGCCGGTCAGGACCGCGCCGCCGTCGAAGCGGATCCGGTGGCGCCGGCTGTAGCTGTTGTCGGCGAACCCGCCGTCCGATTCCCAGTCGATCTCCGCGACGTGCCGGCTCATTTGGATCCTCTGGCTATTACTCCGCCGCTTCCTGGGTCGAGGCGGATCCGGGAAGGGCGAACATGATGTCGTCGTCCGCATCCGGCCGGGCGGCGGGAGAGAAGGAGACCGGAGTCGCGATCAGGCCGCGCCGGTCCTCGTCCTCGAAGCCGAGCGCGGCGCGGCGGGCCAGCCGCCCCTCGATCTGGGCGCCGGCCTCGATGCTGATCACGTCATAGGCGACGTCGCCCATGATTCGCGCGGTGGCCTCGACGTTGAGGATTCGCGCCGTCACCATCCCCTCGACCGTGCCGGCCAGGCGGGCCTCTTCGGCGGTGATGTTGCCGGCGACGATGCCGGCATTGCCCTGGATCAGGTGGCTGCAGGCGACGTTGCCGTCGACCCGGCCGTCGATGTGGAGTTGGGCGTCGGTCGCGAGGTCGCCGTTGACGACGAGCTCTGGGCCGATGAAGCTGAGTCCGGAAGCGCCGCTACGGGCGGGTTTCGGCTTGACGCCGGGCGTCGGATTGTTGCGCTGAAACATGAATTGGGCCTCCCCCTTGCCCGCGAATCGATGATGATGCTTTAGTCTCGTTCGCGCCCGGATCATTTCGCCTGTGGGTAAAGATTCAACCCACCTGCCACGAAGCGGGGCGCGGCTGCGACGACCGCCCGCACACGACGCATAAATAAATGGGGGCTGGCGTCGCCGCCAGCCCCCACTGTCCCTCCGCGTCGGACCCTGCCTGGGAGGCGAAGGCTTTTCGCGCAGGGAGGTTTCGAGGCACGTTACCCAAGCCGAAGCCCGAGCCCGCTTCCTCCGGAGTCCTCGCAACTGCACCGAAGCGCGGTTGAAGGTTTCCCCGCTGGCTCCCCGACAGGGCCGAAGCCCTGGCGGTTCGCCGCTTGGCGAATTTCGAACCGAAGTTCGTCTTCCTCCCCTGGCGTCGTCTCCGGCCGAAGCCCTTGACCACGCTTCCGGCAGGATCCCTGGCCGAAGCCCGGGTTCCGCCTGGCAGTCCATGGACCGAAATCCTGGGTTCCGCCGATTTCGCAGCTCCCGGGCCGAAACCCGGTCCTGCCCGGCCGATCCGGAACCGAAGTCCCTTCCCGTCCGGTGGCGTTGCGCTGACCGAAGTCCCGCTTTCCGCCGGGCAAGTCCTGAGCCGAGGCCCATTGTCCTGCCTGTCCGGTTCCTCCAGCCCGAAGGCTCTCGGTTCCGGTGGGCGCTTTACGAAGCCTGCCGCTTTCGCATTCGCTAAGGGCAAGCCCGCAGCTTCCGCCTGGCGGCGGCTTCGTCAGCCGCCCTGCCTTTCGCTTCCACCCGCCTTGCCGCCCGAAGGCGACCGGCCCGGTTTCCGCTCGGGCTGTGGCTGGGAAGGCTACCCTCCGTTCCCGGAAGATCGTCTCGGCCACATCCGGAAGCTGTCATGAATGTCGGGGAGCGCCAAGGGGATTCGGCCTGTGGATAATGAGGATAACGTGCATAACTCGGCGGCGCCGCGCGGCGGCCTGACCGCGGCCCGAATCGGCCGTTGGCGATGGTCCGAATCGCCCGGATGCGCCGATTCGGAGCCGCCGACGCCAGCGCTTGCCCCCGGCGCGCGGCCCGCATAAAGGGGTCGCCACACAGGGAGTTCCTCGGAGGAAAAGGGCGGCATGGACGGTCGGTTCAACACGATTGCGGGATGGGTGCTGGGGTCGGGCATCGTCCTGCTCGGGGCCACGCTGGTCACCCATGAAATGTTCAAGGCCGAGCGGCCAGAACAGATGGGCTATCCGATCGAAGGCGTCGAGGAACCGGCCGAAGGCGGCGGCGCCGCCGCCGAGCCGCCGATCGCCCAGTTCATGCAGACCGCGGACGCGGCCCGCGGCGAGGCGGTGTTCCGCAAATGCGGCGCCTGCCACAACGCCACCCAGGGCGGCGCCAACCAGCTTGGCCCGAATCTGTGGGGCACGATGGGCAACCGGGTCGCCCACCGCGCCGACTTCTCCTATTCCGAACCGCTGCGCGCGCACGGCGGCACCTGGGACTGGGATACGATGAGCGCGTGGCTGAAATCGCCGCGCACCTTCGCCAACGGCACCAAGATGACCTTCGCCGGCCTGTCCAATCCGCAGGAGCGCGCCGACGTCATGCTGTTCCTGAACCAGCACGGCGGCACCCTCCAGATCCCGCCGCCGCCCGCCGCGGCGCCGGCCGCAGCGCCGGCCGCGGGCAACGCCACCGAGGCGTCTAACAGCGTCGCCGACAACAGCAGCGCCGGCAACACGACGGCTCCCGCCGCCGCCGCCAACACGACGGCGGCTCCGCACTAAATCCTGTGGGTTCCCCGGCCTGCGCCGGAGAACAGAAAGGCGGAGCGGCGCGGACGCTCAGGCTGAGCCGTATTCCTCGAGGTCGACCGCCTCGACCGCGGCGTTCATGTCGGGAGCAGTTTTCGCGAGCGCCCGAACCGCGCGCTTGAGGTCCTTGCGCAGATAATCCTTGAGGAATGGCTCGGCGGCCATCGGATCCCGCCCGGCCAGCCGCTCGACAACCACCGTCGCGGTGACCAGCGCGCCTTCGCTCAGATAGCCCTGGGTGCGCGACGACCAGCCCATCTCGCCGCCGCTCTGGAACTGGTGAAAGCTGCGCGCGCCGTTGGCGAGAAAGATGCCGAAGCCGAGATAGACCGCGGTCAGATCGGTATGGAGCTCGTGCAGATCCCAACCGCCGGGCGGCGTTCCGGCGGCGGTCGCCATCAGATAATGGCCGAGCTCGTGCGCGAAGGTCGCGGCCAGCCCCGGCGGGTCGCGCGCCATGGCCGGATTGTAGGTGATGATGCCGTGGCGGCCGGCGAGGCCCTCTTCGACGCGGAAGGTGCCGCAGGGCGCCGGCGCGCCATGGTGCCGGAGGAGATGGGCATTGCCGGCTTCGACCGGCCGGTCGCTCACGCCCGCCTCGAGCGCGCATGGCCAGTCGGCCATGCCGGCGGCGACGCGGACCGCGTCGAACACCTCGCGCACGCCCGCCTCGCCTCTGGCGCCGGTCAGCGGGAAATGTTCGGGCGTCGGCAGGACGAGGTCGTTGGCGACCGGACCGAACTGGCCCATCAGCCATTTGAAGGTGGCGAGCTGGAATTCGAGCTCGTCGGCATCGATCGGCAGGCGCGGACCGAACAGGGAGAACATCTCCCGCTCAGCACTCCATGCCGGCCGCGGGGCCCATTTCGTCGCGCGATTCCTCGTAATGCCGGCAGACATAGTCCCAGGCTTCCTGGGCATTGTCGCAATAGGTGAACAATTTGAGGTCGTCGGCGGAGATCACGCCTTCCTCGGCCAAGGCGTCGAAATCGATCACCCGCTCCCAGAATTCGCGGCCGAAGAAGATGATCGGGATCGGCTTCACCTTGCCAGTCTGGATCAGGGTGAGCAGCTCGAATGCCTCGTCGAACGTGCCGAAGCCGCCGGGGAAGACCGCCACCGCTCGCGCGCGCAGCAGGAAGTGCATCTTCCTGAGGGCGAAATAGTGGAACTGAAAGCTGAGCGAGGGCGTGACGTAGGGATTGGGCATCTGCTCGTGGGGCAGGACGATGTTGAGGCCGATCGATTCCCTGCCCTCGTCGCAGGCGCCGCGATTGGCCGCTTCCATGATCGACGGGCCGCCGCCCGAGCAGACGACGAAATGGCGCCGTCCTTCGGCGTCGATCTCGACCCGGCTGGCCAGTCGCGCCAGCTCGCGCGACACGTCATAATATTTGCTGGTCGCCTTGAGCCGTTCCGCCACCCTGCGCTGGCTGTCGGTCGCGGCGGCCGCGATCAGGGCGTCGGCTTTGGCCGGCTCGGGGATGCGGGCCGAGCCGTAGAAGACGAAGGTCGAGGCGATCTTCGCCTGGTCCAGCAGCAGCTCGGGCTTGAGCAATTCGAGCTGGAAGCGGACCGGGCGCAGATCCTCGCGCAGCAGGAAGTCCATGTCCTGGAAGGCGAGGCGGTAGGCCTGGTCCTGGGTCTGCGGGCTGACCGCCGACTGGGCGGCGGTCTCGGCTTCCTCGCGGGCAGGCTGGAAGACGCGTTTCGGTGGGATCGGATCGGTCATGCCTCGCCTTTAGCCAAGCAATCGACCGATATGCTACCGGCAATAGGGCCCGCGCCCCATGTCGAAATGCATGTGGTTGTAATGATAGGCATCGGAATCGGGCGAAAGGCCGATGGCGAACCGCCGACAGCCGGCCTGGTGCACCGCCCTCAGGAAGGCGCGAACCCTGTCGTCGTCGCCATTCCATCCTTCCTGGACGGTGATGCGGCGGCCATCGGCGAGGACGAAGGCCGAGACGTCGACGGCGTTGGCGAAGGCATGCTCGGAGAGCCGGGCGCCGGCCTGGCCGTTGCGGCCACGGCAGGAATAGGTGCCCATCGTCTCGATCCGGACCACCGGGCTGCGCAGCCATTGATCGGCCGAGGTCTGCACCGCCTCGCGCGACCAGCGCGCGAACTGGCGGGCGAGCGGGCAGGTCATCGCGCGCAGATTGGTGACCGGCGTGCCGATGTCGAGAAGCTGCACCGAATTCAGCGCGGTGCAGCCGCCGCCGAAATCCTGATCGGGGAGAGCGCGGAATCGAACTCCCTCGCGCGCCAGGTCGATATGGCATTGCAGAGGCGAAGTTTGCGTTTGCCCGGTGCGCAGCGGCGCCGTCGCGCGCGGCGGCTCGCGCCGCTCATTGCCATGGGGAATGCAGCCGGCGAGCGCCGGCGCCAAGAGAAGAAACATCCCCCACCGCATCGGCGCGATGGTGCTGACCATGGTGCCGATCGGTCAAGCGCGATGAGTCGAAGCGTTGCCGCCCTGCGGTTGACAGCGCGGCCCCCTGCTCTATTCCCGTCGGCGGGCCACGCCGTCCCAACGCGGCGCGTGCTCTCTGTGAGGAGAGTTGAACAGTGACGAATATAGTAGCGGACCCCGCCGGCGCGCCCGCGCGCCTTCACAAACCCGAAATCCGGCCTGAGCGGCCCCATTTCTCGTCCGGCCCATGCGCCAAGCCGCCGGGCTGGTCGCCCGATAAGCTCGCGCGCGGCTCGCTCGGTCGTTCGCACCGCTCGAAGCTCGGCAAGGCGCGCCTTGCCCACGCCATCGCGCTGACCCGCGACATCTTGCGCGTTCCCGAAGGCCATCGCATCGGCATCGTTCCCGCCTCCGACACCGGCGCGGTCGAGATCGCGCTGTGGAGCCTGCTCGGCCCCCGGCCCGTGACCCTGCTGGCGTGGGAGAGCTTCGGCGAAGGCTGGGTCACTGACACGGTCAAGCAGTTGAAGCTCGACGCCAGGGTGATGCGCGCCGATTACGGCCGGATCCCCGACCTTGAGGCCGTCGATCCGGCAAGCGACGTCGTCTTTACATGGAACGGCACGACCTCGGGCGTCCGCGTGCCCAACGGCAACTGGATCGCGGAAGACCGCGAGGGCCTCACCATCTGCGACGCCACGTCGGCCGCCTTCGCCACCGACCTGCCCTGGGACCGGATCGATGTCGCCACCTTCTCCTGGCAGAAAGTGCTGGGCGGCGAGGGCGGGCACGGCGTGCTGATTCTGTCGCCGCGCGCGGTCGAGCGGCTTGAGAGCCACGTTCCGGCCTGGCCGATGCCCAAGATCTTCCGCCTGACCAAAGGCGGCAAGCTCAACGAGGGCATCTTCAAGGGCGAGACGATCAACACGCCCTCCATGCTGGCGCTCGAGGATTATGTCTGGGCGCTGGAATGGGCCGAGATGCAGGGCGGCCTCGAGACCCTGATCGCGCGGGCCGACGCCAATGCCGCCGCCTTGTCGGCCTGGGTCGCGCGCACCGGCTGGATCGAGCATCTCGCCGAGGACGAGGCGACACGGAGCAATACCAGCGTCTGCCTTAAATTCGCGGAAAGCGCGGTGGCCGGGCTCGACGAAGAGGGCCGTCGCGCGCTGGCGAAGAAGATCGACTCGCTGCTCGAGCTCGAAGGCGCGGCTTACGACATCAACGCCTATCGCGACGCCCCGCCGGGGCTGAGGATCTGGTGCGGCGCGACCGTCGAAACCAGCGACATCGAGGCGCTTGGTCCCTGGCTCACCTGGGCGTTTCACGAGGCGCGCTCTTTCTGAACCGTATAGGTGCAGAGACGCGCCGAGATTTTTTACCCCACAGGTTCCCGTTCTAGCGGGATGACGGAGTAGCAAATGCCCAAAGTGCTCATCTCGGACCAGATGGATCCGAAAGCCGCCGAGATCTTCCGCGCCAACGGCGTCGAGGTCGACGAACGGCCCGGCCTCACCAAGGACGAATTGAAGGCGATCCTCAATGAGTATGACGGCCTCGCCATCCGCTCGGCGACCAAGGTGACGGCGGACGTTCTCGACGCCGCCCCCAACCTCAAGGTGATCGGCCGCGCCGGAATCGGCGTCGACAATGTCGAGATTCCCGCCGCCACCGCGCGCGGCGTGGTGGTGATGAACACCCCCTTCGGCAATTCGATCACTACCGCCGAGCACGCCGTCGCGCTGATGTTCGCGCTGGCGCGCGAGCTGCCGGCCGCCGACGTCTCGACCCAGGCCGGCAAGTGGGAGAAGAACCGCTTCATGGGCGTCGAGCTGACGTCCAAGACGCTTGGCCTGATCGGCTGCGGCAACATCGGGTCGATCGTCGCCGACCGGGCGCTGGGCCTGAGGATGAAGGTGATCGCCTATGATCCCTTCCTGACACCCGAGCGCGCAATCGAGCTCGGCGTCGAGAAGGTCGAACTGGACGGCTTGCTGGCGCGCGCCGACTTCATCACCCTCCACACGCCGCTGACCGACCAGACCCGCAATATCCTCAGCCGCGAGAATCTGGCGAGGACCAAGAAGGGCGTGCGGATCGTCAATTGCGCGCGCGGCGGACTGATCGACGAGGCGGCGCTGAAGGAGGCCCTCGACAGCGGCCAAGTCGCCGGCGCCGCGCTCGACGTGTTCGTCGAGGAGCCGGCCAAGGAGAATCCGCTGTTCGGCGCGCCCGGACTGGTGGCGACGCCGCATCTCGGCGCTTCGACCACCGAGGCGCAGGTCAATGTCGCCATCCAGGTCGCCGAGCAGATGTCGGACTTCCTGATCCGCGGCGGCGTCACCAACGCGCTCAACATGCCCTCGCTGACCGCCGAGGAAGCGCCGCGCCTAAGGCCCTATATGGCGCTGGCCGAGAAGCTCGGCTCGCTGATCGGCCAGGTCGAAGGCCTGCAGCTCAGCGGCATCGCGGTCGAGGTCGAGGGCGCGGCGGCGCAGCTCAACCAGAAGCCGATCGTCGGCGCGGTGCTCGCCGGCCTGATGCGGGTATATTCGGACACGGTGAACATGGTGAACGCGCCCTTCCTGGCCAAGGAGCGCGGGCTGGACCTGCGCGAAATCCGCCACGACCGCGAGGGCGACTATCACACCCTTGTCCGGGTCACCGCGACCACCCCGGACGGCCCCCGCTCGGTCGCCGGCACCCTGTTCGGCAATGCCGCGCCGCGGCTGGTCGACATGTTCGGCATCGCCATCGAAGCCGAACTGAACGGCGAGATGATCTATATCGTCAACGAGGACGCGCCGGGATTTATCGGCCGGCTCGGCACCGCTTTGGGCGAGGCCGGCGTCAATATCGGCACGTTCCACCTCGGCCGGCGCGAAGCGGGCGGCGAGGCGGTGGCGCTGGTTTCGGTCGACAGCCCGGTCGCCGGGGAACTTGTCGGGCGTCTCGAGGCTTTACCCGGGGTCAAGAAGGTCAAACCGCTTCGTTTCTGAAGCATCTTCCAGTCGGATCCGCGAACCCCACGATTCGGAGAATGCCGAGAATGAAGCTAAGTCCGGCGCATCGAGCGATTCGAATCCATCGTTCGGTGCGCCAGGGAAAGTAAGGACGATGCGCCTCCTGATCACCGGCCCGGCGATCTATTTCGCCGCCCTCCTCGCCGACGGTCCCGCGACCGCCCAACCCATGGCGGAATGGCGCACCGCGCCCGAAGAGCAGGTGCTGCTCCATCCCTTCACCTACGATCCCCAGGTCATCCGGCTCGAGGCCGGTCGGCCGGTCAAGCTCGCCTTCGTCAATAACGGCCAGGCGACGTTGAGCTTCAGCGCGCCCCGCTTCTTCCGCGCCGCCCGCATCCGCGGCCGCGACGCGCCTCTGGTCGAGAACGGCCGCCTTCGCCTCGCGCCGGGCGAACGGCGAATCGTCGCCCTCGTCCCGGCCCCCGGCCGCTACCGCGTCCACAGCGCCAACCTCACCCATCGTATCCTGGGCATGACGGCGGAAATCATCGTCGAGTGAAGAGGAACTCCTCCCTGCCTTTGCAGGGAAGAATCTAGCCTACTTGAAACTCCCCAGGTGTGTTATTATTATAACACACAGGAGGACGAGTCATGGTCAGCAAGGTGAAGATTCCGAAGAATGTCGCCGGCGTGAAGGTACCGCGCAAGGTGCGCAAGAAAGCCAACAAGGCGATCAAGGCCGCCACCAGCCCGCAGGTAAGGCGGATGGCCAAAGCCGCGATCGGCGCCGCCGGCCGGCGGGTCCAGGCCGAAGGCGTCGGCCGGGTGCGCCACCTGCACGGCGCGATTCATATCGAGGGGTCGGCGGTCGCCGAAGCCTTCCGCACCGCCGCGATCGACGGCTTCCGCCGCTTCCTCGAAGGGTTCGAGGAGGGGTTGCGCAACGCCCAGGCCAGCCGCGCCGCGGAAAACGCCGGCGATAACGACAACCGCGCCAGGGGCTGACCGCCCGAAGCCCGCTACCGGCTGACCGCCCGCGGCTCCGGCCTTCTCGGCCCGCCGCGCATCTGGCCGCGGATCGCACCGCTGGGGAAGGCGGCGTTGTGGACGTTGACGTAGAAGCCATGGCCCTGGTTCGCGATCTCGCGCGCCAGGCCCGGATCGACGGTGACGCAGCCCTGGCTGTGGCCGCCCGAATCGGGCGTGGTCAGCGTCGCCGCCACCGGCCCGGCAATCCCGGCCTCGCCGCGATGGATGTGGGCGGCAGTCGCCGCGTCGAGGCCGCGGGCGAAGAGGTTCCAGCAGATTTGCCCGTCATGGGGGCTGACGGTCAGCTCGACGGTGCCGGTGCCGTCGGGATCGCCCGGCCCGGGAACCTCCTGGATTCCGGTCATGGTCACCTGCAGGCTGGCGGGCTGGTTGCCGGGTCCGGCGCAGCCACCCAGCGCCAGCAAGGCCGCGGTGGCCAAGATCAAGGTTCCCTTCATCGACGTCATCATCCTGGAATCTCCATCCAGCGCGTCAGCAACGTATGGGCAATGGCATAAGGCGGCGGCGCCTGAAAGGGCGCGTCGACGCGGCCGGCCAGAGCGGCGGCAACCCCATCGCGATCGACCCAGATCGCGTCCTCGAGCTCGTCGGTGTCGAGGCGGATCGCGGCCGATCCGGCGCGGGCCAGACAGGCGATCATCAACGATCCCGGGAAAGGCCAGGGCTGGCTGGCGACATAGCGAACGTCGCCGACGGCGACACCGGCCTCCTCCATCAATTCGCGCGCGACCGCTTCCTCGATCGATTCGCCTGGCTCGACGAATCCAGCCAAAGCCGAATAGCGGCCGGCCGGATATTGCGGCTGGCGCGCGAGCAGCACCTTCCCCTCATATTCAGCGAGCATGATCACCACCGGATCGACCCGCGGGAAATGCTCGGCGCCACAGCCGGGGCAGCGGCGGCCCCAGCCCGCCCGATAAGGCTCGGTCGCCGTCCCGCAAATGCCGCAGAAGAGGTGGCGATTGTGCCATTCGTTGAGGCTGCGGACAGCGCCCCAGATCGCCGCGTCCTTTGGGCTCATCATCGCCAGCACGCGGAATATGCTCCAGGCCCGCTGGCCAAGCTGCTGCATCCGCACCAGCGGCGCGAACAAGGGCGTGCCCTCGTCGAGGCCGAGGAAGAGCAGATCGGCTCCTTCGTCGGGCAGATCGGACCAGATCAGGCCGCCCTCGGCGTCAAGCAGGGGATCGGTGCCGTCGAGCCCGAGCAGGCGGGCGTCGCCGCTGGCCATCAGACCGGCTAGGCGATCGGGATCGAGCCGCAAATTGTCGGCGCGGTCGAGGCCGGCGCCGGTAAAGCCAACGAACGTCATCCAGGCTCCCTTCAGGCCGCCTCTCGCCAGGCGGCGCCGCGGGCGGCGAGCTTGGCGAACAGGGTCGGCAACCCCGCTTCTCCGACCCGGTCGACCGGCCACCAGAGGCCGCGATCGCACTCGACCAGATCAGGCCGGGTGCGGGCTTCGGCGCAGTAGAGGCGCATGGTCAAGGCGAAATGGGTGAAGACATGGTCGACCGATCCGGCCTCGCCCCAATCGGCGGCGACCGGTTCGGACTCGGTCGGCAAAGCGAGCATGCCCCCGAGCAGGCCCCGCGCCGGCCGCCGGACGAGGAGGACGTCGCCGTCATGCTCGAGCCAGTAGGCGACGCCTTCGCGCCGCGGCCGCGCCGCTTTGGGCGCCTTGACCGGATATCTTTCCGGCTCGCCCGTGCGGAAGGCCGCGCAATGTTCCCGGAGCGGACAGCGGCCGCAATCGGGGTTGCGGGGCGAGCAGATTGTGGCGCCGAGATCCATCATTGCCTGGGCGAAATCGCCGGCATTGTCCGCGGGCGTGAGCCGGTCGGCGCGGGCGCGGATCTCGGCGCGCGCGCCGGGCAAGGGCTTCTCGATGGCGTGGAGGCGCGAGACCACCCGCTCGACATTGCCGTCGATCACGACGGCGCGCCGGCCGAAAGCGATGGCGGCGATGGCGGCGGCGGTATATTCGCCGATCCCGGGCAGGCGGCGAAGCGCCGTCTCCTCGTCGGGAAAGCGGCCGCCATGCTCATCCGCGACGATGCGGGCGCAGGCGATGAGGTTGCGGGCCCGCGCATAATAGCCGAGGCCGGCCCAGGCCTTCATCACCTCGCCCTCGTCGGCCGCGGCCAGCGCCGCGACGTCCGGCCATTTCTCGGTGAACTTCTCGAAATAGGGCTTCACCGCCGCGACCCCGGTCTGCTGGAGCATGATTTCGGACAGCCAGACCCGGTAGGGATCGGGCGTGGCGGCGGCTTCCGCGCGCCACGGCAGGCGGCGTTTATCCACAGCATACCAACACAAAAGCGCGTGAGAGGCATCGACGGGCATGGGCCGCCTATGCCATGCTTGAGGCAATGACGAAATCGCTCACGACAGAGGAAAATGCGCGACGGAAGCGGCTTGCCGAGCCGGGGCGCTCGCGCCGCGCCCGCGCGCTTTCCGACCTGCTGCCGCAGGCCGGCGGCGCCGCCTTTCGCCGCTTCGGTTTCGTCCAGTCGTCGATCGTCAGCCGCTGGCCGGAGATCGTCGGCGCCCGCTATGCCGCCGTCACCGCCCCCGAATCGATCCGATTCCCGCCGGGCAAGAAGAGCAAGGGCGTGCTGACCCTGGTCGTCGAGGGCGCGCACGCGCCGATGATGCAGCATGTCGCGCCAGTGGTGATGGAACGGGTCAACCTCTTCTTCGGCTATCCGGCGGTCGATCGGATCACGATCCGGCAAGGCGCGGTTCAGGCAGCCAAGGCGAAGACGCGGCCGGCGCCGCCTCCGCCAGGGCCGATACCCGCCGAATTGGGCGATTCCCTGCGCGAAGTGGCCGATCCGGAGCTTCGCGCCTGTCTGGAATCGCTTGCGCGCGGTCTTTCCTCTGGCGATGGAGCGCCGGTGGTGTCGACGATCAAGCTCGTCGGCCGAATTGGTGGAGACAGGAAGAAATGAAAGCAAGGACCAGCCTCGGCGCGATCGCACTCGCACTTCTCCTCGCCGGCTGCGGCGGCGGCGACGGCAACACGCTCGCCAACGCCGCGTCGGGCCAGAGCGCGGCGCTGCCGCAGATCCCCGCGCCCAACAATGGCGACTGGCGCGAAGTCGTCACCCAGACGCCCGAGGGCGGCTTTCGGATGGGCAATCCCGACGCCCCGGTGAAGCTGGTCGAATATGCTTCGCTGGCCTGCCCGCACTGCAAGGATTTCACCGCGGCCTCGCTCACGGCCTTGCGCGACTCCTATGTCCGTTCCGGCCAGGTCAGCTGGGAATTCCGCAATTTCCTGCTGAACGCGCCCGACGTGTCGCTGACCGTGCTCGCCCGCTGCCAGCCGCCCGCCGCCTTCTTCCGCACCGTAGAGCAGATGTATCAGCAGCAGTCCGAATTCTTCAACGCGATCGATGACAATGAGGGCCGCACCATCGGCGCGCTGCCGCCCGAAAACCAGGTGATCCCGCTCGCCCGGGCAATGGACCTCGACACCTTCTTCGCCCGGCGCGGCATGCCCGAGGCCCGCTTCGTCTCCTGCCTTTCCGACCGCGCGGGAATCCAGCGGGTGACCGACATGACCAACCATGCGGTCAATTCGGAGCAAGTGACCGGCACACCGAGCTTCTTCATCAATGGCACCAAGCAGGAGGCCGGCGATTGGCCGGCGCTGGAGCCGCAGCTCCGTTCGGCGATGGGGCTTTAGGATGAAGCGGGGGCTCCTTTTCGTGTCGCTGGCGGCGGTGGCGATCCTCCCCGCTACCGGCGCCCTCGCACAGCGCGGCGGCACGGTCGGCGCGGGCGGTGAAGTCCGCAATTTCGGCAATCAGCAGCGCGACTGGACCAACACCGCGGCGCGGACGCCCGAAGGCGGATTCCTGCTCGGCAATCCCAATGCCCGGGTGAAGGTGATCGCTTATATCTCGCTGACCTGTCCGGAGTGCGCGGTCTTCACCGCCCAGGGCTTGCCCCATCTCGTGGACCAGGTCCGGACCGGCCGGGTGAGCCTCGAATATCGCAATTACTACCGCGACGGAGTCGATATCGCGGCCGCCTTGCTGACTCGCTGCGCCGAGCCCGGCCCCTATTTCCAGATGACCTACAACCTCTATCGCGAGCAGAGGAACTGGCTGGGCCGGGTGAACGGGCTCACCGCCGAGCAGCGCCAGCAGCTGACCGGGCTCACGCCCTTGCAGACCGCCGAGCGCCTGGTGCCCTGGCTCGGGCTCGACGCGATCGCCAACCGCTTCGGCGTGACCGCGCGCGAACGCCCGTCCTGCCTCACCCAGGCGAATCTCGACCAGCTGAAAGCCCTGCACGACGCGGGTGTCGCGGCGGGCGTGAACTCGACCCCGACCTTCTTCATCAACGGGATCAGGCAGGAGGGCGCCACCTGGGCGACTTTGGACCCGCAGATCCGAAGCGCGCTGGAGGGCTGAAGATGAGGGGACGGATCTTCGCAGCCCTGGCCGCCGCCTCGGCTTTGGTCCTGCCGGTGGCGCATGCAACAGCGCAGCGGGCGCCGGCCCGGCCGGCCGCCCAAGACTGGACCCGGACGGTGGTGCGCACGCCCGAGGGCGGCTTTCGCATGGGCAATCCGGCGGCGCCGATCAAGCTGGTCGAATACCTCTCCTTCGCCTGCCCGCATTGCGCCGAATTCCACGCCGAGGGTGGCGACAGCCTGTTCCAGAACTACGTTCGACCCGGCAGGGTCAGCGTCGAATATCGCAACATCCTGATCAACGCCGCCGACGTCCCCGCCACTATCCTCGCCCGCTGCGCAACTCCGCGGGCCTTCTTCGCCATGGGTCATGAATTGCTCGGCACCCAGGGTGCCTGGGAAGGACGGGTCGGCTCATTGACTACGGCGCAGCGCGCCCAGTTGGGCGGCCAGCCTCCGCAAGTGATCGCGCAACGGCTGGCGCCGATGATCGGGCTCGACCGGATCGCCGCGCGTTACGGCCTGACGCCGGCGGCGCAGCGCGCCTGTCTCGCCAATCGCGCAAATTTCAACGCGCTCGACCGGATGGGGAATGCGGCGAACAGCCAATATGGAGTCACAGGCACGCCGACCTTTGTGATCAACGGGCGTACCATCACCGATACCAACGTCTGGAGCGGGATCGAGCCGCTCCTGCGCGGCCGCTAAAGTAGAAAAGGCGGGGGGCCGGAACAGCAAGTGCGGGTAAGAAGGCTCAAACTGTCGGGCTTCAAGAGCTTCGTCGAACCGGCCGAGCTCAGTATCGAGGACGGCCTGACCGGAATCGTCGGCCCGAACGGCTGCGGCAAATCGAACGTGCTCGAGGCGATCCGCTGGGTGATGGGCGAATCCTCGCCCAAATCGATGCGCGGCGCAGGCATGGACGACGTCATCTTCGCCGGCACCGCGATGAGGCCGGCGCGCGATTTCGCCGAAGTTGCCCTGCTGGTCGAGCGCCAGGCCCGCGACGATGCCGGCGACCAGCCGTTCGCGCCGGCGGGCGAGGTCGAGGTCACCCGCCGGATCGAGCGCGGCGCCGGATCGGCCTATCGGGTCAACGGCCGCGACGTCCGCCAGAAGGACGTCGCCCTGCTGTTCGCCGACGCCGCGACCGGGGCGCACAGCCCGGCTTTGGTCAGCCAGGGCAAGATCAGCGCGGTGATCGCCGCCAAGCCGACCGAAAGGCGGCTGATGCTGGAGGAAGCGGCCGGGATCGCCGGCCTGCACGTCCGCCGCAAGGATGCCGAGCAGAAATTGCGCGCCACCGAGGCGAATCTGGTCCGCCTCGACGAAATTCTCGCCGACATGGAGATGCGCGGCGCCGCGCTGAAGCGCCAGGCCCGCGCCGCCGAGCGCTACCGCAAGCTTTCGGACCAGATCAGGATCGCCGAGGCGCGCCTGGTCTTCGCCCGCTGGCGCGAGGCGGCCGAGGCCGCCGAGGCGGCGCGCAAGGAGGCCGAAATCGCGGTCGCCGCCGTCGAGAAAGCGGGCGAGGCGCAGCGCGCCGCCGCCGCCTGGCAGGCCCAGGCCGCGGCCGATCTCGCTGCACGGCGCAAGGCGTCCGAAGCCGCGCGAGAAGCCGCATCCGAACTCGGCCACAAGCTGGCCGCGCTCCGCGCCGAGCGCGACGGCGTCCGCCGCCGCATCGCCGAGTTGGAGGAGAGGCGCCGCACCCTCGCCGCCGACCGGATGCGCGAGGATGCGCTCAAGGACGACGCCGCCGCCGCGATCGCCAGGCTCGAGGAAGAACTGGCGGCGATCGCCGCCCGCCTTGCCGACGCCGAGCAGCGCCGCGGCACGATCGACGTGCGCACCATCGCCCATGAAGACGAAGCGCGCGCCGCCGAATCAGCGCTCGGCAAGGCGCGCGCCGTCCAGGCCGCCGAACAGGCCGAGGCGCGGGTCGCCGAAGCCGCGCTCGACGCGGCGCGCCAGAAACATGGTCGCGCGACCGCCGAGGCCGACCGGATCGCCGAGCAGCTCGCCGCGCTCGGCGACGATGCCGGCCTCGTCGCGAGCCGCGACGCCGCGCGCGTCCGCCGCGAGCAGGCCGAGGCGGCCCTCGCAAAGGCCGGCGAGGCGATCGCCGGCGCCGAGGCGACACGGCAGGAATCGGCGGCGACACGCGACGCCGCGGAAAGCGAGGCGGCCACCGCCCGCGCCGCTCTGGCCGCGCTCCAGGCGGAAGCCAGGGCGCTGATCAAGGCGGTCGAGGGCAGCAGCGGCGACCGCGCGATCAACCATATCAAGGCCGCGCCCGGCTATGAGCGGGCGCTGGCTGCCGCGCTTGGCGAGGATCTCGACGCCAGCCTGGCCGAGGACGGCCCGCGCCGCTGGACCGGCGCCGCGCCGCAGCCGGGCGATCCCGCTCTGCCGGCCGGCTGCGAACCGCTCGTCGGCAAGGTCAGGGCGCCGGCGGCGCTGCTTCGCCGCCTACAGCAGATCGGCGTCGCCGAAGCGGACGACGGCGCGCCGCTCGCCGTCGGCCAGCGCCTGGTCACCAGGGACGGCAAGCTGCGCCGCTGGGACGGCTATGTCGCCACCGGCCTCGGCGCCGCCGCCGCCGAGCGGCTGATCCGGGTCAACCGCCTCGCCGAGATCGAGCGGGCGCTGCCTGCGGCCGCAGCCGCGGTCGAGGCGGCCGAGAGTCGCAGCGTCGGGGCGCGCGCCACAATGGATGCCGCTCGCGACGCCGCCGAAGCTGGCCGCCGGGCCGAAGCCGAAGCG
>DATDAU010000015.1:0-15075 GCA_036525215.1 Allosphingosinicella sp.
GCCCACCTGGGCCGGGAGCAGGTTGAGGTCACCCGCCAGCACCCTGGGCTTGGGGCGCTCGCCCAGCGCGTGGTGGGCCGTCCGCTGCTGACGGCGCGCGACCGCCGGGTCGAGGGCGAGGCCGGCGAGCGGCGGACCGGCGCGGACACCCGCCGCCAGCGCGTTGACGGGCGGCGGCGGCACCGGGACGGGCGGCGGTGTCGGGGCGACGGGCGGGACCGGCTGGGGCGCGGGCGGCGCCGGCGGCTCGCGCGGCGGCGGGATCACGCGGGCGCAACTGGCCAGCGCGAGAAGAAGGGCGGTAACAAGAAATGCGCGGCGCGGGAGCGACTCGCCGTGCGACCTCACGCGGCTTCGTCGGTCTCGACGAGGAGCCAGTTCGGATCCTTGCTCGAAAGATCGCGCTCGAAGGTCCAGATGTGCTGCGACGGCACCGCGTCGGTCATCGAGCCAGCGACGAGGTTGCCGTCCTTGTCGCGGGTGACGGCGGCAACGAAGGCGTCGAAGCGGACCTCGATCTCGGCGACCTTGCCGTCGAGGCGGGCGTCCTCGATCGCGGCGCGCTCGATCGCGACCAGGCGGTTGTCGAGGACGTGGCCGGCGGCCTCGCGCTCGTCGATCGCGCCGGTGAAATCGTCGCGGACCTCGGGGCCGGTGAGGCGGCCGAGCGCCTCGCGGTCGCCGCGCCAGAAGGCTTCGAGGATCATCCGATAGGCGGCCTGTGCGCCCTCGATGAAGCGGGCGACGTCGAAGCCGGGATCGGCGGCGATGATCGCGCGGATGCCGCCGGCGGCGCCCTTTTCATACGCGAAGCCGCTCGGCTCGGCGGGATTGGGGGCGGCCTCGGGAAGTACGGCGGCGGGTTCGCGCTCGGGCGAGGCCTCGGGCCGGGTCACCGGCCGCTGCTCGTGGCCGGTTCGCTGACCGAGCACGGCATAGAGCCTCAAACCGACAAACAACGCGATTGCAGCCAACAGGACGATCTCGACGGTCAACCAAATTCTCCCGGGGAACGACGGGTCCTACATAGGCCCGATAGGGGCCGGATTCAAATCCGCATTGCCCAACGCGCGCGGGAGCGGGATGTTGCGTGCATCAGGCGCGCCTGCTACCCGCCCGCACACATTGTCGCGACACGCGCCGATCTCTTTTCAAACTGCTTTCGAAAGATGAAGAACATGGCCGAAGAAACTGGCGCGAACGGCGCGGACGATCAGGCAGTGACGGACGGCGGCACCCTGCCGCAGGTCGGCGTCATTGCCCAATATGTGAAGGACCTTTCGTTCGAGAATCCGAACGCGCCGGCGGTCTATCAATGGCAGAGCCAGCCGCAGATGGACGTCCAGTTCAACATCGGCACCCAGCCGGTCGGCCAGGACATCCACGAAGTGGTGCTGAAGATCGAGATCACCGCCCAGGCCCAGGAAGGCACCGCCTTCAAGATGGAGCTTCTCTACGGCGGCCTGTTCGCGCTCCGCAACATCGCGCCCGAGCAGCTCCAGCCCTTCCTGCTGGCCGAAGCGCCCCGCATCCTCTTCCCCTTCGCCCGCCGGGTGATCGCCGACCAGGCGATCGACGGCGGCTTCCCGCCCTTGCTGCTCGATCCGATCGATTTCGCCGGCCTCTACATGCAGAGCGCCGCCCAGCAGCAGGCCGAGGCGACCGGGGGCCAGGCCGGGGACGTGACGGGCCAGGCCTGATCCGGCCTGAATCGGAGGGGATTTGATGCAGGCCAGGAGCGAGCGGAGATGAACCTCGTCCGCTCGCTCGGCTCGGTGGGCGGGCTGACCCTGGTCAGCCGCCTCCTCGCTCTGGTCCGCGACACGCTCCAGGCGAGCTATGTCGGGGCCGGCTTCGCGTCGGACGCCTTCTTCGTCTCCTTCCGCCTGCCCAACATGTTCCGCGCCCTCTTCGCCGAGGGCGCCTTTTCCGCCGCCTTCATCCCGATGTTCAACCGCAAGGTGGCCGAGGGCGGCGAGCTTTCGGTGGGCCTGCGCTTCGCCGAGCGGACGCTGGCGCTGCTGCTGCCGGTGCTGATCCTGTTCACGGGCCTGATGCTGCTCGCCGCCTGGCCGGTAACCTGGGGCCTTTCCGGCGGCTTCCGCGACCCGACGCCCGATCAGTTCGCCTTCGCCGTCGAGCTGTCGCGGATCACTATTCCCTATCTGCTGCTGATCAGCCTTGCCTCCCTGCTCGGCGGGATCCTCAATTCGCTCGACCGCTTCTGGGTCAACGCCGCCGCGCCGATCCTCCTCAACCTGGCGATGATCACCGGCCTGCTCTTCTTCCACGGCAGCGACGCCTACGAGACCGCGCGCGTCCAGGCGATTTCGGTGACCGTAGGCGGCGTGCTCCAGCTCGTCTGGCTGATCCTCGCCTGCCGCCAGTCCGGGGTGAGCCTGAAAATCAGGCGGCCGCGGCTCGACGACGACGTCAAGAAGCTGCTGAAGCTGATCCTGCCCGCCGCGATCGGCGCCGGTGCGGTCCAGATCAACCTCGCTGTGTCGACGGCCCTGGCCGGCGGCCTGCTCGACCCCGGCTCGATCTCGTACATTTATTATGCCGACCGGCTGAACCAGCTTCCGCTCGGGCTGATCGGTATCGGCCTCGGCACGATCCTGCTTCCGACCGTGTCGCGCCTCTTGTCGGGCGGGCATGAGGCCGAGGCGATGGAGACCCAGAATCGCGGCATCGAGCTCGCTCTGTTCCTCACCCTCCCCGCCACCGCCGCCTTCATCTTCGCCGGCGAGCCGATCATTCGCGGCCTGTTCCAGCACGGTGCCTTCACCGCTGAGGATTCGATCCGCTGCGGCTGGGCGCTGAGCGCCTTCTCGATCGGCCTCCCCTCCTATGTCCTGGTGAAGGTGCTAACCCCGGGCTTCTACGCCCGCGCCGATACGAAAACGCCGGTGCGGCTCGCGCTTTATTCGGTCGGCATCAACCTCATAGGCAATCTGATCCTGATCCCGACGCTCGGCCGGATCGGCTTCGGCCATGTCGGGCCGCCGCTCGCCACCGCGCTGGCCTCGAGCGTCAACGTCGTCATGCTTTACCTGATCCTGCGCCGGCGCGGCCATTTCGAGGCGGACGCGCAGCTCCGCCGCCGCCTGCCCCGGCTCGCGCTCGCCGCCATGATCATGGGCGCGGCGATCTTCTTCCTCGCCCCTTATGCCGACCCCTGGCTGACCCGCTCCTTGATGATGCGCGGGCTGGCGCTGGGCGGCCTGGTCGGAGCGGGAGTCGCGCTCTACGGGCTCGCCTGCTTCTTGACGGGCGCCTTCCGCTTCGGCGATCTCAAGACCCTCCTCAAACGCCGGACGCGTGAAGCATGAACCAGACCAGCAGCAAGCGCGTCGTTTCCGGCATCCAGCCGACCGGCAACCTCCATCTCGGCAATTATCTCGGGGCGATCAGGCGCTGGGTGAAGATGCAGGACGAGGCCGATTGCCTGATCTTCCTCGCCGATCTCCACGCCATCACCGTCTTCAACGACCCTGAGGAGCTGCGCGCCAACGTCAACGGCATGGCTGCGGCGCTGATCGCCTGCGGCATCGATCCCGAGCGCTGCGTCCTGTTCAACCACGCCCGAGTGCCCGCCCATCCGGAAATGGCCTGGATCCTGTCCTGCACCGCGCGGATCGGCTGGCTCAACCGGATGACCCAGTTCAAGGAGAAATCGGGCAAGAACCGCGAAGGATCAAGCGTCGGCCTCTACGCCTATCCGGTGCTGCAGGCCGCCGACGTCCTGCTCTACCAGGCGACCCACGTTCCGGTCGGCGAGGACCAGAAGCAGCATGTCGAGCTGATGCGGGACATCGCGGCCAAGTTCAACACCGACTACGGAGTCGAGCTGTTCACCCTGCCCGAGCCCGAGATCGCCGAGACCGCGGCGCGGATCATGTCGCTGCGCGACGGCTGCGCCAAGATGTCGAAATCCGATCCTTCCGACATGAGCCGGATCAACCTCAACGACGACGACGACGCGATCGCCCAGAAGATCCGCAAGGCGAAGACCGACGCCGAGCCGTTGCCCGAGACGGCGGAAGGGCTGGCCGGCCGGCCCGAGGCGCTGAACCTGGTCACCATCTACGCCGCCCTGACAGACCGGACGGCGGACGCGGTGACCCGGGAATATGCCGGTAAGGGCTTCGGCGCATTCAAGCCGGCGCTCGCCGATCTGCTGATCGAAACGCTGGCGCCGATCCGCGCGAAGCTCGCCGATTTCGACAGGGATCCGGCTGGAATCGAGCGCATCCTCGCCGCCGGATCGGCCCAGGCCGCCGAAAGGGCTGCGCCGACCCTGGAAGGCGCGTACAAGGCGCTTGGCCTGCCGCGGTAGAGGGCGAGTCGGAGAAGCTGTAAAGCTGGCGTTCAGCGGAACTTTGCGAAAATAGGCAAGTTGTTCTATATTCAGGACAAAGCTTTGTCCTCCAAGAGACAAAGTCCTGCGTTTGAAAGGCTCGGTCCAATGTCTCTCACCAAGAAGATCCTGACCCTCGCGGCACCCCTGGCGCTGCTCGCGCTCGGCGGGTGCACGACCGGCCTGCCCACCCAGGTATCGCGCTTCCAGGCGCTGCCCGTGCCGGCCGGCCAGACCTTCGTCATCCAGCCCAGCGGCCGCGACCAGCAGGGCGGGCTCGAATTCGCTACCTATGCCGAGATCGTCCGTCGCCACCTGCTCGCCCAGGGCTATGCCGACGCCGCCTCGCCGCGCGATGCCAGCCTGGTGGTTACCCTCGACTACGGCGTCGACAACGGCCGCGAGCGGATCTATTCGACGCCCGGCTTCGGCTATGGCGGCTGGGGCGGCTTCGGCCGTTATGGCGGCTTCGGCCGCTATGGCGGCTATTACGGCCGCTACCATAACCCCTTCTTCTGGGGCTGGGGCGATCCCTTCTGGGGCGGCGAGACCATCGAGAGCTACACCGTCTATACCAGCCATCTGGACATGAACATTCGCCGCGCCGCCGACGGCCAGTCGCTGTTCGAAGGCCATGCCCAGGCCCGCTCGCGGAGCAACGAGCTGCCGGCCCTGGTGCCGAACCTGGTCGAGGCGATGTTCACCGGCTTCCCCGGCAATTCGGGCGAAACCATGCGTATCACGATCATGCCGGAACGTCGGGCGAGCAACTGACCGATCACCGATGAACGAAGAAAGGGCCGGGAAACCGGCCCTTTTTTCATTCGTCCAAGGGTGAGGGCGGTGCGCCCGTTAGCTCAGCTCTCCAGCTGGCGGGTGAGCAGGCGGATGTCGGCGTCGAGTTCGGCGTCCTGGGCGCGGAGCTTCTCGATCTGGCGGACGGCGTGGATCACGGTGGTGTGATCGCGCCCGCCGAAGCGGCGGCCGATCTCGGGCAACGAGCGCGGCGTGAGCTGCTTGGACAGGTACATCGCCACCTGGCGCGGACGGGCGACCTCGCGCGCGCGGCGGGCGCTGGTCATCTCCGCCTTGCGGATGCGGTAATGATCGGAAACCCGGGTCTGGATCTCGTCGATCGAGATCCGGCGCTGGTTGGCGCGAAGGATGTTGGCAAGGACCTCGCCGACGAAATCGAGGTCGATCACCCGATTCTGCATCACCGCGTAGGCGGCGATCCGGTTCAGCGCGCCTTCGAGCTCGCGCACGTTCGAGCTGATCCTCTTGGCGAGGAACATGACCACGTCCTCGGGCACGCTCACGTCGGGAATCGTATGGAGCTTCGACATGATGATGTTGTAGCGAAGCTCGAGGTCGGCGGCGTTGATGTCGGCGACCAGTCCCCAGGACAGACGCGAGAGGATGCGCGGCTCCAGCCCGTCCAGGTCCTGCGGCGCGCGGTCCGAGCTGATCACGAAGCGGCGGCCGGCCGACATGATCTCGTTCATCGTGTGGAAGAATTCTTCCTGGGTCGATTCCTTGCCGGCGATGAACTGGACGTCGTCGATCATCAGCAGGTCGACCGAGCGCAGCCTTTGCTTGAAGCGGAAGGTGTCGTTGGCGCGGAGCGCCGCGAGGAACTCGACGGTGAACTTTTCCGCCGACATGTAGATGATCTTGGCGCGCGGCCTCAGGCGATGAAATTCGTGGCCGATGGCGTGCAGCAGGTGAGTCTTGCCGCGGCCGGTGCCGCCGTGGAGGAAGAGCGGGTTGAAGGCGACCTTGTCGGCCGTCGCCAGGGTGCGGGCGGCGTTGAAGGCCACTTCGTTCGCCTTGCCGACGACGAAATTCTCGAACTGGTAGCGCGGCTCGAGCGCCACCGAATAGAGATTGGCGCCGTCCTGTCCGGCGGCCGGGGCCGGCTCGGGCTCGGGCGCGGGAATGGCGACGGCGGCGGCGGTGCGCGGCGCGCCCGGACCGACGCCGATTCGAATCACCTTCACCTGGGGAACCAGCGCGCGCCATGCGAGGGCGAGCCGCTCGGCGAAATGGGTCTGGACCCAATCGGCCATGAACTGGGACGGGAGCTGGAGCCTCAGTGCGCCGGTGTCGGGATCGAAGCCGCCGAGCGCAATCGGACGAAGCCAGCCGTCGAAGGTCCGGGCGCCGCAATCGCGGCGCAGGCCCGCGCGAATCGATTCCCAAGCGGCCGCGATCGAATCGTCCGCGCCGGTCACCGCCTTCAAAGCACTGTCGTCTGCTCGCCTCTGCACCGCGCCGCGCACCCCTCAGTCTCTCTCGATGCCGCCTTGTGGCGGCTCTGTTCTAAGCGCAAAAATCCCCCGCGCGACGAACCGCCCCGGGCAAGCCGCTGCTCATTGTTATTTTGCTGTGTGCCGGCGAAAGATTCGTCCCGCCGAAAGGCTGTTCTGGAACTCCCGCCCGGCCTGATCAAGCGGAAAAAAAACTGTCACGAGAATTAAATCTGTTGACAGTCAAAAAATGGCGGAACTCCGTCACTGAACTGACTTAATCGCTTTTTTTCAGTGTGTTACGATCGTTCTCGCACCGCAACATCGTGCGAATCGCGGGAAATGCTTGAGTTTTTGCAGGCGCGCTTCGCGCATACGAAAAACCCGCCGGCCGCGGCCGACGGGCTTAACCATGGTGACGCGAAAAAAGGCCTAGCCGAGCGTCGCGAGACGGCGCGTCAGGCGCGAATATTTGCGCGCCGCGGTGTTCTTGTGGAGCACGCCGCGCGCGACACCGCGGAACAATTCGGGCTGGACGCGCGCCAGAGCGGCGGTGGCCTGATCCTTGTCGCCGGCGGCGATCGCCGACTCGACCTGCTTGACGAAGGTCCGGATGCGGCTGACGCGGGCGCGGTTGATCTCCGTGCGGGCAGCGTTGCGACGGATGCGTTTCTTTGCTTGCGGCGTATTCGCCATCTCGATTGCCTCGTAATCTGAAATGAAAAGGGCGCGGGACAGAACCCGCACCCGCTCAGGCGCCGCCCTCTACGTGGAGAGCGGGCTCAGGTCAAGACAGAGAGAGATCAACGCTGGCATTTCGGGCAAAAGAAGGTGGAGCGGCCCGAATCGGCGCGGCGGCGAATCGCCGTCCCGCAGCGACAGGCCTCCCCTTCCCGCCCGTAGACCAGCCATTCCTTCGAGAAATAGCCGAGCTCGCCGTCGGGCCGGACATAGTCGCGAAGACTCGATCCGCCGGCCTCGATCGCGGCGAGGAGCACTTCCTTGATAGCGGCGGCGAGCCTGTCGAGCCGCGCCCGGGCGATGTGGCCGCCGGCCCGGCCCGGCGCAATTTTCGCCATGTGCAGCGCCTCGCAAACGTAGATGTTGCCGAGGCCGGCGGCGATGCGCTGGTCGAGCAGAAGCGCCTTGATGGGCGCGGCGCGGCCGTCGAGCGCCTGTTCGAGCCAGGCACCGTCGAAGCCGGCGCCCAGCGGCTCGGGGCCCATCTTCACGAAGGGCGGCCAGGCCTCGAGCGCGTCGCTGCGGACCAGGTCGACCGAGCCGAATCGGCGCGGATCGTTGAGGGCGAGGCGGTGGCCGGCATCGGTCTCGAGGAGCAGATGGTCGTGGGTGCCGATCGCGCCAGGGTCGATTCGCCAGCTCCCCGACATGCCGAGGTGGAAGACCATGGTGTCGCCGCGGTCGGTGGCGATCAGCCCGTATTTGGCGCGGCGCGCCAGGCCGGTGACCGTCGCCCCCGTCATCCGCTGGCGCAGATCGACCGGAAACGGCGTGCGCAGGTCCGCTCTCCGCGCCTCGACCGAGACCAGCCGGCGGCCCTCCAGCACCGGCGCCAGGCCGCGGACCGTGGTTTCGACCTCGGGCAGCTCAGGCATGCGGGGATTGATTCAGAAGAGTGCACATCCGCCATTACCCCTGCTAGAGCCGGGCGCGATGGACAAGGTTTCTTTCGGCCATGAGGACGTCGAGCCTCGCGAAAAGACGCGCCGGGTAGGCGAAGTCTTCTCCAGCGTCGCCGCGCGCTACGATCTGATGAACGACCTGATGTCGGGCGGCCAGCACCGGCTGTGGAAGGACATGTTCGTCCGCCGCGTCCGGCCGCGCAAAAGCGAGGCAATCCTCGACATGGCCGGCGGCACCGGCGACGTCGCCTTCCGCCTCGCCCGCGCCGGCGCCGCGGTGACCGTCGCGGACATCAACCCGGAGATGCTCGCCGTCGGCCGGGAGCGGGCAGAAAAGCGCGGAGTCGAGGGCCTGACCTGGGCCGAGGAGAATGCCGAGAGCCTGCGCTTCGCCGACAGGAGCTTCGACGCCTATACGATCGCCTTCGGCATCAGGAACGTGACCGACATTCCCGCCGCCCTCGCCGAGGCCCATCGGGTGCTGAAGATGGGCGGCCGCTTCTTCTGCCTGGAATTCTCGCAGACGAAATGGCCGGGCTTCGCCACGCTCTACGAGACCTATTCGCGCCGCGTGGTGCCGCGGATCGGCAAGTTGGTGGCCAAAGACGAGGACAGCTATCGCTATCTGATCGAATCGATCGAGCGCTTCCCCGACATGGCCCGGTTCAAGGCGATGATCGGCGCGGCCGGCTTCGGCAACGTCAGGGCCGAGCCGATCCTGGGCGGCCTCGTCGCCATCCACTGCGGCTGGAAAGTCTGAGCGTGACGCTCGAGGCGGCGATCCGATGACCCATCCGGTCGTCCATGTCTGGCGGCTCCTGAAATGGGGCCGGGTGCTGGCGCGGCACGGGGCGCTTCGCGGCATCGAGCGCGATCCCAACACGCCGCCGCCGGTGCGCCGGCTGGCCCGGATCGCCCGCTTCGGCGCGCGCGTGCCCGACGTCCCGACCTATGCCGACGCCTTCCAGGATATCGGTCCGGCTGCGATCAAGCTCGGCCAGGCGCTGGCGACGCGGCCCGACCTGGTCGGCGAGGAGGCGGCGCGCGACCTCGCCATGCTCCAGGACAGCCTGCCGCCGGCACCGTTCGACCAGATCAAGAAGGCGATCGAGCTGGGGTTGGGCCGGCCGATCGACGAGATCTTCTCCGAGGTCGACCCCGAGCCGGTCGGTGCCGCCTCGATCGCCCAGGTCCACCGCGCCCGCACTACCGACGGCCGGCTGGTCGCGGTGAAGGTTCTGCGGCCCAGTATCGAGGAGGACTTCGCCTCCGCCATCGACACCTACGAATGGGCGGCGGCGCAGGTCGAGGCGATGGGCGGCGAGGCGGCGCGGCTGAGGCCGCGGCTGGTGATCGCCACCTTCCGGCAATGGACCAACCGCGAGCTCGACCTTCGCCAGGAGGCTGCATCCGCCTCGGAGCTGCGCGAGAATCTGGTCTCGGAAAGCGGCTTTTTCGTCCCGGAGATCGACTGGACCCGGACCTCGCGGCGGGTGATGACGCTGGAGTGGATCGACGGCATCAAGCTGACCGACCGTGATGCGCTGATCGCCGCGGGCCATGACGTCAAGGCGCTCGCCGCCATCCTGGTCCGCGCCTTCCTCCACCAGGCGGTGGTCGACGGCTTCTTCCACGCCGATCTGCACCAAGGCAATCTCTTCGCTTTGCCCGACGGCCGGCTGGCGGCGATCGACTTCGGGATCATGGGCCGGATCGACCGCCAGGCGCGGATCTGGCTGGCCGAGATCCTCTACGGCCTGATCACCGGCAATTACCGGCGGGTCGCGGAGATCCATTTCGAGGCGCAATATGTGCCGCCGCACCACAATATCGACGAGTTCGCGACCGCGCTCCGCGCAGTCGGCGAGCCGATGCGGGGGCTTCCCGCCAAGGACGTGTCGCTGGGCACGATGCTCGACGGCCTGTTCAAGATCACCCGCGATTTCGACATGCAGACCCAGCCGCACCTGCTGCTGCTTCAGAAGACGATGGTGATGGAGGAAGGCGTCGCCACCGCGCTCGATCCCGACATCAACATGTGGGAGACCGCCGAGCCCTTCCTCACCGAATGGGTGCGCAGCGAACTGGGGCCCGAGGCGCGGATCGCCGACGAGATCATCCGCACCGTCCGCCTGGTCCGCAAGCTGCCCGAGCTGATCCGGCGGATCGATCATTATTATCCACCGCCCGGCGCCGCCCCGCCGGCGCGGCCCCTGCCCGAAGTGGTGGTGATCCGCCCCGTCGGCTGGCTGCGCACCGCCTTCGTCGCGGCTTTGGGTGCCGCGGCTGGCGCGGCGGCTTTGTACATCCTAACTTAGCCAGATGCCGGGCAAGCGCATTCTTCTCATCGTCGGCGGCGGGATCGCGGCCTACAAGGCGTGCGAGCTGATCCGTTTGTGCCGCAAGGCGGGGATTTCCGTGCGCTGCGTGCTGACCGCGGGCGGGGCGCAGTTCATCACCGCGATGACACTGGCGGCGCTTTCCGAGCAGCAGGTGTACACCAGCTTGTTCGACCTCAAGGACGAGGCCGAGATGGGCCATATCCAGCTGTCGCGGGAGGCCGACCTGGTCGTCGTCTGCCCGGCGACGGCCGATCTGATGGCGAAGATGGCGGCGGGGGTCGCCGACGATCTCGCCACCACGCTGTTGCTCGCCACCGACAAGAAGGTGCTGGCCGCGCCGGCGATGAACGTTCGGATGTGGCAGCATGAGGCGACTCGGCGCAATGTCGAACGGCTGCGCGCCGACGGCGTGACCGTGCTCGAGCCTTACGAGGGCGAGATGGCCTGCGGCGAATATGGCCCGGGACGCCTGCCCGAGCCGGAGGCGATTTTCGCGGCGATCGTCGAAGCGCTCGGCGGCCCCGGCCCGCTCGCCGGACGGCATGTCGTGGTCACCGCCGGACCGACCCACGAGCCGATCGACCCGGTGCGGGTGATCGCCAACCGCTCGTCGGGCAAGCAGGGTTTCGCCATCGCCGGCGCGCTCGCCGCCCGTGGCGCGCGGGTGACCCTGGTCGCTGGGCCTGTCCATCTCGAAACTCCGGGCGGAGTGGAGAGGATCGATGTCGAGACCGCCGCCGAGATGGACGCGGCGGTGCGCGCAGCCCTGCCCGCCGACGCGGCGGTGCTGGTCGCAGCGGTCGCCGACTGGCGGGTCGAGCCGGCGCCGGCCAAGCTCAAGAAGGAAGCCGGGCCGCCCGCGCTCGACTGGCAGCGGACGCCCGACATCCTCGCCGGCCTCGCCCAGAGCCCCGACCGGCCGCGCCTGCTGGTCGGCTTCGCCGCCGAGACCGCCGACGCCGCCGCGCTCGGCGCCGACAAGCGCGCCCGCAAGGGCGCCGACTGGATCCTCGCCAACGACGTGTCGGGTGACGTGATGGGTGGCGACGCCAACAGCATCCACCTGATCGACGCGGACGGCGTCGAGGACTGGGTGCGCATGTCCAAGGCCGCGGTCGCCGAGCGGCTCGCGGCACGAATCGCCGATGCCTTGAAGGACTAGAATGACCGCTGAAATCCAGATTGCCCTGAAGCGCCTGCCGCACGGCGAGGGCCTGCCTCTGCCCGCCTACGCGACCGCCCACGCCGCCGGCATGGACGTGGTCGCGGCCGAGAGCCTGATCCTCGCGCCCGGCGCGCGGCACGCCGTCGCGACCGGCTTCGCCATCGCTATCCCCGAAGGCTTCGAGGTCCAGGTGAGGCCGCGCTCCGGTCTGGCGCTAAAGCACGGCATTACGGTGCTCAACACGCCGGGGACGATCGACGCCGACTATCGCGGCGAGGTGAAAGTGATCCTCGCAAATCTTGGCGACATGGCATTCGAAGTGCTAAGGGGAGAGCGGATCGCGCAACTCGTACCGGCGCCCGTCACCCGCGCCCGCTTCGCCGAAGCGGACAGCCTCGACGAGACCGATCGCGGCGGGGGCGGCTTCGGATCCACAGGGAGATGAACGTGAAGCATATTCTGGCCGCAGCTCTTTTGATCGCGGGGGCTCCCGCCGCCGCCCAGACCATCGAAACCGGGACGGGCGACTGGCGCAACATTCCGCCCCTGCTGCAGGCCGGCTCTTCGATCGATGCCGATACGGTCACCGCGATCATCGAGATGGGCGAGAGCGGCGAATGCACATTGTCCGGCCGGCGCGGCCGCAATATCGACGTCGATGTCGCCTTCGTGGTCCAGTACAACGCGCAGGGATCGATCGACCGGCTGGTGCTCGAGCCGCTCGGCTGCCCCCGCGCCGACGGCGTGCTTGCCGGGGCGGTGCTTCGCCTGCTCCGCAACGGCGGATTCGCACCCGCCGGCGGCCGACGCGAGGGCTGGTTTCGCGGCCAGGTCGGATTCACCAATCGCGGCGGCTAGGAAAAGATCGTCGACCTCCCGGCCCGTCCGATTCGTGAAGACGTGACGATTCTCAGCGACGCCCAGCTCGACCGCTACGCGCGCCACATCGTCCTCAAGGAGATCGGCGGCGAGGGGCAGAAGAAGCTGCTCGCCGCCAGCGTCGCCGTGATCGGCGCGGGCGGGATCGGATCGCCCGCCATCCAGTTTCTCGCCGCTGCCGGTGTCGGCGCGCTGAAGGTGATCGACGACGATCAGGTGTCCCTCGACAATCTCCAGCGCCAGACCCTGTTCGGGACCGGCGACGTCGGCCGCGGCAAGGCCGAGGTCGCCGCCGAAGCGGTCGCGCGTTTGAATCCCGACGTGAGCTTCACCGGCGTGGCGGCGCGGCTCGACCGCGACAATGTCGCCGGATTGCTGGCAGGCGCAGATGCCGTGCTCGACGGCAGCGACAATTTCGCAACCCGCCTCGCCGTCTCCGATCACTGCACGGCCGCGCACATTCCCCTGGTGTCGGCGGCGATCGGCCAATTCCAGATCCAGTTCGGCACCTTCCGCGGCTGGGAGCCAGACCGGCCGTGCTACCGCTGCTTTGTCGGCGACGCGTTCGACGCCGAGGATTGCGACAGCTGCGCCGAGCTGGGCGTGCTCGGCGCCATGGCCGGCGTGGCCGGCAGCCTCGCCGCGCTGGAGGCAATCCGCGCCATTGCCGGCTTTGGCGGCGATCCGGCCGGCAAGCTCCACATTTTCGACGGCCTCGCGCCGGCGATGCGCACGATCCTGATCGTCAAGGATCCGGCCTGCAAGGGGTGCGGCGATCAGGCGGTGAAGTAGCGCGCGACCTGGACGAACAAATGCAGGGTCGCGTCGGGCAGGGTCGCGAGCGAAAAGGCGAGACCGACGACCAGGCTGATGAGGAGGAACTTCCAGTTCATCATCCGGCCGACCAGGGAAGGTCCGAGCTGCACCGGACGGGGCTCGGCCGGGCTGAAACTCACCGGCGCCGCATTGCAGAGGATCAGCTCGTCGACCTGCCGGCCAAGGATCCGCGCCTTTTCATCGACGAACTCGTCGACCGACAGCACGCCCTGTTCGAACAAATGGGTAAGCCGTTCCAGGGCGGTCAGCCGATCGTGGACGATTTGCAGTTCGGGCGAAACCGGCGGCAGCGGCAGGGCGGATTCGATCTCGGACTCTGCCTCGGACTCCGGCTCGGCTTCTGCCTCGGCCGGCGCCTCGAACCATTGGACCAGCGACAGTTGCGGCGTGGCGAGCTCCTCTTCGTAAGCGAGAAGCTGATAGCCGCGACTTATGGCGAGCCTGCCGGTACTCATGCGCAAGACCTAACTCGGTCAAGGTAAACAGAGGTCGACCAGGAATCGTAAACACCCCGTCAACCATCAAGGATGCTAACCTGAACAATGTCAGCAAATCAAGTCGCTAAGATGAGATTTTGGGGTTGATCACCTAGGTGGAAATACGGGGTTGGATTTCGGGAGCGTCCCTTGGTTGGAGGGCGCGATCGCGTACCCAGTCGCGCTACTTTCAGCCCGGCGGGGCGATGGCCATCAGGTCGATGGTGAAGAGGAGGGTCGCGCCGCCCGGAATCGGGCCGCGGCCGGCGGGGCCGTAGGCGAGGTTCCAGGGGATGGCGAACTCGAACCGGTCGCCGACGCTCATCAGCGGAACGCCTTCCTGCCAGCCGCGGATCAGGCGGGGCAAAGGAAAGGTCACTGGCTCACCGCGCGACACCGACGAATCGAACTCGGCGCCGTCGATGAAGCGGCCGACATAGTGAATGGTGACATTGTCGGTGGGGCTGGGATGGGGCCCGTCGGCGGTGCCCGACACCTTGCGGTAGCGGATGCCGCTCGCGGTCTGGCGCCAGCCGTCGGCGGGGCGGAGCGCGTAGAGGTAGAGCAATTGGCGGTTGTGATAATCGGCGTCGCGCGCGGCCGGCGGCGCCTCGGGCGCCTGCGCCGGTAGCCCGGCCCCGGTGAAGCCCAAGGCGGCCAGCGCCGCTCCGCGGAAGGTCGTCCTCAAGCCCGTCATTTCTTCTTCCTGGCCGGGGCCTTTTTGGCGGGCGCCTTCTTCGCGGCGGGCTTACGGCCCCTGCCCTTCTTCGCCGGCGGGCCCTTGGCAGCGCGCTCGTCGAGCAATTGCGCCGCTTCCTCGAGGGTCAGGGCGTCGGGGGTGATCGATTTGGGCAGGGTCGCGTTGGTCGTGCCGTCGGTGACATAGGGACCGAAACGCCCCTCCATCAGCTTGATCTCCAGCTCGGTGCGCGGATGCGCGCCGAGCATCTTGAGTGGCTCGCGCGAGCCGCGCGCGCGTCCGCCGCCCGAGGCGGCGTCGGCGAGCTTGGCGACGGCGGCGTTCATGCCGACCTCGAACACTTCGGCGGTCGAGGCGAGCTTCGCATATTTGCCGTCATGGGCGAGATAAGGGCCGTAGCGGCCGATGCTGGCGGTGATCGGCT
>DATDAU010000016.1:0-17775 GCA_036525215.1 Allosphingosinicella sp.
ATCCCGAACTGGCGCTGCAGCCCGCGCACCGCGGCGCGGCCCTTGGTGACGATGCGGTCGACATTCAGCTCGTTCAGCACCTCGGCGAACGGAATGTGGGTGGTGACCGGGACGACGCGCAGGGTCGGCCCGGCCAGCATCATCGCCACCAGGTCGCTCGAAACGCCGCACCGCTCGGCGACGAACTCGGTCTGGCCGGGATGGGTGAAGCCGACCGCGTAGAGGCGGGACTTGGAGACCGGCCCGGTGACCAGGCCCGAGGCCGCGCCCGACCGGGTCAGGCCGACGGCGAGCTCCAGCGCGTCGAGCGAATTGCGCGCACCGAGCAGGTCGAGCCCGCCCGGCGGCACGGTCGAATCGGAGACGCTGATCAGGGGCAGGGCGGTGGCGAAGACCCCGGCCGCGTCGCCGGGATCGGAGATCACCTGCACCGGCCCGCCCCAGACCGAGGCGAAGGCGCCGGCGTCGCCGACCACGAAGAAGGGCGGCAACCCTTCCTCGACGCGGCGGTCCCAGCTCTTGGCGATGACTTCGGCGCCGATGCCCGCCGGATCGCCCAGCGACACGGCGAGCGGCGCGGTCATCGCCTCAACGATAGTCGATCACCGCGTCGCGGCGAAGGTCGCGCAGATAGCGCTGCGCCCGGCGACCCAACCGCTCCTCGCGGATTTGCTCGGAAACCGTATCGAAGCTCGGCGCGGTTGTCGGCGCGGGATCGTCGCGTCCGCACAGAACGAGGACGCTGACCCGCTCGGCCGAGCCGAAAGGCGGGGTCGCCTGGCCGACGGCGAGGCCGAGCAGCATCTGTTGCAGGGCCGGCGGCAGGTCGCGGACCCGGACCTGGTCGTTAGAGATCAGCTCGCCTCCGACGCGCTGGGCGGTCGCCGCGGCGCCGCCGCACCCGCCCATGGCCTGGGTCGCTGCGCCGAGCGCCTGGCCGCGGGCCTGGGCCTGGGCCGCGGTCGTGCCGGCGGGCATGGCGAGTGACATCTGCATAAGACTCAGCATCGCGTCGCGCGGATCGGCAAGCCCAAGTCGGCGTGAGTCGACCAACAATATGATCGAGAAGCCCCCGCCCACCGGGATCGGGTCGCTGACCGATCCGATCGGCATCCGGATCGCAAGCGCGCTCAACTCCGCCGGCAGCTGCTCGGCCCTCAGCCAGCCGAGGTCGCCGCCGACTGCGGCGGTGGTGGCTTCGGAGAACTGGCGGGCGAAGGCAGAGAAATTGCCGCCGTTGCGGATCTGCTCGATCAGCCGGACGACGTTGGCCCGGACCTCGTTGGCGGTTTCCGGGGTCGCCGACAGCCAGATTTCGGCGACATGATATTCGGTCGTGCCCTGTGATGCACGAACGCGCTCGAGGACCGCTTCGACCTCCTGGTCACCGACGGTGACGAACGGGTCGACGTTGCGTCGCTGGACCCGCTGCCAGCTGATCTCGCCACGAATCTGGCGCTTCAAGGAACGCTCGGACGATCCGACCGAGCGCAGATAGGCGCTGAACTGCGCCGGCGTCTGGCGGAAGCCCTGGGCGAAACGCTCGTAATAGCTATTCACGTCCTGGTCGGAGACGGTGATCTCCTGCTGGACCGCGGTCTGGATCTGGATCGATTCGTCGATCAGGTTGCGGAACACCTGGGCGCGGATCCGCGCGACCTGCTCGGGCGGCAGCTCGGCCCGGTTCGACGCAAGGAACAGGGCCAGGCGCTGGTCGATGTCGCTTTCGGTGATCACGTCGCCGTTGACGATCGCCGTCGCCTTGCGCACGCCCGGCTCCTGCCGGGCGAGGAACTGGGGATTGTCGGGGATGTTGAGGCCGCTTTGGCTGTTCCCACCTCCGCTTTGCGCCGCCGCGACCACCGACAGCACCGGCGCGATCATGACGATCGCCGCCCTAGCCAACCAACCAAGCTTCATTATTCCTCCAGTGAAAGCAGACGCCTGACCTGCGCCGATCTTGCTGAACCCCAGCTTAGCGCGCTTCCCGAAAAAGTGGATAGCGGTTTTGCCGCCGGATTTGCGTCACCCTCTAGCGGCCCAAATTCTTCAGCGCCACCCGAATGAGGAAAGTATCCCCGCGCCGGGCATCGCCGCTGGTCTCATAGTCGCGCCGCCAGGTCAGGCCAAGCTCGATACATTCGTCGTCGTAGAGGATGCCGAGACGGTGGCGGATCGGATCGAAGCCGTCGGCGAGCGAGATCGGATCCTCGGTCCGGCTGGTGAGGTCGATGACGGTCGAGCCGAAGATCGACCAGTAGCGGGCGAAGCCGATGCGGCCGCCCAGCCTGATCTCCTCGCGGTCGCGAAGATCCTCGATCGACGGGTCGATGTTGCGGTCGAGCCGCAGATAGCCGGCGGTGACATAGGTGCGCCGCCCGCCGATCGTGGCGTCGATCTCGTTGCGGCGCAGCGCGAAGCTGTCCTTGTCGAGGCGGAAGCGGTGGGTGATGCTGACCAGCCGGCCGATATGGATATCGGTGCGGCCGACGATGTCGGAAAAGCGGTCGGAAAGGCCGGTGCCCGGCGGCAGGATCGTGGCCTGATTGCTGAGTCGGTAGCTCTGGCCGACATTGGTGTGGAGGGTGACTCCGGGCAGATCGACCTGCCAGTCGGCGCCGTAGGTCACGCGCACGCCGTCCTCCCACCGGTCGTAGCCGGGGAAGCGGTTGAGCGCGAACAGGTTCGAATCCTCGAGATCGACGGCGCGTGCGTCCTCGTTGGGGATGTCCAGATTCTCGGTCGGCGGCGAAGCGACGAACTGCAGGCGCGGGGTGAAGCGCTGGGTGCCGCCCAGGAAGCGGCCGACAAGCGGCCAGCGCAGGTCGGCGGCGGCGGCGCCGATGAAGCGGCCGCTCCAGCCTTCCTTGCCCTGGTAGATGGTGGTCGGGGTCAGCAGCGTGTCCGACGTGTGGTAGGCGTCGCCGCGGGCATAGGCGGTGAGCACCAGCTCCTGGCCCCAGGGCGTGATCCGGCGCCGTTCCCAGCGCGCCCCGGCGAAGGCGCGCTGACTGTCCTGGCCTTCCAGCCGCAAGATCGCGAGACTGTTCGCCTGCAGCTCGATGAGGCCGCCCAGGAAGGCGTCCGGGAAGCGCCAGCGGGCGTCGATCGCCGGAAGGGCGATCGGCTGCTGGCCGACGACGTCGGTCAGCCTGAGCCCCTCGAACGCCCAGCCGGCGATCGAGATATAGCTGTCGTCGGTGATGCGCTCGGCGTTGATCACCGAGCGCAGCCGGTCGTCGCGCGAGATGTCGTAGCGGCGCATGAAGGTGCGGTCGGTGGCGTAGCGACCCGAGGCGGTGATGCTCCAGGTCGGGCTCAGGATGAAGCGGCCGCTGCCCTCGATATAGGCGCGGATGCCCTCGTCGCCGCCGGCGTTGGGCGGCGCCAGCGGGTCGAGCGCGACCCGCGATCCGTAGGTGACGTAGCCGTGCAGGGTGAAGGCGCCGATCGGGGTCAGCTGGCGATATTCGGCCTCCAGCATAGGCAGCACGTCGGTGAAGATGTGGGGAGTGATGGTGAGGTCGCGGCGCGAGGAGAAGCGCAGATAATAAGGAACGCTGACTTCCAGCCCGTTGCGCCGCCCGTAGCGGATTTCGGGCACCAGCAGGCCGCTGCCGCCGCCCTGGCTGCCGTCGGGGTGGGAGAGGCCGGGAAGGCCGAGGATCGGCATGCCGAACAGGTTAAGGCTCGCCCCCTGGTAGGAGATGCGGTGGCGGGCCGGGTCGTGGACCACCCTGACGGCGTTGATCTGCCAGGTCGGGTCCTTCGGGCAGCCCTCCGGCGTGACCACCGCGCATGCCGTATAGGCGGCATAATGGGCGGTGGTGACGCCGTTGACTCTTGTCGCCTCGCGCGCCGCCAGCCGGCCGCCGTCGGCGAGCACGATCAGCATGTTCTGGATGACGCCGTCCTTCAGCGTATCGGTGAGCTGGACGCTGTCGCCATAAGCGACGTCGCCGCTCGGGCTGGTGATGCGTACATTGCCTTCGGCCCTTACTTCGCCGCTTCGCCGCATCCAGCGCACGCTGTCGGCGCGCAGATGATAGCCTTCGCGGGCCATCCGCACTTCGCCACTCACCGTGACGACGTCGGCCTGGTCCTCGTAGACGAGCTGGTCGGCGCTGAACGTGACCTCGACCGGCTCGTCGGCCGTGGCCGGGGCGGCGGGGACCGTCGTGGCGGGCGGCGTCGGGGGAGGGGCGAGCGGTCCGCCCGACATGGGCTGGACCCCCTGCGCCCAGGCCGCGCACGGCACGCCCAGCAGCAACGGGAGCGCGGTTCGGCGGATCAATCTGAAGGTCTTCACAAATCCCGCTCTGGCCTAGGGCCTATACTTATAACCCGAGGTGGCCGGGATCGGCCGGAGAAGGCGGCTGGATAGGGGAGGCGTGAAAAGCGAACTGTCCATTGGCGCCGGGACGTCGTCCCTCGACCGGTCCCGATGAACCTTCATCGCTCCCTCCTCACTCCTTGCCGGACGACAAAATCCAACCCGTCACGACCGCCTCGGGCTATGGGTACAGGCCCTCCGCGACTTGCCCAGCCTATTGCACCTGAGGCCGCTGCCTGCAATGGCGCAGACAAGGCGCGGCAAATCCGCCGCCATGGGAGATCGTGCGTGATCAAAGTCACTTTTGCCGCCAAGCGACCGAAGGGTGCCTATGCGCTCGCAGTCCCGGTGCGCGCCGATGACGAAGTGCCGGCCCGCCTCAGTGGGCTCGACGACAACAGCCGGGGCCTCGCCGCCCGCGCCGCCGAGGCGCAGCGCTTCGAGCGCGAGCTGGCCGGCATCGCCGAAACCTTCGTCAGCGACGGCGGCGCCGTCCGCCGGCTGCTGCTCGTAGGCCTCGGCGGCGGCACCGATGAAGACGGCGCACTGGAAAAAGTCGGGGGCGCCCTCACTGCGCGTTTGCTGGTCTCCGGCGAGACCCGCCTGGTCGTCGACCTCGAGGGGCTCGGCCTCAGCAGCCGCGACGCCGCTCGGCTCGCCTTCGGCGCGGCGGCGCGCAGCTGGCGCTACGACCTCTACCGCACCCGCCTTGGCCGCAAGCAGCGGCCGACGCTCGAGGAAGTGATCGTCATCGGCGCCGGATCGGGCGCCGACAACGCCTGGGGCCATTATTCCGCTTTGCTCGCCGGCCTCGACCTCACCCGCTCTTTGGTCACCGAGCCCGCCAACATCGTCTACCCGGAAACCTTCGTCGAACGCTGCCGCAAGGCGATGGACGGGACCGGCGTCGAGTTCGAGGTGCTCGGCCCAAAGGAGATGACCAAGCTCGGCATGGGCGCGCTGCTCGGCGTCGCCCAGGGCTCTGTCCGGCCGCCGCGCCTCCTCGCCATGCGCTGGAACGGGGGCGGCAAGGGCAAGCCGGTGGTGTTCGTCGGCAAGGGCATCACCTTCGATACCGGCGGCATCTCGATCAAGCCCGCGCTCGGCATGGAAGCGATGAAGTGGGATATGGGCGGCGCCGGCGCGGTCGCCGGCCTGATCCGTACGCTCGCCGCCCGCAAGGCGAAGGTCAACGTGGTCGGCGTCTGCGCGCTCGCCGAGAACATGCCCGACGGCAACGCCCAGCGCCCCGGCGACATCGTCACCTCGATGTCGGGCCAGACCATCGAGGTGATCAACACCGACGCCGAAGGGCGCCTGGTCCTCGCCGACGCCCTGACCTGGGCCCAGCGCCAGTACAAGCCGCAGGTCGTGGTCGATCTCGCCACCCTCACCGGCGCGATGATCATCAGCCTCGGACACGAACATGCCGGCCTCTTCTCCAACGACGACGGCCTCGCCGACGGCCTCCTCGCCGCCGGCCGGGCGACGGGGGACACTCTGTGGCGGCTGCCGATGGGCGACGCCTACAACAAGATCATGGATTCGCCGGTCGCGGACATGAAGAACAGCGCGTCCCGCGAAGGCGGTTCGATCACCGCCGCCTGCTTCCTCGAGCGCTTTGTCGAGGAAGGCGTCAAATGGGCCCATCTCGACATCGCCGGCGTCGCCTGGTCCGACAAGGCCAGCCACCTCTACGACAAGGGCGCCACCGGCTGGGGCGTTGCGCTGCTGGACCGGTACGTGGCGGATCATCACGAGGGCTAAGAAGTTCCTCTCCGCGCCGGGGAGGAATGAAGGTTGCCCTCGGCGCGTACCCTGTCTAGAGCGCCCGCCAAACCAACCCCCTCATCCACGGAGCACGGCCGGCCATGGCGACCGAACGCACATTCTCGATCATCAAACCCGACGCCACGCGGCGCAACCTCACTGGCGCGATCACCAAGATGCTCGAGGACGCCGGCCTTCGCGTCATCGCTTCGCGCCGTATCCACATGACCCGCGACCAGGCCGAGGGCTTCTACGGCGTCCACCGCGAGCGGCCCTTCTTCAACGACCTGGTCTCGTTCATGATCTCGGGCCCGGTCGTCGTCCAGGTCCTGGAAGGCGAGGATGCGGTCGCGAAGAACCGCGAAGTGATGGGCGCCACCAACCCGGCCAATGCCGATGAAGGCACGATCCGCAAGGTCCACGCCGAGTCGATCGAGGCCAATAGCGTCCACGGCTCCGACAGCCCGGAAAACGCACAGATCGAGATCGACTTCTTCTTCAAGCCCGAAGAAATCGTCGGCTGAACCTGACCGCGAAAAGCACCTTGCGGACCCTGCGTCCGCAAGGCTTCGCAATTTTTCGCAGCAAGCCGTAAAATTTCGCCTGAAAGCGGCCAATATTTCCGTCAAATAACGCCTGCGAAACCCTTGCGATAAAAGGGAATATACTGGATCATCCGGCCTGTTGGAGTGGTGGGCGTCCGGTCCGCCAATCCGGGTAACTCGTTGGGGCGGAAGGGGGCGAATATGCGCCCGTTGGACAGGTTGCTGCTGACCCTCGATCGAACGACTGTCCTCTTCCTTGGTCTCATCGCCGGCGCGCTGATCGCGCTGGCTTTCCTCCCCGGCACCGGCAATCCCGGAAGCGAAGCCCAGGCGAGCGCGGCGACGCCGCCGCCCGTCCCGGCGCCGGCGGCGCCCGCGGTGGACCGGGCCGGGTCGCGCCTGGCCGAGGTCATCGCCCGCCGCCGCCCGATCCAGGTCGGCATTTTCGGCGACAGCTTCGGCGAAGGGGTCTGGGCGGGGCTCTACAACAACCTCAGGCGCAACGAAGGCTTCGAGGTCCAGCAATTTAGCGAACGTTCGACCGGCTTCACCCGCTACCGCAGCCTCAACCTGCTCGACGACGTCCGCGCCAAGCTCGATCGCCAGCCGGTCGATATCGCAATCCTCTCGTTCGGCGCCAACGACACCCAGGGCATCTATCTCGACGGGCACGGCAACACCTATATGAGCGAGGGCTGGCAGCGGATCGTCACCGAGCGAGTCACCGCCATCGTCCAGCTGCTGCGCGCGCGCGGGGCGACGGTCTACTGGGTGGGCTTGCCGAAGATGCGCGACGCCGGTTTCGACGCCGACATCGTCCGGATGAACGCCTTCTACGCGGCCCGGATGCGGGCGCTCGGCGTGCCCTATATCGAGACCGCGCCGATCAGCGCCGATGCCGACGGCCACTATGCCGCCTATCTCCGCGACCCCGCGACCGGTCGCCAGATTCTGGCGCGCACCAATGACGGCGTCCACATGACCATCCCCGGCTATGTGATGGCGATGCGCGGCCTTTCCGACCGGATCCGCAGGTCGGTGGTCGAGGCGCGGCGCGCCGAGGCCAGCCGCCAGGCGGCTTCAGGCCGCCAAAGCAGGTCCGGATCAACCGGCTGATGTTCGCCATGCTTGGCGCCCTGGCCGTCACCGCCGCGGCCCCGATCGGCGACCCCACTTCCTGCCCGGGCCTGTGCAATGCCGAGGGCCTCGCGCCCTTCCTGGCGCGGCTCGCCGCCGAGCGCGGCGAGGGCGGGCCGCCGCTCCACATCCTCCAGATCGGCGACAGCCACAGTGCCGGCGATTTCATCAGCAACGCCTGGCGCCGCCGGCTGCAGGCGCGCCACGGCTTCGGGGGACGCGGCGTGCTTGCCGCCGGCCGGCCCTGGCAGGGTTATCTGACCTGGGGCATCACCGCCTCGCAAAGCGGCGGCTGGCGGGTCAATGCGACCTTCGGCCCCTCCCGCCGCGACGGCGGCCCGCCGCTCGGCCTTGCGGGCTTCACCCAGACCGCAAGGAGCGCCGGCGAGACTCTGGGCCTGGTTACCGACGCGCCCGAAGCCGATTTCGACCGGATGATCGTCTGCGCGATCCTCCAGCCCGGCGGCGGCACGGTGCGGCTGCGCATCGGCGCAAGGCAGGAAAGCTGGTCGCTCGACGCCCCGACGGTCCGGCCCGCCTGCCGGACGATGGACAGCGACAGGCGGACCTCCTCGGCATCGATCACCACCCTCGACGGCGGCATCGTCGCCATCACCTCCTTCGCCACCTTCAACCGTGCGGGAGGCGCCGTCCTCTCCAATCTCGGTGTGACCGGCAGCCAGCTCGCCCATTTCGCCCGTACCGACGACGCGGTGCTGCGCGCCGAGCTCGCCGTCTACGATCCCGATCTGATCGTCCTCGCCTTCGGCACCAACGAGGCCTTCTCGCCCAACCTCACCCCCGACGAATTCGAGCGCGACCCCGCCGGCGACCCTGCTCGACATGACCCTGTTGATGAGTTTCTTCCCGCACCTGGTGGCGGGTCCGATCGTGCGCGCCTCCCACCTGATCCCGCAATTCCAGCGCGTCCCCGAAATCACCCGCTCGATGGCGGCGACCGGCCTGGTCCTGATCGTCTGGGGCCTGTTCAAGAAAGCGGTGATCGCCTCCGAACTCGCCACCGGCCTGGTCGATCCCGTCTTCGCCGATCCCGCGATTCATTCGAGCGCCGACCTGCTGTTCGGCGCCTATGGCTATGCGGTCCAGATCTATTGCGACTTTTCCGCCTATAGCGACATGGCGGTCGGCCTCGCCGCCCTGCTCGGCTACCGCTTCCCGCACAATTTCAACCAGCCCTACCGCGCCCGATCGCTCCAGGATTTCTGGCGGCGCTGGCATATCAGCCTGTCGTCCTGGCTGCGCGACTATCTCTACGTCTCGCTCGGCGGCTCGCGGCATGGTCTCAGGAGGCTCTGCCTGGCCCTGATGGCGACGATGCTGCTCGGCGGCCTGGGCACGGGGCGAGCTGGAATTTCGTGATCTGGGGCGCCCTGCACGGCACCATCCTTGCCGGCGAGCGGCTGTGGCGCGAATTCCGTCCGAAGGACTGGCGCGCGCTTCCCCAGATCCTCGGCGTGCTGGTCACCTTCCACATCGTCACCCTGGGCTGGATCTTCTTCCGCGCGGCGAGCTTTCCCGACGCTTTGGCCTATCTCGGCGGCTTCGGCGGTGGCGGCTCGGCCTTGCTCACCACGCCGCTGATGGCCGGCCTGGTCCTTATCGGCATGTCCTTCCACTTCACGCCGCCGCACATGATCCAGAAGGCGGGGATGCGGGTCCGCGCCATGCCGGCGATCCCGGTCGGCCTCGCCGCCGGCGCCCTCATCCTGATCGTCGACGCCATGCGCCCCGAAGGCGTCGCGCCCTTCATCTACTACCAATTTTGAGGAGCCGCCGACCATGTCCGCCCACATCGCCGTCGCCAGGGTGGAAATCGAAAAGGCGAGAGCGGTCCGCGCCCCGCTCCCCGGCCCCTCCGGCCTCGAAGACACTTTGTCCCCGGTCGATCTGCCGCCCTCGGACGCGCCGCTCCCAGATCCCCTGCGCTGGACCACGACCGTCATCACGGTGGCGACCCTGTTCCTCACTCTGTTCAACGCCCATGCGCTCCGCTCCTGGGCCTATGCTCTGGACAGCAACGCCGTCACCGAACGCGTGGTGGAGGCGTCGGAGCGCTGGTACGCCGTGACGGGCACGGTGGGGCTCAACTGGCCGGTCGAGACGATGCGTGCGGACTGGCAGAAGGTGAAGGATGCGCGGTTCGGGTCAGAGGCAGCGGAAAGAATTGAGTAAATTGGCACCGTTTTGCAAACCTGCGCCAGGCTGATTCAGCGCCGCTCCGTCGCGGGATGGCGCACCCGCCACACGGCATCCACCAGCACCTGCGCACGCGCCGGCGCCACCGTTTCAACCCGCGACACGCCCCGCAACCGCACCTTGTGCCCGCCGAGCAGGCCGCCTTCCTCCACGCGATAGCCGATATCGTAGATCGCGCTGTCGCGGTGCATGCTTCCACCGCTGAAGAAGAGGGTGGTGATCGCGACTGGCAGCCGCTGGTCGCCGCGGTTGGCGCTTTCGCCGCCTTGGCCCTCGCGGGCGCGGAGCAAAGCACGCTCGAACCAGCTCGCCTCGATCCTCGGATCGCTCACCGTGTCGACCGCGGCGACGCCGAGCGGGGCGGGGAAGGCGATGGTCTGGCTCTGGATGGTCTGGCCGCCGTCGGCGGCAGCGAGGGTCAGCCGCTCGCCGTCGCGGTCGGCGCTGGCCCTGAGCAGCAGGATTCGCGCCTCGGCGGAAGCTTCCTGCCTGGCGGCGGCCTTGTCGGCCTCCGCACCTGTGCGCTCGCGGTAGGAGTTCCACAGGGTCAGGCCGGAGATGATCACGGCGGCGACGCCGAGGATCTCGGCCAAAGTGATCCAGCGGCGGCGGGTCGCGGCGGCTTCACTTTCGGCCGGAGTCGGAGGGGCCGGGATTTCGGGGTCAGACATCGGCGTCATCCTGATAGTCGCCCCTGAGGGCGCGGCAATATTCCTCGAGCGCGATCGGATAGAGCCGATGCTCCTCCGCCAGCACCCGTTCGGCGAGGCTGGCGGCGTCGTCGCGCGGCAGGATCCTGACCTCTCCCTGGGCGATGACCGGCCCCGAATCGAGATCGGCGGTGACCAGATGGACCGAGCAGCCGCCGAATTCGTCGCCCGCCATGATCGCGCGGTTGTGGGTGTCGAGCCCTTTGTGCAGGGGAAGGAGGCTGGGATGGACGTTGAGAATGCGGCCCTCCCAATTGTCGACGAACTCGTCCGACAGCAGCCGCATGTAGCCGGCCAGCGCGATCAGCTCGACGTCATGGTCGATCAGCACCTTGTCGAGCTCGGCGTCGAACTCTTCACGGGTCATGCCCTGGTGGCTCCTGGCCCAGGTCTTGAGCCCCAGTCGCTTGGCGAGAACCAGCCCGCGCGCCGCCGGCACGTTGGAGGCGACCAGCACGATCTCATAGACCCGGTCGGGATCGCGGCGCTTGTGCTCGGAAAGCGCGAGCATGTTCGAGCCGCGGCCCGAGATCAGCACCGCCACGCGCACTTTCTCAGCCATGGTGGGTCGCGGTCCAGGCGTCGCGGCTCGACCAGCTTTCGGCGGAACCGGAGAGGGTGCAGCCCTTGGCGCCATCGCCGAGCGCGCCAATCTCGAACGCCGTTTCTCCTGCTTCTTCAAGCGCCTGGATAACGTCCTTTACATCTTCTTCGGCAACGATCAGGGCCATGCCGACGCCGCAGTTGAAGGTCCGGCCGAGCTCGCCGGGCTCGATATTTCCCTCGGCCTGGAGGAACGCCATCAGCCGCGGCAGTTCCCATTGGTCGGCCTCCACGAAAGCGTGGATATCGGCGGGAAGCACCCGCGGAATGTTCTCGAGCAGGCCGCCGCCGGTGATATGGGCCATGGCCTTGACCTTGCCGGCCCGCACCAGCGGCAGGAGCGCGCGCACATAGATGCGGGTCGGCGCCATCAGCGCGTCGATCAGCAAAATGTCCTGGTCGAAGCGGGCAGGGCGGTCGAGCTTCCAGCCCTTGTCGGCGGCCAGGCGCCGGACCAGCGAGAAGCCGTTCGAATGGACGCCCGAGGAAGCGACGCCGACCAGGACGTCTCCCGCCTTCACGTTCTCGCCGGTCAGCGCTTCGCCGCGCTCGACCGCGCCGACGCAGAAACCGGCAAGGTCATAGTCGCCGGGCGCGTACATGCCCGGCATTTCGGCGGTCTCGCCGCCGATCAGCGCGCACCCGGCCTGGCGGCAGCCCTCGGCGATCGAGGCGATGACCCGCTCGGCCACAACAGGGTCGAGCGCCGCGCAGGCGAAATAGTCGAGGAAGAAGAGCGGCTCGGCGCCCTGGACGATCAGATCGTTGGCGCACATCGCCACCAGATCGATGCCGACCCCGTCGTGACGGCCGCACTCGATGGCGAGCTTCAGCTTGGTGCCGACCCCGTCATTGGCGGCGACCAGCAGCGGATCCTTGTAGCCCGCGGCCTTGAGGTCGAAGAAGCCGCCGAATCCGCCCAGTGTCGCGTCGGCGCCGGGCCGGGCGGTGGCCCTGGCCAGCGGCGCGATCGCCTTCACCAGGGCGTTGCCGGCGGCGATATCGACCCCGGCCTGGGCATAAGTATAGGATTTGGGCGCACTCATGCCCGTCGCCTACCAGAACGCGCTTGGATTTCCACGGCCAACTCGCCAAAAGACCCGCGTGAAGCTTCGCCGCCGCCTGCCTCCCGCCACGATTCCCCTGGCCGCCCTCTTCCTCCTCGCCGGAGGAACGATGCTCTACGGCCAGCTGGAAGGCTCCGACCGCGGCATCCCGCCGGTCGACAGCACCACCAATTTCGAAATCACCGGCGTCGAGGTCGACGTCAGCGCCGCCAATCCCGACGCGGCGCGGACCGAGGGCTGGCGCCGAGCGCAGGGGCTCGGCTGGCGGATGCTGTGGTCGCGCACCCATCGCCGCCCGCTCTCCGAGGCGCCGGATCTCAGCGAATCGGTGCTCGACGGCATCGTCTCCGGAATCGTCATCGAGCAGGAGCAGATCGGGCCGACCCGCTATATCGCCCGCCTCGGCGTCCTCTTCGACCGCGCCCGCACCGGCCAGATGCTCGGCGTCCAGGGCCTCGCCCGCCGCTCGGCGCCCTTGCTGGTGATCCCGGTGATGAAGTCGGGCTCATCGGCCTACAGCTTCGAATATCGCAACGAATGGCAGCGCGCCTGGGCCCAGTTCCGCACCGCCGGCAGCCCGATCGACTATGTCCGCACCGCCGGATCGGGAATCGATCCGATGGTCCTCAACTATGCCCAGACCCGGCGCCGGGGACGGGGCTGGTGGCGGATGCTGCTCGATCAATATGGCGCCGCCGACATCATCGTCCCCGAGGTCGAGCTCCGCCGCCTCTATCCCGGCGGCCCGGCGATCGCGATCTTCACCGCCCGCTACGGCCCCGACGACCAGCTGATCGGCCGCTTCCAGCTCACCGCGCCGAACAGCGCGGCCGTGCCAGGCATGCTCGACGAGGGCGTGCGCCGGATGGACGCGCTCTACGCCCGCGCGCTCGATCAGGGCGTACTTCGCCCCGACCCCACTTTGGTCATCATCGCCCCGCCGCTGCCGCCGGTGCTCGAGGAAGCAGTCGAGGAGGAGGTTGCGCCTACCGAAACCACGCCGACCGTGCCCACCGGCGCCACCATCACCATGAACCTCCAGGTGGCGACCCCCGACGCCGGATCGGTCCAGCAGGCCGAGCTTTCGGTGAGCCGGGCGAGCGGCGTCACCTCGGCGCTCACCACCAGCCTCGCGCTCGGCGGCACCTCGGTGATGCGGGTCACCTATGCCGGCGACGCGGCGGCGCTGCAGGCGGCTCTTCGCGCGCAGGGCTGGACGGTGACGGTGGTCAGCGGAAACGTCATGCGGATTTCGCGTTGATCCGCTATGCGGCCTTGTGAGAGTGTCGCAGAGATGAGGATTTCAACCTGAGGGGCGAGTTGAACCAGATCGCGCTTCCGTTCGCCTGGCCGGTGGCGGACAAGGAGGAGGATTTCCTCCTCTCGGACGCCAATCGCCTCGTCTTCGAGCATCTTCAGCGCTGGTCGCTCTGGCCGGTCATGGCCACATTGATCACTGGCCCCCGCAAGTCCGGCCGCAGCCTGCTCGGCCGGATCTTCGTGCGCAAGACCGGCGGCCGCCTGTTCGACAATGCCGAGGAGCATGACGAGGAGGCCCTTTTCCACGCCTGGAACGATGCCCAGGCGCGCCGCAAGCCGCTCTTGATCGTCGCCGACCTGCCGCCGCCGGCCTGGAAGATCCGCCTGCCGGACCTTCGCTCGCGCATGGCCGCCACCCCTCATGTCGAGATCGCCGCGCCCGACGACGCTTTGCTCGGCCAGCTGATCCTCAAGCTGCTCGGCGACCGCGGCATCGCCGCGCCGCCCGAGCTGGCCGAATATCTGGTGCCGCGCATCGAACGCAGCTATGTAGCCGCCCTCATGATCGTCGATATCCTCGACCGGGTGATGCTCTCGCACCACCGCCGGATGACCGTCCCGCTTGCCCGCAAGGCGCTCGACGAGGCGGGCTTGATCGGCCGCGCCCGCAAGGCGGGATGATCATGGTAAGGCCCGTCGCCACCCCCGCCAACGACGCCGACCACCCGGAAACGGAGGCGCCGGTCCAGTCGCGCTATTTCAACCGCGAGCTTTCTTGGCTGGCCTTCAACCGCCGCGTGCTGGAGGAGGCGTGCAACCACGCCCATCCCCTGCTCGAGCGGCTCCGCTTCCTCTCCATCTCGGGCAACAATCTCGACGAATTCTTCATGGTCCGGGTCGCCGGCCTCAAGGGACAGCAGCTCGCCGGCGTCGAGGAACATTCCGACGACGGGCTCAATCCCGGTCAGCAGCTCGCCGCCATCGCCCGCGAGGCCGACGAGCTCACCGCCGCCCAGCAGCAGGTCTGGACCGAATTGCGCGAGGCCCTGCGCGACGCCGGCGTGGACGTGGTCCGCTCGACCGAGATCGGCGTCGCCGAGGGCGAATGGCTGGAGAGGCTGTTCGACGACCATATTTCGCGGGTGCTCACGCCGCAGGCGATCGATCCGTCGCACCCGTTCCCCTTCATCCCCAACAAGGGCTTCTCGCTGATCTTCGACCTTCGCCGCATTTCCGACGGCGAGCCGATCCGCGAACTGCTGATGGTGCCGGCGAGCCTGCCGCGCTTCATCCGCCTGCCCGGCGAGGGCGCGCGCTACGTTCCGATCGAGACGGTCATCCGCCGCCAGATCGCCAAACTCTTCCCGGGCTACAAGATCCTCGGCGGCGGCGCCTTCCGCGTCATCCGTGACAGCGACATCGAGATCGAGGAGGAGGCCGAGGACCTGGTCCGCTTCTTCCGCAGCGCGATCAAAAGGCGGCGGCGGGGCAGGGTGATCCGCCTCAAGCTGGAGGCCGACATTCCCGACGATCTCGAGACCCTGGTCCGCGAGGGCATCGACGCCGGCCAGGCCCTGGTCTTCGAATCGACCGGCTTTCTCGGCATTGCCGACCTTGCCATGCTGGTCGAGGAAGACCGGCCCGATCTCAAATTCCCGCCCTACACCCCGCGCTTCCCCGAGCGGATTCGCGAATACGACCTGGATTGCTTCGCGGCGATCCGGGCGAAGGACATCGTCGTCCACCACCCGTACGAGAGCTTCGAGGTGGTCCTCGCCTTTCTTCGCCAGGCCGCCGAGGATCCCGACGTGGTCGCGATCAAGCAGACGCTCTACCGCGCCGGCAAGCAGTCGGCAGTGATCAACGCCCTGATCGCCGCCGCCGAGGCCGGCAAGTCGGTCACCGCCGTGGTCGAACTGAAAGCCCGGTTCGACGAGGAGCAGAATCTGATGTGGGCGAGCGCGCTCGAACGCGCCGGCGTCCAGGTCGTCTACGGCTTCATCGAATGGAAGACCCACGCCAAGATGTCGATGGTGGTGCGCCGCGAGGAGGACAGCTACCGCACCTACTGCCACCTCGGCACCGGCAATTACCATCCGGTCACGGCGCGCATCTACACGGACCTCAGCTTCTTCACCGCCGACCCGCGGATCAGCAGCGACGTCGCCGACATCTTCAACTACATCACCGGCTATATCGAGCCGCGGGCGCTGGAGCTGGTCTCGATGTCGCCGCGCGACCTTCGCGACGACATCATCGCCGGCATCGACGCCGAGATCGCCAACAGCCGCGCCGGCAAGCCTGCCGCCATCTGGGTGAAATTGAACTCGCTGGTCGACGCCGCGGTGATCGACAAATTGTACGAGGCGAGCTGCGCCGGCGTCGAGATCGACCTGATCATCCGCGGCATCTGCTGCCTCAGGCCCGGCGTGCCCGGGCTTTCCGAGAATATCAGGGTCAAGTCGATCGTCGGCCGCTTCCTCGAGCACAGCCGGATCTGGTGCTTCGGCAATGGCGACGCGCTTCCCAACCGCGAGGCGACGGTGGTGATCAGCTCGGCCGACTGGATGCCGCGCAATTTCGACCGCCGGGTGGAATATGGCCTGCCGATCCTCAACGACACCGTCCACGCCCAGATCCTCGACCAGGTGATGGTCGCCAACGTCCTCGACAACGAGCAGAGCTGGCAGCTCGACCGCGAAGGCCGCTACCGCCGGATCGCGCCGGGGCCGGACGAGAAACCGTTCAACCTCCACCAATATTTCATGACCAATCCGTCGCTGTCCGGCCGCGGCGCCGCTTTGCATTCGGGGGATGCCGTTCCGAGGACGCTGACCCTCCCGCGCGACCATCACTAGGGTGAGGCGAGGGTCTGCACTCGTGACTGGGGACGGTTGTGACGGGTTGGCATTTGTTGTCCGGCTAGGAGCGAGGAGGGAGCGATGTGCATGCATCGTGACCGATCGAGGGACGACGTCCGGGCGGCAAAGGACAGCCCGCCGCCCTGCGGTCGGCCGGCTTAGGCCGATCACGGACGTCTCCAGTCGCGAGTGCAGACCCTGATGTTCGCGCAGCGCCCGGTCGCCATCATCGACATCGGGTCCAATTCCGTCCGCCTCGTCGTCTATTCGGGCGCGACCCGGATCCCGTCGGTCATCTTCAACGAGAAGATCCTGGCCGGCCTCGGCCGCGAGGTCGGCGAGACCGGGGCGATCGGCGCGGCGGCGGAGGCGCGCGCGCTGGCCGCGCTCGAGCGCTTCCACCAATTGGTCGGCCAGATGGGCGTGGTCCGGGTCCGCACCGTCGCCACCGCCGCGGTCCGCGAGGCCTCGAACGGCGCCGCCTTCCTCGACAAGGTCCGCGAGCTCGGGCTCGATCCGCGCATCCTCTCGGGTGACGAGGAAGGCAAAAGGGCAGGGCAAGGCGTGCTCTCCGCCATTCCCGAGGCCGACGGCATCGTCGGCGATCTCGGCGGCGGCAGCCTCGAGCTGGTCGAGGTCTCGGGCGGCAAGGTCCGGCGCAGCGTCTCGCTGCCGCTCGGTGTGCTCCGCCTCGACGCCATCGCCGGCAAGGGCTTCCCCGCCTTCTCCAGGAAGGTCGCCAAGGCGGTCGCCGGCGCCGGCTTCGAAGGCGCGGCCCGGGGGCGGCCTTTCTACATGGTGGGGGGAAGCTGGCGCACGCTCGCCCGGCTGGAAATGGCGCTCGCCGAGCATCCGCTGCCGATCACCCAGCAGCACGACATGGACAACGAACGGCCGGCCCAGCTTCGCGAAGTGCTTGGCCGGGTCGACAAGACCAGCCTTCAGAACATTCCCTCCATCTCGCTGCAGCGCTTTCCGACCCTTCCCAACGCCAACATGCTGCTCGAGGCCCTGGTCGGCGTGCTCGCCCCTAGCCACCTCGTCGTCTCCAGCTTCGGCATTCGCGAGGGCCTGCTCTACGACGAATTGCCGCCGGCGGTGCGCAAGCTCGATCCACTGATCGAGGCGGCGCGCGAGGCCGGCGCCGGCCTCGGCCGCTTCGCCCAGCACGGCGACCTGCTCGACGCATGGATCGCGCCCGCCTTCGACGACGACGCCCGCTGCGCGCGCCTGCGCCTCGCCGCCTGCCTCCTCTCCGACATCGCCTGGGCC
>DATDAU010000017.1:0-23136 GCA_036525215.1 Allosphingosinicella sp.
CACGTCGTTGCCGATCGAGGTGGTGATGTGATCGGCGTTGTTGCCGCCGAACACCGTGATCCCGTTCGACGTCACTGTCGTGAAGGTCGTGTTGAGGATCGCGTTGGGCTGGGCGATCACCACCAGATTGGCATCGTCATAGGTGACGGTGCCGCCCCAGGTGCCGTTCGCGACCTGGATGAAGTCACCATCGACCGCCAGGTTCGATGCCGCCTGGATCGACGCGAGGGCCGTCGAACCGACCAGCAGATTGCGCTGCGTGCCGGTCTGAGCGATCTCGACGCTGGTCAGGAAGTCATTGCCTTCGCTGTTGACCATGGCCCAGCCAATAACGGTGCTGGTGATCCCGAACGATGTGCCCAGATTGGCGGTGTCGATCCCGGAGCCGCCATCGATAAAGTCGTTGTCGAGGCCGCCGGTCAGGGTGTCGTCGCCGCCAAGGCCGTAGAGCTTGTCGCTGCCGGCGCCGCCGGTGAACGTGTCGCCCAGCGCGCCGCCATAGGCCTTGTCGTCGCCGCCATTGCCCTGGAAGCTAAATGCCTGGCCCAGGACCCCTGAAGTGTCGCCGTTGAACGATTCATTCTCGTCGGTGCCGATGACGTTCAGGCTGTCGATGGTCGGGTAGACCTGGATCACCTGCTCGCCGGCATTGTCGGTGAAGAGATTGTCGAAAATGTAGGTGTTGAGATCGACGGGGTCCGGACCGAACGGGAAGACGTTGATCACGCCCGCATAGATTCCGTCGAAAATGTTGTCGTGGATGGTGACGCCCGACGTCTCGGAGTTGACGCCGTTGCCCATGCCGGTGATCGGACCGCCGTCGCCCTGGAAAAGATTGTCGTGGACCGAACCGGTCGAATCCCCGCTCGAAATGTAGATGCCGACCGCATAGCCTTGGATGAGGTTGTTCGCGACCTCGAGGTTGAGGGTCAGTTGGGTCAGCATGCCGAAGCTGTTGCCGCCCAGATCCGGGCCGTTGAGCACCGAGTTGACCAGGGTGAAGTCGTCCGTCTGCAGGTAGATGCCGGCATCGAAGCCGAAGTTCGACGTGCCGGTAATGGCAACGCCGTCGAGCGTGACGCCCGCCGCCGTGACGTTGACGCTGCCGTCGATCTCCGTCTCCGCGCCGCGGCCGCCGTCGGTGCCGGCCAGGCCCTGATTGGCGCCCTCGATCGTCACGTCCTTGTCGACGGTCAGGTCTTCCGAATAGGTGCCGGCCTCGGCGGTGATCCGGTAGCCGTCCGACGAGGCGTCGATCGCGTCCTGGATCGAGGTGAAGGTCCCGACCAGATTGTCGGCGCCGTCGTAGAGGCGGATCGGATCATTGGGATCGATCACCGCGTTGGCGAAGACGAGCTTCTCGATGCTCGACAGCGTGTCGTGGCCTTCGTCGCCGTCGCCGGCATTGTTGTCGGTGACTTCGAGGAAGCCGATTATGTCGCCGCCGAGATTATACTCGTAGACGATCGTGTAGTCCAAGATGTTGCCCGCGTAGAAAGCGGTGTCGAAATCCGCGCCGCCGGCCAGATTGTCGTTGCCGCCTTCTCCGGTAAACTCGTCCTCGCCGGTGCCGCCGATGAAGCTGTCGCTCGCCTGGCCGCCCCACATATGGTCGTCGCCGCCGCGGCCGTTGAACGAGAAGGCGCCGGTGACGCCGTTCGCCGCCGCGGTCTCGCCGTCGAAGGCTTCGTTATAGTCGGTGCCGAGCACATTGTGGGTGCCGTTGGTCGGCAGGATCTGCACGGGCCGTTCGGCGCCGCTGTTGGTGATCGTGTTGCCGAGCACATATTCGTTGAGATCGACCGTGTCGGGACCATTCGGGAACAGGTTCAGCGAGCCGCCATAGATGCCGTCGAAGACATTGCCCTGGATCAGGACTCCCGAGGTTTCCGAATTGACGCCGTTGCCGAGGCCCGTCGCCGGACCACCGTCGCCCTGGAAGAGATTGTCGTGGATCTCGCCGGCCGAGCCGCCGCCCGAAACGTAGACGCCGGTGCCGTAGCCGCTGAACTGGTTGAAGCCGACGTCGAGGCCGGTCACCTGCTCGGTGAGGATGCCGGCGGCCGAGGCCGAGCCGTCCATGATCGTGTTGACCAGGGTGAAATCGTCGCCCTGGACGTAGATGCCCGAGGCGAAGGCCGCACCCGGTCCGGTGATCGCGCCGGTGATCTCGAAACCGTCGATGGTGACGCCGTTGGCGGCGATGGTGACGCCGCCGGTGATCACCGATTCCGGATCGCGGACGTCGTCGGTCGCGGTGCCGTCATTGGCGCCGCGGATCGTGACGTCGACGTCGATCACCAGATCCTCGTTGAAGGTGCCGTCGGCGACGATGATCGTATAGCCGTCGGAAGCGGCGTCGATCGCGCCCTGGATTGTGGCGAAGGTGCCGAGGAAGTGAAGGGTCGCGTCGAACAGGGTCACCTTGTCGCCAACCGCGACATGGGCGCCGCCGGCGAAGCTCAGCACCTCGATGCTGGACAGCGTGTCGTGGCCCTCGTCGCCGTTTGAACTGTTGTTGTCGGTGACCGACAGGAAGCCGATCGGATGCCCTGACAGATCATATTCGAAGACGAAGCTGTAGTCTTCGAGCGGACCGGCATAGACGGCCGTGTCGGTGTCCGCGCCGCCGTTGAGAGTGTCGTCGCCGACATTGCCGGTGAGCACGTCGTTGCCGGCCGCGCCGTTGATCGTGTCGTTGCCGCCGAAGCCGTCGATCGTGTCGACCGCCGCCGAGCCTTGCAGAGTCTCCGCGAAGCTGCGGAAATCGTAGGACGACAGGCCCGGGTCGTGGTCCGACAGCCGGGTCACCGCGTCAATGCCGGTGCCGAGCGGGTTGTAGCCGGTGTTGATGTGGACGACGTCGTAGGTCGCGACTCCGCCCAGCAGGTTGTTGACGACGATATGGTCGATCGCCTGGCTGCGGCCGTCGAACGTATAGGTGTAGCGCTCGGCCTCGGGCAGGGACAGCGTTAGATTCTCGAAGCGGGCGCCGCCGATCCGGGCGGTCCCGTCCGCCAGCGTATAGCCGGTCACCGTGGTCAACGGCCGGTAGAAGTAGAAATCGTTATAGTCGCCGCCGGAGACGATGCCAGCATTGGGCGAACCGCCTTGGATCAGGTTGAGCAGCGAATAGAGGTCCTGGCCGACGCGGTTGCGCTGGTCCCAGCCCGAATTGTCGGGATTGCCCGTTTCCAGGGTCTGGTCGATCTGCCAGAAATTGCCCGAGCCGCCCTTGGCCGGGAAATGGTTGGCGGTGACGTAGACCGTGTTGCCGTTGAAGGTGAATTCGCCGAGCAGCGATTTGCGCGTGCCCGTCCAGTCGGCCGGGTTGATCTCGCCGCCCAGCATGTCGTCGGAATAAGCGATGAGGTCGCCGGCGTCGCGGACGCCGTCGCCGAGCCGGTCGGTATATTGCCGGCGCTCGGCCAGGGTGGCGTCGGGGGCGAGATCGCCCAGCTGGACCCGGTCGGTATTGTAGAGGAAGCCGACGCGGATATTGCCGCCGGGCTCGCCACCCTCGCCGCCGGGCACCGGCTCCTGGTCGACCCATTGATAGTGGGCGCCGGTCGCCAGGTTCACCGCGTCGACCAGCATCTGCCAGGTCGTCGAGGCGTCGGCGCCGCCCGAGGCGGTCGCGCCGTTATTGTCCTGCATCTCCTCGATCGAGAGGATGTCGGGCGCGTTCAGATTGTTGGCGATGGCGTCGGCGATCGCGGTGAAGCGCGCGGCACCGTCGCCGGGATCGAGATTCTCGACGTTGAACGTGGCGACAGTAAGCGCTCGGTCGTCATTGCCGAGCGCCGTGCTCTCGCGGACCGGCACATTGTTGGTGGCCCCGCTCGAATCGATGCTGGTGACGAACAGCTTGCGGTCGGTGAAATCGAAATCGATGATGCCGGTGACGTCGCCGATATGGTCGCCCATCGACGCGCTCTGGGTGAGGCCCGGAGGCGGCGCCATCGCGAAGTCGGTGAAGTCGATTTCGATAACGTCGGGATTGACGTCGCCGTCGTGGAGGACGCGGCCGCCATTGTGGGTGTCGTCGCCGGTTTCCGGTGTGTCGGGCGGGCCGATGGGCGGATCGCCCGCAATCGTATAGCCGCCGCGGCTGTTGATCTGGTCGGGGTTGGCGCTGTCGAGCGAATAGGCCTGGAGGACTGGGTCGCCGCCCGAGGTTGTGACGAAGCCGTCCGCGACCACCATGTTGGGGATGGTGACGAGCATGCCTTCGACGGTCTCGTAATAAGAAAGGGCGTAGACCGAGGCATCGAAGCTGTCGCCCACGCCATCGGAGGAATCGAAATAATCGGGCGTGACCCCGGTCATGACCGCATTGGGCATGTTTGTGAGGGTCACGGCCGGCAGCGGGTTGCCGGTCGAGAGAATCGAAAGGCCAGTCGAGTTGACCAGGACAGTGCGTGGCATCGAACTGAACGCCTGATATTCCATGACCTGCGCGCTGACCTGGACGAGATCGCCGACGCTGACTCCGGAAACGACAGTGCCGACGCCAGCATCGTTACGGGTCATCACGAAGATGCCTTCGGAGGTGTAGCTGTTGCCGTCCCAGTCTGTGATTTCCTCGCATAGATAATAACCCTGGCGGGTGCCGACATTGTCGACCGCGGTGACGACCGCCCGGACGGTGACCGAGGCGGCCGAAGCGACGTTGAAATTGTGGACGCCCTCGGAAGCGAGGATCGGGCTGAAATAGGATGTGCCCTGGATCATATGGATGAAGATCGGATCGTCGGCGGCGATGGTGCCGACCCCGACCGGATCGAGGATCAGGGCATCGTTGGTCGCGTCGGTGAGGACGACCTGGAAGCGCTCGGCGAACTCGGCGTCGGTGTCGCCGTTGATGGTGATGCTGACCTGCTTGCTGGTCTCGCCGGCGAGGAAGGAGATCGTGCCGCTGTTCGCAACATAGTCCTCGCCCGCAAAAGCGGTGTCGTCGACGGTATGGAAATCGACGTCGAACGCCTGGCTGCCGCCGGTGCGGGTGACGGTGAAGGTCATAAGGCTGGTGCCGGCATCGCCCTCGGTGACGGTGACGTCGTTGATCGAGATGAGCGAGGGCGGGCCGTCGTCGTTGACGATGGTGCCGATCGCGCTGGCGTCGGCGATGCTGCCGCCGACCGGGTTCGACAGGGTGACGGTGAAGCTGTCGTCGCCCTCGGCGGCGACGTCGCCCTGGACGTTGAGCGTGATGACCTTCGAGGTCTCGCCGCTGGCGAAGCTGACGTTGCCGGTGAAGAGCTGGCCGGCGACGAAATCATTGGCCTTGGCGTCGAACGGACCGCTGCCGAAGGTGACGGTCCAGTCGGCGGTGACCGCGCCGGTGCTGTCGCCGGCGCGGGTGACGGTGAAGCTGATCGGGGTGGTGCCGGCATTGCCTTCGAACACGGCGGTGTCGGCGATCGACAGGCTGGGCGCGCTGACGTTGCTGCTGACCACGATGTCGTCGATGCCGACCCATTCGTCATTGCCGACCGCGTTGGTGGTCATGATCCGGATCTGCAGCGCAGCCTGGTTGTTGGCGTCGGCCGGCAGGGTAGCGGTGACCACGGTCTCGAGCGTCGCGAGGCTCGGCCCGGTGGTCGCGTCGGCGACAAAGGCGGCGGGCACGTTGATCCACGGCCCGCTGTCGCCGATCCGGTACTGGAGGGCGACCGGCATGACGGCATTGTCGGCCGTGCCGTCGATGTCGCGCAGGCGATAGCTGACGGTGACGTCCTGGCGGCCGGTCGAATCCATGAACAGGATAAGGTGCGGAGCGTCGGCGGTGCCGGAACCCTGCAGGGCGACAGTGGGGTTGGCGATCTCGAATTCGGCGACGCCGCCATTGGTGATCGCGGTGCTGGTCTGGTTGGCGATGACGTCGATGTCGTTGGGCAGGGTCGAATCGCCGGTCAGCGTGCCGGGATTGGTGCCGGTGCCGGTGGTGATGTCCTGGCCGAGCTTGCCGACGATGAACGGCACGCCGCTCCAATTGTCGTTGGCCGTGATCAGGCCGGTATTGGTCCAGTTCTGCGAGAAATTGCCGCCGCCCAGGGCGAAATAGGCCTGGCCGTCATTGTTGGTGATGGTGCCGGTGGCACTGCCGTCGCCGATCGTGGCGCCGGTCGGCGTGGACAGGGTCACGAGGAAGCTCTCATTGGCCTCGGGGACGGTGTCGCCGATGATCGGCACGCTGATCGTCTTGCTGGTCTGGCCCGGATCGAAGCTGACCTGGCCGCTGACCGCGACATAGTCACTGCCCGCGGTCGCGCTGTTGTCCGAGGTGGCATAGTTGACCGTGACCGGGTCGACCGAAATCTTGTCGAGGCTGATTGTGAAGCTGATGTAGCTGACGCCGGCATTGCCCTCGACGATGCTGGCGTCGCCGATCGAAATCACCGGCGGATTGTCGTCGTTGGTGATGGTGGCGGTGCCCGCGCCGTCGCCAATGGTGACGCCTCCGGTCGGGTTGGAAAGCGCGACGGTGAAGGTCTCGTTGGGCTCGTTGGTGACGTCGCCGTTGATGGTGAAGTCTATCTGCGCGCTGGTCTGCCCCTGGGCGAAATTGACCGTCCCGGTCAGAGTCCCGCTGACGTCCGATCCGTCGGCGCCGCCGACGCCGCCCGGCAGGGTGATGACATAATCGACGCTGACCGCGCCGCTGACGCCGCCGCTCCTGGTCAGGGTGAAGAAGCCGGCGGTGGTCCCGGCATTCCCTTCGACGAAGCTGGGATCGTTGACGCTGATGCTGCCGGCGGAATCGTCGTTGGTGACCGTACCGAGGCCGCTGCCGTCGGTGATGGTAGCGCCGCCCGTCGGGTTTGTAAGAAGGACGGTGAAGGTCTCGTCGGGCTCGATGGTGAAGTCGCCCTGGATGTTCAGGGTGATCGTCTGGCTGAGCTGGCCGTCGGCGAAGTTGACCGTTCCGAGGAACACCGAGCCGGGGACGAAGTCGAGCGCGTTGACGAAGCCCGAGGTGCCCGGTGAGAAGACCTCATAGTCGGCCGAGACCGCGCCGGTGCTTCCGCCGGTGCGGCTGACGGTGAAGGTGTAAGCGGTCGCGCCGCTGTTGCCCTCGACGTGGCTGACGTCGTCGATCGACAGCGTGCCGGGGCTGCCCGCCGCCCCGGTCGGCGTCAGCGAGAAATCGTCGATGGCGAGGCCGTGGTCGTTGCCGGCATCGTTGACGTCGACCCAGCGAATCCAGAACGTCGCGCCGTTGGCGATGGTGAGGCTGGTGATCGTGGAGGAAATGCTGATGCGATTTGCCGCTGCGTTGCCGTCAAGCGCTGACGCGGCTGCGGCGCTGTTTACGATCGACAGGAAATCGAGGGCGTTGACGTCGGTCCACGTGCCTGTCGTCAGGCTGGTTGCGTCGAAGCTGATCTGAAAATCGAGCTTTTGCTGGGTCACGTTGCTGCCCATGCGCCACTGCTCGCCGAAATAGCTGATGGCCAGGGAGTTGATCTGCGCGCCGGTGTTGTTGGTGAAGCTGGTGCCGATCAGGACCTGCGTAATGGTGCCGCTGCCGAGGCTTCCGAACGCCCGGTCCGTGACCGGGTTCACGCCGGCAACGCCATAGCTCCACGTGTCGCCCGTATTGCTGGATCCGGTCCCCACGCCATAGGTCGTGGGCGCGGCGCCGCCTGTCTCGCTGAACGTCCAATCGGTCGGCAGCGAGGACCCTGTTGTGCCCGTACTCGCCAGCGCGTTGAAATCCTGCGTATAGGCGCCGCCAAGCGTGGTCAGCGAGACCAGATTAGGGCTGAGACCGCGCCCGTTTTCCGATCCGACCGCCTGGAGGGACGCGATGTCGAGGGTGACGGGATCGCGCGCATGGGCCCCGGCCGCGCGTGCCACGGCAATGTCCTCGCCTCCGTTGACCAGACTCGTGCTCGTCCAATCATTGGTGCGGCCCGCGAACAGGCGAGAACTGATAATTTTCATGATTTTAACCCCCGATCGTCCGCGACTGAGTCGCGACTCGCAATCCGGCAACTTGCCGGATTTACAGTGAAATTCCTAGAGGGGCCCGATGACTATTTGATGTCATGACGCCGGGGGCCGGACCGGCTTATTTTCAGGGCAGCGGAAGCTCGCGCTGCTCCGGATCGAAGCGGCGCCAGCCGCCGGGTCCGAGCCGTTCGAGCGGGCGGAAACGCGACTTGTAGGCCATGCGCTTCGATTCCTCGACCCAATAGCCGAGATAGACGTAGGGCAGCCCGGCGCGGCCGGCGCGGACGATATGGTCGAGGATGATGTAGGTGCCGAGGCCCGACCGGTTGCCGTCGTCAGGCTCGAAAAAGCTGTAGATCATCGACAGTCCGTCGGCTTGCTGGTCGGTCAGGCAGGCGCCGACCAGGCGGCCCGGCTCGCCGTTCAGCGACGGCTCGCGATATTCGACGATGAAGGTCTTGACCGGGCTCTGCTCGACCATGTCCGAGAAATCATGCTCGTCCATCTCGACCATGCCGCCGTCGGGGTGGCGGGCGCGCAGGTAGCGGCGGAGCAGCTCATATTGCTCCTCGGTCGCCCAGGGCTTGCAGGCGGTGACCTCGAGATCGGCGTTGCGCTTGAGCACCCGGCGCTGGGTGGCGTTGGGCTGGAACTCGCCGGCGACGACGCGCACCGAGATGCAGGCGGCGCAATCGAGGCAGGAGGGCCGGTAGGCGACGTTCTGGCTGCGCCGGAAACCGATCCGCCCGAGCGCGTCGTTGAGGTCCCCGGCATGGGCGCCGGAGAGCTCGGTGAAGACCTTCCGCTCGGTCTTGCCCACGAGATAGGGGCACGGCGAGGGCGTCGTCACGAAGAAACGGGGAAAGCGGAATGGTGCGCTCAATTCGACTCCAACGGCGAGGCTTGGTTGCCGAAATCTTTATGATCCCCCAACGCCCGATTGGGAAGGGTGGTTGCGCCCGAATGAGGCCTTCGTGCCGGGCTGGGACGTAGATTGGCGTGCTCCATAAGCACGGGCGTTAACAGGCGAGGTGAACGGCCGGACCGGAGGCCGAGAGGAAGGTAGGAAGGAAAGGCGAAGTTCCTCGCCCTGACATCGAAATTCCGGGTCGCGCCATCAGGCGGGAACGTAGGTCAACCTGATCACATCCTCGTCAATCCGGTCGTGCGCCACAAGGCGGAGCCGCTGCCGGGGTCCGGCGAAATAGGGCTTGCCATGACCAAGCACGACGGGGTGCAGGTAGATCCGATACTCGTCGATCAGGCCAAGGTCGGTGAGGCATCGCGCCAGGTCTGGGCCGGCAATCTCGATCTCTCCATCGCGCTCGGCTTTCAGCGCGCGGATCGCGCCCTCGAGATCATCCCCGACGAGCGTCGCGTTGGGGCCGACCGACTTCAACGAGCGCGACACGACCCATTTCGGCTGGCGCCGCCACGCCGCCGCGAAGGCCTGTTCCTCCGCATCCCATTCAGGATGCTCGTCGTCCCAGTAGCGCATGATCTCATACATGATGCGACCATAGACGCTGCCCGCCTGCCCCTCGGCCTCCTCGATGAAGTGGCGGAAGAGCGCGGGGCCCGGCGCGAACGCCATGTGGTCGACATAGCCGTCCAGCGACTGGTTCATTCCGAAGACGAGTTTCGCCATGCTGCGAGTCTCCCCTCAAGGCGCTTCAGATTAGCCTGAGACGAAGACCGCTTTCCACCCATTGCGGACAAGATGTCTCAGGCTCCGGCTCGCTTGCGTCACCGCGGCTCCAGACCCAGATCCGCAAAATGCTCGACCCGGCGTGGCGCGATGATCAGGCCGTCCACGCCGGGTGTGTCGAGCACGAAGCGCAGGGCGGCGCTCGCCATGGTCTCGTGCCCAGCGTCGGCCGATCGCTTCAGCCGTTCGATCGCATCGACGCTCTCCTCGTTCAGATAGGCGACGCAGGCCTCCGGCGCCTGGGCCAGGCGGCTTCCGGACGGGGGGGCCTCGCCAAACCGGTATTTGCCGGTGAGCATCCCGCCGGCGAGCGGGCTGAAGGCGGTATAGCGAAGGCCGTGCGCATCGCAGTAGGGGATGAGGGCCCGCGCATCCGCGGCGGCGAGCAGATTATACTCGTTCTGGACATATTCGAAGCACGCGGCGAGGTCGCCGCCGGCCAGAGTCCTGACCGCCTCGACATCGACCAAGGAAGCGTTGGAGACGCCGAAGAGGGCGATCTTGCCGGCTTCGACGGCGCGCATCATCGCGTCGAGCGTCTCCTCGAGCGGCGTCACCCGGTCGAATTCGTGAATGTAATAGAGGTCGATCCGCTCGACTCCCAGACGGCGCAGGGACTCGTCGAGGTGATAGGCGATCTGGGTCCGGCTGAGCGGTGTCTCCCCGGGCGGGCAGCCCTGCGGATTGCCGACCTTGGTCGCGATCTGGACGTTGCGGCGGAAGGAAGCGCCCTGGGACCGAAGCCATTTGCCGAGCATTTTTTCGCTCGCTCCGCCGCCATAGGTGTTGGCAGTGTCGAAGCGCCGAACCCCCACCCGCCGCGCATGATCGAGCACCCCCAGTGCCTGTTCTTCGCTGTCGCCGGCGCCGCGCAGGCTGGGCGAAGAGCCGATGCCGCCGAAATTGCCGCAGCCGAACACAATCCGGTCGAGGTCGCGTTCCGTCAGCAATGGGCTCCCCCCGGCCGCTTTTCTATTCGATCGCCACCGGATGGACGATGAACCCGGCCTCGTGCAGCGCATCCGTCAGGCGCTCGATCTGCGCTGCATCCCGCGCCTCGCACTCCACCTCGATCGCCGCGTCCTTGGCCGGCAGGCTGGTGAAGACGCGCTGGTGGTAGACCTCGACGATGTTGACCTTGTGGACGTCGAACAATTTCATCACCGCCGCCAGCGCGCCCGGCCGGTCCTGGAGCTGGATGCGCAGCCGCGTCATCCGGCCCGACCGCGCCAGCTCGCGCAGCAGCACGTTGGCGAGCAGATGAGTGTCGATATTGCCGCCGCTGAGGACCAGGCCGACGGTGCGGCCGCGGAAGCGGTCGGGATGCGTGAGCAGGGCGGCGAGCCCGGTCGCACCCGCGCCCTCGGCGACCGTCTTTTCGGCCTCGACCAGCAGGGAGACCGCACTTTCGATCATCCGCTCGGGCACCAGCAAGATGTCGTCGACGATCTGGTTGATGATGGCGGCGGTGATCATGCCCGGCGCCTTGACCGCGATCCCTTCCGCCAGCGTGTCGCCGGCGCAGGGCAGCGCCTGGCGGGAGAATTTGGCGTACATGCTGGGATAGAGCTCGGCCTGGACCCCGACGATCTCGATATCCGGCTTCATCGCCTTGGCGGCGATGCCAATGCCGGAAATGAGGCCGCCGCCGCCGATCGGCACCACCATGATCTCGAGGTTGGGCGCATCGGTGAGGAACTCCAGCGCCACCGTTCCCTGGCCTGCGATGACCTCGAGATCGTCGAACGGGTGGACGAAGGTGAGCCCGCGTTCCTCGGCGATGCGCAGCGCCTCGGTATAGGCGTCATCATACATCTCCCCGTGGAGGATGACTTCGGCGCCATGGCCTTCGGTCTGGCTGACCTTGATGGTCGGGGTCGTCGCCGGCATGACGATGGTGGCGGGAACGCCGAGCCGGCTGGCGTGGAAGGCGAGCGCCTGGCTGTGGTTGCCGGCCGAGGCGGCGATCACGCCGCGCTCGCGCCTTTCGGCCTCCATCAGCAGCAATTTGTTGAGCGCGCCGCGCTCCTTGTAGGCGCCGGTATGCTGGAGATTCTCGAACTTCACATAGACTCTGGCGCCGGTCTTTTCGGACAGGGTCCGGCTCAGCAGCACCGGGGTGCGGATCACCGCGCCGGCGATCCGGTCGGCCGCCGCCTCGATCTCGGCGAGGCCGATGGGAAGGGCGCTTTGCTTCAGCGGGGTCGCCATGTTCCAGCCCCCTAACCTATCTGGCGCGGCGCGCAAACAGGCCCTATCGCCCTTGCCATGGCAATCATCTCAAATGTCTGCCGCCTGCTCGCGGCCGCCGCCCTCCTCCTCGCATCGCCGGTCTTTGCCGACACGTTGGTCGACAACGTCAACGGCTATACTCTGCGCCAGGACGGCGGGCTCGCCCGCTTCAACGGCATCCACATCGGCGATGACGGAAGGGTTCGCCAGCTGCTGACGCGCGGCGACCCGCGCCCGGCGCGGACGCGCTACCTGATCGACGGCCGCGGCCGGACCCTGCTTCCCGGGCTGATCGACGCCCATGGCCATGTCATGGGCCTCGGCCTCGGCGCGCTCCAGCTCGATCTCAGCGACACCCGCACCCTCGCCGAGGCGCAGGCGCGGATCACCGCCTACGCCGCCGCCAACCCGACGCCGCGCTGGATCGTCGGCCGCGGCTGGAACCAGGAGATCTGGGGCCTCGGCCGCTTCCCCACCGCCGCCGATCTCGACGCCGCGGTCGGCGACCGCCCGGTCTGGCTGGTGCGGGTCGACGGCCATGCCGGCTGGGCCAACAGCGCGGCGATGCGCGAGGCCAATATCACCGCCACTACTCCGGCGCCCTCCGGCGGCCGGATCGAGCGGACCGGGCGCAACCCGTCGGGCGTGTTCGTCGACGCGGCGATGGACCTGATGGAGCGGGCGGTGCCGCCGCCCTTGCCCCTCACCCGCGACCGCGCCCTCGCCCGCGCGCAGGAAATCCTTCTCTCCAACGGTCTCACCAGCGTCGCCGACATGGGCACGAGCGGAGAGGATTGGGCGGTGATGCGCCGCGCCGGCGACGCCGGCCAGCTGCGCGTCCGGATCATGTCCTATGCCTCAGGCATCGACACCCTGCTCGCCGTCGCCGGCACCCGGCCGACGCCCTGGCTCTACGACGGGCGCCTGCGCATGGCCGGGGTGAAGCTCTATCTCGACGGCGCTCTGGGCTCGCGCGGCGCCTGGCTGAAGGCACCCTATCGCGACGCCGCCGGCCAGCGCGGGCTGCCCTTCATGACCGATACCGTGCTCAAGAACGTGATGAGCCGGGCGGCGATGGACGGCTTCCAGGTCGCGGTCCACGCCATCGGCGACCAGGCCAATGCGACCCTGCTCGGCGCGATCGAGGAGCTCGCCCTGACCTATACCGGCGACCGGCGCTGGCGGATCGAGCATGCCCAGATCGTCGATCCCGCCGATCTGCCGCGCTTCGGCCGCAACTCGATCATCGCCTCGATGCAGCCGACCCACGAGACCTCCGACTGGCGGATGGCCGAGGCGCGGATGGGCGCGGAGCGGTTGCAGGGCGCCTATGCCTGGCGCTCGATGCTCGACAACCGCGTCCCGCTCGCCTTCGGCTCCGATTTCCCGGTCGAGCATCCCAACCCCTTCCCCGGCCTCGCCGCCGCGATCAGCCGCCAGGACCCGCAGGGCAATCCGCCCGGCGGCTGGATGCCGCAGCAGCGGCTGAACCTGCTCGAAGCCTTCGCCGCCTTCACCCGCGGCGGCGCTTATGCCGGCTTCGCCGAGGACCGGCTCGGCACGCTCGAGCCCGGCCGCATGGCCGACTTCATCTTCGTCGACCGCGACATCTTCACGGTGAACGACCCGAGGCAGATCGCGGAGACGCGGGTGCTGGAGACCTATGTAGGCGGCAACAAGGTGTGGGAGCGGAGATAGCCTTTAGTTCCTCCCCGGTACGGGGAGGAATTTAGGCGGCCAATTCCGTCAACCGTCCCGCGGTCAAAATCTGCGGCAGTATTTCGGCCTCTCGCCCCGGCCCATAATAGAGATAAAGCGGCACGCCCGACCTCCCCTGGCTTTCGAGGAAGCGGCCGATGGCGGCGTCGCCGCTGGTCCAGTCGCCGACCAGGACCTTGATGCCGCGCGCCCTGAAGGAGTCGGCGACCGCGCCGCTGGCGAGGGCGCCACGCTCGTTGACCTTGCAGGTGAGGCACCAGTCGGCGGTGAAATAGACGAAGACCGGGGTGCCGGCGGCGCGAAGCTGGGCGAGGCGCGCTTCGCTGAACGGCTCGGAGGGCAGCGGGCTTTCGGCCTGCGCCGCGCCGCTGGGTTGCGGCCGCGCAGTCAGCAGCGGCACGGCGATCGCGATCAGGATGAAGGCCGAGGCGAACCAGCGGCCGCCGCGGCCGAGCCACCACAGAGCGAGCCCGAGGAGCAGGGCGCAGGCGAGACCGAACGCCATGAAGTCGACCCCGGTCTGGCGGCCGAGGATCCAGGCGAGGGCGAGCGCGGTGAGGAACATCGGCACCGAGAGGATGCGCTGGAACGTCGCCATCCACGGGCCGGGCCTGGGCAGGCGCCGGCGCAGCGCCGGGATGAAACCGAGCGCGAGGAAAGGCAAAGCAAGGCCGAGGCCGAGGCCGGCGAACACCGCCAGCGCGCCGGCGGCAGGCAGGACCAGGGCCGCGCCCAGGGCGGCACCCATGAACGGGCCGGTGCACGGGGTGGCGATGAAGGCGGCGAGCACGCCGGTGAAGAAGGCGCCGGCCGTGCCGCCGCGCCGGGTCAGGGCATCGCCGCCGGCCAGCATCGGCAGCTGGAACAGGCCGGCGAGGTTGAGCGAGATGGCGGTGACCAGCAGCAGGAGCAGCATGATCACTCGCGGGTCCTGAAGCTGGAAGGCCCAGCCGACCGCGGCGCCGCCCGCCCTCAGCGCCAGCAGCAGCCCGCCGAGCGCGACGCAGGTCAGGATCACACCGGCGGCATAAGCCAGCGCCTCGCGCCGCGCCGCTTCCTCCGTCTCGCCCGAGCGGGCGAGGCTCAGCGCCTTGAGGCTGAGGATTGGGAAGACGCAGGGCATGACGTTGAGGATCAGGCCGCCGGCGAGCGCGCCCAACAAAGCGAGGAGCAGGCCGGTCCCGCCGCCCGCGCCGCCGCCTTCGCCGGGTGATGCGCCGCTCTGGCTGGTCGCGACCGGCGTTCCGGCGGCAGGCACGTCGCCGCGCCGCGCGCTCAGCGCCAGGCCGGCGCCGTCACCGATCCTGAGCACGCCGTCGAGGCCGGCGAGCACGGCGGCGCGCGGTCCGGCGGCGGTTTCGACGATCAGGAAATCGCCGCTCCGCGACAGGCTCTGCGGCGCCGAGTAACTCAGCGCCTCGGGCGTGACCGGGAAGAAATAGGGATCGGCGAGGCTGGCGCCCGCCGGCAGCGGAATGGCGATGCGGACCCGGCCGCCCACCGTCTCGAACCGCCCCTCGCCGCCCAGCGGCCGCGGCAGCGCGCGGCGCCATTCGGCGAAGGCGGGGTCGGATGCGCCCGGCCGGTCGGTCCTGAGCGTCAGGCTGACCGTGGCGGTTTCGGGCACGCAGACCCTATCGGTGCAGACAAGATAATCGAGCCGGGCATCGACCGGAACGGCGACGCCAGGCTCCGCCGAGGCGGGCACGTGCAAAGTCGCGAGCAACGCATGGTCGCGCTCGAAGACGTAGTTCATCAGCCCGGCGACGACGAGCCGGCCGGGCACCGGATATTGCAGCGGATCGGCGCGCCAGCCGCGGTCTAGGCGCCACTCGACGCGCGGCTCCGCGCCGGCATCGCCGGGATTGCGCCAGTAACCGTGCCAGCCCGGCGCCGGATGCATCACGAAGGCGACCGTCACCGCCGACCCCGGGGCGACCGCGGCGGTCTCGGCGACCAGCCGGACGTCCATATGGCGACCGCCCGGTTGAGCGACAGCCGGCGCGGCGGCGAGCAGCAGGATCAGGAAGACGAGGAGGCGGTGCATCGGCCCGCTTCCTAGCAGGATATTCGGCCGGTGCGACCGCCGAAAGCGGATCATGCCTCGCACCGCACGCGCAGCGGCCATCGCCATCTGCAGAACGTGATCCGCCATGACCAGCGCGCGGAAGCGATCGAGCGCATCCGGCCGCGGCGACGGCAAGTCGATCAACATCTTCTCAAAATCCGCTGCGACCCCTAGCGTTCCTTCGTCGGGCCCGCCGGCGAGGGATGCAAGCCTCTATGCTCGATCACGTTTCCGATCCCGCCGCCATCCCCGACCGAATAAGGTTGAAGCTGGACTTCGATCCCGTCGGTCTCGCCGCCGATCTGGAGCGGTTCGGTGAGGGTGACTGGGTCAAGCATCCTGTCGGCCAGAATTACGAGGGCGGTTGGGCGGCGCTACCGCTGCGCTCGGCCGCTGGCGAGAAGCATCCGATCCGTCTTATCTATCCCGACCCTGGGGCCACGGACTGGGTCGACACGCCGCTGCTGGACCGGGCGCCATTTATTCGCGAGGCACTCGCCCGATTCTTGTGCCCGCTGAGATGTGTCCGCTTGATGCGCCTGTCGCCGGACTCCCGGATCAAGGAACATTCAGATCCGGACCTCGACGCCGAGCAGGGCCGGACGCGGCTCCATATCCCGATCCTGACCGGAGACGAGGTCGAATTCCTGCTCAATCGCCGTCCGGTCGAGATGAGCGCCGGAAGCTGCTGGTATCTGCGGCTTGCCGACCCCCACGCCGCATCCAACCGGGGCGCGGGCGACCGAATCCACCTGGTGATCGACGCCGTGGTGAACGATTGGATGGCGGCGCAGCTGCGCGCCGGCGACGGCGGAGCCTAACGCCGCTCGAGGCTGGCGATCTGGGGGTCGAGGCGGTTGTTGGCGATGTTGAGGCGCTGGCCGCTGGCGTCGGCGACGAAGGAGGTTCGGCGCTGGACGCCCGGGGCGAGGCCGGCCTCGTTGTCGGTCACGGCGAGGCCGGTCGACGCATTGTCGCGGCCTTCCGGGGCGACGCTGATGAAGGCGCTGTAATTCTCCTTGTCCTCGCCCTGGACGAAGACGTTGCGGGCGATGGTGCCGGTGGCGCCGTTGGAAAGGTCGATCATGTAGTTGGTGGCGCGGCCCTGGCTGTCGTCGAAGCTCGAGTCGACGACTTCGATCCTGGGGCCCCGGCTCTTCACATAATGACCGCCGGTGCCGCGCTCGAAGCGGCTGCTGGTGACGATCAGCGCGCCGTTGCCGCTATTGTAGATGGAGTGCGAGCAGCCGCCGTCCTCGGGGCAGCCGCCGAGGCCCGAAAAGGTCGTATGGTCGACGCGGATCGTGCCGTGATGGTCGTTGGCGACGAGGATGCCGTTCTCGCCGTCGCGGAACAGGGATTCGGCGACATTGAGATCGCCAGATTCGAGGCGGATGCCAGCGCCGTTGCCGTCGGCGACGCGAATGTTCTGGAAGATGAGGCCGCGAACCTCGGCGCCGGCGCCGTCGAGGACCAGGGCGCCCTTGCCCTCGCAGGCGACGCCGTCGAAGACCACCGTGCCGGGCGCGCTCGCGACATAGGCGATCCGCCCGGCATTCTGGACCGCGCACTGGCGATAGGTGCCGGGCGCGATCACGATCGTTCCGTTGCCGCCGCCGATCGCTGCGACCGCGTCGGCGAGACTCCCATAGCCCTCGCCGTTCTCCTGGACGGTGAAAGGCGCCGCCGCGGTCTGCGCGGGAAGCGGCGCAGCCGCGACGACGATGCACGCGCCGGCCAGCAGAAGGAGGAATGTGCGGTTCATGCCACGCGAAGTGACGGCGACAAGCCCTCCTGTCGAGCCATGAACGGGGTTAATGCAGGCGCCGCCCCGGAACGGGACGGTGGGGACGGAAATTGTTTCCCGTTCCCAGGCGCAGGCCCCTGAGCTGCAAGGTCAAGTCAGTCCGGTTTCTGCGGCGGCGCCGGCGAAGGAGGCGGCGGCGGAAGCGGAACCGGATCGGTCGGGCGTTCGACCGGCATGATCATCCCGGCCGTGACCATCAGGGCCGGCTGGACCGGAATCCTGCGCACATAAGGCGGCCGGGCGCGGTAATGGCCGCGGGCCGACTGATGATGGTTCGCCGCCATGCCCGCGTCGGGCACGACCAGGGCGGCCGCCGATGCCGCGATCAGTGCCGCGGCCAAAGCCGGCTTAACGTCCATCTTGTAAGTGACGCAGGTGTGGGCGCCGCGGTCCGCGAGGAAGGCGGTCAGCTCTCCCTCGTCCATCTCGGTCAGATCGTGGACGTCGCGGCGGCACATGCGGCAGAAGCCGCCGTCGATCACCGAATCGAGCCGGTCGACATAAGGGCAAGGCTTATCGATTTGCGGGAAGGAAGTCATAAGCGCTCCTTTCCCTTTCATGAGATGTTATCTCATAGCATTTGTCAAGGCTGATGTGCCGTTCGCCGTCCGCCGGACATTGTTAGTCGAGATTAGGCCGCAGCCACCTTTCCGCTTCCTCAAGGGGAATCCCGCGCCGCGCCGCATAGTCTTCGAGCTGGTCGCGGCCGATGCGGGCGACGCCGAAATACTGGCTGTCGCGGTGGCCGAAGTAAAAGCCGGAGACGGCCGAGGCGGGAAGCATGGCCATGCTTTCGGTCAGGCGGACACCGGCCGGATTGCCGCCGAGCATGGCGAAGAGGATCGGCTTCAAACTGTGGTCCGGGCAGGCGGGATAGCCGGGCGCCGGGCGGATGCCGTCGTAGGATTCGCGGATCAGCTCGGCGTTGGTGAGATGCTCGACGCCGGCATAGCCCCACACGCTTTCGCGGACGTGGCCGTGGAGGCGCTCGGCGAAGGCCTCGGCGAGGCGATCGGCCAGCGCCTTCAAGAGGATGTCCGAATAATCGTCATTGTCGGCCTTGAACCGCGCCAGGTGCGGCTCGATGCCGTGGATGCCGACGGCGAAGCTGCCGATCCAGTCCTCTCCCGCCGGATCGATGAAGTCGGCGAGGCACATATTGGCCCTGCCCTCGCGCTTCTTCACCTGCTGGCGAAGCATGGGCAACCGCGTCTCGTCATTGCCGGCGAGGACCAGGACATCGTCGCCCTCGCGGCGGCAGCGCCACAGTCCGACCGTGCCGCGCACCGTCAGCCAATGCTCGGCGATCATCCGGTCGAGCATTGCCTGGGCGTCGGCGAACAGGCTCCGCGCGCTTTCGCCGACCACCTCGTCTTCGAGGATCGCCGGATAATTGCCGGCCAGCTCCCAGGCGCGGAAGAAGGGCGTCCAGTCGATGCTGTCGCGAAGTTCGCGCAGCGGCCAGTCGTTGAAATGGTGGACGCCGGGGCGCCGCGGCGCCGGCGCCTTGCCGTCGGGATCCCACGGGAAGGCGTTGGCGCGGGCCGCTTCGAGGCTGGCCAGCTCGCTCTGGCCGCGGCCGGCGCGGGTCTCACGAATCTCGTGATAGTCGCTGCTGGTCTTGGCGATCAGCGGCGCGCGCTGGGTATCCGAGACCAGGGACGAGGCCACCCCGACGGCGCGGCTGGCGTCGAGGACGTGGATCACCGGCCCTTCATAAGCGGGATCGATGCGGATCGCGGTATGGACGCGGCTGGTGGTGGCGCCGCCGATCAACAGCGGCAGGGTCATCCCCTCGCGCTGCATCTCGCCGGCGACGGTCACCATCTCGTCGAGCGAAGGGGTGATCAGGCCCGACAGGCCGATCATGTCGGCATTGTTCTCGTTCGCGGCCTTGAGGATGTCCTGCCAGGGCACCATCACGCCTAGGTCGATCACCTCATAGCCGTTGCACTGGAGGACGACGCCGACGATGTTCTTGCCAATGTCGTGAACGTCGCCCTTCACCGTCGCCATCACGATCCGGCCCTTGGCGGTGGAGACGCCGCTCTTTTCCTTCTCGGCTTCGATAAAGGGAATGAGGTGGGCGACCGCCTTCTTCATCACGCGGGCCGATTTCACCACCTGGGGCAGGAACATCTTGCCCGATCCGAACAGGTCGCCGACGACGTTCATGCCGTCCATCAGCGGGCCCTCGATCACCTCGATCGGCCGCGCGATGCCCAGCCGGGCCTCCTCGGTATCCTCGACGACGAAAGCGTCGATGCCCTTAACCAGGGCATGTTCGAGCCGCCGCGCCACCGGCCAGCCGCGCCATTCGGCCTCGGCCTTCTCGCGCACCGGATCGCTGCCCAGATATTTCTCGGCCAGCGTCACCAGCCGCTCGGTGGAATCGTCGCGGCGGTCGAGGATCACGTCCTCGCAGGCCTCGCGCAGTTCCGGGTCGATCGTGTCGTAGACGTCGAGCTGGCCGGCATTGACGATCGCCATGTCGAGCCCGGCGGGGATGGCGTGGTAGAGGAAGACCGAGTGCATCGCCCGGCGCACCGGCTCGTTGCCGCGGAAGGAGAAGCTGAGGTTCGAAAGACCACCCGAGATGTGGACGTGCGGGCAGCGGGCGCGGATCTCGCGGCAGGCCTCGATGAAGTCGAGCGCGTAGCGGCGGTGTTCGTCGATCCCAGTGGCGACCGCGAAGATGTTGGGATCGAAGATGATGTCCTCGGGCGGGAAGCCCTCGGCGACGAGCAATTTGTAGGCGCGCTCGCAAATCTCGACCTTGCGCGCCTTGGTGTCGGCCTGGCCGGTCTCGTCGAAGGCCATGACGACGACCGCGGCGCCGTAGTCGCGGACCAGCCGGGCATGGGCGAGGAATTCCGCCTCGCCTTCCTTCATGCTGATCGAATTGACGATCGGCTTGCCCGAAACGCATTTCAGGCCGGCCTCGATCACGCTCCATTTCGAGCTGTCGATCATGAAGGGGACGCGGGCGATGTCGGGCTCGGCGGCGATCAGCTTCAGATAGGTGACCATCGCCGCTTCGGAATCGAGCAGCCCCTCGTCCATGTTGATGTCGATGATCTGGGCGCCGTTCTCGACCTGCTGGCGCGCGACCTCGACCGCGGCCGCATAGTCGCCGGCCATGACCAGCTTCTTGAAGCGGGCGGAACCGGTGACGTTGGTCCGCTCGCCGATATTGACGAAGGCGCTGCCGCTGGGCGCGGCGTTCGGGTTGGTGCTCATGTTCAGGCGGCGAGGATCATCGGCTCGATGCCGGCGAGGCGGGTACGGCGCTCCGGGGTCGGAATGGCGCGCGGGGCGAAGCCCTTCACCGTCTCGGCGATCGCGGCGATATGGTCGGGCGTGGTGCCGCAGCAGCCGCCGACGATGTTGACGATGGCCTGTTCGGCCCATTCGCGGACCTGGGAGGCCGTATCGGCGGCGGTCTCGTCATAGTCGCCGAGATCGTTGGGGAGGCCCGCATTGGGATAGGCCATGATCAGCGTGTCGGCGATGTTCGACAGAGCGGCGATGTGCGGCCGGAGCTGGCCGGCGCCGAACGAGCAGTTCAATCCGATCGACAGCGGCCGGGCGTGGCGGACCGAGGCCCAGAAGGCTTCGATCGAATGGCCCGACAGGTTGCGTCCGCTCAAATCGGTGATGGTCATCGATACCATGATCGGCAGGTCCGGGCTCACCCGCCGGGCGGCGGCTATCGCGGCCTTCGAGTTCAGCGTGTCGAACACGGTCTCGATCAGGACGATGTCGGCGCCGCCCTCGATCAGCCCCTCGATCTGCTCGACATAGACGTCGGCGATGGTGTCGAAATCGACCTCGCGAAAGCCGGGATCGTTGACGTCGGGCGACAGCGACAGGGTCTTGTTGGTCGGTCCCAGCGCGCCGGCCACCCAGCGCGGGCGGCCGTCGGCCTGGCTCGCCCGGTCGGCGACGTCGCGGATGATCCGCGCCGCGGCGGCGTTGATCTCGTGGACGAGATGCTCGGCGCCATAATCGGCCTGGCTGATCCGGTTGGCGTTGAAGCTGTTGGTGGCGAGAATGTCGGCGCCGGCGTCGGCGAAGCTTTGCGCGATCTCGGCCACCAGTTCGGGCTGGGTGAGGTTCAGGAGGTCGTTATTGCCCTTCTGGTCGCGGGCGAGGTCGAGCGCGCCGCGATAGTCCGCTTCGGCGAGCCTGCGCGCCTGGACCTGCGTCCCATAGGCGCCGTCCTTGATGAGGATGCGCTTTGCGGCCTCGGCCCTAAGCTGTTCGGCGATGTTCACTGATCTGGTCCTTGGGGCGGAGGCCGAGCAGATGGCAGATGGCGTAGCTCAGCTCGGCCCGGTTGAGGGTGTAGAAGTGGAATTGCCGAACGCCGCCGGCATAAAGCTGCGCGCAGAGCTCGGCGGCGAGCGTGGCGGCGACGAGCTGGCGAGCGCCCGGCAGGTCGTCGAGCCCTTCATAGGCCCGGCCCACCCAGTCGGGCACCGACGTGCCGTTCATCACCGCCATCCGGTGGATCGCGGCGAAATTGGTGACCGGCATGATCCCGGGCAATATCTCGATGTCGATCCCGGCCGCGGCGACGGCGTCGCGGTAGCGGAAGAAGCATTCCGGATCGAAGAAGAACTGGGTGGTTGCCCGGTTGGCCCCGGCGTCGATCTTGGCCCTCAGGTTGTCGAGATCGTGGGCGAGGTTCGGCGAATCCGGATGGCATTCGGGAAAGGCCGCGACCGAAATCTCGAACGGCGCGACATTTTTCAGGCCGGCGACCAGATCGGCGGCGTTGCGATAGCCGCCCGGATGGGGCGCGAATTTGGCGCCCTGCTCGGGCGGGTCGCCGCGGATCGCGACGATGTGGCGCACGCCTACTTCCCAATAGGCCTGCGCGATCGCGTCGACCTCGTCGCGAGTGGCGTTGACGCAGGTGAGATGTGCCGCGGCGGGGATCGAGGTTTCGCGGACGATCCGGGCGACGGTGGCGTGGGTGCGCTCGCGGGTCGATCCCCCGGCGCCGTAGGTCACCGAGACGAAGCGGGGGCCGAGCGGCTCCAGCGTCTTCACCGACTCCCACAGGGTCGCTTCCATCTTCTCGGTCTTGGGCGGGAAGAATTCGAAGCTGACCTCGATGTCGCCAGCGACATGCTCGAAGCGCGGCCGGCCCGCCTGGGAAAGTATGGTGGAAAGCGGGCTCATGCGACTTCTCTCAAACGCGTCTCGGACTGGGTGCCGAGCCAGATGGTGACGGTCAGCTCGCCGCCCTCGAGATGCTCGACCACGCGGCCTTCCAGCCCGGCTTCCTCGAACAGCTTCAATATGGCCTCGTCGGCGAAGCCCAAGCGGACATGGGCGTCGCGGGCGCGCAATTCCTCGCGCTCGTGCGGCGCGAAATCGACGACCAGTAGCCGGCCGCTGGGGCCGAGCAGCCGCGCCGCCTCCGACACCGCCGCCGCCGGATTCTGCGCATAATGGAGGACCTGGTGGATGATCACCGTGTCGGCCGAATCGGAGGGCAGCGGCAAGGCGTACATGTCGCCCTGGCGAAGCTCGGCCGAATCGAGCCCGGCCGCGGCCAGCTTGGCGCGGGCAAGCCGGAGCATTTCGGGGCTGCGGTCGATCCCCAGCGCCTGGACGGCGCCGGGGCCGAAC
>DATDAU010000018.1:0-52019 GCA_036525215.1 Allosphingosinicella sp.
GCCCGGGCCCGCCGCGGCCGCCGGCCCCGCGCCGTCCTATCCGATTCCGGACGTCCCGCACGAGGTCGCCAAGCTCTCCAACATGCGCAAGACGATCGCGCGGCGGCTGACCGAATCGAAGCAGCAGGTCCCGCACATCTACCTGACCGTCGACATCCGGCTCGATGCCTTGTTGAAGTTGCGCGGCGAGCTGAACGCCAGCCTCGAAAGCCGCGGGGTCAAGCTCTCGGTCAACGACATGATGATCAAGGCACTGGCCGTGGCGCTGATGCAGGTGCCCGAGTGCAACGTCCAGTTCACCGGCCACGATCTCGTTACCTTCCAGCGCGCCGATATCTCGGTGGCGGTGTCGATTCCGGGTGGCCTGATCACGCCGGTGGTCTCCGAGGCCGATAGCAGGAGCCTTTCGGCCATTGCCAATGCGATGAAGGATCTCGCCGGCCGCGCCCGCGAGGGCAAGCTCCAGCCCGCCGAATATCAGGGCGGAACGGCGAGCCTCTCCAACATGGGCATGTACGGGATCAAGCAGTTCGAGGCGGTGATCAACCCGCCCCAGGGCATGATCATGGCGATCGGCGCCGGCGAGAAGCGCCCCTATGTCGTCGACGACAGCCTTCAGATCGCCACCGTGATGAGCGCCACCGGCAGCTTCGACCACCGCGCCATCGACGGCGCCGACGGCGCCCGGCTGATGCAGGCGTTCAAGGCGCTGGTCGAAAGCCCGCTGGGGATGATTGCTTGATCCACTCCACTCGCGATCCGGGATTGGGGCCCAGGAGAAACCATGGCTGACACATACGACCTGATCGTCCTCGGCTCCGGGCCGGGCGGCTATGTCGCGGCGATCCGGGCTTCGCAGCTCGGGCTCAAGACCGCGATCGTGGAGCGCGAGAAACTGGGCGGCATCTGCCTCAACTGGGGCTGCATCCCGACCAAGGCGCTGCTGCGCACGTCCGAGATCAACCATTATCTCACCCATGCCTCGTCCTACGGTCTCAAGGCGGAGAAGACCGGCTTCGACCTCGCCGCCATCGTCGACCGCAGCCGCAAGGTGGCCGGGCAGCTCAACATGGGCGTCAAGGGGCTGATGAAGAAGAACAAGGTGACCGTGGTGGAAGGCGACGGCACGATCACCGGCAAGGGCAAATTGAAGGTGGTCAAGGACGGCGCCACCACCGAGCTCGCCGCCAAGCATATCATCATCGCCACCGGCGCCCGCGCCCGCGATCTGCCTTTCGCCAAGGCCGACGGCGACCGGATCTGGACCTATCGCCACGCCATGGTGCCCAAAGTGATGCCGACCAAATTGCTGGTCGTCGGCTCAGGCGCGATCGGCGTCGAATTCGCCAGCTTCTATTCGGACATGGGCGCCGAGGTGACCATCGTCGAAATGCTGCCCCGCATCCTCCCGGTCGAGGACGAGGAGGTCTCCGCCTTTGTCCACAAGGCGCTGACCAAGCAGGGCATGACGATCCATGTTGGCGCCGGGGTCGAGAAATTGGAAGCGACCAAGACGGGGGTGAAGGCGGCGATCAAGGACAAGGACGGCAAGGTCGCGACCAGCGACTATTCGCACGCCATCGTCGCCATCGGCATCGTCCCCAACAGCGAGAATATCGGCCTCGAGGCGCTGGGCGTGAAGACCGACCGCGGCCATATCGTCGTCGACGGCTACGCCCGCACCAATGTCGAGGGCATCTACGCGATCGGCGACGTCACCGGGCCGCCCTGGCTCGCGCACAAGGCGAGCCACGAAGGCGTGGTCTGCGTCGAGGCGCTGGCCGGCAAGAAGCCGCACCCGTTCGAGACATGGAACATCCCCGGCTGCACCTATTCACGGCCGCAGGTCGCCTCGGTTGGCCTCACAGAAGCCGCGGCCAAAGCCGCCGGCCACAAGGTCAAGGTCGGCAAATTCCCCTTCATCGGCAATGGCAAAGCGATTGCATTGGGCGAGGCCGAGGGCTTCATCAAGACCGTGTTCGACGAAGGGACGGGAGAACTGCTCGGCGCCCATATGGTCGGCGCGGAGGTCACCGAGCTGATCCAGGGCTATGCCATCGCCCGCCAGCTCGAGACCACCGAGGAAGATTTGATGCACACGGTCTTCCCGCACCCGACCCTCTCTGAAATGATGCACGAGAGCGTGCTCGATGCCTACGGCCGGGCGATCCACTATTGAGCGCCAAGGGCCACGATAACCGCACCCTGCTGATCGCCTTCGGGGCGAATCTCGGAATCGCGGTCGCGAAGTTCGTCGCCGCGGCGATCACTGGATCGTCGGCGATGCTGACGGAGGGCGTGCACAGCGTCGTCGACAGCTCGAACCAGCTGCTGCTGATCTGGGGCCGCCGCCAGTCGCGCAAGCCGGCCGACGCCAAGCATCCCTTCGGCTACGGCCGCGAGCTCTATTTCTGGAGCTTCATCGTCGCCGTCCTGGTCTTCGCGCTCGGCGCCGGCGTTTCGATCTACGAAGGCGTGATCCACATTCTCGAGCCCGAGCATGCGGTGTCCCCGGTCATAGCCTATGCGGTGCTGCTCTTCGCCTTCCTGCTTGAGGGCGGCTCGACCTTCGCCGCCTTCAAGGAGTTTCGAGAGGCCAAGGGCAAGCTCGGCTGGATCGAGGCGGTGCTCAAGTCGAAGGACCCGCCGGCCTTCATCGTCCTGCTCGAGAACGGCGCGGCGATGGCGGGCATCGTCGTTGCCGCCGTCGGCGTCGCGCTGTCGCAGATCACCAGCAATCCGGTGTTCGACGGCGCCGCCTCGATCGTCATCGGCCTCATCCTCGGCCTCACCTCCTGGGTGCTGGCGGTCGAATCCAAGGCGCTTCTGATCGGCGAATCCGCCGACGAGGAGCTGATCGAATCGATCCGCACCGCGGTGACCCATCAGCGCGGCATCGTCGGCATCGGCCATATCCTCACCGTCCACAGCTCGCCCGATCAGATCACGGTGGTGATGAGCGCCGATTTCGAGGACAGCATCACCGCGGCCGCGGTCGAGAAAATCATCGCCGATGTCGAGACCGAGGTCGCCCATCTCTGGCCGCACGTGAAGCGGCTCTACATCCGTCCCCAGCACAATGCCGGGCGGCTACCGGACGATCCGGCCGGCGCCACGCTCGAGGATTAGGGCCGGGCGCCTTCGGCGGCGAAGGCCTGCATCAGCCTCTGGAAATCCTCCATCCCGGGTGAGCCCTCGAACCGGTGGGGCGCGCCGGTCGCCGCCCACAGGAGGCCCTCGCCGGTGAAGATGTCGACGAACGGCGCGAACCAGTGATGGTCATCGAGCATCGACGGGCGGACGTTGACGAACCAGTCGAAGCCCTCGGCGCGGGTGAACATCCAGCTCATGCAGCCCGGGCAGTGATGATGATGCGAGACCGGGCCCTTGAGTCCGCCGAGCACCGGCTCTCCTTTCGTCACCTCGAAGCCGTCGGCCGGCACGGTGACGGTCAGCGAAAAAGCGCTTGCGCTCATCCTTTGGCAGCCGGTGCAGTGGCAGGCGCCGGTCAGCAAGGGCGGCTTGGTCACCCGGATCCGCACCTTGCCGCAGCGGCAGCCGCCCTCCCAGGGAAGTTTCCATTCGTCCATCATCGCTCCGATCGATCCGGCGCGCCCGAGGTCTAGTTCCTGGCAAACGGATCATAAGCCCGTTCGGGATCGCGACAAAGTCCGGCGCCGGCCTTGCCAAGCTCCTGCCGAGCCTCCACCCTCTCAACATGGCCAAGGGAACGCACGACAGCGCGGCCGATCCGCGCAACGCCTCGATCCTGATCAGCGTCAACGGCGCGTTGAAGCCTCGCGGCGAGGCGATGGTCTCGGTGTTCGATTCGGGATTCGTCCTTGGCGACGGCGTGTGGGAGGGGCTGCGCGTCCACAAGGGGCGGATCGCCTTTCTCGACCGGCATCTCGACCGATTGTTCGAAGGCGCCAAGGCGATCGCGATGGATATCGGCCTCAGACGAGAAGCGCTGACGGGCAGGTTGTACGAAACGCTCGAAGCCAACAAAATGTCGGAGGGCGTCCATATCCGCCTGATGGTGACCCGGGGCGTGCGCTCGACCCCCTATCAGGATCCGCGCATGGTCGTCTCGCCGGCGACCATCGTCATCATCCCCGAATATAAGGAGCCGCTGCCGGCAACGGTCGAGCGCGGCATCACCCTCTTCACCGTCCATGTTCGCCGCGGCGATCCGGCGGTGCAGGATCCCAAGCTCAACTCCCATTCGAAGCTCAACTGCATCACCGCCTGCATCCAGGCGATCGAGGCCGGCGCCGACGAGGCGCTGATGCTCGATCCCCACGGCTTCGTCGCCACCTGCAACTCCACCCATTTCTTCATCGTCCGCAAGGGCGAGGTGTGGACTTCGACCGGCGACTATAGCCTGGGCGGGATCACCCGCGCCAACGTGATCGAGATCTGCCGCGAGGAGCGGATTCCGGTCCGCGAGAAGAACTTCTCGCTGACCGATGTCTACGGCGCCGAGGAGGCCTTCGTCACCGGCACCTTCGCCGGCGTGGTGCCGGTGCGGACCATCGACGGCCGGCACATTTCCGACACGCGCGGGCCGATGGTCGAACGGCTCCAACGCCTCTACCGGGCGCGGATCGAGGCAGACGTGGCGGGACAGAAACGGCCGTGAGCGACATGCAGCGGATCGCCATGTGGTCCGGGCCGCGCAACCTCTCCACCGCGATGATGCGCAGCTTCGGCAACCGCGCCGACACCTTCGTCAGCGATGAGCCTTTCTACGGCGCCTTCCTCGAGACCAGCGGCACCGATCATCCGATGCGTGACGAAGTGATCGCGGCCATGGACTGCGACTGGCGGCGGGTCGCCCGCGCGCTGGCCGGTCCGGCGCCGGACGGCGCGCCGATCTGGTACCAGAAGCATATGTGGCACCATATGGTCGGGCCGGTCGGCTATGAGGATTTCGCCGGCTTCACCCATGCCTTCCTGATCCGGGATCCGAAACGGATGATCGGCTCCTACCTACGCAAGCGCGAGGCCGCGGCCTTCGAGGATTTCGGCCTCGACCGTCAGGCGGAATTCTTCGAGCGCGAATGCGACCGTCTCGGGCGCGCGCCGCCGGTGATCGATGCCGGTGACGTCCTCGCCGACCCTGAGGCCGCGCTCACCGCCCTTTGCGCCGCGCTCGATCTTCCCTGGGACCCGGCGATGCTGCGCTGGCCAGCCGGGCGCCGCGATACGGACGGGCCCTGGGCTCCGCACTGGTACCAAGCTGTCGAGGCGAGCACCGGCTTCGGTCCGCCGGAGAGTGACGAGCCGACACTTCCCGACGAAGCCCGCCGCGTCGCGGAGCGCTGCATGCCTTATTATGAGCGGCTCGCGGCTTACCGGCTTGCAGCCCGGGCCGCGGAATGAGACATTCGCGTCGTCGCGATCGGAGGGGGAGCCACCAGATGCGCAGCGGACTTGGGGTCGCGTTGGCGCTCGCCATCGCTTGTTCGGCCTGCAAGCCGATGGTCGTCGCCAATCGGTCGGACGGGGAGGGCACCACTCGGGAGCCCATCGCGACGATCTCGCTGGCGTCGAACGGCGGCAATGACTGTTCGGTACGCTGGAACGGCGAGGCGGTGACCCAGGACGCGATCAGCCAGCGGGGCATCGCCGCGCTCGAAGAGGCGATCCGCACCGTCGGCGGCGTCGCCAACATAAATGAGCAGAATTTGCCGTTTGTCCGCGTCGAGGCGCCGCCGGCCATGGCCTATCCCTGCCTGGGCGCGACCCTTGGCACCTTGCAGCGCACGGGCTTTGCCTGGGTCGCGCTGCGTCCGGCCGGCGGCGGCGGGCCCGACGCGCGCGTGGATTTCCTGGTCGCCAACATGCCGCCGCCACCGGTCGATCCCGGCCCCACCGTGGTCATCGGGCGCGGCAGCCTGATCTACCACGACGCGCCGTCCAGCCTTGCCGCCATCCGGGCCGATCTGAGCGCATTGAGTCGGGACGAAGAGCCGCCGCCGGAGGCCAGGGCAACGGACGTGCCGCCGCCCGTGACGTCGGCCCCGAACGGCTTCGTTGTCGAGGTGGGACGCGACGTTCCCTTCATCGAGCTCTATGCCCTGGCTCGGGTCGTCGCCGAAGCGGGGCAGACGGCGACCTTGTACGGCTGCGCCGGTCCCGAGGGCCCGCACCGCATGCCGGTCTGCTGAGCAGGGCGAAGATTACCGCTTGAAGTTGACGCAACGTCAAGTGTTACGCCGCGCGTCATGGAAGAGCTTCTCGACATATCCGAGGTGGTCCGGCGCACCGGCCTGACGTCGCGCGCGCTTCGCTTCTACGAGGCGCGGGGCCTGCTGGCGCCGCTCCGCACCAACAGCGGCCGGCGGCTCTACGGCGCGGCGGCGCTGGAGCGGATCAACCAGATCGTGGCGCTGAAGCGGGCCGGCCTCAGCCTCGCCCAGATCCAGCGAATGACCGCCGGCCGGCCGCTCGATCTCGGGCGGCTGATCGCCGCGCAGATCGAGGCGCTCGACGCCCGCCAGGCCGAAATCTCGGAAGCGCGGGCCTTGTTGCTCAACGTCCAGTCACGCATCGACCGCGGCGAGCCCGTCGATGCCGCGACCTTCTGCTCGCTGATCCGTCATGGAGACACGCTCATGGAACAGGAAAACTGGAAAGAGGTCGCGGACCGCTACTTCACCTCCGAGGAACAGGCCCGCTGGGCAGAAAGCAAGGACCGGCTTCCCGCCGGCTTCGACCAGCAGGAGTACAGCCGGCAGTGGACCGAGCTTTCCGCCCGGATCGAGGCGGCGCTGCCGCTCGACCCGGCCGGCGCCCAGGCCCAGGCCTTTTGCGACGAATGGCAGGCGCTGCTCGCCCCGTTCAAGGCGGTGGCGACGCCGGAGATGATGGCGGGCGCGGCGAACCTCTACGGCCGGATGGACGAATGGAAGGACGTGCAGCAGCCGCCTTTCTCGATGGAGGTATGGCGATTCGTCCAGGAAGCGGGCAAGGCGCGCCAGGGCTGAATCGGATTTGGTCCGAAAAAGCGGGCGGACGCGGCTTCGGCGGCGACCGCCCCTTCACAAACGCACCCGGTTGACCCACATGGGTGTCGCGGTTATAGGCCGCCTCGCTCGCGGGCTGGTGGTGGCTGACAGGCCAGACGCTGTCCGCATGGGCGTTTTTGAGCTGAACACTGCTGCGCGTGAAGCAAAGGCCTGGGGGCCGAGAAGGCCGCCAAGCCGTCTTTGCGCATTTTGCGTCGCAGTAGAGTAACTTAGGTGAAGGGTTCCAATGCCGACGATCAACCAGCTGATCCGCAAGGGTCGCGACCCGCAGAAGGCCAAGTCCAAGGTCCCTGCCATGGAGCAGAATCCGCAAAAGCGCGGCGTCTGCACCCGCGTCTATACGACGACCCCGAAAAAGCCGAACTCGGCTCTGCGCAAGGTGGCCAAGGTTCGCCTGACCAACCAGCGCGAGGTGATCAGCTATATTCCCGGTGAAGGCCACAACCTTCAGGAGCACAGCGTGGTGCTGATCCGCGGAGGCCGCGTCCGCGACCTTCCCGGCGTCCGCTATCACGTGCTGCGCGGCGTTCTCGACACCCAGGGTGTCAAGGACCGTCGCCAGAGCCGTTCGAAGTACGGCGCCAAGCGTCCGAAATAAGGGAATATAGAAAATGTCTCGTCGTCGCCGCCCCGAAAAGCGCGAAATCCTTCCCGATCCGAAGTTCGGGGACATCGTGCTCAGCAAGTTCATGAACAGCGTCATGCTCGACGGCAAGAAGTCCGTCGCCGAAGGCATCGTCTATGGCGCGTTCGAAAATATCGAGAGCCGCGCCAAGAAGGATCCGCTGGGCGTGTTCCATGATGCGCTCAACAACGTGAAGCCGGGCATCGAGGTCCGCTCCCGCCGCGTCGGCGGCGCCACCTATCAGGTGCCGGTCGAGGTTCGTCTCGAGCGCGCCCAGGCGCTGGCGATCCGCTGGCTGATCACGGCGGCGCGCAGCCGTTCGGAGAAGACCATGGCCGGCCGCCTCTCGGGCGAGCTGATGGACGCCGCTTCGAACCGCGGCAACGCGGTCAAGAAGCGTGAGGACACGCACCGCATGGCCGAGGCCAACCGCGCCTTCTCGCACTACCGCTGGTAACAATCATCGCCGGGGCCGGACCCCGGCCCTGGAGTAAACGTCATGGCCCGCAGCCATCCGCTCGACAAATATCGTAACATCGGCATCATGGCCCACATCGATGCCGGCCAGACGACGACCACCGAGCGCATTCTTTATTATACCGGCAAGTCCTACAAGATCGGCGAGGTCCATGAGGGCACCGCCACCATGGACTGGATGGAGCAGGAGCAGGAGCGCGGCATCACGATCACGTCGGCCGCGACGACCTGTTTCTGGAACGACCACCGGATCAACATCATCGACACGCCGGGCCACGTCGACTTCACCATCGAGGTCGAGCGTTCGCTGCGCGTGCTCGACGGCGCGGTCGCCTGCTTCGACGGCGTCGCCGGCGTCGAGCCCCAGTCCGAGACGGTGTGGCGCCAGGCCGAGAAGTACAATGTCCCGCGCATGTGCTTCGTCAACAAGCTCGACCGCACCGGCGCCAATTTCGAAATGTGCGTCGACATGATCCGCGACCGCCTCGGTGCGCGGCCGGCGGTCCTGTATCTGCCGATCGGCATGGAGAGCCAGTTCAAGGGCCTGGTCGACCTGGTCGAGAATCGCGCCATCATCTGGCTCGATGAATCGCTCGGCGCCAAGTTCGAATATCAGGAAATCCCCGCCGACCTGAAGGACGCCGCCGCGGCCGCTCGCATGGAATTGGTCGAGATGGCCGTCGAGCAGGACGACGACGTCATGGAAGCCTATCTCGGCGGTGACGAACCCGACGTCGCGACCCTGAAGCGGCTGATCCGCAAGGGCACGCTGAACTTCTCGTTCGTGCCGGTCCTGTGCGGCTCCGCGTTCAAGAACAAGGGCGTCCAGCCCTTGCTCGACGGCGTCGTCGACTATCTGCCGTCGCCGCTCGACATTCCGCCGGTCGAAGGCCTCAAGCTCGACGGCGTCACCGTCGAGTCCCGGCCGCCGTCGGACGAGGCGCCGTTCTCGGCGCTGGCGTTCAAGATCATGAACGACCCGTTCGTCGGCACCCTGACCTTCGCGCGCATCTATTCGGGCAAGCTGGAGACCGCTTCGACCGTGACCAATTCGGTCAAGGACAAGAAGGAAAAGGTCGGCCGCATGCTGCTGATGCACGCCAACGACCGCGAGGACATCCAGGTGGCCTATGCCGGCGACATCGTCGCCCTGGCGGGCCTCAAGGACACCACCACCGGAGACACGCTCTGCGCCGCCAACGCGCCGATCATCCTCGAGCGGATGGAGTTTCCGGATCCGGTCATCGAGGTCGCGGTCGAACCGAAGACCAAGGCCGACCAGGAGAAGATGGGCGTCGCCCTCAACCGTCTCGCCCGCGAGGATCCGTCCTTCCGCGTGTCGAGCGACAATGAGAGCGGCCAGACCATCATCAAGGGGATGGGCGAGCTCCACCTCGAGATCCTGGTCGACCGCATGAAGCGCGAGTTCAAGGTCGAGGCCAACGTCGGCGCGCCGCAGGTGGCCTATCGCGAGAGCCTCGCGAAGAAGGTCGACGTCGATTACACGCACAAGAAACAGTCGGGCGGCTCCGGCCAGTTCGGCCGCATCAAGTTCACCGTCGAGCCGGGCGAACGCGGTTCGGGCGTGATCTTCGTCGACGAGGTCAAGGGCGGCAACGTGCCGAAGGAATATATTCCGTCGGTCGAAAAGGGCATTCGCGAGATCGCCGCGACGGGCTCGCTGATCGGCTTCCCGATCATCGACTTCAAGGCGGTGCTCTATGACGGCGCCTATCACGACGTCGATTCGTCGGCGCTCGCCTTCGAGATCACCGGCCGTGCCGGCATGCGCGAAGCCGCGCAGAAAGCGGGCATTAAATTGCTCGAGCCGATCATGAAGGTGGAAGTCGTGACCCCGGAGGACTATCTGGGCGACGTGATCGGCGATCTGAACAGCCGGCGCGGGCAGATCCAGGGTACGGACGCCCGCGGCAATGCCCAGGTCGTCGAAGCGATGGTGCCGCTTGCGAATATGTTCGGCTACGTTAATGAACTGCGCTCGTTCTCGCAGGGCCGGGCGCAATATTCGATGCAATTCTCTCACTATGAGGAAGTGCCGGCGAACGTTGCCGAAGAGGTCAAGGCGAAGCTCGCCTAACCGTTTGAACGAACTAAATTTTTAGACACTAGATGAGGGTAAGGCAAAATGGCCAAAGCTAAATTCGAGCGGAACAAGCCGCACTGCAACATCGGCACCATCGGTCACGTCGACCATGGCAAGACGTCGCTGACGGCCGCCATCACCAAGGTGCTCGCCGAGACCGGCGGCGCGACCTACACGAGCTACGCCAATATCGACAAGGCGCCCGAAGAGCGCGAGCGCGGCATCACCATTTCGACGGCGCACGTCGAATATGAGACCGCGGCCCGCCACTATGCGCACGTCGATTGCCCGGGCCACGCCGATTATGTGAAGAACATGATCACCGGCGCCGCCCAGATGGACGGCGCGATTCTGGTCGTGTCGGCCGCCGACGGCCCGATGCCGCAGACCAAGGAGCACATCCTGCTCGCCAAGCAGGTCGGCGTGCCGACCATGGTGGTCTACCTCAACAAGGTCGACCAGGTCGACGATCCCGAGTTGCTCGAGCTGGTCGAGCTCGAAATCCGCGAGGAGCTTTCCAAGCGCGACTTCGACGGCGACAACATTCCGATCATCATGGGTTCGGCGCTCGCCGCTCTCGAGGATACGAACGAGGAAACCGGCAAGCAGTCGATTCTGAAGCTGATGGAAGCCGTCGACAGCTGGATTCCGCAGCCGGAGCGTCCGCTCGACAAGCCCTTCCTGATGCCGATCGAGGACGTGTTCTCGATCTCGGGCCGCGGCACGGTAGTCACCGGCCGCGTCGAGACCGGCGTCGTCAAGGTCGGCGAGGAAGTCGAGATCGTCGGCATCAAGGACACCAAGAAGACCGTCGTCACCGGCGTCGAGATGTTCCGCAAGCTGCTCGACCAGGGCCAGGCGGGCGACAATATCGGCGCGCTGATCCGCGGCGTCGGCCGTGAGGAAGTCGAGCGCGGCCAGGTTCTGGCCAAGCCCGGCTCGATCACGCCGCACACCGACTTCTCGGCCGAGGTCTATGTCCTGTCGAAGGACGAGGGCGGCCGTCACACGCCGTTCTTCGCCAACTACCGGCCCCAGTTCTACTTCCGCACGACCGACGTCACGGGCGAAGTGGTTCTGCCGGAAGGCACCGAGATGGTCATGCCCGGCGACAATGTCAGCCTCAACGTGAAGCTGATCGCCCCGATCGCGATGGACCAGGGTCTGCGCTTCGCCATTCGCGAAGGCGGCCGTACCGTCGGCGCAGGGGTTGTCGGAACGATCACGAAGTAATATAGGGCCCGCAGCCGCCCGGTCCTTCGGGATTCGGGCGGCTCGCCTTTTACAGTTTCGCTTATGGCCAACCGGGCCTTCGGTCCGGGGAAGCTCAGTTTGGTTTGTGCCCTTCGGGGTGGCTCTTTCGCATCGGTAACGGACATGGAAACGCAGAATATCCGCATTCGCCTGAAGGCTTTCGACCATCGTGTGCTCGATCAGGCCACAGGCGACATCGCCGACACCGCTCGGCGCACGGGTGCTCTTATTCGCGGCCCCATTCCGCTGCCGACGCGGATCGAGAAGTTCACCGTGAACCGCTCGCCGCACGTCGACAAGAAGTCGCGCGAGCAGTTCGAGGTCCGGACCTACAAGCGGCTGCTCGATATCGTGCAGCCCACGCCGCAGACGGTCGACGCGCTGATGAAGCTCGATCTGGCCGCCGGCGTCGACGTCGAGATCAAGCTCGCCTAGCGAGCTGAGGGATTTAAGAGTTCCCGCTCCGCGGGGACTGCGAACGAAAGGCCCGATCGGCTTTTCATTCTAGGGATACCGCACGGCAATCTGCCGTGGTCTGCGTCCCCCGTCCTCTCCGCTTCGGCGGGGAAGCAGCCCAGACGGGGCACGCATCTTATTTTGGGCTGAGCACGCCCCCGGCGTCATGTCGGGGGCCTCTGTATGAGGAGTATGATCATGCGCACTGGCGTGATCGCGAAGAAAATGGGGATGACCCGACTGTTCCAGGACGATGGGCGCCATGTGCCCGTCACCGTTCTGGCGCTTGAGAATTTGCAGGTTGTCGCCCGTCGCGAGACGGAGCGCGATGGCTATAATAGTGTCCAGCTCGGCGCCGGCACGGCCAAGGCCAAGAATTTGACCAAGCCGGAGCGCGGCCATTTCGGCAAGGCCGAGGTTGAGCCCAAGGCGAAGCTGGTCGAGTTCCGGGTCGATGAAGACGGCCTGCTCGACGTCGGCTCCGAACTGACCGCCGACCATTTCGTCGCCGGCCAGCTGGTCGATGTCCAGGGCGTGACCCAGGGCAAGGGCTTCGCCGGCGCGATGAAGCGCTGGGGCTTCAAGGGCCTGCGTGCCACCCACGGCGTCTCGGTCTCGCACCGTTCACACGGCTCCACCGGCCAGCGCCAGGATCCGGGCCGCGTCTTCAAGAACAAGAAGATGGCCGGCCATATGGGCGCCCGCAACCGCACCCAGCAGAATCTGGAAATCGTCCGCACCGACGCCGCCCGCGGCCTCCTGTTCGTCAAGGGCTCGGTCCCCGGCAGCAAGGGCGGCTGGCTGCTGGTCAAGGACGCGGCCAAGGTCGCCCGTCCGGACAACGTTCCCTATCCCGCCGGCCTCAGGGAGCTCGGCAAGGCGATCGAGACCGAGGAGGCCCCGGCCGGCCTGGTCGAGGAAGCCGCCGTGCATGAAATCCCGGCGCTGCCGAGCGACGACGAAGTCGCCGCCATCGCCGCTGAGCAGGAAGCCGGCGCCATCGAGGCCGCCGCCGCCGAGGAAGCCCAGTCGCAGGACAAGGCTTCGGACGCCGACGAAAGCAAGGAAGGCTGAAATGAAGGTCAAGGTTCAAAACCTCGACGGCGGCAAGGCCGGCAGCGACATCGAGCTGAATGACGACGTGTTCGGCATCGAGCCGCGCGCCGACATCCTGCACCGCGTCGTCACCTGGCAGCTCGAGAAGCGCCGGGGCACCGCCCGCGGCGCCCGCGAGCGTTCCGACGTCGCCCGCACCGGCAAGAAGTTCGGCCGGCAGAAGGGCGGCGGCACCGCCCGTCACGGCGATCGCCGCGCCCCGATCTTCGTCGGCGGCGGCAAGGCCCACGGCCCGCGCGTCCGCGACTTCGATCCGTCGCTGAACAAGAAGGTTCGCGCGCTCGGCCTCAAGATGGCGCTTTCGGCCAAGGCCAAGGGCGGCAATCTGGTCGTGCTCGACAATCTCGACGTCAAGGAAGCCAAAACCGCCCTGCTCAAGGAGCAGATCGGCAAATTGGGTTTCGGCAAGAACATCCTGGTGATCGACGGCGACGCGCTCAATGTCGGCTTCGCCAAGGCTTCGTCGAACCTCTCCGAGATCGACCTCCTGCCGGCGGTCGGCGCCAACGTTTACGACATCCTCAACCACGAGACCCTGGTGCTGACCCGGGCCGCGGTCGAGAAGCTGGAGGGCCGCTTCAATGGCTAAGGCGAAGAAGAGCCAGGCGGTCGACATCAGCCACTACGATGTCGTCCTGGCCCCGCACATCACCGAGAAATCGACCCTGCTCTCCGAGCAGAACGCGGTCGTGTTCAAGGTCGCCAGCAGCGCGTCCAAGCCGCAGATCAAGGCGGCGGTCGAGGCCCTGTTCGGCGTCAGCGTGACGAACGTCAACACGATGAACGTCAAGGGCAAGACCAAGCGCTGGAAGGGTCGTCCCTACACGCGCTCGGACGTCAAGAAAGCTGTCGTGACCCTGGCGGACGGCCAGTCGATCGACATCACCACCGGTATCTGAGGCGAAGGCGATGGCACTCAAGCAATATAATCCGACCACGCCGTCGCAGCGCGGCCTGATCCTGGTCGACAAGTCGTCGCTGTGGAAGGGCAAGCCGGTCAAGGCGCTCGTCGAAGGCAAGCGCAAGACCGGTGGCCGCAACCATAACGGCCATGTCACCTCGCGCGGCATCGCTGGCGGCCACAAGCAGAAGTACCGCTATGTCGACTTCAAGCGTCGCAAGTGGGACCAGCCGGCCACCGTCGAGCGGCTCGAATACGATCCCAACCGGACCGCGTTCATCGCCCTGGTGAAGTATGAGGATGGCGAGCTCGCCTACATCCTCGCGCCCCAGCGGCTCGCCGTCGGCGACACCGTGATCGCCGGCAAGAAGACCGACGTGAAGCCGGGCAACGCGATGGAGCTGGGCACGATGCCGGTCGGCACGATCGTCCACAATGTCGAGATGAAGCCGGGCAAGGGCGGCCAGATCGCCCGCGCCGCCGGCACCTATGTCCAGGTCGTCGGCCGCGACCGCGGCATGGTCATCGTCCGGCTGAATTCGGGCGAGCAGCGCTACATCCGGTCCGATTGCATGGGCACGGTCGGCGCGGTCTCGAACCCCGACAACCAGAACCAGAATTTCGGCAAGGCCGGCCGCAGCCGCTGGATGGGCCGGCGTCCGCTGACCCGCGGCGTCGCCAAGAACCCGGTCGACCACCCGCACGGCGGCGGCGAAGGCCGCACCTCAGGCGGCCGTCACCCGGTCACCCCGTGGGGCAAGCCGACCAAGGGCGCCCGCACCCGCAAGAACAAGGCGACGGACAAGATGATCATCCGCTCGCGTCACGCGAAGAAGAAGAGGTAATCATGGCCCGCTCCATCTGGAAAGGTCCGTTCGTCGAGCTGTCGCTGCTGAAGAAGGCAGAGACCGCGCAGGAGGCTGGTGGCCGCGCGCCGATCAAGACCTGGTCGCGCCGCTCCACCATCCTGCCGCAGTTCGTCGGCCTGACGTTCAACGTCTACAACGGCCGCAAGTTCGTTCCCGTGTCGGTCAACGAGGACATGGTCGGCATGAAGCTGGGCGAGTTCGCTCCCACCCGCTTCTTCCCCGGCCACGCGTCCGACAAGAAGGGCAAGAGGTAAGGTCATGGGCAAGCAGAAAGCTCCCCGCCGCGTCGCCGAGAACGAGGCTCTGTCGATCGGCGGCCAGATCCGCGGGTCCGCGCAGAAGCTGAATCTCGTCGCGGCCCTGATCCGCGGCAAGAAGGCCGAGGAAGCGCTCAACATCCTGAGCTTCTCGCCCAAGGCGATGGCCCGGGACGTCCGCAAGGTGCTCGCCTCGGCGATCGCCAATGCGGAGAACAATCACAATCTCGACGTCGACTCCCTGGTCGTCGCCGAGGCCAGCGTCGGCAAGAGCATCTCGATGAAGCGCTTCACGCCGCGGGCCCGGGGGCGGGCCAGCCGCATCGTGAAACCGTTCAGCAAGGTGCGCATCGTCGTCCGCGAGCAGCAGGAAGCTTAATTTATGGGTCAGAAAAGCAATCCGATCGGGCTTCGGCTGCAGATCAACCGGACCTGGGACAGCCGCTGGTTCGCCGAAGGCGAGGATTACGGCCGGCTGCTGCTCGAGGATCTGAAGATCCGCAAGTTCATCATGAAGACGCTGCCGCAGGCCGCGATCTCCAAGGTGGTGATCGAGCGTCCGGCCAAATTGTGCCGCGTCTCCATCTATGCCGCGCGCCCCGGCGTGATCATCGGCAAGAAGGGCGCCGACATCGAGAAGCTGCGCAAGCAGCTCGGTTCGATGACGACCTCGGACGTGTCGCTGAACATCGTGGAAATTCGCAAGCCGGAGATCGACTCGCGGCTCGTCGCCCAGGGCGTCGCCGACCAGCTGGAGCGCCGCATCGCGTTCCGCCGGGCGATGAAGCGCGCCGTTCAGTCGGCGCTTCGGCTCGGCGCCGAGGGCATCCGGATCACCTGCTCGGGCCGTCTCGGCGGCGCCGAGATCGCGCGGACCGAATGGTATCGCGAGGGCCGGGTGCCGCTGCACACGTTGCGCGCCAACGTCGATTATGCCGAGGCGACCGCCCACACCGCTTACGGTGTCTGCGGCGTCAAGGTCTGGATCTTCAAGGGCGAGATTCTGGGCCACGATCCGCTCGCTCAGGACCGGCTGATGATGGAGGCTCAAACCTCCGGCGTCCGGCCTGCCCGCTAGGACTTGGGATAAGAGAAAATGCTGCAACCGAAACGCACCAAGTTCCGCAAGGCCCACAAGGGCCGCATTCACGGCGACGCCAAGGGCGGCACGTCGTTGAACTTCGGCGCTTATGGCCTCAAGGCCATGGAGCCGGAGCGGATCACCGCGCGCCAGATCGAGGCGGCCCGCCGCGCGATCACCCGCCACATCAAGCGCCAGGGGCGTTTGTGGATCCGCATCTTCCCGGACGTGCCGGTCTCGTCGAAGCCCGCCGAGGTCCGCATGGGCTCGGGCAAGGGCTCGCCGGAATTCTGGGTCGCCCGGGTCAAGCCCGGCCGCATTCTTTTCGAGCTGGACGGGGTTCCCGGCCACCTCGCCAAGGTCGCGTTCGAACGCGCGGCCGAGAAACTGCCGATCCGCACGAAGGTGGTCGCCCGCCTCGGCGAATCGCTGCTTGAGGACGCATAGAGATGGCGAAGATCGACGATCTCAAAACCCGCACCGACGACCAGCTCGTCGAGCAATTGTCGGAGCTGAAGCGCGAGCAGTTCAACCTGCGCTTCCAGGCCGCGACCAACCAGATCGAGAAGCCGGCCCGGATCCGCGAGGTGCGCCGCACCATCGCCCAGATCCGGACGCTTCAGGGCGAGCGGATCCGTTCCGCCGCCGTCAAGGCTTAAGGAGCAACAGATGCCGAAGCGCGTCCTTACCGGCACCGTGGTGTCCGACAAGACCGACAAGACCGTGGTGGTTCGGGTCGAACGGCGGGTGAAGCACCCGCTTTACGGCAAGATCATCAAGCGGTCGAAGAAGTACCATGCCCACGACGAGGGCAACGCCTTCAAGGAAGGCGAGATCGTCCGCATCGAGGAGACGCGGCCGATTTCGAAGCTGAAGACCTGGACGGTTCTGGGCCGCGTCGACACCCAGGCGACTTCGGCCAAGGCCGACGACGCCGCGACGAAGAAGCCGGCCAAGGCGAAGAAGGCGGACAAGGCCGAGGCCGAAGCCCCCGAGATCGCCGAAGCCGAAACGGCCGAAGCGTAAGCGTTTTAACTGATCGCCGGGGCAGGGCTCCGGTTGAAGTGAAGAGAAGGAATTGGATCGATGATCCAGATGCAGTCCAACCTGGAGGTCGCTGACAACAGCGGCGCCAAGCGCGTCCAGTGCATCAAGGTGCTGGGCGGCTCCAAGCGGCGCTTCGCCGGCGTTGGCGACATCATCGTCGTCTCCGTCAAGGAAGCGGCGCCGCGCGGCCGCGTGAAGAAGGGCGACGTCCACAAGGCCGTGATCGTGCGGACCGCCAAGGACATCCATCGCGCCGATGGCTCGACCATCCGCTTCGATTCGAACGCGGCGGTGCTGGTCAACGCCAATCAGGAGCCGATCGGCACCCGCATCTTCGGCCCGGTCGTTCGCGAGCTCAGGGCCAAGAAGCACATGAAGATCATCAGCCTTGCGCCGGAGGTGCTGTAATGGCCGCCGCAAAGATCAAGAAGGGCGACAAGGTCGTCATCCTGTCCGGCAAGGACAAGGGCCGTCACGGTGAGGTGACGAAGGCCATGCCCAAGGAGGGCAAGGTCATCGTTTCCGGCATCAATGTCGCCGCGCGTCACCGCAAGGCGAGCCAGGCCAACCCCCAGGGCGGGATCGAGCGCCGCGAAGCGCCGCTCCACGTCTCAAAGGTGGCGCTGGAAGATCCCAAGACGGGCAAGCCGACCCGCGTTCGCTTCGAGCAGCGCGATGGAAAGAAGGTCCGCATCGCGGTGCGGTCCGGGGAGTTGATCAATGGCTGAAGCCAAATATGTGGCGCGGATGCGCGCCGACTACGACAGCCGCATCGTGCCGGCGATGATCGAGAAGTTCGGTTACAAGAACCGGATGGAGGTCCCGCGCCTCGACAAGATCGTCATCAACATGGGCGTCGGCGAAGCGACCCAGGACAAGAAGAAGGTCGAGACCGCGGCCCAGGAAATGGAGCTGATCGCGGGCCAGAAGCCGGTGATCACCAAGGCCAAGAAGTCGATCGCCCAGTTCAAGCTGCGCGAAGGCATGCCGATCGGCGTCAAAGTTACCCTGCGCCGCGAGCGGATGTACGAGTTCATCGACCGGCTGGTCACGATCGCGCTGCCGCGCGTCCGGGACTTCCGGGGCCTGAATCCGAAGTCGTTCGACGGCCGCGGCAATTACGCAATGGGTCTCAAGGAGCAGCTGGTGTTCCCGGAGATCAACTATGACCGCATCGAGAAGGTGCGCGGCATGGACATCATCATCACCACCACCGCGAAGACGGACGACGAGGCGCGCGAGCTGCTGCGCTTCTTCAACTTCCCCTTCCCGGTCGAAGAGGATCAGAAGCAGGCGGCCTGAGGCCCCTGCTTCTCGAACAGGAAAGGCGAGAACTTAAGTCATGGCGAAACTGAGTTCGATCAACAAGAATGAGCGACGCAGGAAGCTGGCGAAGAAATATGCCGGCCAATATGCGAAGCTGAAGGCGATCGCGAACGACGAGAGCAAGGATGACACCGAGCGCCTGATCGCGCGGCTGAAGATGGCCGAGATCCCGCGCAACGGCAATCCGACCCGCATCCGCAACCGGTGCGAGCTCACCGGCCGTTCGCGCGCCGTTTATCGCAAATTCCGGCTTTCGCGGATCATGCTGCGGGAGATGGGCAACAAGGGCCTGATCCCCGGCCTCACGAAGTCGAGCTGGTAAGGTATAAGATATGCCATTGACCGATCCCCTGGGTGATATGCTCACCCGCATCCGCAACGGCCAGCAGGCTCGGAAGGACAGCGTCCTTTCGCCGGCGTCGAAGCTGCGCGCCCGCGTGCTCGATGTGCTTCAGCGCGAAGGCTATATCCGCGGATATCGCGAAGAGATGCTCGGCGCCCATGCGGGCCTGCGCATCGAGCTGAAATATTTCGAGGGCCAGCCCGCGATCCAGCATGTCTCCCGCGTCTCGCGGCCCGGCCGCCGGGTCTATTCGGGCGCGCAGGAACTGCCCCGGGTCCGCAACGGCCTCGGCATCACCATCGTCTCGACGCCGAAGGGCGTTCTGTCGGACGCGGAAGCGCGCTCGCAGAATGTCGGCGGCGAAGTGCTCGCGGAGGTATTCTAAGATGTCTCGCATCGGTAAACGGCCGGTCCCGCTGCCTTCGGGCGTGACGGCGACCACCGAAGGCCAGATCCTGTCGGTGAAGGGCCCGAAGGGCACCTTGTCGCTGCGGATGCGCGACGAGATCGTCTACGACATCAAGGAAGGCGAGATCAGCGTCCAGCCCGCCAACGGCACCAAGCAGGCACGCGCCTTCTGGGGCATGCAGCGGACCCTGGTGCAGAATCTGGTGACCGGCGTCAGCGACGGCTTCACCAAGGTGCTGGAGATCACCGGCGTCGGCTATCGTGCCGCCGCGCAGGGCAGCAATCTGCGCCTGCAGCTGGGCTACAGCCACGACGTCAACGTCGCGGTGCCGGAAGGCATCGAGGTCAAGACGCCGGACGCCACCACGGTGGAGATTTCGGGCATCGACCGTCAGAAGGTCGGCCAGATCGCCGCCGAAATTCGCCGCTGGCGCAAGCCCGAGCCCTACAAGGGCAAGGGCATCAAGTATCGCGGCGAGTACATCTTCCGCAAAGAAGGCAAGAAGAAATAGGCCATGGCGAGATTCAACTCATTCGATAAGCGGCGCCAGCGCGTCCGCACGTCGCTCCGGCTTAAGGCCGGCGACCGGGCCCGGCTTTCGGTTCACCGTTCCGGCCGGCACATCTATGCCCAGGTCATCGTCGACGGCGAGGGCAAGACCATCGCGTCCGCTTCGACGCTGGAGAAGGAAGGCCGCGCCAAGACCGGCGCGACCGTCGCCTCTGCGCAGGATGTCGGCCGCAAGATCGCCGAGCGGGCCAAGGCCGCCGGCGTCACCCGGGTCGTGTTCGATCGCGGTGGCTATCTGTTTCACGGCCGCGTCAAGGCGCTGGCCGATGCCGCCCGCGAAGGCGGATTGGAGTTTTGATGATGGCTGACGAAACCAACAACAACGCCGAGGGCGAAACCCCGGCCGTGACTCCGGCAGCCGAGGCTCCCGCCGAAGCGCCCGTCGAGACTCCGGTCCAGGCGGCGCCGGTTGAAGCGGCTCCGGAAGCGGCGGAAGCCGCCCCGGTCGCGGCCGGCAGCGATCGCCCGGAAGGCCGCCGCGACCGCGGCGCCCGCGGCGGACGTGGCGGTGGCGGCGGCGGTCGCGACAATCGCGGCGGCGGCAACCGTGGCCGGCGCGACGAGCGAGGCCGGGGCGGCAACCGCGACGAGGAAGGCGGCGAGGAGCTGATCGAGAAGCTCGTCCACATCAACCGCGTGTCCAAGACGGTGAAGGGCGGCAAGCGCTTTGGCTTCGCCGCTCTGGTCGTCGTCGGCGACGGCAAGGGCCGGGCCGGCTTCGGCCACGGCAAGGCGCGCGAGGTTCCCGAGGCCATTTCCAAGGCGACCGCGGCGGCCAAGAAGGCAATGCTGCGCGTGCCGCTGCGCGACGGCCGTACCTTGCACCATGACGGCCTCGGCCATTTCGGCGCGGGCCGCGTCTACGTCCGCTCCGCTCCGGCGGGTACCGGCATCATTGCCGGCGGTCCGATGCGCGCCGTGTTCGAGAGCCTTGGCGTCCACGACGTGGTGACCAAGTCGATCGGCACGTCGAACCCGTACAACATGATCCGGGCGACTTTCGAGGCGCTCAAGGAACAGACCAGCCCCAAGTCGGTGGCCCAGCGTCGCGGTCGCAAGATCGCCGATCTGATGGCGCGCCGCGACGGCGTGTCGGGTGCGGCCGAGGCCGCCGCCGAAGCCGAAGCGATTGTGGAGTAAACCAGTGGCCAAGATCAAAGTGACCCAGACCGGATCGCCGATCCGCCGCACCGACGATCAGCGCGCGACGCTGATCGGCCTCGGGCTCAACAAGATGCATCGGACGGTGGAGCTCGAAGACACCCCCGAAGTCCGCGGCATGATCCGCCGCGTCCATCATATGGTGAGCGTGGAAGGCTGACCTTCCACGACTTATCCCCGCGAAAGCGGGGATCCCGCTTTATCTTCCTTGCGGGCTCTTGAAAGGAAGTAGCTGGGCCCTCGCTTTCGCGAGGGCTGCGGACCAAGGGCCTCCGGCCATTGGTCCTTGCGCGACAAAAGCGAAAGCGAGTGCACGACATGAAACTCAACGAAATCCGGGACAACAAGGGCGCCCGCAAATCCCGCGTCCGCGTCGGCCGCGGCATCGGCTCCGGCCTCGGCAAGACCGCCGGGCGCGGTCAGAAGGGCCAGAAGAGCCGCTCCGGCGTCTCGGTCTTCGGCTTCGAGGGCGGCCAGATGCCGCTCCACATGCGGATCCCGAAGCGCGGCTTCAACAACATCTTCGCCAAGGATTATGCCGAGGTGAACGTCGGCGCCATCCAGAAGGCGATCGACGCCGGCAAGCTCGACGCCAAGGGCCTCGTCGACCATGACGCGCTGAAAGGCGCGGGCCTGGCGCGCGGCGGCAAGCACGGCGTCCGGATCCTCGGCAAGGGCGAATTGAAGGCCAAATTGAATCTCAAGGTCGCCGGTATTTCGGCGGGCGCGCAGAAGGCAATCGAAGCCGCCGGCGGCAAGGTTGACGTCATCCACGTCGTTCCCGCCTCCGAGAAGGCGGCCGCCAAGAAAAACAGCGTCAAGAAGCGCAAGGACAGCCCGGAGGCCTAGGCATTGGCCGCCGGGGCCTGGCTCCGGCGGATCAATCGCGCCGCTGCCGCCGGTTGAAGGCTGACAAGCCGGAACCGATCACTATATGAGGCGGCGGGGGTCATCAGCTCCCGCCGCCGTTTCCTTTTCCGAAGGCTCGTACTTTCCATGGCATCCACCGCCGAAAACATGGCATCCACGATGAGCTTGGCGAGCTTCGCCAAGGCCACCGATCTCAAGAAAAGGCTGTGGTTCACGCTCGGCGCGCTGATCATCTTCCGCCTGCTCAGCTTCGTTCCCCTGCCCGGCATTGACCCCCGCGCGCTGACCGCCCTGTTCCAGCGCACCCAGGGCGGCGTGCTCGACTTCTTCAACATGTTCTCGGGCGGCGGCCTCGAGCGGATGAGCCTGATCGCGCTCGGCGTGATGCCCTACATCACCGCCTCGATCGTGATGCAGCTGGCGACCACCATGTCGCCGCAGCTCGGCGCCCTCAAGAAAGAGGGCGAGAGCGGCCGCAAGAAGATCAACCAGTACACCCGCTACGGCACCGTCTTCCTGTGCGCGATCCAGGGCTATTTCATGGCCGTTGGCCTGGAAAGCTGGGGCGCGGCCGAGGGCCAGTCGGCGGTGATCGATCCCGGCATGCTGTTCCGCATCACCACCGTCATCACCCTGGTCGGCGGCACCATGTTCCTGATGTGGCTGGGCGAGCAGATCACCAGTCGCGGTATCGGCAACGGCGTTTCGCTGATCATCATGGCCGGCATCGTCGCCCAGATGCCGCTCGCCATCGCCCAGATGTTCGAGGGCGGCCGCAGCGGCAGCCTCAACCCCCTGGTCATTCTGACCATTCTCGGCATGGTCGCCTTCCTGGTCCTGTTCATCTGCTTCATGGAGCGCGCCCAGAGGCGGGTGCTGATCCAATATCCCAAGCGACAGACGGCGCGCGGCCAGATCCAGCAGGAGCGCTCGCACCTGCCGCTGAAGGTCAACACTTCGGGCGTGATCCCGCCGATCTTCGCCTCGTCGCTGCTGCTGATGCCGCTCACCATCGCCCAGTTCGCCGGCAACCGGGTGGCGGGCGAGAGCGCCTGGGGCGATTTCATCATCACGATCACCACCCTGCTCCAGCACGGCGCGCCGCTCTACATGCTGCTCTACGGCGGCGGCATCGTCTTCTTCTGCTTTTTCTACACTGCGGTCGTGTTCAACCCGGAGGAGACGGCGGAGAATCTGAAGAAATATGGCGGCTTCATTCCCGGCATTCGCCCGGGCAAGCGCACCGAGGAATATCTCGATTACGTGCTGACCCGGATCACCGTAGTCGGCGCGGCCTATCTCACCCTGATCTGCCTGATCCCCGAATTCCTGATCGCGAAGGCGGGCATTCCCTTCTATCTGGGCGGCACCAGCCTCCTGATCGTCGTCAACGTGACGATGGACACGGTCACCCAGATCCAGAGCCATCTGATCGCCCACCAATATGGCGACCTGATCAAGAAGGCGAAGCTGAAGGGCGGCCTCGCCCGCCGATGAACATCATCCTGCTAGGACCCCCGGGGGCGGGCAAGGGTACGCAGGCCAGCCGTCTCGTCGAGGAGCGGAAGATGGTGCAGCTGTCGACCGGTGACATGCTGCGCGCGGCGGTCGCCGCCGGCACCGAGATCGGGCTCCAGGCGAAGCGGGTGATGGAGGCGGGCGAGCTCGTGTCCGACGCGATCGTCGACGGCATATTGTCCGAGCGGCTCGACCAGGAGGATATCGCCCGCGGCTTCATCCTCGACGGCTATCCGCGCACCGCCGTCCAGGCGGCGTCCCTCGACCGGATGTTGGCCGAAAAGGGCCTCCACCTCGATCATGTCATCGAGCTCGCGGTCGACGAGGACGCCCTGGTCGACCGGATCAGCGGCCGCTTCTCCTGCGCGGTCTGCAACACGCCCTATCACGACCGTTACCAGCTTCCGAAGGTCGAGGGCGTCTGCGACGTCTGCGGCTCTACGGAATTCAAGCGCCGCGCCGACGACAATGAGGAAGCGGTGCGCACCCGGATGGCCGAATATCGCGCCAAGACGGCGCCGATCCTGCCCCATTACGAGACCCAGGGGATCGTCCGCCGGGTCGACGGCATGGCCCCGATCGGCGCGGTCGGGCAGGCGATCGACGACATACTCGGCTAGGTTCGAAAGGCAGGCGGCGGTGGACACGAAGAAGGCCAGCGTCGCAATCGTCGGAGCCGGCGACTATATCGGCAGCGCCATCGCCCGCCGCTTCGCCGCCGCCGGCTACCAGCTTCACCTCGCCCGCCGTGACGGCACCAAGCTCGAACCCCTCGTCGCCGAAATCGCGGCGGCGGGCGGCATCGCCGCCGCCCACAGCGTCGACGCCCGGAGCGAGGACGCGATCGCCGGCTTCCTCGACGCCGCCAACGCCGCCGCACCGCTCGAGCTGGTCGTCTTCAACATCGGCGCCAACGTCAATTTCCCGATCCTCGAGACGACCGAGCGGGTGTTCCGCAAGGTCTGGGAAATGGCCTGCTATGCCGGCTTCCTCACCGGCCGCGAGGCGGCGCGCCACCTGCTGGCCAACGGCGGCGGCTCGATCTTCTTCACCGGCGCGACCGCCTCGATGCGTGGCGGATCGGGCTATGCCGCCTTCGCCTCGGCCAAGTTCGGCCTGCGCGCCGTCGCCCAGTCCATGGCCCGCGAGCTGGGGCCGCGGAACATCCACGTTGCCCATCTCGTCATCGATGCGGCGGTAGACACGGCCTGGGTGCGCGAGCGGATCGCCGAGGCGACCGGCTCGGCCCCGCCGGCCGAGCGGCTGATGGATCCGGCGTCGATCGCCGAGACCTATTGGCAGCTCCACCTCCAGAAGCCCGACGCCTGGACCCACGAGCTCGATCTGCGGCCCTCCGGCGAGCCCTGGTAATGACCGGAATGAGGAGAAGGCGATGAGCGATCCGATCTTCTATTTCGATTTCGGCAGCCTCAACGCCTATCTCGCCTGGCGCCTGCTGCCCGGCATCGAGCAGCGCACCGGCGCCCGCTTCGAGCAGGTGCCGGTTCTGCTCGGCGGCATCTTCAAGGCGACGGGCAACCGCTCCCCGGTCGAGGCCTATGCCGGCGCTCCCGCCAAGCTCGCCTACGAATTTCGCGAGATCGACCGCTTCGTCGCCCGCCACGGCCTCGACGAATTCAGGATGAACCCGCATTTCCCGGTCAACACTTTGGGGCTGATGCGCGGCGCGGTGGCGGCCGAGGCCGAGGACGTGTTCGACGCCTATGTCGCCGCCATCTACCACTATATGTGGGAGGACCCGCGCAAGCTCGACGATCCGGAAGTGTTCGAGGCCGCGCTCGACGAGGCCGGCCTCCCCGCAGAGGAGCTGATCGAGCTCGCCGGCGATCAGGCGGTGAAGGACCAGCTCGCGGCCAATACAAGGCAGGCGGTCGAGCAGGGCGTGTTCGGCCTCCCCGCCTTCATCGTCGGCGACGAGCTCTGGTTCGGCAAGGACCGGCTGCGCGAGGTGGAAGAGGCGATCCTCGAAATCAGCTGACCCGGCAGCGCTTGACTCACTGATAATCGCAATGTACTTTGCTTTTCAAAGTAGGAGAGCGACCATGCGCATTGCCATTCTGGGTTCCCTGTTCCTTGCCCTCACCTTCCATGTTGGCGCCCCGTGTGCCGCCCAGCGGCCCGATCCCGCCGCCCTGCAGGCCGCCCAGCGCCAGGCGATGACGCCGCTGGCGATGATGGACGGCGTGTGGCGCGGTCCGGCCTGGTCGGTCTCGCCCGCCGGCCGCCGCGAGCTCGTTCAGACCGAGCGGATCGGTACCATGCTCGGCGGCACTTTGAGGGTCATCGAGGGCCGCGGCTACAATGCGGACGGCAGCGTCGGCTTCAACGCGATGGGCGTGATCTCCTTCGATCCGGCAACCAACGCCTATTCGATGAGCAGCTGGGCGCAGGGCCGAGGCGGCGTCTTCGTCTTCCGCCCCACCGCCGACGGCTATGTCTGGGAAATCCCCGCCGGCCCCGGCGCGATGATCCGTTACACCGCCACCATCGCCAACGGCACGCTTCGCGAAGTCGGCATGTACATCGCTGGCGAGGCGGCGCCGGTCCAGATCTTCGAGATGAACCTCCGCCGCGTCGCCGACACGGCCTGGCCGGCGGGCGATCCGGTGCCGATGCGCTAGGGTTTCCAACAACCCGCGCTAGGGTCCCTTACGGGCTTCCTTCCCGTGAAAACCTGATATGCTCTCTCCATCGCGACTCCGGGCCGGAGCGCGCCCATATCAGATGGAGACGGTCGTATGAGCAGGGGTGATGGCGTTACGCGCGAGTCCGAGCATGTCGACAAGGACGGCTTCATGGAGGGCGTCAAGCGGCGCAATCCCGGCCAGATCGAATTCATCCAGGCGGTGCAGGAAGTCGCCGACGACATCTTCGATTTCATCGCCGACAAGGAGGATTACCACCGCTGGCAGATCCTCCGCCGCATCGCCGAGCCCGACCGGATTGTCTCCTTCCGCGTCTCCTGGGAAGACGACAACCACAATATCCGCGTCCAGCGCGGCTATCGGGTCCAGAACAATAATGCGATCGGCCCCTACAAGGGCGGCATCCGCTTCCACCCCAGCGTCAACGAATCGATCCTGAAGTTCCTCGCCTTCGAGCAGACCTTCAAGAACGCGCTGACCGGCCTGCCCATGGGCGGCGGCAAGGGTGGCTCCAATTTCAACCCCAAGGGCAAGAGCGACGGCGAGATCATGCGCTTCTGCCAGAGCTTCATGACCGAGCTCTATCGCCATATCGGCGCCGACGTTGACGTGCCGGCCGGCGATATCGGCGTCGGCGGGCGCGAGATCGGCTATATGTTCGGCCAGTACAAGCGCATCACCAACCAGTTCACCGGCGTCCTTACCGGCAAGGGCATGGAATATGGGGGCTCGCTGATCCGGCCCGAGGCGACCGGCTACGGCGCCGTCTATTTCCTCGAGAACATGCTGAAGACGCGCGGCCTCGACATGGTCGGCAAAAGGGCGGTGATCTCCGGATCGGGCAACGTCGCCACCCACGCCGCGGAGAAGATCGTCCAGCTTGGCGGCGTCGTGCTGACGCTGTCGGACAGCGAGGGCTTCATCCACGATCCCGACGGCATCACCCAGGAGAAGATCGACTGGGTGAAGGCGCACAAGACCCGGCGGCGCGGCCGCATCTCCGAATATGCCGACGAATATAAGAATGCGACCTTCCACGCCGGCAAGACGCCGTGGGGCGTCACCTGCGACGTCGCGTTGCCCTGCGCCACCCAGAACGAGCTGCTTGGCGACGATGCCCGCACCCTGGTCAAAAACGGCTGCATCGGGGTCAGCGAGGGCGCCAACATGCCCACCAATCTCGAAGGCGTTCACGTCTTCCGCGACGCCAAATTGCTCTACGCGCCCGGCAAGGCCTCCAACGCCGGCGGCGTCGCCGTCTCCGGCCTCGAAATGAGCCAGAACAGCGCCCGCATCTCGTGGAAGGAAGAGCAGCTCCAGCAGCTGCTTCGGGACATCATGGACGGCATCCACACCCGCTGCCTCGAATATGGCAGCCAGGAGGGCGGCTATGTCGACTATGTGAAGGGCGCCAACATCGCCGGCTTCAAGAAGGTGGCCGATGCGATGCTGGCCTTTGGTGTTGTCTAGGTAGAGCGACTGGCGAGGGCCGGCCGTTCGCCGAGTCCTCGCCTACTTCCGCCCCCGATGCGGAGCCGCCTTGGCCCGATAGGGCTTGGCCTCGTAGCGTTTCTGCGCGGTCGCCCGGTGCTTGTTCTCGCGGGCGGCTTCGCGGGGCTTGCCTTCGACCTGTTCGATATTGACGCCGCCTTCGCCTTCCGATCCGGCGGTGCGCTTGAGCGAAGCGGCGAAGCGGCCGGCGGCGGCGCGGGGGACTTCGAACAGGGTCTCGCCGCCGGCAATGCGGATCGCGCCGATCTCGTTCTTGGTGATGTGGCCGCGCCGGCAGAGCAAAGGCAGGAGCCAGCGCGGATCGGCATTGTGGCGGCGGCCGATGTCCATGCGGAACCAGATCGTATCCTCGAAGCCGGGCCGGGGACCGTCGGGGCGTTGGCGCTCACCGCCCGCGCCGCCGCCGTCGACCATTTCCTCGGGCGCTGGCATCCGCGCCCGGTGGCTGCGAACCAGGGCCGCGGCGATCTCCTCGGGCATCTTCTGCTCGAGCAGCTTGCGGGCGAGGGCCAGATCCTCTTCGTCGGTTTCCACCGGGGCAAGCAGGGCCGCGAGCAACCGGTCATGGTCGCCGCGGCGGATATCCTCAGGGGTAGGCGCCTTGATCCACTCGGCCTCGATCCGGGCGCCGCGCAGCACGCCTTCGACGCGCTTGCGTCGCGGATAGGGCACGACGAGGATCGCCGTGCCCTTTTTCCCGGCGCGGCCGGTCCGCCCCGAGCGGTGCTGCAGCGTCTCGGCGTCGCGCGGTAGCTCGACATGGATGACCAGGGACAGATTAGGCAGATCGATGCCGCGGGCGGCGACGTCGGTCGCGACCAGCACCCGGGCGCGGCCGTCGCGCAGCGCCTGCAGCGCCTGGTTGCGGTCGCTCTGGCTGTGCTCGCCCGACAGGGCGACGGCGCTGAAGCCGCGCTCGGTCAGGCTGGAATGGAGGTGGCGGACATTGTCGCGGGTCGCGCAGAACAAAAGGGCCGATTCCGCCTCGTGCAGGCGAAGCAGATTGACCACCGCATTCTCGATATCGGCCGGAGCAACCGGCATTGCCTGATAGTGGATATCGCCATGGCCGCGATCCTCGCCGACGGTCGAGATCCGCACCGCTTCCCTCTGGTAGCGTCGCGCCAAAGCGACGATCGGCTTGGGCATGGTGGCGGAGAAGAGCAAAGTGCGGCGGTCGGCCGGAGTCGCGTCGAGAATCTCTTCCAGATCCTCGCGAAAGCCCATGTCGAGCATCTCGTCTGCCTCGTCGAGGACGGCGACCTTAAGCTGGCTGAGATCGAGCGCACCGCGCTCGAGATGGTCGCGCAGCCGCCCCGGAGTCCCGACCACGATCTGGGCTCCCTGCGCCAGGTTGCGCCGTTCCTTGGAGGCGTCCATGCCGCCCACGCACGTGGCGATCCGTCCACCCGCCTTGGCGTAGAGCCAGCCAAGCTCGCGGCTGACCTGGAGCGCGAGCTCGCGGGTCGGGGCGATGCACAAGGCCATCGGCTTGATCGCATAAGGCAGGCGGCCGCCGGCATCGAGCAGTTGCGGGGCCATGGCGAGGCCGAAGGCGACGGTCTTGCCGGATCCGGTCTGGGCCGAGACGATCAGGTCGCGGCCTTCGGTTTCAGGCTCGAGCACCGCAGCCTGGACGGCGGTCGGCGTTTCATATTCGCGCGCGGCGAGCGCTTCGCTGAGAAGCGCGGGAAGATTGGCAAAGGTCATGATCGATCCAAAATGGGGTACGCCGCGTCGGCGGCAAGGGATGAAACTACCGACTTGTCCGGTCAAAGGGCCTGGCCGGCGGCCCAACCGCTGGCCCAGGCCCATTGAAAATTATAGCCGCCGAGCCAGCCGGTGACGTCGACCGCCTCGCCGATGACATGGAGGCCGGGCACTGACTTCGCCGCCATTGTCCGCGACGACAGGCCGTCGGTGTCGATCCCACCCGCCGTCACTTCCGCCTTGGCGAAGCCTTCGCTGCCGTCGGGACGAAAGCGCCAGTCGGCGAGGCGTGTCGCCGCCTCGTCCAGCTTCGCGTTCGCCATGTTGGCCAGCTCGCCCCACAGGCCGATCCGCTTGGCCAGAGCCTCGGCGAGCCGGTCGGGGAGCAATTCGCCGAGCAGGGTGTGGAAATGGGTCCGCGGCCGGGCGCGTTTGGCCTCTAGGAGCCAATTGCGTTCCAATGAAGGCAGGAAATTCACCCCGATTTCCTCGCCCGGCCGCCAGTAGGAGGAGATCTGGAGTATGGCGGGTCCGGAAAGGCCGCGATGGGTGAACAGAGCGGCTTCGCGGAACGCGGTCCGGCCGCAGCGCGCCACCACTTCCGCGGCGACGCCCGACAGGGAGCGGAACAAGGCCTCGTCGTCGCTGAGGGTCAGCGGCACCAGAGCCGGCCGCGGTTCGACGAGCTTCAGCCCGAACTGGCGCGCGAGGTCGTAGGCGAAGCCGGTCGCGCCCATCTTGGGGATGGAGGGGCCGCCCGTGGCGATGACCAAAGCCGGCGCCGAGGCCGCCTCGTCGTCGTGGCGGACGGTGAAGAGGCCATCGGCATGGGCAACGTCACGAATCTTGCCCCCAAGTGCGATCCGCACCCCGCCTTTGGCGCATTCCTCCATCAGCATGTGGACGATCTGCCGCGCCGAGCCGTCGCAGAAGAGCTGGCCCAGCGTCTTTTCGTGCCATGCGATGCGGTGGCGGTCGACCAGGGCGATGAAATCGTCGGGCGTGTAGCGGCCCAGCGCCGACTTGGCGAAATGGCGATTCTCGGAGAGGAACCGGTCCGGCACGCTATGGATGTTGGTGAAATTGCAGCGCCCGCCGCCCGAGATCAGAATTTTCCTGCCCGGCCGTTCGGCATGATCGATCAGCAGCACCCGGCGGCCCCGCTGGCCGGCGATGGCGGCGCACATCAGCCCGGCGCCGCCGGCGCCGAGCACGATCGCGTCATAGAGGGTGGGGGTGGTTTTCACGGGCCGGCCATGACAGCAGCGGCCTCTCTTGCCAATCGTCCCGATTTTACCGGCACTTCGCTTGACAGAGGGAGAATCAAATCCTATTTCGCCCTCATCCCGCTCACCGGTATCCGGCGGCGCATCCGTGCGCGCGTCGGCTTTGCCTGTTTTCGGGTCATAGAAGCGCTGAGATAGGCCGACGCGGAAATCTCCTCAAGGATCCACTTTGAGGGGCGAGTTCCAGGGGCGGCCTGTGGAGCAGGAGAAACTACCCCATGGCACGTATTGCGGGCGTCAACATCCCGACCAACAAGCGCGTGGAAATCGCGCTAACCTACATCCACGGCATCGGCCGCACCAAGGCCCGTGAGATCACCGCCAAGCTCGGCATCCCCGCTGAGCGCCGCGTCCAGGACCTGACCGACCAGGAAGTCCTGCACCTGCGCGAGACGATCGACTCCGACCATCAGGTCGAGGGCGATCTGCGCCGCGAGACGGCGATGAACATCAAGCGGCTGATGGACCTGGCCTGCTATCGCGGGCTTCGCCATCGCAAGGGCCTTCCGGTCCGCGGCCAGCGCACGCACACCAATGCGCGCACCCGCAAGGGCAAGGCCAAGCCGATCGCCGGCAAGAAGAAGTAAGCGAAACGCTTGCTTCTCCGCCGGAGCCTCTCCGGCGTCTGACAACAGACTAGGTAGGATACGAGATTATGGCACGCGAACCGCAGCGCATCAGAAGGCGCGAGCGCAAGAACATCACTTCCGGCGTCGCGCATGTGAACGCCAGCTTCAACAACACGATGATCACCATCACCGACGCGCAGGGCAATGCGATTGCCTGGTCGTCCGCGGGCATGATGGGCTTCAAGGGCTCGCGCAAGTCGACGCCTTATGCCGCCCAGGTCGCCGCCGAGGACGCCGGCAAGAAGGCTGCCGAACATGGCGTCCGCACCCTCGAGGTCGAGGTGAAGGGTCCGGGTTCGGGCCGCGAGAGCGCGCTTCGCGCCCTCCAGGCGGTCGGTTTCCAGATCACGTCGATCCGGGACGTCACCCCGATCCCGCATAACGGCGTCCGCCCGTCCAAGCGCCGCCGCGTTTAGACCGCCGAAGCTCCCGCAAGGGAGCCAAGGAGGTTTCGAGTTTGAATTTGAAATTGGGAGGCTCCCCCGCCTCCCCAGCACCAAGGGAACATCATGGCCGTCAACGCAAAGAACTGGCAGGAAATGAAGAAGCCCAACGCGCTCGAGAAGAAGTCGGGCGGCGATGCCCGCCGCAAGGCGACCTTCGTCGCCGAGCCGCTCGAGCGGGGCTTCGGCCTCACGCTCGGCAATTCGCTCCGCCGCGTTCTCCTCTCGTCGCTTCAGGGCGCCGCCGTCACCTCGATCAAAATCGAAGGCGTGCTCCACGAGTTCTCGTCGCTTGCCGGCGTACGCGAGGATGTGACCGACATCGTCCTGAACGTGAAGCAGATCGCGCTTCGCATGGAAGGCGAGGGCCCCAAGCGGCTCCAGCTTTCCGCCACCGGCCCCGGCGAGATCACCGCCGGCCAGATCGCCACCACCGGCGACATCGAGGTGATGAACCCCGATCTGGTCATCTGCCACCTCGACGAGGGCGCGACGCTCAACATGGAACTGGTCGCCGAGACCGGCAAGGGCTATGTCCCCGCCGCCTCGAACCGCCCGGTCGACGCGCCGATCGGCCTGATTCCGGTCGATGCCCTTTATTCGCCGGTCCGTCAGGTCAGCTACAAGGTCGAGAACACCCGCGTCGGCCAGGAGCTGGACTATGACAAGCTGACGCTGACCGTCGATACCGACGGAACGATCAGCCCCGACGACGCCATCGCTTACTCGGCCCGGATCCTCCAGGACCAGCTCCAGCTCTTCGTTCACTTCGACGAGGGCATGGTCCAGGTTCCGACCATGGCCGGCATGGCCGCGCCGTCGCAGGCCGAGACCGAGGCCGACGCCAACCAGCTCAACCGCTACCTGCTCAAGAAGGTGGACGAGCTGGAGCTCAGCGTCCGCAGCGCCAACTGCCTGAAGAACGACAACATCATCTACATCGGTGACCTGGTTCAGAAGACCGAGGCCGAGATGCTCCGCACGCCGAATTTCGGCCGCAAGAGCCTCAACGAGATCAAGGAAGTCCTTGCCTCGATGGGCCTGCGCCTCGGCATGGACATCCCCGGCTGGCCGCCGGAGAATATCGAAGAGATGGCCAAGAAATTGGAACAGGAATTGATGGGATAAAGGCTTCGCCTTTATCCTTTCGAGGAACGAGGAAGGGCCGCCGAAAGGCGGCCCTTTTTCTTGGCCCGCGCCTCTCAGTCCCGTAATATCCCCACCTCTTCATTAACCCATTGGCAGAGAGTATCCGCCAACCAACCCCCTATGTCCGCTTACTTTTCCTTCGACGTCGACCGGCCGCGCAATCTGGTCAGGATTACCATGTCCGGCCTGTTCCGTGAGGGCGACATGACCGACTTCCTCGAGGCTCGGCGCCAGGCCCATGCGCAGCTGTGCTGCGGCCCCAACCAGCACGTCACCTTGAACGACGTGCGCGAGCTCAAGATCCAGCCGCAGGAGACCGTCCTCGCGTTCCAGCAGATGCTCGCCGATCCTGAATATCGCTCGCGCAGGCTGGCCTTCGTCACCGCCTCCACGCTGGCGACCGGCCAGCTGATGCGCGCCCTCGACGGCCGCCCCGGGCGCCGCTTCGACGATCCGCAGGCGGCGGAAGCCTGGCTGCTCGAGGCGGAGGAGGTTGAGGAGGTGGCGCCGCTCCGGCGCATGGGCAGGTTCGGGCAAATCTGACGCGCTGGCGAATCCGCCGCGACTCTGTCACCCTTCGCGAATGAAGATCGCGATCTGCACGCCGATCCACGGCGACCCCAAAGCCGGCTTCACCAAGTCGCTGGCCGACATGCTGATCCATATCGGCGGCCGCTACGAGATGGCCTTCTTCACCTATTCCGGCTCGGTCCTCGACACGAGCCGCAATGCCTTGCTCGACCAGGCGACAAGATGGGGCGCGCAGTTCATCCTGTGGATCGACGCCGACCACATCTTTCCGCCCGACACGCTCGACCGGCTCCTCGCCGCCGGCAAAAAGGTGATCGGGGTCAACTTCCGGCGCCGCGACGCCAAGGCGCGGCCGACCGCCACGATCCTGCGCGACGGCAAGGAGGCCCTCGTCGCCTCGACGCCCGAACTGGCGGGCGAATGCCCGATCGAGCAGGTCGTCCATATCGGGCTCGGCATCTGCCTGCTCGACATGACGGTGATCCGCGAACTCGGGGCCGGGGCGAAGCGCCTGTTCCGCTTCACCCAATCGAGCGGCGAGGACGTCCACCTGTTCCGCACCCTGGCCGATGCCGGCGTGCCCGCTTTCGTCGACCACAGGCTGTCGCTGGAATGCGGCCATATCCACGAGCAGGTGTTGAGGTTCGAATAGCCCGCCTCAGCCCGGCGGGGCGGGAAGCATCGTCCACGGGCCCCAGTCGCCTCCCGGCGCGGTTTGCCAGGTGGCCCATAGGACGCCCGCTTCGTCGACGCCGAAGAAGATGATGCAGCCGTTGCCCTGACCGGTGGCGGCGATGTTGACGAAGGGTTCCGGCTGGCTGTTCCAGCCCGGCCCCTGCCACGGATACCAAGCGCCGCCGGCCGTTTCCTGGAAGACCGACCAGATTTCGCCCGAGCTGTTCAGCCCCCAGAACTGGACGCCGCGGGTGCCGCCCTGTTCGCATGCGACGATGTTGTAGAGATTGGTGCCCGCGGCCATTCCGGTCGTGCTCCAGCTGCCCCAACTTCCGCCGGCCTGGGTCTGCGGCAGATAGGAGATCAGGCCCTCCGCCTCGGCGAACAGGATCAGGCAGCCGTTATTCTGTCCGGCCAGCGCGACTCCGCCGACATTGGCCGGAGCGCCCGACTGCATGCCGTTGGTCCAGCCGCTCCAGGCCGAGCCCGGGTCCATCTGGTAGCAGGTCCACAGATCGCCCATGTCGTCGACGCCGACCAGCTGGATTCCGCGCGCGCCGCTCTGCTGGCCCGCCGCGATCGCCTTGAAGCTATATTCCTGGCCGCCGATCTTGGGTCCGGCCCAATTGCCCCAGGTGCCGCCCTCGATGGCCTGCGGCAGGGTCCAGACATTGCTCTCCTCGTCGAGCATCGCCAGCATCAGCAGATTGTTGTTCTGGCCGGCGCAGGCGATGGCGGCACCGGGCGACGGCTGCTGGTCGAACTTGGGGCCGGTCCAGGCCTGCCAGCCGTCACCCGGAACGCCCTGATAGTTGAACCAGAGTGAGCCATATTCGTCGAGAGTGAAGAGAACGGCACCCGAGCCGCCGCTGTTCGCCGCTCCGGCGATTGCCTGGATCGTTCCGCCGATCGGTGTGCCCATGTTCCGTCTCCCCCTGTCGATATCGCGACAGAAGAACGATGCCCCGCTTTCGTTACGGGCGCGAGTCGAAAAACGTGCTGGGACGGAGCAGTAGGGCGGCCCCGCCGCGGCGGGACCACCCCGGCCGGGCGCGCGCGTAGCCTAGGCCGTGGCGCCCTGCTCGAAAATGACAACCAGCCTTGGACAAGAAAGTTCACCAATCCTCGTCGGAACGGCGTTTGCCGGGACGGTCCGAGCCCCAAAATCCTTGACTTCGCGCCGCCGATCCGCTTTGGGAGCCGCACGAAGTCGGGGCTGCGGCCCCGATTTTGCTTTTGGGGTTTGGGCCGTCCCCCTCACGACAGCCTGGCCCGGGATACCTTGCACGGTCCCGGGACGAACGAAGGAAGAAGTCCATGCGTCACCGCGTCGGCGGCCGTAAGCTCGGCCGCACCTCCAGCCACCGCGCCGCCCTGTTCCGCAACATGGCGGCCGCTTTGATCAAGCACGAGCAGATCACGACCACGCTTCCCAAGGCGAAGGAGCTTCGGCCCTATGTCGAGAAGCTGATCACTTTGGCCAAGAAAGGCGGCCTCTCCAATCGCCGCCTCGCCCATGCCCGCCTGCTCGACGACACCCAGCTCCAGAAGCTGTTCGACGTGCTGGCCAAGCGCTACGCCGATCGCGAGGGCGGCTATACCCGCGTGATCAAGGCCGGCATCCGCGCCTCGGACGCGGCGCCGATGGGCGTGATCGAACTGGTCGACCGCAACCCCGACGCCAAGGGCCAGGATTCGGGCCCGGTGATGGGCGCGGACGAGGACGAAGTCGAAGCGGCTTAAGGTCCGGCTCGAACGGAAATAAGAGGGCCGCCTTCGGGCGGCCCTTTTTCGTTGCGGATCGTGTAGGGTGCCGGAAAAGGAGCGGGTGATGGGTGAAAGGTTCGAACGGCATCGGCAGCCCTGGACCAGCGACGAGATCCAGAAGCTTCACCTGCTCGCCGGCAAGGGCATGTCGCTCAAGGGCATCTCCAAGGCGATGACCCGCAGCGAAGACAGCATCAAGGTGCGCGCAAAGGCGGACGGGTTGAAGATCTCCAAGCTGCGCTGACCCTGTTTGTTCCCGGCCCTTCGCCGGGGAACGAGGTGCAGCGGACATTCGTGCCCTGTGTGCGTCGGTCGATCGTCCCGGCGCTGTCACATTTGAAACATGAAAGCGGCCGGCGCGGCATCGCGCCGACACACGGCTCCGCCACATCGCCTCGCTTCGCCGCACCCCCGCGGTGTCGTAGGAGACGATTTCAATGAGCATCAAGACAAAGGCGCGGAGCGTTGCGTTCGCTGCGCCGCTTTCCTCGTCCATCGCCGGCCCTCCCGCGGGCGCGGGCATCATCGCAACCTTCCTCCCGTTCCAGGGCGGGTCGCTGTCTGTGACCGGCAACGGCAACGCCAACACGATCGCCATCAGCCGCAACGCGGCCGGCTCCCTTCTCGTCAATGGCGGCGCGGTCCCGATCAAGGGCGGCAATCCCAGCGTCGCCAATACCTCGCTGATCAGCGTCTTCGGCCTTGGCGGCAACGACGTCCTCAGCCTCGACGAGGCCAATGGCGCGTTGCCCAGGGCCAATCTGTTCGGCGGCACGGGCAACGACATCCTCACCGGCGGCTCCGGCGCTGACCAGATTTTCGGCGAGGCGGACAACGACACTTTGCTCGGCAAGGGCGGCGCCGACCTGCTGTTCGGCGGCGCCGGCAACGACATATTGACCGGCGGCGACGGCGACGACCAGCTGTTCGGCGAGGCCGGCGACGACCGCGCGATCTGGAATCCCGGCGACGACACCGATATGTTCGAAGGCGGCGCCGGCATCGACACCGCCGAGGTCAATGGCGGCAACGGCGCCGAAGCGTTCACGGCTACGGCGAACGGCACCCGAGTCCGTTTCGACCGGCTTGATCCGGCCCCGTTCAGCCTCGATCTCGGCACCACCGAGAAGCTCGTGCTCAACATGAACGGCGGCAATGACAGCTTCTCCGCCACCGGCAATCTCGCCGCCCTGATCGGCGTCACCGTCGACGGCGGCTCGGGCGACGACATCATTCTCGGCAGCAACGGCGCCGACCTCCTGTTGGGGGGCGCCGACAACGATTTCATCGACGGCCAGCAGGGCAATGATACCGCCTTCCTCGGCGCCGGCAACGACGTCTTCCAATGGGATCCGGGCGACGGCAGCGACATCGTCGAGGGACAGGAAGGCGCCGACCGGCTGCTGTTCAACGGCAGCGCCGGCAACGAGGCGATCGAGGCGATCGCCAATGGCGAGCGCGTCCGCCTGACCCGCAATCTGGGCAGCGTCGTCATGGACTTGAACGACATGGAAACGCTCACCTTCAACGCGCTGGGCGGCACCGATACGGTCAATGTCGGCGACCTCCAGGGCACCGACGTCACCGAGGTTCAGGTCAATCTCGGCGGCACGATCGGCGGCAGCACCGGCGACGCCGCCAGCGACATCGTCAGTGTCTCGGCGACCGGCGGCGACGACGTCGTCGATTTGACGGGAGCGGGAGCCAACTATTCGGTGGCCGGCCTTTCGGCCCTGGTCAACGTCACGGGCTCAGAGGCGACCGACCGGGTCGTGATCAACGGCTTCGGCGGCGACGACACGATCTCCGCCCTCACGCTCAACGCCCTCACGACCCTGGTCACCATCGACGGCGGCGCCGGCGACGACCTTATCTTCGGCAGCCGCGGCGACGATCTGCTGATCGGCGGCGACGGCGATGATTTCGTCGACGGCCGCCAGGGCAACGACACCGCTTTGCTCGGTGCCGGCGACGACGTCTTCCAGTGGGACCCGGGCGACGGCAGCGATGTGGTCGAGGGCGGGGCCGACTACGACACCCTGCTGTTCAACGGTTCGAACATTTCGGAGAATATCGACATCGCCAACAATGGCGGCCGCGTCCGCTTCTTCCGCGACGTCGCCAACATCACGATGGACCTGAACGACGTCGAGCAGATCACATTCAACGCCCTGGACGGTGCAGACAATATCGTCATCGCCGATCTCGGCAGGACCGACGCGACCAAGGTCGCCGTCAACCTCGCCGGCCCCGGCGGGGCGGGCGACGGCGCGGCCGACAGCGTCCGGGTGACCGGCTCGTTGGGCGCGGACGCGGTGCAGGTGACGTCGACCGCCGGGCTCGTCGAGATACAGGGCCTCGCGGCCGGGATCGCGATCGCCGACGCCGAGGCGGCCAATGACCGGCTGATCCTCGACGGCGGTAGCGGCGACGACACGATCGACGCCTCCGGTCTCGCCGCCGGCGTTATCGGGCTCGAGCTTCGCGGCGGCCTGGGGGTGGACCTTCTCCTCGGCTCCCAGGGCGACGACCTGATCTTCGGCGGCGACGGCAACGATACCGCGTTGATGGGCGGCGGCGGCGACGTCTTCGTCTGGAATCCGGGCGACGACAATGATGTCGTCGATGGTCAGGCCGGCATCGACACCTTGCTGTTCAACGGTGCGATCATCGGCGAGACCATAGACATCAGTGCCAATGGCGACCACGTCCGGTTCGCCCGCAATGTCGCCAACGTCGTCATGGATCTCGATGACACCGAAGTGATCGAATTCAATGCGCTCGGCGGCAACGACGCGATCACCATCGGCGATCTTTCGGGCACCGAAGCGACCCTGGTTGAGCTTCACCTGGAAGGAGCCGATGGCCATGGCGACGGGGTGGTCGATATTGTCACCATCAACGCGACAAACGGGGACGACGTCGTCGTTGTCGCGGGTGAGAACGGCACCGTCCATGTCCTGGGCCTCGCCACCGAGATCTTGATCACCGGCTTCGAGGCCCACGACCAGTTGATCATCAACGGCCTCGGCGGCGCCGACGTCATCGACGGCTCGACGCTCGATGTCGGTGTCGCTTTCATCGCCGACGGCGGCGAGGGCGACGACATCCTGCTCGGCGGCGCAGGGGCCGATACGTTGCTCGGCGGTCTCGGTGACGACGTGCTGATCGGCGGCCTCGGCCTCGACATCCTCGACGGCGGCGCGGGCAGCAACATCATCATCGCCTGACCCGGCCACGACGTGCATCCCGGTCCCTCCTCACTGGAGGGGCCGGGATCATGCTGCCGGAATGCCGCCTTCCCGCGCGATCCAGGCGGCGAGCGCGGCCTGCTCCCGCGCATCGAGCTCCAGCCCGATCTTGGTCCGCCGCCACAGGACGTCCTCGGCGGTACGCGCCCATTCCACGTCGATCAGATAGCGGATCTCGCGCTCATGGAGGCCGGCCCCGAAATGGCGGCCGAGGTCGGCCATATTCCGGGCGCCGTCGAGCACGCGCCCGAGGCGGGTGCCGTAGGCGCGGGACATGCGCTGGACCAAGGGCTCCGGCATCCACCCCGCCAGCTCGACCAGATATTGGTTGAAGGCGGCATCGACGTCGCCGCCGGGGAGCGGGGTGGTGGCGGTGAATTTGAGCTCGCCGATGCCGAGCTCGTCCATCGCCTCCAGCGCCAGCGCCCGGGCGGTGGTGAGCTTGCCGCCGAACACCGACAGCAGCCTGGCCCCCGGCGCGTCGTCCAGCTCGAGCCGATAGTCGCGGGTGACGTCCTTCGCCTCGGCGGCGCCGTCGTCGTAGAGCGCGCGCACCCCCGAATAGGACCAGATCACGTCGGCCAGAGCGACCTGCTCGCGGAAATAGGCATTGGCGGCGTTGCACAGATACTGAATCTCTTCGGGCGAGATTACCGCCTCCTCGGGCCGGGCGACCGGAACGTCGGTGGTGCCGACCAGGCTGCGGGCGCCATAGGGCAACGCGAAGACGACGCGGCCGTCCTCCTGCTGGAGGAGGTAGGCATGGTCGCCCTCCCACAGGCGAGGGAGGACGATATGGCTGCCCTTGATCAGCCGCGCCCTGCTCTCGCTTTCCTCGCTCAGCCGGCCGTGGAGCACGTCGGCGACCCAGGGGCCGGCGGCGTTGACGATCATGTCGGCCCGCACCGTCCTGCCGCCTTCCAGCTCGGCGATCCAGAAATCGCCCTCGCGCCGGGCGGAGAGGAATTCGGTGCGGGTGGCGATCTCGGCCCTCTTCTCGGCGGCGGCGAGCGCGTTCAACACGACCAGCCGGGCGTCGTCGACCCAGGCGTCCCAATAAGCGGCGAGGTTATAGCCGGCGTCCTTGAGCGGCGAGCGCGCCGGGTCGTTCCTGCCGACCCCGCGCGACCATGGCAGGCCGCCGCGCCCGGCGAGCAGATCGTAGAAGAAGAGGCCGAGGCGGATCATCCACCAGGGCCGCCCGCCCGGCGGATCGGGGAGGATGAACCTCAGCGGCCGGACGATATGGGGCGCGGTGCGCAGCATGATCTCGCGCTCGAGCAGGGATTCGCGGACCAGCCGGAAATCATAGTGTTCGAGATATCGAAGGCCGCCATGGATCAGCTTGGACGAGGACGAGCTGGTGTGGCTGGCGAGATCGTCCTTCTCGACCAGCAATACGTCGAGCCCCCGCCCGGCCGCGTCGCGCGCGATCGCCGTCCCGTTGATCCCGCCGCCGATGATGAGCAGGTCGAAGCTGTCCATCGCCCGTCCTTAGTTGATTCTCGCGCGGGCTGGAAACCGTCCCGCCTTCGTGTCACCAATCGCTTATGGCCGAGACGATCCTGGTTATCGATGCGGGCACGACCAGCACGCGGGCGATGCTGTTCGGGGCCGACGGCAGCCTCGGCGGCAGCGTGCAGGAGGAATTGACCCAACATTATCCCCGGCCGGGCTGGGTCGAGCACGATGCCGAGGAGATCTGGGCAAAGAGCCTGGCCTGCGCCCGAGCCATGGTCGAGAAAGCCGGCGGCGTGGCAGGGATCGCCGGCATCGGCATCACCAACCAGCGCGAGACCATCGTCTTCTGGTCGCGGCGGACCGGCGCGGCATTGGGCCCGGCGATCGTCTGGCAGGACCGGCGCACCGCCGATCTGTGCGCGGCGCTGAAGGCGCAGGGGCACGAGTCCAAAGTCCATGCCCGGACCGGCCTTCTGCTCGATCCCTATTTCAGCGCGACCAAGATCGCCTGGGCCCTCGAGCACATGCCAGCGGTGGCCGAGGCGGGCGAGGATCTGTGCGTCGGTACAGTCGAATCCTGGCTGGTCTTCCGCCTCACCGGCGGCCTCCACATTTCCGACGCGACAAATGCCTCGCGCACCGCCTTGATGGACATCGACAAGGGCGGCTGGGACGACGATCTGATCGGCCTGTTCGGCGTGCCGCGCGCCGCCCTTCCCGAAATCGTCGATTGCGCGGGCCGCTACGGCGAGACCCTGGCCGACCATTTCGGCGCGCCGATTGCGATCACCGGCATGGCCGGCGACCAGCAGGCGGCGGCGATCGGCCAAGCCTGCCTCTCGCCCGGCGACACCAAGAGCACCTACGGGACCGGTGCCTTCGTCCTCACCAACACCGGGGCCGAGCGGCGCAATTCGAGCCATCGGCTGCTTTCCACCATCGCATCGCAGATCGGCGGCGAGCGGGTCTATGCACTGGAAGGGTCGGTGTTCGTCGCCGGCAGCCTGATCCAGTGGCTGCGCGACGGGCTCGGCCTGATCGCCGCCTCATCGGAAAGCGAGGGCCTCGCCCGCTCGGTGGCCGACAATGGCGGCGTCTATCTGGTCCCGGCCCTGTCCGGCCTCGGTGCGCCTTACTGGGCGCCTAACGCGCGGGCGGCGATCATGGGCCTCACCTTCGCCGCCGGCCGTGCCCACATCGTCCGCGCCGGCCTTGAGGCGATGGCCCACCAGACCCACGATCTGATGACCGCCTTCGCCCGTGACGGCGCGAAATGGGCGAGCCTCAAGATCGACGGCGGCATGGCTGCGAACGACTGGCTGGCGCAGGACCTCGCCGACATGCTCGACCTGCCGGTCGAGCGGCCCCGCTTCATCGAGACTACCGCCTCGGGCGCGGCCATGCTTTGCGGCGTCGGCGCCGGCCTGTTCGGCTCGCTGGCCGAGGCGGCGGCTTTGCGCGGGACGCCCCGGATATTCGAGCCGGCGATGAAGGCCGAGACGCGCGCCGCCCGCCTCGGCGGCTGGCGCGCGGCGATCGACGCCGTGCTGCGCCCGGCGTCCCGCTGACTGCTTGCATATCGGCGCGGGGGCGCTCAGAAAGTTCGAGTCCAAAAACGTGACGGGGGCTCGATCATGAACAGGATATATTTCGCGGCGGCCGCCGCGATGCTGGCCGGCGCGCCGGTGCAGGCGGCGCAACAGCAACCGGCGCCGACGGCGGGAGTACCGCACACCGTCCACGGCGAACTGATCCTCTACCAGGATACCAATTACAATGGCGATGACTGGACGGTGGAGGGCGCCAAGTCGACCGTCCACACCGACTGGAACATCCGCAGCGTCGCCGTCCATCCCGGCGACCGCTGGCAGATCTGCGCGCGCAGCCGCTACCGCGATCCTTGCATCATTCTCGATCGCAACGTGCCGGACGCGGCCATGATCGGTATCGATACCCAGATCGGCTCCGCCCGCCCGGCCCCAGAGCCGGCCGTGGCTTCGGCGGCGCCGAACTGAGGATCAGTCGCCGATCTTGACGCCGGGCGGCAGCGGTGCCGCGCCGGGGCCCTCGGCCTGCCAGCTGTCGTCGATCATCTTGATGATGGCGGAGAAATCCTTCCCCGCGCCGCCGAGGTCGGCGAAGCGGGTGAAGAGCTCCTCGGCCGCCGCGCCCATCGGCGTATAGGCGTCGACGCTCTGCGCCGCCTCCATGGCGAGCCTCAGATCCTTGAGCATCAAGGCGGCGGCGAAGCCGCCTTCATAGTCGCGGTCGGCCGGCGTCTCGGGGCCGACGCCAGGCACCGGGCAATAGGACGTCATCGACCAGCACTGGCCCGACGCCTTGGACGAGATGTCGAAGAAGGTCTGGAGGTCGAGGCCCAGCTTCCGCGCCATGACGAAGGTCTCGCAGGTCGCGACCATCGAGGCACCGAGCAGCATGTTGTTGCAGATCTTGGCGGCTTGGCCCGATCCCGGCCCGCCGGCGTGGATCACCGCCTTGCCCATCAGCTCGAGATAGGGTTTCGCCCGCTCGAAGGCCTCGTTGCCGCCGCCGACCATGAAGGTGAGGCTGCCGGCCTCGGCCGCGGCGATGCCGCCCGACACCGGCGCGTCGGCCATTTTATAGCCGGCCGCCGCCGCCTTCTCGATCGTCTCGCGGGCGCTGGCGACGTCGATCGTCGAGCAGTCGATCAGGATCGCCTTCTTTGGCGCCGCGCCAATCACGGTGGTTTCGTAGACGTCGCGGACATGCTTGCCCGCCGGCAGCATGGTGATCACCGCCTCGGCGCCCTTCACCGCCTCGGCCGCCGAGCCGGCGCGGGCGCAGCCGCGCGCCTCGGCGCGAAGTAAGGCGTCCTCGGAAAGGTCGAAGGCGGCGACGTCGTGGCCGCCCTTGGCCAGGTTCGCGGCCATCCCGCCACCCATATTGCCAAGCCCGATGAATGCGACGCGTGCCATCTTATCTGCCCTTCCAATCCGCCGCGCGCTTGTCGACGAAGGCGGCCATGCCTTCCTTCTGGTCCTCGCTGCCGAACAGGCCGTGGAACAGGCGGCGCTCGAAGACGATGCCCTGGGCGAGCCCGGTCTCGAAGGCGGCGTTGACCATTTCCTTGGTGGCGATGGCGGCGAGCGGGGCCATGGAGGCGATGGCTTCGGCGCTCTTCATCGCCTCGGCCAGCAAGTCGGCGGCGGGCACCACGCGGGCGACGAGACCCGCGGCTTCCGCTTCCTCGGCGCCCATCATCCGGCCGGTCAGGCACATCTCCATCGCCTTGGCCTTGCCGACCGCCTTGGTCAGCCGCTGCGATCCGCCCATGCCGGGCGTGACGCCAAGCTTGATCTCGGGCTGGCCGAACTTGGCGCTGTCGGCAGCGATGATGAAATCGGCCATCATCGCCACTTCGCAGCCGCCGCCCAGCGCATAGCCGGCGACCGCGGCGATCCACGGCTTGCGGGTGGCGGTGACCTTCTCCCAGCCCTGGAAGAAGTTGGACGCGTACATGGAGGCGAAGCCCTGGTCGGACATTTCCTTGATGTCGGCGCCGGCGGCGAAGGCCTTCTCCGATCCGGTCAGCACCGCGCAGCGCTGGCTGTTGTCAGCATCATAGGCCGCGAACGCGTCAATCAGCTCGCCGAGCACCTGGCTGTTGAGCGCGTTCAGCGCCTGCGGCCGATTGAGCGTGATCAACGTCACCGCGCCGTTTTGTTCGACCAGGATCGTTTCGTAGCTCGCCATTGTCTTTCCCTTCTTCGGGGCTTCACCCCATCCGAACGTAGCTTCCGGGCGCCGGCTCGATGGCTTTCAACTTGCCCTTGCCCGGCACGCGCGCCTTCACCTTCTCGCCGCCATCGCGGACCAGCCAGGCCCGCCATTGCGGCCACCACGAACCTTCGTGGCGGACGGCGCTCTCCATCCATTGCTCGGCCGTGGCCGGCATCTTCGCATTGGTCCAGTAGCCGTGCTTGTTGGCCGAGGGCGGGTTGATCACGCCGGCATTGTGGCCCGAGCCGCCGAGCAGGAAGCGCGTGTCGCCGCCGAGCAGTTTCGCGCCGTCATAGGTCGCCTGCCAGGCCGAGACATGGTCGTCCTTGAGCGAGATCACCATCGCCGGCGCCTCGAGCCTGCCGAGATCGATCGCGTCCTTGCCGACCTCGAGCGCGCCACCCTTGGTTAGCTTGTTCGCCTTCAATATGTCGTTGGTCCAGTCGAGCAGGAATGCGCGCGGGATATGGGCGCCGTCGGCGAACCAGTGGAGGATGTCCGAAGGCGGCGCTTCCTTGTCGAGCAGATAGTGGCTGACCACCGACGACCAGATCAGGTCGTTGGCGCGCACCACCGAGAACAGGCCCTGCAGCTCATACGCCGCGAGCACGCCCTTGGCTTCGAGATGCTTCTCCATCGCCGCCAGCTGGGCTGGCTCGGTGAAGGTCGCCCACTGGCCCATCCGGTCGAAGTCGAACATCGAGCCAATGGTGGTGAGCGAAGCGACCCGCTCGCCCTTGCCGCGGGCGGCGAGCAAGGCTGCGGCGATGGCTGCGAGCGTGCCGCCCATGCAGAAGCCGAACAGATCGGCGCTGGCTTCCCCCGTCGCCTTCTCGATTGCGTCCAAAGCCGCGATCGGCCCGAGCTCAAGATAATCGGCCAGGCCCTTGTCGGCGAGGTCGGGGCCCGGGTTGACCCAGGAGACGACGAAGACGCTGTGGCCCTCGCCGACCAGCCAGCGGATCAGCGACGATTTGGGCTGGAGATCGAGCAGGTAATATTTGTTCACCAGCGGCGGCACGTAGAGCAGGGGCCTTTTGTACACCGTCTCCGTCGTCGGCGCGTACTGGATGAGCTGCATCAATTCGTTCTGGTAGACGACGCTGCCCGGCGTGGCGGCGATGTCCTTGCCCAGCTCGAAGCCGGCCGAGGCGCGGCGCTGCGGCAGCTTCGCCTCGGTCGCGGCGTCGGCGAGGAGATTGGCGAGGCCGGAGAGCAAGCTGATCGACCCGGTGTCGATCGCTCGGCGGATCGCCTCGGGATTGGTGAAGGCGAAATTGGCCGGGGACAATGCGTTGAGATAGGCTTGGGTGAAGAATTGGGCGCGGGTGCGGGTGGCCTCGTCGATCCCGTCCGCCTTCTCGACCAGGTCGGTCGCCTGGCGGCTGGCGAGCAGATAGGCCTGCTTGAGGTAATCGAAGGCGGGATCCTCCGACCAGGCGGGGTCGCCGAACCGGCGGTCGCCGCGCTCCGGCGCTATCAGCGGCTCGACCGCCTTGCCCGAGGCGCGGCGGGCGGCGGCGCCCCACAAAGCCATCCATTCCGAGGCCGCGGCCTGGCTCGCCTGCAGCACCGCCAGCGGGTTCGACCAGAGCTGGGCGGTGAAATCGGCCATGGCCCGCGCCGGCGCGGTCGGATCGAAGGCGAAGCTGGTGCCCGGACGGGCGCCGGCCCGCATCGCGGCGACTCCGTTCTCGACCACGCGTGCCCAGGCGGCGGCGAGGTCGGCCGGGCTCGGCGCGCTTTCGGGAAGCTTCCAGACGCGGTTGTCGGTCATGCATCGGCTCCCATCGGCATCCAGGCGTCGGCCGCGGGCAGCGGCTCGAAGATCCGGTCGATCATTTCATCGGTTACGCCTTCGGGCGTCGCCGGGTTCCAGCGCGGCGCATTGTCCTTGTCGATCAGCACCGCCCGCACGCCCTCGATGAAGTCGGGATGGCGGAACATCCGCACGACGATGCCATATTCCAGACGCATCTCGTCGAGGAAGTGGAACTGGAGCGGGCTCTCGACCAGCAGCCTCAGCGAGACCTTGCACGCGGTCGGCGATTTGGCGCGCAGGATCGCCAGCTCCTTCTGTGCCCAGTCCGAACCGTCCGCCTCGAGCGCGGCGAGGATCTCCTCCAGCCGGTCGGAGGCGAAGCAGCGGTCGATGGCGGCATAGTGCTCGACGATCCTCGCTGGCGGTGGCTCGACGCCGGCGGCACGCAGGATCGCCTCGACATGCTCGGGCACTTCGATCAGCTTGCGCTTCACCTCCTCGAGCCGGTCCGACGGGATGTAATGGGTGGCGAGGCCCAGAGCGACGCACTCCGCGCCGTCGAGCCGCGCGCCGGTCAGCGCCAGATATTGCGCGATCCGCCCGCGCAGTCGCGAGAGATAGCGTCCGCCGCCAACGTCGGGGAACAGGCCGATCGAGGTCTCCGGCATGGCGAAGACGGTCCGCTCGGTCGCGATCCGGTATTTGCACGGGCAGGAAATGCCGACGCCGCCGCCCATCGTGATCCCGTCCATGAATACGACCCCGCGCTTGGGGTACGTGTACATGAGATGGTTCATCCGATATTCCTGGAAGAAGAAGGCTTGGCCCGCGGCGCCATGGCCCTGGCTCGACCGGGCGATGGTGACGACATCGCCGCCCGCGCAGAAGCCGCGCCCCTCGGCATGATCGATCAGGATCAGCTTCACGTCTGGTTCGCGCTGCCAATCCTGCAACGCGCGGGTCATCCCCTGGACCATGTCCAGGTTGAGCGCATGGAGCGCCTGGGGGCGGTTGAGCCTGATCCGGCCGCAGCGCCCTTCGATATGGGCGATAATGGACTGGCTCACTGGCGCGAGAGCTCCCGCCCGACGATCATTCGCATCACCTGGTTGGTGCCTTCCAGGATGGAATGGACGCGAAGGTCGCGCCAGAAACGCTCGATCGGATAATCCTGGAGATAGCCGTAGCCGCCGTGGAGCTGGAGCGCGCGGTCGACCACCGACGAGCCGGTGTCGGTGGCGAGGCGCTTGGCCATGGCGGCGAACTTGGTCTTGTCCGGCGCATTCTCGGTCACCTTCACCGCCGCCACGTAGAGCAGCATGCGGGCGGCCTGGAGCTCGGTCTCCATGTCGGCGAGCATGAACTGGGTGTTCTGGAAATCGCCGATCGGCTGGCCGAACTGCTTGCGCTCCTTGGTGTAATTGACCGCCTCGTCTAGGCAGCGCTGGGCGCCACCCAGGCTGCAGGCGCCGATGTTGAGCCGGCCGCCGTCCAGCCCCATCATCGCGATGCGGAAGCCCTCGCCCTCGCCGCCGACCAGATTCTCGACCGGCACCCTGACCTCGTCGAAATTGACCTGGGCGGTCGGCTGCGAATGCCAGCCGAGCTTCTTCTCCTGGGCGCCGAAGCTGACGCCCGGCATGTCCTTCTCGATCACCAGGCAGGAAATACCCTTGGGTCCGTCGACGCCGGTCCGAGTCATGGTGACGTAGATTTCGTTCTCGCCGCCGCCCGAGATGAACGCCTTGGAGCCCGAAACCACATAATGGTCGCCGTCCCTCACCGCCTTGGTCTTCAGGGCGGCCGCGTCGGAGCCCGAGCCGGGCTCGGTCAGGCAATAGGAGCCGATCCGCTCCATCGTCACCATCGACGGCAGATATTTCGCCTTCACCGCGGCCGAACCGAAGCGGTCGATCATCCAGCTCGCCATATTGTGGATCGAAATGAAGGCCGAGGTGGAGGGGCAGCCATAGGCCATCGCCTCCATGATCAGGGCCGCTTCGAGCCGGCCGAGACCGATCCCGCCCGCTTCCTCGCCGACATAGATCGAGCCGAAGCCAAGCTCGGCGGCGGCGCGGATCGTGTCGCGGGGAAAGATATGCTTCTCGTCCCACTCGGCGGCGTGGGGCGTGATCGCGTCGGCGGTGAACTGCTGCGCCATCTCCTGGATCTGGCGCTGCTCGTCGGTGAGGTCGAACTGGCTCATGCGGTCCCCCTAAGCATTTTCAAGTCGGGCGGGAAGCGCCTGACGACTCGGAAAATGCGGCCGCCAGGGAAGCGCGCTCAGCCGCTGGACCGGCAAAGCGCATCGCGCGGCGCGCCGACCAGGACCCGGCGAAGGAGCGGAAGATCCGCATCGGTGCCGGCGAACTGGTCGGACGCGATCCGAAGGCTCGTTCCTTCTCTGAGCGGGAAGGCATAGACCCAGCCGCGATAGGCGTTGCCCGGATATTCCCGCACCCGCTGCCGTTCTCCCGGTCCGAGGCCGGCATTCGTGACGCGATCCTTTGGCCCCTCAAGCCCAGGCAGATCGCTCCTTATGCCCATCTCGAGTCCCGGAGCCGACACCACCCAATATTCGGCCATATATTGCCGCGCCTGCTCACCCTCCGCGAGGCGGAACCCATAATGCGTGGCGCAAAGCGCGGCGGGGCCACGGAGGATTCCCATCGGCGGCGGCGGCGGAGGCGTGGCCAGGCCCGCCCGGGACGCAAGAATCGCCAAGGTTCCCACCAATCCCGCGATCATGATTTTCACGTTCATGCCTCGGCCTCGGCGTGCTCGCCCCCAGGCGAGAAAGAGGGATCGCCGGCGCCGGGCAGGCGGCCGGCGATCCGGAGCGCAACATATTGGACGGAGCCGCTCAGCTGCCGCAGAATCGCGATGGGCGAGCGCCGCCCGCAGGTGAAGCGCAGCATCGCGCCCAGGTCGCGCAGGCGCCGCCGCGAATGGACCAGCCGCTTGGCGAGATAGGCGCCGCCCCCGACGGCATAGCGCGCGGCGTGACGCCGCGCCGCTTTGGCGCGACGGCCGTGATGGTGGCGAACCGAGGGCAGCGGATCATAGGCACCGTACCAGCCCGCCGCGCCGGCCCTGCCGCAGGCGTCGACGTCGCCGCCGGAGAAGCGCGCGCCGGCGCCGAAATTGGGGTCGAAACCGCCAATCTGGAGAAGGGCCTCGCGGCGGAACGCCATGTTGGCGCCCTGGATCCAGCCCGGGGCGACGAATGCCCCCGGCGAGAGCATCTCGGCGTCGGGGCTCTCGCGTAGCGCCAGCCGGCTGTCGTCGGGGTCGTGGAGCACGATACGGCCGCCGGCGAAGCCGATGCGCGGGTCGGCGAAGGTGCGCGCGAAGGCGTCGAGCAGGTCGGGCTCGGCGTAGCAATCGTCGTCGGTGAACACCAGGATACGGCCCCGCGCCCGCGCCAGGCCCCGGTTGAGCGCCCGGCTTGCGCCGGGACTCGGCTCGCGGATCAGAAGAACGGGCCATGGACAGGCGCGCTTGAACCGCGCCAGCACATTTCCGGTGGCATCGGTCGAACCGTTGTCGACCAGAATGAACTCGCGGTCGTGCTCGCCGTTCATTGCGAGCAGACGGTCGAGGCAGGCGCCGAGCCGCTCGGCCCGGTTCCGGGTTGCGATCAGGATCGAGAAGAGCGGATCCTGCCCGGTCATTGCTCTACCGTGATGCGAAGGACTCGCTCGTTGAACAGGCGCTGGATCGTCGCTTCCTGGTTCATCGGCGGGATCAACTCGCGCGCGGCGCGCCCGGCCTCGTTGGCCAAAGCGGCGACGCGGCCGCCGCCCAGATAGGCGGCGTTCGGCTCGCGCGCCGCGATCGGGTCACGATAGGCCTCGTCGATGGTCGCGATCTCCCAGCCGTCAGCGCGGAGCGCGGCGACCGCGTCGGTAAGGAACATCGCCTCGAGATCGGTCTCGTGCATCAGCGTGACGTGGATCGGCGAGCGGCCGAGCGCCGCCCGCGCGGTCGCCTCCTCGAAATTCGCCGCCTCGACGATGATCCGGACATAAAGATCACGGAGCGCGTCCATATCCATGGTCAGCCCCGCCCGGCGCGCCCGGTTGGCGAGGTCGTCTAGGAACCAGTCATAGCTGTCGACGGTGATATAGCCGTTCCTGAGCCCGCGCTGGGCCAAGGCGGCGCGGACCTGGTCGCGCCAGGCGATGTTGCGCGCGCCCTCGTCGAGAAAGGGATAGCGATACCAGGGGCGGAAGCCGCGCCGGCCGTGAAGCCAGGCCGCCGCGCGGTCGATGTCGGCGATATAGGCGTCAGGCCCGACCCGGGTCAGCGAGGGATGACTGAAGCTGTGGTTGGCGATGACGTGGCCCGCCCGCACATAGGCGGCGATCCGCGCCTCGCCGCCCTGGCCGTCCGGCAGCTCGAGCCGCTGCGGGTTGACGAAGAAGGCGGCCTGGCGAACCCGCGCCCGCCTGAGCGCCGCGATCAGCCGCTCGGTCCGCTCCTGCGGCGTCATGAACGCCCCCGCCTGGCGCGGCACGTCGTCGAAACTGAGCGCGATCCGCTTCGCCCCGGTGGCGGGGGCCGCCAAGGCGAACAGGCCGGCGAGGAGGAACAGGACGAAACGAATCATGACGCCGGCATCATGTCACGCCGAACGTGATTCGGCACCTGTGAAGGCGCGAATGGCGGAGAGACGGACGACGCCTCGGACCGGCAGCCTGGGCCTTAGCGGAGCCTGTCCATGACCGAACCGAACAGTTCCTCGTCGGTCGGCAGGGTCTTGGGAGTCGCCAGCGGCTTGGAGACCCAGGTCTCGTTGATCAGGTCGCGCCAGGTGATGTTGTTGTTGGTGCCGTTGCCGCCCCACGAGCCGCAGCCCAAAGAGAAGGTCTGGCGCATGCCGTTCCAGAGGTTGCCGCTGTTCGACGCGGCCTGCGGCTGGTTGACCATGACCCGCGAGGTCTTGGTCGCCTCGGCCAGCTTCATGATGTTGGCGTCGCTGGTCGAATAGATGCCGCAGCTGTGGCCCTGGCCCTGATAGGACTGGATTTCGTTGGTCAGCGCGATCGCGGCATCAATGTCGTCCGCCCGGTAGAGCGCCATGGTCACGGTCAATTTCTCGCCCGAAAAGGGGAATTCCGGCCCGGTCCCGGTTTCGTGGACGATGAAGAATTTCGTCCCCTCGGGAATATCGAAGCCCGCCATGCCCGCGATCGTCTCGGGCGGCTGCGCGACGATCTTGGGGTTGAGCGCGCCGTCGGCCCACAGCACATGCTGCAGCTTCGCCTTTTCCTCCACGTCGAGGACATGGCCGCCCTGCGCCTTCAGCCGGGCCAGCATATCGTCATATATGGCGTCGACCAGGATCACCGAATTGTCGGCCGAGCAGGACGCCGCGAAATCGAGCGTCTTGGAGATGCGGATCTTCTCGGCCGCGTCGTCGAGATCGGCGGTTTCGTCGACGGTGATCACCGCATTGCCGACGCCGACGCCCAGCGCCGGCGTGCCGCTCGAATAAGCGGCGTGGACCATGGGGCCGCCACCGGTGGCGAGGATGCGGTCGCATTGCTTCATCAGCTCGTTGGTTTTGTCGAGCGTCGGCGTCTCGATCGCGATCACCAGATCGGCCGGCGCCCCCATCGCCTCCAGCGCGTCGCGCATCCGGTCGCAGACCGCCTTGTTGGTCAGCTTGGCGCGCGGGTGGGGGGCGATGATGATCGAATTGCGCCCCTTCACCGCGTTGATCGCCTTGATCACCGGCGTCGCCTCGGGATTGGTCGAGGGCGAAAGCGCGCCGATCACGCCGACCGGCTTGGCGAAGACGACGATGTTCCGCTCGGGCAGTTCATCGATTACGCCGACCGACTTGTCGTCGATGATGTCCATGAGCGCCGCGCGGGTCTTGCGGAAGATCTTGAGATATTTGCCGTCATAATTGCCGAGCTGGGTCTCCTCGACGGTGTGGCGGGCGATCTCCTCGGCGGTGCCGGGCTTCGCGACCGCCCAGACCATCGC
>DATDAU010000019.1:0-40022 GCA_036525215.1 Allosphingosinicella sp.
GGCCGGCAATCGCCTGTTCGTCGGATCGGTCGTCGATCGCCAATTGTTGGTCAGGGAAGGGAGTACCTGGCGCATGGTTCCGCTGCCGGCGGATGTCGGCGGAGTCTTCGGGATGGCAATCGATCCGGCCCGGCGCCTGCTCTGGCTGACATCGAACGTCGTCGACCAGGTCCCCGACCCGGAAACCGCCTTCCGCGGCCTCATCGCCCTCGATCTGGCGAACCTGCTTGTGGTCCGGCGTCTGGCCATGCCGGCTGAGGCCCTGCCGGGCGATGTGGCGATCGGCCCCGACGGGACCGTCTATGCCAGCAGCCGCGGCGAGGTCTTCGCCGCAGCCCCTGGCGCCGACCATATTGAGCCCTTGTTCGGCAATTCGCGCATGACCAGCACCCAGGGCCTGGTCGTGTCCGCGGATGGGGGCCGCATCTACGTCGCCGACTACGGCCGCGGGCTTGGCGTCTACGACGTCGCCAGCCGGCGGCTCTATCGCCTTATATCGCCTGAGCCGGCGATGCTCGACGGGATCGACGGCCTGATCGGCCATCAGGGCGATCTGATCGCGATCCAGAACGGCACCCGCCCGGTCCGAATCATCCGCATCCGCCTGTCGCCGGGCGGTCTCGCCATCGCCGGTATCACCGTCTTGGAGCGCAACAATCCCTTATGGGGCGAACCGACGCTCGGCACGATCGCGGAGGGGCGTCTGCTCTACGTCGCCAACGGGCAGTGGGACCGCTACGGCGCCGGCGGCCAGGTGACCGGCGAAGGGGTGACGCTGCCGACCCCGATCCGGGCGCTTCCCCTCACGAATTGAGGCCCCTAAGGCGGTTGCGATGGCTTTCGGGCTGGCCTAAAGCCGCCGCAACTTTGGGAGTCTCAAGATGGCGTCCGTCGCCGCCGATTATCTGCCGATCCTGCTGTTCCTCGGCGTGGCGCTGGGCCTCTCCGGCGCCTTCGTCGTGCTGCCGATGCTCGTCTCAAAGCTCACCGGCTCGTCCAAACCCTATCCCGACAAGCTCACCGAATATGAATGCGGCTTCCCCGCTTTCGAGGACAGCCGCGCCCAGGTCGACGTCCGCTTCTACCTGGTCGCGATCCTGTTCATCGTCTTCGACATCGAGGCCGCCTTCCTCTTCCCCTGGGCGGTCAGCGTCTTCCAGGCCGGCTGGGCCGCCTGGTTCGCGATGATGATCTTCCTGGTCGAGCTTGCTCTCGGCTTCGCCTACGCCTGGAAGAAAGGCGCGCTCGAATGGGAGTGATCCTCGATTCCCGCGGAATGCCGGCCGACGGCACTGCGCCCGATCCCTATGTCTTCAACCAGATCAGCTCCGAGGTCAGCGACAAGGGCTTCCTGGTCACCTCGACCGAGGACCTGTTTCACTGGGCCCGGACCGGCTCCTTGTGGTGGATGACCTTCGGCCTCGCCTGCTGCGCGGTCGAGATGATCCATGTGAACATGCCGCGCTACGACCTTGAACGGTTCGGCGCCGCACCCCGCGCCAGCCCCCGCCAGTCGGACGTGATGATCGTCGCCGGCACGCTCTGCAACAAGATGGCGCCGGCCCTCCGCCGGGTCTACGACCAGATGTCTGAGCCGCGCTACGTCATCTCGATGGGCAGCTGCGCCAATGGCGGCGGCTATTACCATTATTCCTATTCGGTGGTCCGCGGCTGCGACCGCATCGTTCCGGTCGACATCTACGTCCCCGGCTGCCCGCCGACCGCCGAGGCTTTGCTCTACGGCATTATGCAATTGCAGCGGAAAATCCGCCGCGAAGGCACGATCGAGCGGTGACCGATGCCTAGTCCCGCCCCCCTCGTCCCCGCCCGCGAGGGCATCGTCGACGCGGTCAAGGCCGCGATCGGCGACGCCTTCCTGTCGGCAAAGGACGAGGTCGACGAAGTCTCGATCGACGTCCGCCGAGACAGCGCCGCCGGCGTGCTGCGCACCCTTCGCGACCGGCTCGACTATCAGCAGCTGATGGAGATCGCCGGCGTCGACTATCCCGAGCGGGCCGAGCGGTTCGAGGTGGTCTACCATCTGCTCTCGGTGACGAAGAACCACCGCCTGCGCGTCCGCGTCTCGACCGACGAGGCGACGCCGGTGCCGAGCGTCACCGCCGTCTACCCGGTCGCCGGCTGGCTCGAGCGCGAAGTCTTCGACATGTACGGCGTCCTCTTTGAGGGCAATGCGGACTTGAGGCGCATCCTCACCGATTACGGCTTCCGCGGCCATCCGCAGCGCAAGGACTTCCCGCTCACCGGCTATGTCGAACTGCGCTATTCGGAAGAGCAGAAGAGGGTGGTCTACGAGCCGGTCGCGCTCGCCCAGGATTTCCGCAATTTCGATTTCATGAGCCCGTGGGAAGGCGCCGAATATATCCTCCCCGGCGACGAGAAGGCCCAGCCCGAGGCGCCTGGCGCGCCGACGCCGCTGAAGGCCGATGCGATTGCCAAGGGCGACGCCAAGCCGGCCCCGCCGCCGCCCACGCCCAAGACAACCGACACGACGGCGCAGACCGGGGCCGGCGAGGCAGGGAACAAGGCATTGGCCAAGCCGTCGCGGCCGCGGAAGCCGGTGGGGCGCACTCCAAAGGCAGGAAAATGAGCAGCGTTCCCCACGAGATCGCGGCCGAGGAAGCGGCCGGCGCGCCGGGGCCGGAAGGCGGCACCTCGAGCGACATCGCCAATTACACGATCAATTTCGGCCCCCAGCATCCGGCCGCGCACGGCGTGCTCCGCCTGGTCGTCGAGCTTGACGGCGAGATTATCGAGCGGCTCGATCCCCATGTCGGCCTGCTCCACCGCGGCACCGAGAAGCTCTGCGAATACAAGACCTACCTCCAGGCTCTGCCCTATTTCGACCGGCTCGATTACGTCTCGCCCATGTGCCAGGAGCACAGCTTCGTCCTGGCGATCGAGAAATTGCTCGGCCTCGAAGTCCCCTTGCGCGCCCAGTATCTCCGCGTTCTGTTCGCCGAGCTGACCCGCATTTCCAACCATCTGCTCAACCTCGGCAGCCACGTCATGGACGTCGGCGCCATGACTCCGAACCTGTGGCTGTTCGAGCTCCGCGAAGATCTGATGAACTTCTACGAGCGGGCGTCGGGCGCGCGCATGCACGCTGCCTGGTTCCGCCCCGGCGGCGTCCATCAGGACGTGCCGCTGAAATTGCTGGTCGACATCGGCGACTGGCTCGACAACCGCCTGCCGGGGCTGTTCGAGGACGCAATCAGCCTCGTCGCCGACAACCGCATCTTCAAGCAGCGCAACGTCGACATCGCCGTGGTGTCCAAGGCAGACGCCCTCGCCTGGGGCTTTTCCGGACCGATGATCCGCGGCGCCGGCATCCCCTGGGATCTGCGCAAGAGCCAGCCCTACGACGTCTACGACCGGATGGAGTTTGACGTTCCGGTCGGCACCCGCGGCGACTGCTACGACCGCTTCATGGTCCGGGTCGAGGAGGTCCGCCAGTCGGCGCGGATCATGCGCCAGTGCCTCAACCAGATGCCGGAAGGGCCGATTGCATCGCTCGACCGCAAGGTGGTCCCGCCCAGGCGCGCCGAAATGAAGCAGTCGATGGAAGCCCTGATCCATCACTTCAAGCTCTACACCGAAGGCTTCCACGTCCCTGCCGGCGAGGTCTATGTCGCCACCGAAAGCCCCAAGGGCGAATTCGGCGTCTATCTGGTCGCCGACGGCTCGAACAAACCCTATAGGGTCAAGATCCGCCCCACCGGCTTCTCCCACCTCCAGGCCATGGATTTCATGTCGAAGGGGCACATGCTCGCCGACATCACCGCGATCCTGGGGGCGCTCGATATCGTATTCGGAGAAGTGGATCGGTGATCGGGCTGGTCCTGATCGCCATTGGCTGCACAGTTGGCGCGATCCTGGCCTTACGCAACATCTTCCGTCGATCTCGATTTGTCGTGATTTTGATCGGTGCGCCGCTTGGATATTATTTGATTTTCAGAATGCCCGCGGGCGGTGCTGACAATCCGCTCTCGATCTTGATTGGAGGGTGGTGTCTGGCGGGTACTCTCGGCGCGCTCCTTCTGGAGTTGGCTACCCTGTTTGGACCACGCAAGTCCGCGGGACGTGACTGAAACTTCAAACTAGTTGCGATTCCCGGCGCGGCAACCTGATCGACGGCAGGCGTGGCGATTGACGCGGAAAGGGCGTATCCCTTCCTGCAGGGAGGGGATCGATGAGGGGACGGTACGCAAAGCTCGCACTGGCCCTCATCTCAGTTGCATGTTCCGGTGCTCTGCCTGCTCAGACGGTAGCGCCCCGGAATGATCCCGCCGCCCTGGTCGATCGTTTCCTGCAAACGCTCCAGAGAGGTCAGCACCACCGGCTCGGCCCCTTGCTCACCGACCGCGTTGCGAATGGCGAAGGCCGGTCGCTGACTCGGTCGCAAATGGTCCTGCTTTATCAGGGGTACACGCACCTCATGTTCGGGCCGATGCGCTCGTTCGACTGTACCGCGCTGGGGACGAATACAGTTACCTGCATGCTGCATTTCCAGTCCCGCCGTCTTCGGGAGCGCTACACGGTCGAGCCTTCCGGACTGATTTCGGTGATTGAGGTTCTCCCGGCGAATGCCGAGGCAAGCGGACAATGAGTAGCGCTGCCGACCCGCCAGTAATCAACGTCCTGTTCGGGGAAATGGACGGGTGACGCATTGGATCGAGTTGCTGTCGACCCCCGGCGGTGGCGCGGTTGCGATCCTATTGTGCGCAGGGCTGATTTACGCGACGCGCTGGCAGCGACGCCTCGGCTGGCTCGGCATTCCCGTCGGCACTGCATTGGGCGTGGTAGCTCTCTTTCAATCGATCGGCCTGATTCTGTCCGGATATTGGGATCTTATGCCGCTTCTCGCCGGCGCACTGATCGCCGGGATATTGGGTTGGCGGCTGCCGCGTCCCGATTCCTGGATTGCCCTGCCGGCGGCGCCGGCCATTGCTTATGTGTTCAGCTTCGCGCTCACGGGAGGTGCCGACAATCCCTTGCCCCTCTACCTCGCGGCCGCCACCTTGTTTTTCATGATCGGCGCGGCCGCGTCGGCGGTGACTGGGACCGTCCGCTCGAGGCGGCTCCGAAAGGCCGCCGCGAATGGTTGAGGCTGGCCAGTGAAGCATCTTCTCGCGGCGATGTTCTTGATGCTCGCAGCCTGCGGACAGACGCCGTCAGCCGACAATGTTGCACTTGCCACCAATGGCGACGGGCCGACCAGGGCCGAGCTGATGGCCAACCGGATCCTCGACCCTGCGGCCCCGACAGTCGCCGATCTCCGCCGCCGCGGCCTCGATCGCGTCGACGACGAGCCGATGGGGTGGAGCTGCGGGCCTGATTGCATCGCTGACGGCTTCATCGCCATCTATATGGGCCGCGAAACGCGCCGGGGCCCGGAGCGGCTCTTCATCTGCCCGGTGGGGGAGGGCGATATGGAGACCTGGCGATGCCGCGACGTCGAGATAGGCGCCCGCTATCCCGAACCTCCGCCTCCGCAGACGTGATCCGCAGGTGAAGTCAGGAATGGATCGGTGAGCGACATGATTGTGCCGGTGCTGGCCATGGCGCTTCTCATGCTCATCGGAATCATCTTGCCGGGCCCCGTCCGAATTGCGGTCGCGGTGGCGACGACGGTCGCCGCCTTGATCCTGCTGGCCCGGAGCCTGAACGTCCACGGATTCTCTGGCGTCGCATTCATTTGCAGTGTCACAGTCGCTATCGGTGCCTGGAGCCGGACCGCAATCGATCGCTTTCCTCGAACTGCGAGAAGGATTTGCGGCATTTTCGGCCTCGTCCTGGCGTTCGGAACGGGAACATACATGTCCGTCGTTTCCAACCAAAGCGACCTGGCGATTCTGGTCGTTGCGCTGGGAATGGGTATTACCTTGAGCGCCGGATGGATTGAAATGGCGCAAGGTCGAAAGGCGAATGAGCATGGTTGAAGTTACGCCCGTTCCGATCAACATCGCCGAGAAGCTCGCAGGCTTCTCCGACCACTGGAACCCGCGGATCATCGGTCACTACAACGGCAACGAGGTCCGCGTCGCCAAGGTCGACGGAGAATTCACCTGGCACAGCCATGCCGACAGCGACGAGCTGTTCCTGGTCATTTCAGGCGATTTCGCGATCGAGTTTCGCGACGGGCTGACCCGGCTCGCACCGGGCGATCTGATCGTCGTCCCCAAAGGCGTCGAGCACCGCCCCGTCGCCAATGGCGAATGCGCGATCCTGATGCTGGACCGCGAGGGCGAGCCCAATACCGGCTCCAGCCCGTCCGAATATACGCGGGAGAAGCTGTCGACGATCTGACCGCGGCGGGAAGGGCGCGCCGATCTTTCCAGCGCGTCTTCCCACTGGAAGCGGCCGGAATTATCTTTATTAGGCGCGCCATGGCTGAAGCATCCCGACTTTCCGACACGCCCGAAATCCGCGAGCGCTGGGGCGACTTCGCCTGGTCGAAGGACAATGCCAGGCGCGCCAAGGTCCTGATCGACCGCTATCCGCCGGGCCGCCAGCAGAGCGCGGTCATTCCTCTGCTCGACCTCGCCCAGCGCCAGATCGGCGCGGAGACGAAGACCCAGGGCTGGCTGCCGATTCCGGTGATCGAGTTCGTCGCCGATCAGCTCTCGATGCCGAAGATCCGCGCCTATGAGGTCGCGACCTTCTACACCATGTTCAACCTCGCGCCGGTCGGCCGCCACCATGTCCAGGTCTGCGGCACCACGCCGTGCATGCTGCGCGGCTCCGACGACGTCCTCGCCGCCTGCTACGCCAAGGGGATGAAGAAGGGCCACACCACCGAAGACGGCCTGTTCACCCTCACTGAGGTCGAATGCCTCGGCGCCTGCGCCAACGCGCCGATGGTCCAGATCAACGACGACAATTACGAGGACCTGACCTTTGAGAGCATGACCGCGATCCTCGACGCGCTCGCCAAGGGAAAGAAGCCGAAAGTCGGCCCTCAGATCAAGCGCCAGACCAGCTGCGCCGAGGGCGGACCGACGAATCTCAAGGCGATGTGCGACGAAAATCACGATTACCGGAATGAGTGGTAATGCGCCTGGCCCTCGCCGCCTTGCTGCTGCTTGTCGCCTGCCGGCAGGCGGAAGCGCCGGCGAACAAGGCGGCCGTTGCGCCGCCGGCGCCGGCCGTGGTCGGCGACGTGACCGCTGCCCAGCGCCTTGTGCGCCAGCGTCTCGGGACCGGAGGCGAAATCCGCTTCACCGACGTCCAGCGCCGCGCGTCGGACGGGGTGCCGATCATCTGCGGCGCCTATGAGCAGGCCGGCGTGCGCCAGCGCTACATCGTCGTCGGCGGCGAGGAGGCCTTCGTCGAGCCGCAGATGCGCGCCGGCGAAATGGAACGGGCCGTCGGCCTTTATTGCACGGACGGCGAACGTGGCTGAGCGGAGGCAGGGACGATGAAAGGCGGACTGGCGGGCATCGTCCTCACCATCGTCGCGATCTTCGTGCTGATCGCCCTCGTCAAGGTCGCGTTCAAGCTCGCGGCGCTCGCCATTGTGGTCGGAATCGGGGCGGCGGTCTATTTCGCCGTCCGCAACAGAATCGGAGGCGGCGGTGCTCGCTGACAAGGACCGGATTTTCACCAACGTCTACGGCTTCCAGCCCTGGGGCCTGGACGCGGCGCGCCAGCGCGGCGACTGGGACGATACCGGCAAGCTGATGGCGATCGGCCAGGACGCGATCATCGACATCGTCAAGGCGTCGGGCCTGCGCGGCCGCGGCGGCGCCGGCTTTCCGACCGGCATGAAGTGGAGCTTCATGCCCAAGGCGCCGACCGAGGGGCGCCCCAATTTCCTGGTGATCAACGCCGACGAATCCGAGCCCGGATCGTGCAAGGACCGCGAGATCATCCGCCACGATCCCCACAAGCTGATCGAGGGCGCGCTGATCGCCGGCTTCGCGATGCGCGCGCGGGCCGGCTACATCTACATTCGCGGCGAGTTCATCCTTGAGACCGAGCGGCTCGAAGCCGCCGTCGCTGAGGCCTATGCCGCTGGTCTGCTCGGCAAGAATGCCTGCAAGTCGGGCTATGATTTCGATCTCTTCGTCCACCGCGGCGCCGGCGCCTATATCTGCGGCGAAGAGACGGCGATGCTCGAAAGCCTCGAAGGCAAGAAGGGCATGCCGCGGCTGAAGCCGCCTTTCCCGGCGGGCGCCGGCCTCTACGGCTGCCCGACCACGGTCAACAACGTCGAATCGATCGCGGTCGTCCCGACCATCTTGCGGCGCGGCGCGACCTGGTTCGCCGGCTTCGGCCGGGAGAAGAACGAAGGCACCAAGCTCTTCCAGATTTCGGGCCATGTCGAAAAGCCGTGCGTGGTCGAGGAGGAGATGGGCATCGGCTTCCGCGAGCTGATCGAGCGCCACGCCGGCGGGATCAGGGGAGGGTGGGACAATCTCCTCGCCGTCATCCCCGGAGGCTCGTCGGTACCGCTCGTGCCCGCCGCCCAGATCATCGACGCGCCGATGGATTTCGACGGGCTCAAGGACCTCGGCTCGGGACTCGGCACCGCCGCCGTCATCGTCATGGACAAGTCGACCGACGTGGTGAAGGCGATCAGCCGCATCTCCTATTTCTACAAGCATGAAAGCTGCGGCCAGTGCACGCCGTGCCGCGAGGGCACCGGCTGGATGTGGAGGGTGATGGAGCGGCTCGTCGCCGGCAATGCCGAGCTCCACGAGATCGACACCCTGTGGGACGTCACCAAGCAGGTCGAGGGCCACACCATCTGCGCCCTGGGCGATGCCGCCGCCTGGCCGATCCAGGGCCTGATCCGCCATTTCCGCCCCGAGCTCGAACGGCGGATCAACGAACGGCGAGGCGAAATCCTGGAAGCTGCCGAATAATGCTGCTGTGGGCGCTCGCCGGCCTGGCGCTCGCCGCCCAGGAGCCGCCCGCCTGGACGGCGGCTCCGCCGCCTCGCACCCCGGAATCGATGATCACGACGATGGAGCGCTATCGCTTCATGGTCGATTGCGAGATGGGCCAGAACTGGACCTACATCCACGCGCTGTTCGACACGAGGATCGGTTCTCCGGAAGAGCAGGCGATTCTTCGCCGGATCAGCGGCCAGGGAGGCCGCATCACCGGTGGCGACCGCGGCAATGATTGCACGATCGCGGACCAGATGCGGTTGACTTCGATGCTGCTGCGCGGCGGCATCGCTGAATCCCGCTACCGCCACATCTACGCCCGGGGCAGTGTACCGCCGGCCAACACCGACATCGCCCCGGTCGCCGACGGCGCCATGTTCGTCTGGGTCGGCTTCAACCGGGACAGCCATCCGCAGCTTCTCTACGACCTCGCCACCTGCCTCGCCGAGCGCGAGACCGGCGCCGTCCATGCCGTGCTGATGACCCGTTATGCGTCCCGGGAAGAGCGCGAGGCGATGCAGGCGCTCAGCCGCCGCTTCGGAACCTGCATCCCAGCCGGCCGCGAGGTCAGGGCCAACCCGCTGACCCTGCGCCCGTGGCTGGCCGAGGCCCAATACCAATATTTCCGCGCGCGCCAGCCGGATGCCGCGAATTGATTGATGCTGTTGGGGGCCTCTCTCGTTCTGGCCGCCCCATTGGCCGAACAGGTCGGCACGCCGGCTCAATCAGGGCGCTCCGCACCGGCGATTCTGAGCGACGCGTCGAGGCCCGAGGCACTGCGGGCGGTTTCGATCATGGCGGGCTGCGTGGTCCTTCGCTCCCGGGCTCGGGCGGAGTTCCTGCTTGCGGCGCCGCCGCGCTCGGCTGCTGAAGCCGGCGTGATGCGGTCGCTGAACAGAGTCAGGTCGGAATGTCTCCAGGTCGTCACCCAGTCCTACGACACCATCCGCTTGCAGTTCGCGATACCGCTGCTTCGCGGCGCGCTTGCGCGGGAACTTTATCGCCAGCGATTCCCGGGAGGCCCACCGGTTGCGGTAGCCGGCCTTTCCGTGCCGCTAATCACCGCCAATGCGCCTAATCTGCCGCAAGCGGTGTCCGTCTCCTACGACGTGGCGCAATGTGTCGCGGCGGCCGCTCCGGGCAAGGTTCACGACGTCGTCCTCGCCGATGTCGGATCGGAAGCGGAACCGCGCGCGCTTCGAGAGCTGATCCCTTCTTTTTCGGCCTGCATGACGCAAGGAAGCACGCTGACGAGTGATCCCGCGACGCTCCGCGCCTATCTCGCCGAAGCGCTGTACGATTGGGCGCGGGCGCAGCAAGAAGCGCGTGGTCGAACCGGCGCGGACCAGGCGACCTTCTGCTCGGGACCGTTGGCCAGGAGCTTGCGACGCGCTGGACACCGAATAAACCCTGCAATATCAAGCAGGAATTCAATGGTCGTCGCGCCGTCGAGCGGCGGGCGGGGGGAGTGGAATTCAGTGTCTCGAGAGATAAAGGCGGCGGTTATCGCCGGCGTAGCGCTGCTGGCCATCGCGGCGATCCCGGCTTCGGCGCAGCGCAACCGCCGCCAATGGAGCATGGCCCAGACCTGGGCGCCGGCGACGATGCGCAATTTCGCCAAATGCGTCTTCGACCGCAGCCCGCGCGCGGCGGCGAACCTGCTGGCCATGGATCCCGGCGACCGCCATTTCCCGGACGCGATGCGCCGCTTCGCCCAGGGGCATGAGGATTGCGCGCCGATGAGCCGGCTCACCTTCAGCGGCATCTACTTCATCGGCGGGGTCGCCGAGGCTTCGGTCATTTACCGGATCCGCGGCGACCATCTTTCCCGCTACGTCGCACTCGATCCGGCCCGGCCCGCCATCCGCGCGCGCGACGAGACCGAGATGATGACCCTGTGCACCGTCCGCCGAGCGCCCGAGGAGCTCGCCGCGTTGTTCGCGACCGAGCCGATGAGCGAGGCCGAGGCCGGGGCGATGCGGACGCTCGGGCCGGTGATCGGTGGCTGTCTCACCAACGGCCAGACCCTGCGGCTCGACCGTGCCGCCCTGCGCGCCATGCTCGCTCTGTCCGCTTACCGGTTGATGGCCTGGAACGAAGCGCCCCTGACCACGGCCGCGGCGGCGCACTGAACGGGGCTCGGGCCTGTTCAGCTGGTCCGGCCCGCCTACCGCGTTTAGCCCACTTTCCCACTCTGCCTTCCTGGATTATCCTCCCCTCGAAGCGGCAGGCCAGCCGCTCGAAGCGAGAGGCTCGATGATCAAGCGGACGATCCTGTTCGTTGTCGCCGGCGCGGCCGTATCGCTGTCGGCGCCAGCGCTGGCCGTCCCCGCGAACGCCGCGATCTACGAAGCCGGTATGTGCTTGGTGCAGCGCGATCGCCGCGCCGCCATCGCCCTGTTTCGCGGCCTGCCGCTCGACCGCAGCGCCGCCGATCTCTCGGCGCTCGCCGCCGGTCCGGCGCGGGATTGCGCGGGCGGCGCCAGCGGGGCCTCTTCGATGATGGTGCGGGGCGCGATCGCCCAGGCCCTGTTCGTGCGCGATTTTCGCGGAACGATGGGCCATGAGCCCCGGCCCGGCCTTGATCCCGTGGACCTCGGCCTCGACGCCGCCATCGCCGTCGGCGGCCCGCCCGCGACCGAGCCCTATCGCTGGGCCGATTGCGTCGTGCGCAATGATCCCGCCGCTACCGAGCGTCTGCTCCGGACCGACATCGGATCGCCTCAGGAAGCGGCCGCGGTTTCCGGGCTCCAGCCCTATATGTCGGCCTGCATGGCGATGGGCGCGCAGATCAGCGTCCGCCAGTCGGAAATGCGCAGCCTGTTCGCGCAGGGCGCCTATCATAACAGCTACCGCTACTGGAGCGGGCAATTGCGCGACGCCCGCTAGAATCGAAATAGGGCCAGATCAGGAGGGGAATATGGTACAAGGAAAGATCCTGTTGGGGATCGTGGCGCCGATACTTTTCGCCGCATCGAGCACGATGGCGATGGCCCAGATGGGCTCTTCGACCAGCGCGCCGCCGCCCGACGACACCCGCCCGGACCGCCGCGCCCAGCCCGCCGCATCCACCGGCGCCGCAACGCCCGCCGACGTGCTTCGCGCAGCCGCCTGCGTCGCCAATGCCGGGCCCGCCATCCCGCGCGCGATCCTGGATGCCGCGCCCAAGTCGCCCGAGGAGCGCCGCGCCGCCGTCGCCTTCCTGCGCGAAGGCGAGCGCTGCCTGCAAATGACGACGGCGATGGTGACCTCGCTCGCGATCATCCGCGGCGCGGCCGCCGAATCGCTCGTCGAGGCACAGTTCGCGACGCCGGCGGCGGCCCGCACGCCACCGGTCGGCGCCAAGGCGATGACTCGTCCGCCGGTCCCCGCCGCCCCGGCCGCCCCACCTGCCGCCGCGCCGGGTGCAGCACCGGCTGCCGCGCCGCCCAATCCGGAGGTCCCCTACTCGCTCTCCGAATGCGTGGCGCCGGCCCGCCAGGACCTCGTTCGCGCCTTGCTCGCCACGGAGCCGTCGACCCCGGAGGAAGCCGCCGCCATGACCGGCCTCAACCCCGCTTATGGGGCCTGCCTGCCGGCCGGTACCCAGCTCAGCGTCAACACCAGGACATTCCGCAGCCTTCTGGCCGAGGCGCTCTACCGCTGGTCGGTGGTCCAGCGCGACGGGCCAACATCGCCTTGGGCCGCTCCACCCGCTCCCGCGGCACCGGCGCCGACACCGGCCGCCACGCCCGGTCATTGAGCTTGATTTAAAAGGAAAAATGCTTGAACCAGCGGCGGACTCAAACCCCGACTCGTGGATCCCGATGCATAAGCTCTTCCTTTCCGCCGCGGTGGCGCTTGCGTGCGCCGCCGCGGCCAATGCCCAGAATCCGACCAGCAGCAACGACACCTCGATCCGGCCCGCGCGCAGCCGGGGCGACGTGGGCCGGTCCGACCCGCTCTTCCGCCGGACCGTTGAGTGCGTCGTCGAGCGGGCAGGGCCGCGGACCCGCAACCTCATCGCCACCATTCCCGGCACGGCGGACGAGGCCCGGATCATCTCCAGCTTCCAGTCGCGGCTCGACTGGTGCTTCGACGCGGCCGAAGGCGGCATCAGCTTCCCCTGGAACGTGATGCGCGGCGGCATCGCCGAGGTCTTTTATCACCGCGCCTTCCCGGCCGGCTTGCCCGCCACGCCGGCGACGCCATCCGCCGCGGCGGCCACGGCCTGGGCGCAGCCTCGTGCCGCGGCCTTCGCCTCGTCCGAAGGAGCGCAGATGGAGATGCTGCACTCCGTGGCCCGCTGCGTCGTGGTGCGCCAGCCCGCGACCGTGTCCACCCTCCTGGCGGCGGCGCCGCTCAGCGCCGGCGAAGGCGCGGCGATGCGGACGCTTCAGCCCGATCTGTCGGCCTGCCTCACCTCCGGCATCACCTTCACCGCCTCGCGCCAGTCGCTGCGCGGCCTGCTGGCGGAGGCCGCATTGCACTATGGCGAGGATGCCAATGGCGGCTTCGTCCGCGTCGCGCAGGCGCCGGCGGCGTCCGACTGAACGGACGCCGGTTCCGCGAGGGCGAAAAAGGGCCTCGCGGCACTTGTCGGCCATGGGGTTAAGCGGCTAACGGCTCCGCAGGCTGCGGCCCTTAGGGGCGGTTCCTTTGCAGAGTTGCTTTTCTATGCCCAAAGTCAAAGTCGACGGCATCCTTGCTGGCATCCTCGCCGTGGCGCTTGGCGTCACCGGCCAGGCCGCGCCTGCGCAGCTCGCGCCCGGCGTTTCCGGATCGACCAGCACCGAGACTTTCGGTCATGACGAGGCGATGCGGCTGCTGAGCGTGTTCGGCAATTGCTACGCCCGGCGCTATGAAGCCGACGCGCTGGCGCTGGTCGCGACCGAGCCCGGCTCGCGCGCGGAGGCCGAGACCTACAGGCGGCTGTTCCGGCGGGGCAACCAGGCCTGCCTGGTCGGCGCCGAGGACACCGAGATGCGGATGCCGGTGGCGCTGGTGCGCGGCGCGATCGCCGAGGGCCTCTACAAGAACCATATCGCGCTTCCCGCGAATCTGGCGCTCGCGATGCCCGAGGCCGGGACCGTTCGGACCTTCAGCGAGGCCGCCCGCTGCTACACCGGCGCCCACCGCGATCAGGCCCGCGACCTGATCGAGAATACCCAGCCCGGGACCCGCGACGAGCTGGTGGCGCTCAATCGGATTGCACCCGATTTCTACCGCTGCGTGCCCGATACCGCGCGGGGCAGGGGTTTCCAGGCCACCCAGCTTCGATTCCGCCTGGCCGAGGCCCTGTGGCGCATGCCCGCGGCCTCCGCCACGGCCGCCGCCACCGGCGGGGCGCGCTGATATGCCGAAAGTAAAAGTCGACGGCGTCGAGATCGAAGTCCCGCAGGGCGCGACCGTGCTCCAGGCGTGCGAGTTGGCGGGCAAGGAGATTCCGCGCTTTTGCTACCATGAGCGCCTCGCCATCGCCGGCAATTGCCGGATGTGCCTGGTCGAGGTGAAGCCGGGGCCGCCCAAGCCCCAGGCGAGTTGCGCGCTGCCGACCGCCGACAATCAGGAGATCTTCACCAACACGCCAGGCGTCCGCAAGGCGCGCGAGGGCGTGATGGAATTCCTGTTGATCAACCATCCGCTCGATTGCCCGATCTGCGACCAGGGCGGCGAATGCGACCTTCAGGACCAGGCCATCGCCTACGGCCGCGGCCACAACCGCTACGACGAGAACAAAAGGGCGGTCACCGAGAAATATATGGGCCCGGTGGTCAAGACGATCATGACCCGTTGCATCCACTGCACGCGCTGCGTCCGCTTCATGGAGCAGGTCGCCGGCGTCGAGGAGATCGGCGCGGTCGGCCGCGGCGAGAATATGGAGATCACCTCCTATCTCGAGGGCGCGCTGCACAGCGAGCTTTCGGGCAATGTCGTCGATCTCTGCCCGGTCGGGGCCCTGGTCTCCAAGCCCTATAGCTTCGAGGCGCGGCCCTGGGAGCTCCGCAAGGTCCCGGCCATCGACGTGATGGACGGGGTCGGCACCAACATCCGCCTCGATGCGCGCGGCCGCGAGGTGATGCGCGCGCTTCCCCGCCTCAACGAGGACGTCAATGAGGAGTGGGCGAGTGACAAGACCCGCCACGCGGTCGACGGCCTGACCCGCAACCGCCTCGACCGGCCCTGGCTGCGCGAGGGCGGCAAGCTGCGGCCTGCGACGTGGGACGAGGCCTTCGCCGCGATCGCCAAGGTGGCGGGCAAGGCGAAAGGCAGCATCGCCGCGGTCGCCGGCGACCTGGTCGACGTCGAGACCATGTACGCGGCGAAGAAACTGCTCGCGTCTTTGGGCTCGGACCTGGTCGAAGGCCGCCAGACCGGCCTCGCCTACGACACGTCCAACCTCGCCGCGGTCAATTTCAATACCACCATCGCCGGCATCGAGAGTGCGGACGCCATCCTCCTGGTCGGCACCAACCCGCGCTGGGAAGCGAGCCTGGTCAACACCCGCATCCGCAAGGCAGTGCGCCGGGGCGCCAGGGTCTTCGCCATCGGCCCCGAGGTCGACCTTACCTACAAGACCGCCTGGCTGGGCGACGACCTCGCCTTGCTCTCGAACCTGCCGAAGGAAGCGGCCGACGCCTTCGCCGCCGCCGAGCGCCCCGCGGTCATCGTCGGCGGTTCGGCGCTGAAGGCGAAAGGCGGGCAGGCGGCGAGCCTGGCTCTGGCCAAGTCGCTCAACGTCATCCGTGACGGCTGGAACGGCTACAACGTCCTCCACACCGTGGCGGCGCGGACCGGCGGACTGATGCTCGGCTTCGCCCGGAGTGGCGGCATGGCATCACTCGCCGAAGCGGCGCCGCAACTGCTCTTCCTGCTCGGCGCCGACGAGGCCGACCTCGCGCCCTTCGTCGGCAGCTTCAAGGTCTATCTCGGCCACCACGGCGACAAGGGCGCGGCCGCGGCCGACGTGATCCTCCCCGGCGCCGCCTACAGCGAGAAGCACGGCATCCACGTCAATCTCGAGGGCCGCGTCCAGTATAGCGAAAAGGCGGTCGACCCGCCCGGCGACGCCCGCGCCGACTGGTCGATCCTGCGCGCTTTGTCGGACGTGCTCGGCAAGCCGCTCCCCTTCGACGATTTCGCCCAGCTCCGCGCCGCTCTCTTCACCGAACACCCGGCCTTCACGACGCCCGGCCTCGCCCAATTCGACTGGGCGCCGCCCAGGCTCAAGGCCGAGCCGATCCCCAAGGGAACCTCGGTCGCCTATCCGATCAAGGATTTCTACCTCACCAACCCCATCGCCCGCTCCTCGCCCACCCTCCAGCGCTGCAGCGCCGAGCTGCTCCACGGCGAGACGATCGCGGAGGCCGCGGAGTGACCGCCTGGATGCAATCGACCTGGATGGGATCGGTCTGGGGCTATCTCATCGCCACGCTGGTCTTCATCCTGATCATCGCGCTGCCGCTGATGCTGGCGGTGGCGATGATCATCTATGCCGATCGCAAGATCTGGGCGGCGATGGCGCTCAGGCGCGGGCCCAACGTCGTCGGGCCGTTCGGGCTGCTGCAGAGCTTCGCCGACGGGCTCAAGGTCTTCCTCAAGGAGACCATCATCCCGTCGTCGGCCAATCGCGGCTTGTTCCTGATCGCGCCGATCCTCACCTTTACCGTCGCCCTGCTCGCCTGGGCGGTGATCCCCTTCGCCGACGGCTGGGTGCTGGCCAACATCAATGTCGGCTTGCTCTACCTCCTCGCCATATCCTCCCTGGGTGTCTACGGCATCATCATCGCCGGCTGGGCGTCCAACTCGAAATATCCGTTCTACAGTGCTTTGCGCGCTGCTGCTCAGATGGTATCTTACGAAGTCTCGATCGGCTTCGTGCTCATTCCGGTGGTGCTCTGGGCCGGCACCTTCAACCTTTCCGGCATCGTAGGTGCCCAAAAGGGCCATGTTTTCAGCCTTCTCAACGGCTTCGGCTTCAACCCTCTGCTATTCCCGCTGGCGGTGATCTTCCTGATCTCGGCCATGGCCGAAACCGCCCGCGCGCCCTTCGACCTTACCGAGGCCGAAAGCGAGCTCGTCGCCGGCTACCAGACCGAATATTCGTCGATGAGCTTCGCGCTCTTCTGGCTCGGCGAATATGGCAACGTCCTCCTGATGTGCGGCATGAACGCCGTGCTCTTCTGGGGCGGCTGGCTGCCCCCGATCGACTGGGCGCCGCTCTATTATGTCCCCGGGATCATCTGGTTCTTTGCCAAGATCTGGTGCTTCTTCTTCATCTTCTCCTGGGTGAAGGCCACCGTCCCGCGCTACCGCTACGACCAGCTGATGCGCCTCGGCTGGAAGATCTTCCTGCCTATCTCGCTGATCTGGGTGTTCCTGGTCTCGGGCTATCTGATGCTCGGTCATGAGGGGATGCTGCCATGGTAGCGCTCACCCTCGTCGCCGCGGCCGCGCTCGCCGGCGCCTATGATTGCACGATCGAACATCAGGGCGTGATCAACGAAAATGGAGTTCAGTCGAGCAGCGTCAATTTTCCCGAGGCGGACCATAGCAATTGGCGTTTCGCCATACGGGTGCCGAACGGCGATGATCCGCAGGTGACGATCGACTGGCCGGCCAACCCGATTCAGGTGGCTGGCCGGCACCCCACGCTCTCGATTGCCCCGGGCCAGGTCGCCTTTTTCGCGATGGCGCCGGCACCCTGCATGTTCACCGAATCAGCCTGCCTCGCCCTGGTCGAGCTTTCGGCGCGCGACGACGGCAGCGCCGCCTTTTCGATCCTTCCGGCCGGGTCGAGCCGGGCGGAAAACGGTTCGCGCTCGCTGCTGCATGTGGCGTTCGTCGGAACCTGCCGCCGGCGGAACGGAGCAGCATCATGATCGCTCACTGGATCAAGACGTTCACCCTCTGGGAGTTCGTGAAGGCGCACTGGCTGACCTTGAAATACTTCTTCAAGCCCAAGGCGACGATCAACTATCCGTATGAGAAGAACCCCATCTCGCCCCGCTTTCGCGGCGAGCATGCCCTGCGCCGCTACGCGAACGGCGAGGAGCGGTGCATCGCCTGCAAGCTCTGCGAGGCGGTCTGCCCGGCTCTGGCGATCACCATCGAGGCCGAACCGCGCGAGGACGGCAGTCGCCGGACCACCCGCTACGACATCGACATGACCAAGTGCATCTATTGCGGACTTTGCCAGGAGGCCTGCCCGGTCGATGCCATCGTCGAGGGTCCGAACATGGATTTCGCGACCGAGACCCGGGAGGAGCTGATCTACGACAAGGCCAAATTGCTCGACAATGGCGACAGGTGGGAGCGGGCGCTGGCCGCCAACCTTGCCGCCGATGCGCCGTATCGCTAGGCGGCGCGCGTGATTCAGGCCGTCGTCTTCTATCTTTTCGCCACCATGGTCATCGCCTCCGGGGTGATGACGATCGCGTCGCGCAATCCGGTCCACTCGGTGCTGTGGCTGATCCTGGCCTTCTTCAACGCCGCCGGCCTGTTCCTGCTGATCGGCGCCGAGTTCCTCGCCTTCCTCCTGATCATCGTCTACGTCGGCGCCGTCGCCGTGCTGTTCCTGTTCGTGGTGATGATGCTCGACATCGATTTCAGCGAGCTTCGCGCCGGCATCGCCTCCTATTGGGGCGTCGCGGTCCTGTTCGCGATCATCCTGCTCGGCGAAATGATCATGGCCCTGCTCGCCCGCAATGCCGGGCCGATTGCGCTGAATGCCCGCGCTGCGCCGATCGACCCGGCCCAGTCGAACATCGTCGCCCTCGGCCAGCTCCTCTACACACGCTACCTGTTCATCTTCGAAGCGGCCGGCATCGTTCTCCTCGTCGCCATGATCGGCGCGATCGTGCTCACCGTCCGCCGCCGCTCCGACGTCCGCCCGCAGAACGTCTCCTCCCAGGTCCGCCGCCGTCCCGACGAAGCTGTGATCAACATGCAGCCAGGCGTGGGGCAGGGGGTGGAGATATGATCGGCCTGGGTCACTACCTCACCGTCGGCGCGATCCTGTTCGTGCTCGGGGTGTTCGGCATCTTCCTCAACCGCAAGAACGTCATCGTCATCCTGATGGCGATCGAGCTGATCCTGCTCAGCGTGAACATCAACCTCGTCGCCTTCTCGGTCTTCCTCGGCGACATGGTCGGCCAGGTATTCGCCATGTTCGTGCTCACCGTCGCCGCCGCCGAGGCCGCCATCGGGCTCGCCATCCTGGTCATCTACTTCCGCAACCGCGGCACGATCGCGGTTGACGACATCAACCAGATGAAGGGGTGACGGTGGTCCAGGCGATCGTCTTCCTGCCGCTGATCGCGGCGATCATCGCGGGCCTCGGCAACCGCATGCTCGGCAATCTGGCGGCCAAATTGATCACCACCGGCGCCCTGTTCGTCGGCATGGCGCTGAGCTGGCCGATCTTTCTCGGCTTCCTCGCGGGAACCGAGTCTTCCCAGCTTTATCCGGTGGCGAACTTCATCCAGTCGGGCAGTCTGTCGGTCGACTGGGCGCTGCGCGTCGACGCGCTGACCGCGGTGATGCTGGTGGTGGTGACGACGGTCTCGGCCCTCGTCCATCTCTTCTCCTGGGGTTACATGGCCGAGGACGACAGCCAGCCGCGCTTCTTCGCTTATCTGTCGCTCTTCACCTTCGCCATGCTGATGCTGGTCACCGCCGACAACCTCGTCCAGATGTTCTTCGGCTGGGAAGGCGTCGGCCTCGCTTCCTACCTCCTGATCGGCTTCTGGTACCACAAGCCATCGGCCAATGCGGCGGCGCTGAAGGCCTTCCTGGTCAACCGGGTCGGCGATTTCGGCTTCTCGCTCGGCATCTTCGGCACCTTCCTGGTGTTCGGCACCGTCTCGATCCCCACCATCCTGGAAGCCGCGCCGCACATGGCCGGGTCGACCATCGGTTTCCTCGGCCACCGCGTCGACACGATGACGCTCCTGTGCATCCTCCTGTTCATCGGCGCCTGCGGCAAATCGGCGCAATTGGGCCTCCACACCTGGCTGCCCGACGCGATGGAGGGCCCGACCCCGGTCTCGGCCCTGATCCACGCCGCGACCATGGTCACCGCCGGCGTGTTCATGGTCTGCCGCCTGTCGCCGATGTTCGAGACCAGCACGACCGCCACCGCCGTCGTCACCTTCGTCGGCGCCGCTACCGCCATCTTCGCGGCCACGGTCGGCACGGTGCAGAACGACATCAAGCGGGTGATCGCTTATTCGACCTGCTCGCAGCTAGGCTACATGTTCTTCGCGGCGGGCGTCGGCGCCTATGGCGCGGCGATGTTCCACCTCTTCACCCACGCCTTCTTCAAGGCCCTGCTCTTCCTCGGCGCCGGCAGCGTCATCCACGCCATGCACCACGAGCAGGACATGCGCTATTACGGCGCGCTGAGGAAAGAGATTCCCTTCACCTTCTGGGCGATGACCTTCGGCACGCTCGCCATCACCGGCGTCGGCATCATCCAGGTGACGGGACTGCCCGCCATCGGCTTCGCCGGCTTCTTTTCGAAGGACGCGATTATCGAAAGCGCCTTCGCCAGCGGCACCACGCTCGGCCATTTCGCTTATTTCATCGGCGTCCTCGCAGCCTTGCTGACCAGCTTCTACTCCTGGCGGCTGGTCTTCCTGACCTTCTTCGGCAAGCCGCGCTGGGCCCAGTCCGAGCATGTCCAGCACGCGCTCCACGGCGATCATCACGACCATCCCGACGCCGAGGATGCCGGCCATGACACCCATCAGGCGGAAGCGGGCGCGCAAGAGATCAAGACCGGCACGGGCGGCTATCACCCCCACGAAAGCCCGTGGACGATCCTGGTGCCGCTCGCTTTGCTGTCGCTGGGCGCGATCTTCGCCGGCCAGGCCTTCCACCACGCCTTCCTCGATCCCGAAGGCGGGGCTCATTTCTGGGCCGGCAGCGTCGCCTTCGACGCCCATCTGATGCACGCGTCGCACCTGGTGCCGCTGGCGGTGAAGCTGTCGGCGACGACGGCGATGATCCTGGGCTTCCTGGTCGCCTATTACGCCTACATCCGCAATCCGGGCTTCCCGGCGGCGTTCGTCGGCCAGTTCGGCATCCTCTACCGCTTCCTGCTCAACAAATGGTATTTCGATGAGATCTACGACGCCCTTCTGGTCCGTCCGTCACTCTGGCTCGGCCGCCTCTTGTGGAAGGGCGGCGATGAGGGGGTGATCGACCGCTTCGGCCCCGACGGCGCCGCCGCCGCGGTCATGGCCGGCACCAGGGTGACCGCGCGGATCCAGACCGGCTATCTCTATACCTACGCGCTGGTGATGCTGCTCGGCGTCGCCGCCGCCACCACCTGGGCGATGGCGCGATGATGCTTTCCGGTTTCCCGATCCTGTCGGCGATCCTGGCGCTGCCTTTGCTCGGCGCGCTCGCCTGCCTGCTCACCGGCGCCAATGGCGCGCGCTGGATCGCTTTGGTGACGACCCTGGCCACTCTGGCGCTCTGCGTCGGCCTCTGGGTCGCCTATCGCGTCGGCGGACCGCAATGGCAGTTCACCGAATATCACGCCGTCTTCGGCCGCTTCGCCTGGGCGCTCGGCATCGACGGCATCGCCCTGATGCTGATCGTCCTCACCGCCTTCCTGATGCCGATCTGCATCGCCGCCTCCTGGACTTCGATCGAGGAGCGGGTGCCCGAGTTCATGGCCTGTTTCCTGGCCATGGAGACGCTGATGATCGGCGTCTTCGCGGCCCAGGATCTCTTCCTCTTCTACATCTTCTTCGAGGCCGGCCTGATCCCGATGTACCTGATCATCGGCATCTGGGGCGGCGCCAACCGCATCTACGCCGCCTACAAATTCTTCCTCTACACCCTGCTCGGATCGGTGCTGATGCTGATCGCGATGCTGTGGATGGTGAATTTCGCCGGCGGCGACACCTACATCCCGCACCTGATGGAGATGGATTTCCCGGTCCAGGCCCAGACCTGGCTGTGGCTCGCCTTCTTCGCCAGCTTCGCGGTCAAGATGCCGATGTGGCCGGTCCACACCTGGCTTCCCGACGCCCACGTCCAGGCGCCGACCGCCGGCTCGGTGATCCTCGCCGGCGTTCTGCTGAAGATGGGCGGATACGGCTTTATCCGCTTCTCGCTGCCGATGTTCCCCGACGCCTCCGTCCAGCTGATCTGGATCATCTTCGGCCTGTCGATGGTCGCCGTGGTCTACACGTCGCTGGTCGCGTTGGTGCAGCAGGACATGAAGAAGCTGATCGCCTACTCGTCGGTCGCCCACATGGCCTTCGTCACCATTGGCCTGTTCGCCTTCAATCGCCAGGGGATCGAGGGCGGGCTGATCGTCATGCTCTCGCATGGCCTGGTCTCGGGCGCGCTCTTCCTCTGCGTCGGCGTCGTCTACGATCGCCTGCACAGCCGCGAGATCGACAAATATGGCGGCCTGTCGAACAACATGCCGGGCTACGCCATGCTGTTCATGCTCTTCACCATGGCTTCGGTGGGCCTTCCCGGCACGTCTGGCTTCGTCGGCGAGTTCCTGGCTCTGGTCGGGGCCTATGCGATCAATAGCTGGGTTGCCGCGGTCGCCACCACCGGCATCATCCTCGGCGCCGCCTATATGCTCTACCTCTACTGGCGGGTCGCCTTCGGCGCGGCGCGCACCGCCGAGGCGGCGGCGATGAAGGATCTTTCGATCCGCGAATGGGCGATCCTCGCGCCGATCGCCGCGGTCGTCCTGTGGATGGGCGTCTATCCCGAAAGCTTCCTCGCGCCGATGCGCGACGACGTCTCGACCCTGCTCGAACGGATCGAGCGCCGCGCCCCGGCCGGCGACGCCGCCGTCACCGCCGGCAGGCCGGCGCCGGCTGCGCATGAGCCGGCGGCGCATGAAGGGGAGGGCGCGCACTGATGAACTTCAGCGACTTCCTCCTCGTCCTTCCCGAAGAGATCCTGAGCGCCGCAGCGATGCTGCTGATGCTGGCCGCGGCCTGGGGTGGCGACCGATCGGCCCGCGTGCTGACATGGCTCGCCGTCCTGTCGCTCGCCGCCGCCGCCGCATTCGTCCCCGGCATGCGCGACGCCGGCGGCACCGCCTTTTTCGGCCTGTTCATCGGCGACAGCTTCGCCGCTTTCTCCAAGATCGTCATCTACATCGCCGCCGCCGTTTCGATGCTTGCGGCGATGAGCTGGTTCGGCCGCGACAAGGACTATCGCGCCGAATATCCGGTGCTGATCCTCCTCTCCGCCGTCGGCATGGGGATGATGGTCTCGGCCGGCGATCTCCTCACCCTCTATGTCGGCCTCGAGCTGCAGAGCCTCGCCGCCTACGTCCTTGCGAGCTTCCAGCGCAGCGACGCCCGTTCGGCCGAAGCCGGCCTCAAATATTTCGTGCTCGGCGCGCTCGCCAGCGGCATCCTGCTCTACGGCATTTCCCTGCTCTACGGCTTCACCGGCACCACCCTGTTCGGCGGCATCGCCGCGGCTTTGGGCGACGGCCTCAGCCAGGGCGAATTGTTCGGCATCGTCTTCGTCCTGGCCGGCCTCGCCTTCAAGATCAGCGCGGTGCCGTTCCACATGTGGACTCCCGACGTCTACGAAGGCGCGCCGACCCCGGTCACCGCCTTCTTCGCCTCGGCGCCCAAGGTCGCAGCCATGGCCCTTCTGGTGCGAATCTCGATCGAGGCGATGGGCCCGGCGACCGACGCCTGGCGCCAGATCGTCATCTTCGCCGCTCTGGCCTCGACCATCCTCGGCGGCGTCGCCGCCATCGGCCAGGCCAACATCAAGCGGCTGCTCGCCTACAGCTCGATCAACAATGTCGGGTTCGCCCTGGTCGGTCTCGCCGCCGCCGGCGTGTCGGGGGCGAGCTCGGTCCTCTTTTACATGAGCGTCTACGTCGCCATGACGCTTGGCGCCTTCCTGGTCGTGCTCAGGATGCGCGACGCCGATGGCCAGCCGGTCGAGACCATCGCCTCGCTCTCCGGCCTGTCGCGCACCCGCCCCGGCCTCGCTCTGGCCATGGCGATCTTCATGTTCAGCCTCGCCGGCATCCCGCCGATGTTCGGCTTCTGGCCCAAATTCCTGGTCTTCCAGGCGGCGGTCCAAGCCGATCTCACCTGGCTCGCGGCGGTCGCCATCGCCACCTCGGTGGTCAGCGCTTTCTATTACATCATGATCGTCAAGCGGATGTACTTCGACGCCCCGGCGCCCGCCTTCGCCGAGACGAAGGAGCCGGTCGGCGCCGCCCTGATCTTCGCCTCGGCCCTGTTCATCTCCCCGCTCGGCTATCTCGCCATCCCCTGGCTCGACGCGATGACGACCAACGCAGCCCGAGCCCTGTTCTGATCGCGCCCACCCGTTTAGGGTAAGGCGGTGACGAACATCCGCACCGTCTCCGAAACCGGCTCCACCAACGACGACGTCGCCATTCTGGCGCGCGAAGGGGCACTGGAGGGTCTGTGGCTGCGCGCCGAGCGCCAGACCGGCGGCAAGGGCCGGCAGGGCAGGACCTGGCAGTCGCCCGCGGGCAATCTCTACGCCAGCACCCTGGTGCGTTTGAGGGGCGAGGATCCGCCCGCGCCGAGCCTCGCCTTGGTCGCCGCCGTCGCGCTCCACGAAGTCGTATCGGTCTACGCCCCGGCGACCCAGATCAAATGGCCCAACGACCTCCTGTTCAACGGCGCCAAGCTGGCCGGCATCCTGCTCGAGCGGCAGGGCGACGCGGTGATCCTCGGCTTCGGGGTCAACCTCACTTACCATCCCCAGGGGCTGGACCGGCCGGTGACCAGTATCGGCGCGCTCGCCGGCATGCGGCCCGAGCCCGGACCCTTCCTCGAGATCCTGTCGCGAGACTTCTCGCGCTGGCTGGTGCGGTGGCGTGCCGAAGGCCTGGCGCCGGTCCGCCGGGCCTGGCTCGAAGCCGCGCATCCGCTTGGCACGGCCTTGTCCACTCCCGAAGGCGAGGGGCTGTTCGACGGCCTCGACGAGGACGGTGCGCTGCGGCTGCGCCTGGCCGACGGATCGCTGCGCGTCATCCATGCCGGCGATATCTTCCTGTTGGGTTGAAGGAGACGCGATGAAGCCTTGGACGACATTTGCCCTGGCGCTGGCGCTGGGCGGCGCATGGGCGGCCGCGGCGGCCAATCCCGCCCGGGCGACTGGCGACGCCTATGCCGCGCGCGTGACCATCACCCGCGACGATTGGGGGATCGCCCATGTCCGCGGCCAGCGCGACGCCGACGCGGTGTTCGGCGCCATCTACGCCCAGGCCGAGGACGATTTCCCCCGCATCGAGGCGAACTACCTGACGGCTCTCGGCCGCACCGCGGAAGCGGAAGGCGAAAGCGCGCTGTGGCAAGACCTCAGGCAGCGGCTCTACATCGACCCGGAGGTGCTGAAGGCCGATTACCGGCGCAGCCCCGCATGGCTGCGCGCGCTGATGGACGCCTGGGCGGCCGGGCTGAACCACTATCTGGCGACCCACCCGGACGTGCATCCGCGGGTCCTCACGCGGTTCGAGCCGTGGATGGCTCTGTCCTTCACCGAAGGCAGCATCGGCGGCGACATCGAGCGTGTCGATCTTCGCCAGCTCGAAGCCTTCTACGGCGGGCAGGGGCCGCGCGTCGCCCTTCCGGCGCCGCAGCCGCCTTATGAGGAACGGAGCGCCTCGAACGGCATCGCCATCGCCCCCGGCCTGACCCGCGACGGCCACGCCCTGCTGCTGATCAACCCCCACACCAGCTTCTTCTTCCGCTCCGAGCTCGGCATGGAGAGCGGCGAGGGCCTCCACGCTTATGGCGCCTCCACCTGGGGCCAGTTCTTCATCTACCAGGGCTTCAACGAGCGCGCCGGCTGGATGCACACGTCGAGTGGCGTCGATTCGGTCGACGAGTTCGCCGAGACGATCGTCCGGAGGAACGGCCGGATCTCCTATCGCTACGGGCAGGCGCTCCGGCCCGTCCGCACCCATCGGATCGTGATCCGCGTCCGTCAGCCGGACGGCAGCCTTCGGGAGCGCACGTTCACGACCTTCGCCACGCATCACGGACCGATCGTCCGCGCCGAGGGCGAGCGCTGGGTCGCGATGGAACTGATGAACCGGCCGATCCCGGCTCTCCAGCAAAGCTGGCTGCGCACCAAGGCGCGCGATTTCGCCGGCTACATGCGGGTCGCGGCGCTTCAGGCCAATTCGTCCAACGACACCATCTACGCCGACGCCGACGGCCATATCGCCTATCTCCACCCCCAGTTCGTGCCGGTCCGCGACGACCGCTTCGACTATCGCGGAACGGTCGACGGCAGCGATCCCGCGACCGACTGGCGCGGGCTCACCCCGCTGACGGCACTGCCCGAGGTTCGCGATCCCCGCGCCAACTGGCTCTACAATTCGAACGACGCGCCGTGGCGCGCCGCCGGCGCCGACAGCCCGCGCCGGGACGCCTTCCCGCGCTACATGGACATGGTCGGCGCCAATTCGCGCGGCGACCATGCTACCAACAGCCTCGATCGGGCGCGGGCGCTGACTCCGGAGAGCCTGCGCCGCATCGCCTATGACAACTGGCTGCCCTTCTTCGTCCGCGCCACCGCCGATCTCGACCGCGCCTGGTCTGCCTTGCCGCGCGGTGCGGCGCGGGCTCGGTTCGCCCAGCCGGTCGCCTTGCTTCGCGACTGGAACAAGAGATGGTCGGCGGACTCCGAGGCGACGACCCTTGCCTGCTTCTGGGCCGAGGAATTGTGGGCGGTCGCCGGGCGGACGCGGCCGCCGCACGGTAATATGTGGGAGGCGATCGACGCACTTGCCGACGCAGACCGGCTCGCAGGCCTTGGCCGCGCGCTCGATCGGCTGGAGAGGGATTGGGGACGCTGGCGGGTGCGCTGGGGCGAGGTCAATCGCTTCCAGCGCAACGACGCGGCGATCGTCCAGACCTTCTCCGACGAGCGCCCGAGCATCCCGGTCCCCTTCGCGCAGGCCCGCTGGGGCACGCTCGCCTCCTTCGCGGCCCGTTCCTATCCGGGTACGCGCCGCTGGTACGGCACCTCCGGCAATTCTTTCGTCGCCGTCGTCGAATTCGGCCCGCGCCTGCGCGCCTGGGCGGTCACCGCCGGCGGTGAGAGCGGCAACCCGGCCTCGCCCCATTTCAACGATCAGGCCGAGCGCTACGCCTCGGGCAATCTGCGGCCGGTCTACTTCTACCGCGAAGACCTGGAAGGCCATGTCGAGCGGACCTATCACCCGGGAAATTGACTTTGTGAGGCGGATTGCGCGAACTTGGCAGACCTGGAATGGGGAAGGGACATGGCGTTCTGGCGCAAGCTTGCGGACAAGCTGACAGGAAAGGCTGACACCGACGACCGTCCGACTGCTTTGATTTACATCCTCTTGCCCGAGCCCCTTCAGCCGCTGGATCGGGGGGCGCGCTACGAAGACCCGCTGGAGGCTGAACTGGGCGTCGCCGGACTTGGCTTTGTGAGCGGCGGCGGCTCCTCTTTGGGCGACGAGAAACCGGATGGCTCACGGGACATCGCGTTTTGCGGGATAGACGTCGACGCCTACGACCTGGCTGCGGCGCGCGCCCTGCTTCGCGAGCACCTTCCCGAACTTGGTTGTATCACCGGCACCCAACTTCATTATCGCGACGAAGCCGACCAGCCTTTGCAGGACGAATATGACGGTGCCGAGTGGCGGCTGGGTCAGCCCCGCACGATGATGCACCCGGGATTTGGCTGCTAAGCTCCTGACGCGGCCTCTCGCCAACGATAGTCCGCGGGGCTAAGGCGTCCCCATGCTTCTCGCCATCGACGCCGGCAATACCAATCTGGTCTTCGCGCTCGTCGAGGACGGGATGATCCGCGCCCGCTGGCGGATCGCCACCGATGCGCGCCGCACCGCCGATCAATATGCGGTGTGGCTCCACCAGCTGCTCGCGCTCGAAGGTTTCACCAAGGCCGACGTCTCCGCCGTCATCATCGGCACGGTCGTGCCGCGCGCGCTCCACAATCTGGAAGTGCTGGCCACCAAATATTTCGGGGTTACGCCGCTCATCGCCGGCCAGGCCCCGGTCGAATGGGGGATCGAGCTCGACGTCGCCGAGCCGCGCTCGGTCGGCGCCGACCGGGTACTCAACGCCATCGCCGCCCATGCGCTGAACGAGGGCGACCTGATCGTCATCGATTTCGGCACCGCCACCACCTTCGACGTCGTCGACTATTCGGGCGCCTACAAGGGCGGGATCATCGCGCCGGGCATCAACCTCTCGCTCGATGCTCTGGTCGCCGCCGCCGCGCGCCTGCCGCGGGTCGCCATCGAAGCGCCGGAAAGCACGACCGTGATCGGCCGAACTACCGAGGACCAGATGCATATCGGCATCTACTGGGGCTATGTGGCGATGATCGAGGGGCTGGTCGAACGATTGAAGGCCGAGATCGGCCGCTCGGTCACCGTTGTCGCCACCGGCGGCCTCGCCACCCTGTTCGACACCCACACCGACATTTTCGACGTGATCGAGGGCGATCTCACCATCCAGGGCCTCGCCATGCTCCACCAGCGGACCCTCGGCACCGCGTAACCGTAAGCGAAACATGAAACCCGGCAAAGAACTCCTCTTCCTTGCGCTCGGCGGCTCGGGCGAGATCGGCATGAACGTCAATCTCTACGGCTGCGACGGCAAGTGGGTGATGGTCGATCTCGGCATGACCTTCGCCGATCCCTTCTATCCGGGGATCGAGCTGGTCCTGCCCGATCTCACCTTCATCGAGGAAAATCGCGACGATCTGCTCGGCATCGTCCTCACCCACGGCCATGAGGACCATATCGGCGCCATTCCCTATCTCGCCAACGATCTCGGCGTGCCGCTCTACGCCACGCCATTCACCGCCGGCCTGATCGCCGGCAAGCTCGAGGAAGAGGGGCTGAGCCGCGAGGTGAAGCTCAATGTCGTTGAGATGGAGGGGGATTTCCGGCTCGGCCCGTTCGGCTTCCGCTACATTCCGCTCGCCCATTCGATTCCCGAGGGCAATGCCCTGTTGATCGACACGCCCTATGGCAGGATCTTCCACACCGGCGACTGGAAGCTGGACGACAGCCCTCAGCTCGGCGACCCGAGCACCGAGGCCGAATTGCGCGCGATCGGCGACGCGGGCGTGCTCGCCCTGGTCTGCGATTCCACCAACGTCTTCCAGGAGGCCTCGTCGGGCTCAGAGCTCGGCGTGCGCGAGGGGCTGGACGACGTCATCCAGGGCGTGGAGGGCAGGGTGCTGGTCACCACCTTCGCCTCCAATGCCGCCCGGCTGAAGACGCTGGGCCACGTCGCCCAGGATACGGGCCGTCAGGTCTGTGTAGCCGGGCGAAGCCTCGACCGCATATTGCGGGTTTCGAAGAGCGTCGGCTATCTCACTGATTTTCCAGATGTCATCGATTTCGAGGAGGCGATGAAGCTGCCCCGCAAGGAGGTGATGATCATCGCCACCGGCGGTCAGGGCGAGCTGCGCGCGGCGCTCGCCCGAATCGCCTTCGGCCAGCACAAGATCGCCCTCGACGCCGGCGATCTCGTCGTTTTCTCGTCCAAGCAGATTCCCGGCAACGAGATCGCCATCGGCCGCATCCAGAACGAGCTTGCCGCCCGGCATATCGACATGATCACCGACAAGCAGGCGCCGGTCCACGTCTCGGGCCATCCCGGCCGTCCCGAGCTCGCCGCCATGTACGACTGGATCCGCCCCGAGATCATCGTCCCGGTCCATGGCGAGATGCGCCACATGGCCGAGCAGGCGCGCTTCGCCAAGGCGCGCGGCATCCCCCACGGCATCGTCCAGAAGAACGGCGACCTGATCCGCCTCGCCCCCACCGGCCCGGAGAAATTGAGCGAGGAGGTGGTCGGCCGCCTCGTGCTCGACGGCGACGTCATCCTTCGCGCCGACGGCGCCACCATGAACGAGCGCCGCCGGCTCGCTCTGGCCGGTCTGATCTCGGTCGCGCTCGCCCTCGACGGCGAGGATCGGCTGAGAGGCGGCGAGGTCGAGATCGACGTCCAGGGCATTCCCGTCGAGGAGGATCGCGACGCCTTCATCGAGGAGGCGTCACGCGCCGCGGTCGACGCCGTCGCCAGAAGCGCCGGCAAGGACGAAGCCAAGCTGCGCGAGGCCGTCCGTCTCGCCGTCCGCCGGTGCGCCACCGAATGGACCGGCAAGAAGCCGGTAGTCGCCGTCCTCATCGTCCGGACCTGAGCCCCATGCGCTGGACCTCGATGCTTGCCATCTTCGTCCTGTTCTGGACGATCAGCCTGTTCGTGGTCCTGCCGTTCGGCGTCCGCACCGCCGAGGAAATGGGGGTGGAGCGCCAGCCCGGCCACGCCGAAAGCGCCCCCCACAGCTTCAGCTTCGCCCGCGCCGCCTTCCACGCCTCGATCGTCGCGTCGGTCTGCTTCGGCCTGTTCTACGCCAATTACGTCTTCGGCTGGGTCAGCGCGAGCGACTTGGACTGGCTGAACTAGCCGCCTACCGCCGCAACCGGTCGATCGCCTGGGCCAGCGCCACGTAGAGCTTGCCCATGTCCGACGAAAGCAGGGTAACGCCCATAGGCGTGCCGTCGCGGTCCGCCAGCACCCGCCGCAGCATCGATTCGAAGTCGTGGATGTAGCGGTTCACCTGGTCGCGGAAGTCCGGCTCGTTCTCGTAATGCTGCAATATCTCGCGGGCCTCGCCCGAATCGAGCAACCGCACCGCGCGGCGAGTGAAGACGCCGCGGTCGCCCTTCAGATAGGCCGCCCAGGCGGCGTCGCTGGCCTCGTTCGACAGGATCTTGCTGACGTCGATCGCGGTCGAGTTGAGGGCGTCGATGATCAGGGCGACGCGGCTCGACATCTCCTTGGCCTCGCGCGCCTCGCGCTCGGCACGATTCTCCTCGATCCGGTCCTCGATCGACGCGGCGGTTTCTCCGATCGCGAGCAATTGCCGGGTCAGCCGCTCGCTCGCCCCTTGCGCCGCGGCCACCGCCCGCTCGGAGGCGTCGCCGATCTCGGCGAGGCGCTCGCGCACCGGCTCGGCCACTGCTTCGTTCATCGCCTCGCGGCTGGCTTCGGCCAGCGCCGCGACGCTTTCGGGAATCGCCGCCGCGATCGCCTCGCGGGCATGGCTGGCGGCCTGGTTGGCGGCCTCGCGCACCCGAACCAGCGATTCGATCAGCTCGGGGCCGGTCTGCTGGACGAGCTGGGCAGCGGCGCCGTCGGCCTCGCCGAGCGCCTCGGCCAGGGTCCGCAATTTCTCCTCGGCTTCGGCCGCGCCATCGCGCACGGTCGCGAGCAAAGCGTCGAGCGCCTCGCGCTGGCGGGAGACGCTGGCTTCACTCTCGGCCACCTTCTCGCCGGCGAGAGTCGAGACAATCTGCATTTCGGTCAGCGTCGCGACCACGTGCTGCGCGGCCTCGGCGGTGCGTCCGGCCTGGGTCTCGACGTCGGTCATGGCGGGCGGCATTTCCTCGCGCAGCTGGGCGGTGACACCCGCCAAAGCGGCGGCGAGTTGGCCGGTGCGGTCGATCATCTGGCCGGACTGGTCGTGGCCTGCCTCGATCTCGCGGTGCAACGACTGGGCGGCGGCGCTGAGCGCGCCGAGCGATTCGGTGAGCCGGACGTTCTGTGCGTCGCCGCTCTCGCCGATCGCCGCGATCTGCTCGCCGACCTCGCCCAGTTGCCGGCTGATGCCGGCGAGCAGCGTGCGGCTGGCCGCGTCCTGGCTCGCCAGCCGTCCGGCCAGCATCTCGATCTTCTGCCCGGCCATGTCGAGCCGCTCGGCGAGGCCGCGCGTGGTGTCGGCGCCCGCCTGCTCGAAGGCGGCGCGGCTCTGCTCGATCATCGCCATCATGGTCTGGCCCTGGGCTTCGAGGCCCGCGCGGGTCTGATCGACCGATTCGGCGGCGCGCGTCATCGATCCGTCGATCGCGGCGTTCATCTGCGCCGCCGCTTCGTTCATCCGTTCGGCGGCGGCGCCGGCGCCGCTTTCGATCCGGGCGATATGGGCGCCGAGCTTCTCGGCGGCACCGCCGACCACTTCGTCGGCCTCGCGGCCGCGCGCGGTAAGTGCCGCCAGCTGTCCGTCGAGCGCGCCGGCTTTCTCATGGGCGGTGAGGCCGGCCTGCTTCATCGCCTCGGCAGCGGCACGCGCCTGCACTTCGGCGCGCGGCAGATCGCCCATCAGCACGCCGATATCGGTGCGCGCGGCGGCGGCGGCATTGTCGAGCGCCTGTGCCTTGCGGTCGAGATCGGCGGTTTCGCGGGCGAGATGCTGGGTGACCCGGCCGAGCCGGTCGGACGCCTCGTCGCCTAGGCTCATGAGCCGCGCCGCTTCCTCGCCCAGCGTCGCGCGATTGTCGGCGAGCCGGGCGGAGACGATGGCAAGGACGTTTTCCAGCGCCTGGCTCTCGCGGCGCATGGCGATGACGTTCTGGATGAAGCGGGCGCTTTCGCGTCGTCCGGTGCGCCCGAAGATCAGCCACAACAGGCCGATCAGGATCAGGGGCGCGCTGAAGGTCGCAACCCATCCGAGCCAGGATTGCAGGCTGGGGCCGGGCCAGGCGATGCTCAGCGCATAGCCGACGGCGCCGGTCCATCCCAAGGCGAGCAATATGAGAAAGCCGGCCAGGATCCGGCCGCCGCCGCGTTCCGGCTCCGGATCGGCCTCGATATCCTCGATGCGGAACGGATCGGCCTCGGCGTCACCCTCCGGCACGCCATGGTCGATCCACTCGTTCTCGCCGCTATGCGGCTGCGCTTCGGCGCGCTCTGCCCCCGTGTTCATGACCGGGATTGTATCACTTTGACGCGGTTATGAAACGTCCCGTTAACGCCGTTCGTCCTATTCCAGCCCCATGGTATTCGATCCTGGAGCCCTGAACGCCTCGCTGGCGGCCGCCGTCGGCAGCGACCGGGAGTTGATGGCGGAGCTCAAGCTCGCTTTCACCGACAGCGTCGCGCGCCAACTCGACCTGCTCGGCCGTTCGCGTTGCGACGCCAATTGGGAGCTCGCCGCCGCCAGGCTGAAGAGCATCGCCGCCAGCTTCGGCGCCAACGGCCTGATCGCGCTCGCCGAGGAGGCGCTTGCCGGCGCGCCCGGCGATCCGGTGGTCCAGCGCAAGATCGCCTCCGCCCTCGCCGATTTCGGCGAAGTCTCGCACTAGCGCGCCAAACCGCTTTGCAACCGCGCTTCGGCGCGACTACCGTCCGCGGCTGACGCGGAGGGGAAGGTCTTGGCTTTAGCGGCGCTGATCGCTGCCTATCACGAATCGGGGGAGCCGGGCCATTTGCGGGCGACCCTGCCGCTCGCCGGCCGCACCGTGGTCGAGCGCCAGGCGCGACTCGCCGCGGCGGCGGGCGCGGACCCGGTGATCGTCATCGTCGAGCGGATGCCCGCGGCCCTGACCGCGGCGTTCGAGCGCCTTCGCCGTGACGGCGTTCCCCTGAAGATCGTGCGCGACGCCGAGGAAGCGGCGGCGGCGGTCGATCCGTTCGACCGGCTTCTGCTGGTCGCGGACGGCGCGGTGCTGACCGCCGACCAGCACCGGCAAATGGCCGAAACCGAGGGCGCGGCGGTGCTCACCGTCCCCGATAGCGGCTTTGGCGATCTCTACGAGCGGATCGACGCCGCTTCGCGCTGGGCCGGCCTGGCCGCCGTCGACGCGCCGCTCCTGATCGAAACCGCCTCGATGCTCCGCGACTGGGACCTGCAATCGACTCTCTTGCGGCGCACCCTCCAGTCCGGCGCGCGCCACTTGGCCGCCGAGGGGCCGGTCGCGATCATCGACCGCGAGGCCGACCTCGGCGAGCTCGAGCGCCGCATCGTCGCCAGTGCCGACAGCGCCGGCCGGGGCTGGGCCGACCGCATGCTGGCGCCGCTCGAACGCGCGGTCACCGGCCTCTTGATGGGAAGCCCCGCCTCGCCGCAGATTCTTGGCTTCGCCGCGGCGGTACTCACGGCCATGGGCGCCGCCTGCTTCTACATGGGCTGGTACGGGATCGGCCTCGCCAACATGATCGCGGCGACGCCGCTTGACGGCATCGCCTCCCGCCTCGGCCGGCTGCGCATGCAGGACGGCGTCCGCCAGAGCTGGTGGGCCTATCTGCTGCCGCTCTTCGCCGGCGCAGCCATGGTCGTCCTCGCCTACGGTCTGGTTCCGGCCCGCGGCTGGGGGATGGTCCTGCTCGCCTTCACCACACTCGCTTTCCTGGTCGCGCTTGGCCTTGAGACCGAGGGGTACAAGGTCCGCGGGCAGGCACTGCTCGCCGAGCGCAAGGGCATGACCTGGCTGATGCTGCCCTTCGCCGCGACCGGATATTGGCATGCCGGGCTCGCTTTTCTGTTCGCTTATGCGGCCGGTTCCTTTTTCTGGGCCCAGAAACAGGTCCATACCGCCCCAAAACCCCATCAGGATTAGCGGCGCTTTAACCCTGTAGCGTCTAAGAGAAATCTATGGCCGAAACCGGATCGAGCGGTCGGGAGAGACAAAGCGACGCTGCGCGCCTGCTGCTGGCCGCGGCGCGCGAGCGTTTTGCCGTCGCCGCCACCGACCTTCTCTTGCCCGATCAGGTCCGCCTGACCGAGTGGCAGCGGCTCACTGCCGGCGCCCTGCTGACCCGCCTGATCCGCGGCCTCGAGGATGCGATGCGGGCCCGGCTCGCCATTCGCTTCGAGGACCATGGTCCGCTTCACGCCGCTTTGTCGTCGGCGCGGGTGCCGATCGCGCTTCCCATCCTTGAACGGGCCCAGGTGCTGCGCGACCCCGACCTCGGCAACATCCTGGTCCGCCGGGTCGAGGAGCACCGCTTCTGGAAGGCCCACGCCCCGGCCCAGGGGCACGATTACCTGTTCGATCTGGTCCGCGACCCCGCCGAGACGATCGCCGCCGAGGCGATGGAGCTGGTGATCGCCCGTAGCCGCCGCTTCGACCGCTTCCAGGAGCCCGACATGGGGCAGGTCGAGCTTCCCGCCGAGCTCCAGCACAAACTGGTCTGGCTGGTGGCCGCGGCCTTGCGTCATTACATCGTCCAGCAGCACGGGATCGCCGCCGTCGACGGCATCATCGAGGAGACGGCGAGCGAGCTTCTCGCCGCCTATGACGAGGGCGACACGCTCGAAGCACGGGCGATGCGGCTCGCCCGCACCCTCCACGCCGCCGGCCGGATCGACGGCGCCGCGCTCGAGCGCGCTTTGTCGGAAGGCATGCTGCCATTGTTCATTGCCGGCCTCGCCGCGCTCGCCGGGCTCGATTATGCGGCGGCCTGGGAAGTGCTGGCCGATCCGCGCGGCCGCGGCCCCGCCATCGCGCTGCGCGCCGCCGCCGTCGGCCGCGAGGCCGCCGCCGCCATCCTCCTCCTCGCCAACAGCAGCGGGCCACTTGTCTCCGGCGCCGAGGGCGACGCCACCGCTTCCCAGCTCGACCTGTTCGACAGCCTCGATCTGGCGGCAGCGCGCGCCGTCCTGAGGCTCTGGCAGGCGCAGCCGGCCTATCGCGCCAGCGTCGCCCGCCTGTCGACTCGTTCGCGACCCTCTGCCGAGGCGGCATGAGCGACGCGCCGCCCACCGACCAGATCGCCGTCGCCGGCCGCATTGACGCCGAAGGCCGGCTGATCGCCGCCGATCCCGCTCTGGCTTCGCTCCACCAGCAGGCCGGCGGAAGGGAAGGGGGCGTGCTCGCCGTGCCCCAGATCGCGGCGCTGGCGCGGCTTGCCCGCCGCCTCGGCATCACCGTTTCGCGTGCCGCTATCGCCGCCGACGGCGAGCAGGATGTCGACTTGTGGGTCCGCGCCGCCCCCGAGGGCGACGAGATCGCGCTCGCCATCACAGGCTGGTCGGAACGGCCGGCGCTCGCCCCGGCGCCGACGCAGCCGCCGGCGGCGCGCGAGGCCGATTTCCAGCGCGCCGCCGCCGACTGGATGTGGGAGACCGACGATACGCTGCGCCTGACCTCGCTTTCAGCGGGCGCGGCGGCGGCGATCGGCCGGGTTCCGTCCGAGCTGATTGGCAAGCAGCTCACCCGCCTGTTCCGCTTCCGTGAGAGCGAGGACGGCGCGCTGCCGATCCTCAGCGCGCTCGCCGAACACAAGAGCTTTGATCGCCAGAGCGCCGAGCTGCGGGGCGGCCGCAAGGGCCGTTACGCGCTGTCCGGCGTCCCCCTGATCGACGGCATGGGCCGCTTCGCCGGCTTTCGCGGCGCCGCGGCGAGCGAGCGCGCCACCGCGCCGGATGAACGTGGGGACAAGGCCGATGTGAAGCCGCGGCGCGACGGCGCCTTCGGCGAACGGCTCGATCTCGCCTTGCGCACGCCGCTCGCACAGATCGTCGACAATGCCGAGCGCCTGCGCGCCCAGCCCGACGGACCGCTGCGCCGCGATTATGCCGGCTATGCCGACGACATCGCCTCGGCGGGGCGTCATCTGCTCGCCCTGGTCGACGACCTGGTCGACCTCCAGGCGGTGGAAAGGCCCGATTTCCGCCCCGAATCCGAGCCGCTCGACCTCGCCGACGTCGCCCGCCGCGCCGCTGGCCTGCTCGCCGTCCGCGCCGCCGACCGCGACATCCGCATGGACGCGCCCGGGCCGGACGAAACGCTTCCCGCGACCGGGGATTTCACCCGTACGCTGCAGATCTTGATGAACCTCATCACAAACGCCATCCGCTACACGCCCCAGGGCGGTCAGGTATGGCTGCGTACCGAGCGGGAAGGGGATCTCGCCGCGATCATTGTCGCCGACCAGGGCAAGGGCATCGCCGAGACGGACCAGGACCGGATCTTCGAAAAGTTCGAGCGGGTCGACCCAAACGAGCCTGGTGGCTCCGGCCTCGGCCTCTACATCGCCCGCCGCCTCGCCCGCGCCATGGACGGCGACATCTCGGTCGACAGCGCCCCCGGCCAGGGCGCCCGCTTCACCTTCACAATGCCTTTGAGGATCGAGCGCTAAGACCTTGGTCTAGCGCTTTGAAACCGGCACGTAGTCGCGCTGGGCGGCGCCGCAATAAAGCTGGCGCGGCCGGCCGATCTTCTGCTCGGGATCGGAGATCATCTCGTTCCACTGCGCGACCCAGCCGACGGTGCGGGCCAGCGCAAAGAGCGCGGTGAACATGTCGGTTGGGAAACCGATCGCCGAGAGGATCACGCCCGAATAGAAATCGACGTTCGGGTAGAGCTTCTTCTCGATGAAATAATCGTCCTTGAGCGCGATTTCGGCGAGCTCACGGGCGGTGTCGAGTACCGGATCGGAGATGCCGAGCTCGTTCAGCACCTCCTCGGCGGTTTTCTGCATCACCTTCGCGCGCGGGTCGAAATTCTTGTAGACGCGGTGGCCGAAGCCCATCAGCCGGAACGGATCGTTCTTGTCCTTGGCGCGGGCGATATATTCCGGGATCCGCTCGGGCCGGCCGATCTCGCGCAGCATGTTCAGCGCCGCCTCGTTGGCGCCGCCATGGGCCGGCCCCCACAGGCAGGCGATGCCGGCGGCGATGCAGGCGAAGGGGTTGGCGCCCGACGATCCGGCGAGGCGCACGGTCGAGGTCGAGGCGTTCTGCTCGTGATCGGCGTGGAGGATGAAGATCCGCCGCATCGCGTTCTCGACGATCGGATTGACCTCATAGGGCTCGGCCGGGACGCTGAACGTCATCCTCAGGAAATTGCCGGTATAGCTGAGGCTGTTCTGCGGATAGACCATCGGCTGGCCCATCGAATATTTGTATGCCATCGCGGCGATCGTCGGCATCTTGGCGATCAGCCGGTGGCTGGCGATCATCCGCTGCTTGGGATCGGTGATGTCCGTGCTGTCGTGGTAGAAGGCGGAAAGCGCGCCGACCACGCCGCACATGATCGCCATCGGGTGGGCGTCGCGGCGGAAGCCGCGGTAGAAGGTCGCCAGCTGCTCGTGCAGCATGGTGTGGCGCGAGATGGTGTGGGTGAACTGGCTAAGCTCGTCCTGCTTCGGCAGATCGCCGTTGAGCAGCAGATAGGCGACCTCCATGAAGGACGAGTTCTCGGCCAGCTGGTCGATTGGATAGCCGCGATGGAGGAGAATGCCGGCGTCGCCGTCGATATAGGTGATTTCGGACCGGCACGAGGCGGTCGAGGTGAAGCCGGGATCATAGGTGAAGACGTCGGTGTCGGCGTAGAGCTTGCGCACGTCGATCACGTCCGGGCCGACGCTGCCGGACATCGTCGGATAATCGTAGCTCTTGTCGCCGATCGTGAGTGTCGCCTTGTCCGCCATTATCCGTCCTTCTCCGTCACCGCGTCCGCCAGCCGCGCCAGGCTTTCATCGCGCCCGAGCAGGACCAGCACATCGAATATCCCGGGCGAGGTGGCCCGGCCGGTCAGCGCCGCACGCAGCGGCTGCGCCACCTGGCCCAGCTTCACGCCTTCACTTTCAGCCACCCCCCGCACGGCCTGTTCCGCCGCATCGGCGGTCCAGTCGTCCAGGTTGGACAAAGACAGGCGGACTGCCTCGATCAGTGTCCGCGCGTCGCCCTCTAGCAGCAAGGCCGCTTTCTCGTCCATGTCAAGCGGACGCGCCTTGAACAGGAAGGCGGCGCCTTCGGCCAGTTCATTGAGGTCTTTCGCCCGCGGCGTCAGCACCGGCATCGCCCTGGTCAGCAGGCTGACATCCGCGCCGGCGATCCTGGGCGCGACCAGCGCCGCCAGCCGCGCCGGATCGGCCTCGCGCAGATAGTGGCCGTTGAGATTCTCGAGCTTCTTGACGTCGAAGCGCGAGGGCGAGCGGCCGACATGGTCGAGCCCGAACCAGCGCACCGCGTCCTCGCGGGAAATATGCTCGTCGTCGCCATGCCCCCAGCCCAGCCGCAGCAGATAGTTGAACAGGGCCTCCGGCAGGATTCCGAGCTCGTCGCGATAGGTTTCGACGCCGAGCGCGCCGTGGCGCTTGGAAAGCTTGGCGCCGTCCTGGCCGTGGATCAGCGGCACATGGCCGTAGACCGGCTCCGGCCAGCCCATCGCCCGGATGATCGCAAGCTGGCGAAAGGCGTTGTTGAGATGGTCGTCGCCGCGGATGACGTGGGTGACGCCCATGTCGTGATCGTCGACGACCACGGCGAGCATGTAGGTCGGGCTGCCGTCCGAGCGCAGCAGCACGAAATCGTCGATCTCCGCATTCTGGACGGTGACGCGGCCCTGGACCTGGTCGTCGATCGCGGTCTCGCCGTCCTGCGGCGCCCTGAGGCGGACGACAGATTGCTGGTCCGCCGGTCCGTCAGCGCGGTCGCGCCACGGGCTGCGGATGCGAAACGGCTTGCGCTCGGCCTGGGCTTCGGCGCGGGCGGCGGCCAGTTCCTCGGCGCTCATCCAGCACCGGTAAGCGTGGCCGCTGGCGAGCAGGGCATCGGCGACCTCGCAATGGCGGGCGGCGAATTCCGACTGGAACCATGTGTCGCCGTCCCAGTCGAGCCCAAGCCAGGACATGCCGTCGATGATCGCGTCGATCGCTGGCTGGGTGGAGCGCGCCTTGTCGGTATCCTCGATCCTCAGCAGGAACTTGCCGCCATAATGGCGGGCGAACAGCCAGTTGAACAAGGCGGTGCGGGCGCCGCCGATATGGAGGAACCCGGTCGGCGACGGCGCGAAGCGGGTGACGACATTGCTTGCGCTCAACGCGGGTTTCTCCAAGGATGCCGGCCATGGCGACCGGTCAAGCGAGCGCCCCTAGCATAGCCGACCCGGCGCCACAAAGGGGGCGGGAGCGGACCCTGCTTGCATATTTCGCGCGGGCGCGTGCGGGAATCGAACCCTTGTTCGAGGCCGAGCGCGCCCAATTGCCGCTATGGTTGCCGGTCGGGCTGATGCTCGGCATCGCCGCCTGGTTCCTGCTCCCCGATCCGCCGCGTTGGGCCGGCTTTCTCCTGGGCAGCGCCGCGCTCGGCGCCGGCCTCCTCGCATTCGGCTCGGGCACGCGGGCAGGACGGGCGGTAGCCATCTTCTGCCTCGCCGCTTGCCTGGGTTGTGCCCTGATCTGGGGGAAGGCGGAACATGCCGCCGCCCCGCGGATCGAGCGCGAGCAATTGTTCTCGGGCGACGCCATCATCGAGCGGGTCCAGCCGATGGCGGCGGAGGGCGTGATCCGGCTGGTCATCCGCCCCACCGCGCCGGGACTGCCGCCG